>NZ_JBVJNO010000014.1:0-297578 GCF_055583645.1 Amycolatopsis sp. NPDC104587
CACCCGCTATGCCAAACGCGCCGCTTACTACCAGGCAGAACTCACCATCGCCGCCATCGTGCTCTGGCTCCGATGACTTACAGGACAGTGCCTAGGCGCGGGCGAGCTTCCGGAACCGTTCACGGCGTTCGCCGGCCGAGGAGCCGTCGGCGATGTCGTCGTCGAACCACGAGCAGAGCGCGGCCCACAGCTCCGCTCGGGCGGCGAACTCCTCCTCCGTCACTAGTGCGCCTTCGAACTCCGCGATGTCGGTCACCAGCTGGTCGAGCCGCTGGTCGCAGAGCCGCACGTACTCGCGGACGACGACGTTGGCGTCCAGCCCGGTCTTCCCCCGCGAGCCGGCCGCGCCACGCAGCTGGGCGTGCAGCCGGTCCTCGCTGTAGAGCGGGAACCCGCTGATCGAGCCCGGGTAACCCGAGTCGGCCGACCACTCGCGGAACGCGCAGATCGCCTGGTAGCGGGTGTACCAGTCCTGTTTCCCGGTGGCCAGCCGGGAAAGCTTCCGCCAGGCGTCGCGGTCGGCCGAGCGCCAGCGGTCGAGCGTCCGGCTGTCCGGCCGCGGCTCGGGGTCGAGGGTGCGGACCCGCCAGAAGTGCGCGCGGCACGCCGCGATCTCGCCGACGAGGTGCCGCACGTAGCTGACCTGTTCCCAGACGTGGGCGCGCTGCGGCCGTAGCGGGGCGGCCCGGTCCGGCGAGAAGGTGACCATCTCGAAGACGCGGAACAGCTCGTGCCCGCGCAGCGCGGCGAGGTCGGGGTCCTCCCCCATCACCCACGAGCGGCGCTCCGGCAGCCGTCCGCTGTGGCTGATCGTCGCGGCGTGGTAGAGCTCGCGGATCGCGCGGCGCGCCACTTCGTCCCGCGCTTCGCCGGTGAGACGCGGGTTGCGGGCCCGGTCGCGCAGGTCCCGTTCCCCGCGGGGACCGACTTCGAGCATGGCGACGGCGTAGACGCTCGCCGCGTTGTAGCACTCTTCCCACGACTTGCGCCCGCCCGCGGCCTCGACCGTGTCGTCGAGCCTCTGCGGGTCCGGCGGCCAGCGCCGGTCCGGGCAGACGTCGGCCAGCTTCACGCGGCTGCCGGGGTAGGCCGGGCGGGGTTCGGGGACGGCGCCGGACATCGGCTCGACGTCGGCCATCGCGCGCCGCACCACCGTCCAGATCAGGGACAGCTCGAGCGCGCGGTTCGTCAGCTGCTGCCAGCTGCGGGTCCAGCGCCGGCCGAACCGGCGGTAGTCCTCGAGGAGCCGTTCGATCTCGTACTGCGAAAGCGCGCCGAGGTACGACCGCATCTCCGCGGCCCGCTGGTTGTACTCGGCCAGCTGCTCCGGCGTCGCCTCCTGGACGACGAGTTCGCGCGCCGGCACCCGCAGCACCCGGCGGTGCAGCTCGAGCCGCTTCTCCCGCGGGATCGGGTACGGCCGGGTCCGGACGTCGAGCTCGACGTACCGGCGGAACCGCAGTTCCAGCGCCGCCCGCAGTTCGGCTCGGCGCAACGCCCGCGCGTCGTCGGGCGCGCTCGCGGTCGTGCGCCGCACCCACCACGAGCCGGCCACGGAGTCGCCGTGGCCGAGCACGAGGGCGTGCCGGTACCGGGCGATCAGCAGCGCGACGTCCCGGCCGCGGCCGGCGTGACGCGGCTGCCGCGCGAAGTCGGGGCCGATCCACCAGCGGGCGAGGGCCGGCTTTCCCCGGCTGCAGACGGTGATCACGTCGTCATAGGTGGCGAGCGCGTCGAGGTGCAGGTCGAGCTGCTCCTGCAGCGCCGCGATCTCGAGTCTGATGTAGACGTTCGACGGGTCGAGGCTGACCGCGCGGTAGTACTCGGCGAGGGCTTCGTCGTAGCGGCGGTAGGTGACGAAGTGGTTGGCGCGCTGGTAGGCGTCGAAGAGCTCGTAGGGGATCTTCGCGTCGCGCCAGGCGGCCCAGTGGATGTTCGTGCGCACGTAGGCGCTGCGCGGGATGACCAGCGCGGCGACGGCGTTCGCGGCGCGGTGCAGCACCCGCGGCCAGTTCTCGTCCTCGATCACCAGCGGGCCGGCCGCGAACCGCGGGACGCGCACGAGCTCGAGGATCAGCTGGTAGCGGCCCGCGGTGTTGCCCGGCCGGACCGTGCCGGTGACGGTGAACGCGGCGGGCGGCTGCGCGAGCCGGATCAGCTTGGTGGCGGCCTTCCACCAGCCGTCGGCGGCGTCGCCGGCGTGCTCGACGATCTGGATGAAGTCGTACGAGCTGCCGACGCCCGGGACCGGCGTCGGCGTGTAGAGGCGAGAGTCGTTGAGGAACCGCTTGAAGGTGGCGGTCAGCTCGACGGCGGAGTCGATCTCCCGGTCGTGGCTGTCCGGCGCGCGTTCGTCGACGAAGAGCCGGATGTCGATCTGGTTGGCGCGGAAGGCGGCGGCTTCGAGCCGGGCCTTGCCGACGAAGTACAGGGTGAGGACGGCGGAGACGACCACGACGGACGTCTGCAGCACGGTCCAGGTGATGATGCTCGCGACCTTCGGGTCGCGGACGAACGTCCAGCTCTGGAAGAACGGCAGGTAGGGCACGACGGCGAAGCTGACGGCGACGAGCCCGGCCGTCACCGCCGCGAACCACCACCTGATCCGGTGAGCCTTCGGCAGTTCGGCTTGGTCGAAGCCGGCATGTCGTCGCGCGGGCACCGTCGATCACCCCCTCGTGTCGCCAGGTTACTCGCAGAGGGGGTGCGTTTCGTTACGGCCCGTGATCCGCGACGTCGGCGATCACCTGGGCGTGGCACAGCAGGGGGACACACCAGCAGCCGAGCCGCTTGCCGCGCAGGTCCGGCAGGAGCGCGAGCAGGTCCGGCCGGGCGAGGAGGTGCTCGCGGTACCGGGTGAGGACTTCCTCGCGGGTGCCGTCTTTGCCGGGCCGGAACGGGCTGGCGAGCTTCGAGCCGGCGAGGTGCCAGCCGCCGCGGTGCATCGCCCGCCCGACGTAGACGACGTCGGCGTAGTCCGGGTCGTCGCGGTGGCCCTTCAGGTTGACGACGGTGGTGCCCATGGGCCCACCTTGGCATGGCAGCCGGTGGATTTCCTCTACCGGCCCGACGCCTGGTGATCGGCGACCAGCTCATCCAGCTGCCGGGCCCGGCAGCTCGGCCTGCGTCGGCAGCACAGCCATCAACCCACCTCGCACGGCGGCCGGTTTCCCCTACTGGCCCGAGGCCTGGTGATCCGCCACCAGCTCGTCCAGCCGCCGCCGAGCCCCGGCCGGGTCCGGACCCGTCAGCTCCGCCCGCGTCGGCAGCACCGCCGTCAGCCCCCACGCCCGCCCCCGCGCCCAGGTGGCGTCGTCGATGTCCGATGCCGCGCGAAACCGCCGCCGCCCGGCCGCCGACAGCGCCGACCACACCACGATCAGGTCGCACGCCGGGTCGCCGACCGCCATCGTGCCGAAGTCGATGACCGCACTGAGCCGGCCGTCGCGGGACAGGAGGTTCGCCGGGGCCGGGTCGCCGTGGATCCAGACCGGTGGGCCGTCCCACGGCGGGGCCGCGCGCGCCGCCTCCCAGACCGCCGCCACCGCCGGGATGTCGATCAGGCCGGCCAGCGCCTCGATCCGCGGGGCGAGCCGGGCCGGGGCGATCGCCGAGTCGCGTTCGTCGGTCGTCGAGACGCCGCGAAAGCCGTTGCTCCACTGGGGTGGCGGGCCGCCGGTGGTGTCCGCCCGGCGCAACGCGGCGAAGAAATCCGCCAGCTCCTCGGCCGGGTCGGCCACGCCGTCCGGGTCGAGCGGCTCGCCGGGCAGCCAGCGCAGCACCGACCACGGGAACGGGTAGCCCTCCCCCGGTTCGCCTTCGGCCAGCGGCACCGGGACCGGCAGCGGCAGCCCGGGCGCCAGTTTCGGCAGCCATTCCTGCTCACGCGCGACCTGCCCGGCCCAGCGCCCGTACCGCGGCAGCCGCACCGCCAGGTCCGGTCCCAGGCGGAACGTCGCGTTGTCCACGCCCTGCGTCGGCGCGGGCTCGACCGGCAGCCCGGCCCACCGCGGGAACTGCGTCGCCACCAGGCGCCGGACCACCGGCACCGTGATGGTCGCTTCGTCGGACGACAGGTCTCCGGTGGCCAAGGCACCCCTCACGTCGGTGTGGTCGCGGCCGATCACACCGGGTCACGGCGCGGCTGTCCACCGAATTTGCCCGCGCTGGTCCACCTGGTGCAGATGCACTATGCTGGAGGTACTGGTTGAACCGTCAGCCGCCGCAACCCGATGAAAGGGTGTGCCGCGATGGTTCCCGAACCCCGCCCGGCCGACCACGATCTCACCGGCGCCTGGGTCAACGCCCACGGCGACATGGCCCTGCGCGTGGTCCGCCCCTCGCGCCGCAGCGTCGTGGTCGAGGTGGCCGGTGAAATCGACCTCTCCACCGCGCGCCGGCTCGACGAAGTCCTCCAGTCCCGGATCCGCAGCCAGGTCGAAGAGGTCGCCATCCACCTCGATGGCGTCACGTTCTTCTCCGTCGCCGGGCTGAACTCGCTGCTGCGGGCGCAGCTGCTCGCCGACGCCGCGGGCGCCCGCCTCACCGTCGACCCGGGTCGGTCCCGGGCGGTGCTGCGGCTGTTCACGTTGCTGCCGATGGACTTCTACGGCGTGATGAACCCCCGGCCGGTCGGCTGACCCCGGATCACGAAGGCGCGCCGCGGCCCAGCCGCCGGACGGCTTCGACGATCACCGTGTTCGGCGAGCCCTTCACCAGGTACTCCGTGACACCGGCCACGGCGAGCCCGGCCATCGAAGCCCGGTCCGTGTAGGCGGAGAAGGCCAGGATGGCGGTGCCGGGGCTGCACCGCGCGATCTCACGCGCGGCCCGCGCACCACCCCCGCCCCGCATCCCCACCACGTCGTGGTCCTCCACGAGGAGGACGCGGACGGGACGGGGTTCGTCGGGGCTGCTCACGGGGATCCCTCGCCGGACGGCGGCTGCCGGCTCATCTCAGGCGCTCCGCGGGGTTCCTTCCTCCGGTGTGGACGCCGCTCAGTAGCCCGGGGAACTCGGCCGCAGCAGGCCTTCGGGCCCGGTCACCGGCAGCCGGCCGACGAGCTCTTCGTGGTCGCCCGCCGTCCGCAGCACCGGCGGGCGGACCGGCCCGGCCGGCGGGGTCGCGGAGCGCAGCCCGTCGAGGAACCGGACGACCGCGTCCGCGGGGGGCACCACGTCGCCGCCGAGGTACCCGAGCACCTCGGCCGTCTCCCCGCCCACGGGCTCGACGACCGCCGCCCAGCCGTGCACCTCGTCCCAGACCAGCGCGAGGTCGTGGTCGTGGTCCGGCCGCGCGCGGTCGAGGGCCACGTAGCCGGAGCTGGGCACACCGAGGTCGAGCGAACACGACTCGAAGCCGACTCCGGCGGCCTTCGCGACCCGCCCGAGGTAGGCCCGCAGGGCGCGGGCGAAGTCGTATTCGGTGTCCTTGCCGAAGTCCATGAGCTTGTCCACGGTCGTGCCTCCCGGGGCCGGTGCGCTGCCCGGATACCCGGTGCGGGCGCGGTTACACGCTCACTCCTCGATCGCGCCGCCGACGGCACGCAGGTGCGCGCGGAAGGTCAGCGCCGGGTCGGTTTCCCGCGCGGTGAGGAAGTCGCGGAAGCGGACCTGGTCGCGCAGCGGCTCGCCGGCGCGGATCCGGTCGGCCTGGCGGCGTTCGGTGTCGCGGATGCCCTCGGCGAGCGTGAACAGCTCGCCGGCGCGGTCGAGCGGGACGAACAGGACGCCGTCGTCGTCACCGAGCACGAGGTCCGCGGGCCCGATCCGCCAGGTGCCGACGACCGCTTCATCGAGTCCGCCGTCGACCCGCGGGCCGAGGCTCAACGGGCCGGTGGGGAGCGAACCGAGGCTGAACACCGGCAGCCCGATGGCGCGGATGTCGGCGGTGTCTCGGTGCAGCCCCCAGATGACGACCCCCGCGAGCCCGGCCGCGCGGGCCTCCAGCACCACCAGGTCGCCGACGCAGCTTTCGTCGAGGCGGCCGCCGTTGTCGACCACCAGCACCCCGCCCGCGGCCGCGTTCTCGAACGCCTCCAGGAAGACGTCGACACTGCCGACGTGCCGGGCGGGCACGGCCGGGCCGAACAGGCGGCTGCCCGGTTCCACCGCGCGGGTCGTCGCCGGGGCGCAGCGGACCGGGAGCCCGGCCCGGATGCACGCGTCCGCGAGGTGGGCGGTGGTCAGCGTCTCGAAGCGGGTTCTGAGGTCGTCCATGCCGATCAGCTAACCACCGTTCCCGGTTTCGGCGGTCACCCAGGCCAGGTACTCAGCGCTGCCGCCTTCGACGGGCGTGGCGATGATCTCCGGGAGGTCGTAGCCGTGCAGCTGCCCGAGCCGTGCGGTCAGCGCGGGCACCCGGGCGGCGGTCGTCTTGATCTCGACGCGCCACTCCTGGTCGCTGCGGACCGCACCCTCCCAGCGGTAGACGCTGGTCACCGGGCCAACGATCTGCGCGCACGCCCCCAGCCGTTCCGCCACCGCCGCGGCGGCCAGTTCCCGGGCCGCCGCTTCGGAATCGGTCGTCGACGTCACGATCACGTGCTCTGCCACCATGTCCGCGAGGCTACCGGCGCAGCGCGTCATCGCCGTCGCGACCACCACGGCCGCAGCGGCCGGACGAACACCGCCGAGATCACCGACCGGGGCTCAGGTCGTGGGCTTCGCGCTCGTCGAGGTCGTCGGCGTGGTGGTCGTGGTCGGGGTGGTCGTGCGGGTCGGCGTCGTCGTCCGCGGCGGGGTCTTGCGCCGGGTCGTGGCCGGCGGGTTCGTGTGCTGGGGCACGACCGTCACCTGCGCCGGCTGCGAGTCCTCCGGCGACGGCAGGGTCACCAGCGTCGGCGTCTCGGTCGCGGAGCTCGACGCCGGCGGGGTCGTCCCGGACGGCGTTCCGCCCGAGCTGCTCACCGCGACGGCCACCCCGCCGATCGCGACGACCGCGACCGCGCACAGGCCGACCACCACGCCCCGGCGGGAAGCCCGCCGCCCGGGGCTCGCGGTGCCGGACTTGCCGCGCCCGAGCGACGGCGGCGGCGCACCCGCGCCGAACCCCGGCGTGGCCATCTCGCGCGTCTCCTCCCGCGGCGCCGGCACGCGGACGACGTCGGGCGGCGGCGGCACCGGCCGGAGCGCCGGCTGCGACCGCGTCGCCTGCACCAGCCCGGACCGCCCGGACGCCAGTGCCGCGGCGCCGAGCGCGACGCCGTACTTCGGGTGGATGTCGACCGCGGTCGGCCGGCCGAGCTCGGCCGACACGAGCTGCGACACCAGCGGGATCCGTGACGAGCCGCCGACCAGCAGCACCGCGCCGAGGTCGGCCGGCCGGAGGTTCGCCGAGCGCAGCGCCCGGTGCAGCGACCCGATCGTCGCGGTGATCGACGGGCGGACCATCTCCTCGAACTCGCCGCGGGTCAGCCGCACCTCGGTCTGCACCGACGGCAGCAGCACCGGGACGGCGGTCTCGGTGTCGGCGGACAGGGCTTCCTTGGCCAGCACGCACTCCTGGCGCAGCCGGACGACCGCGGCCACCGCGCCGGCGTCGTCGGGGTCGATCTGCGACAGCTTCCCGTCGAGCGCGCGGTCGACGTGCCCGAACACGGCTTCGTCGAAGTCGACGCCGCCGAGCCCCTCGATCCCTTCCGGGGTGCCGAGGATCTCGAAGCCGCCGCCGTGCTTGCGCAGCACGGTCGCGTCGAAGGTGCCGCCGCCGAGGTCGTAGACCGCGACGACGGCGCCGTCCTCCAGCCGTTCCTGGGCGGCGTAGTGGGCCGCCGCGGCCTCCGGCTCGGTGATCAGCCCGACGCGGTCGATCCCGGTCAGCCGGGGCACCTGCTCGAACAGCTCGCGCTTGTACGGCCCCCAGTTCGCCGGGTGGGTGAGCGTGATCCGGTCGGGCCGGCCGCCCTGCTGCCCGGCGACCGTCCGCACGACGTACCCGAGCAGGTGCGCCATCAGCGACGCCACCGAGTGCGGCGCGCCGCCCAGCAGCACCGGTGTCGGGTCGCCGAGGCGCCGCTTGAACTCCCGCGCCACGCGGTCCGGCTCGACGGCCGCCCGCCGGCTCGCCGCGTCCCCGGCCAGCACCCCGCCGTCGGCGCGCAGCAGCACCACCGACGGGATCGCCGCGGTGCGGTCGCCGAGCGACACCATTTCGACGTGGCCGGCACTGTCGACGGCGGCGGCCGTGAAGGTCGTGCCGAGGTCGATGCCCAGTCCGTAACCCATGTCAGCCTCCGCCGGCGGTGTGCGCGTGGTCAAAAGTCGGGTGCTCGTCCGGTGTTTCCGGCTCGTGGTGCCGGGGCGGCTCGAACGGGTGCTTCTCCGCCGCGGGCGGGCGCGAGCCGGTCACCTCGCCGGCGTCGTGGTGCGCCGGTTCGCGTTCGGTCGCGAAGCTGTGCCGCGGCGCCGGGTGCTCGGCGAGCGTGGCCGACGCCGCCATCGTCGTCTCGACCGCCGCCGGCGCGGTGTCCACTGTGGACGGCTGGCGGGCGAAGGTGACGACCGGCGGCGCCGGTGGCCCGGGCAGCGACGGCGCCGGGGCGGTGACCGACGCGGTCACGGTGGTGCCGCGGGCCTTGTCGGTGATCACCTCGGTCTGGTGGATGGCCGGCCCGGCCGGCTCGCCGAAGGGGTCCTCGGCCCTCGCCTGCTCGTCCACGCCGACCTCGACCTCGATCCCCGGCGGGCCGGTCTCGGCCTCGTCGAGCACGACGGTCTCCTCCTGGAACACCTCGATGTCGCCGTGCCCCGGCGCGTCGGGGGTCAGCTCGTAGGTCAGCGAACCCTGGTGCTCCACGGTGATCGTGCCGTCGGGGTTCTCGTGGATCACGACGTCGGCGTCCTGGACGATGTCGATGTCCGTGTCGCCGGGGGTCCCGTCGCCGGGCACGACGAGGTGCTGGTGGTCGACGTACACCTCGTCGAGGCCGTGGTTGTGCACCACGAACCGCTCGGTCGCGTCGATGACGAAGTTGCCGAACTCGTCCTCGCGGACGTCGATCTGCTCGAACTCCTCGACGGTCGGCAGGTCCGCCAGCGGCGTGCCCTCGGTGGTCTCCGGGTGCCAGACCGTGCCGGTCTGCGCCTCGACGGAGCCGTTCTCACCGCGGGTGACGGTGCTGGTCTCGACGTGCGGCACGTACTCGTGACCGCTGTCCTGGGCGGCCTCCGCGGCGGCCGGTTCCGGCTGCGGCGGGGGTGGTGGGGGCGGCTGGCTTCCGCCCGGCGTCAGCAGGTTGCCGGCGACTTCGGAGGCGACGGCGCCGGCAACGGCCGTCGCCGCCCGCTTGATCTTCTTCGGCAGTTCGGTCACGACAAGACCTCCGCCCGGGCTTCGCTGAGCAGGATTCCTTCGCAGGTGCGGACCAGGACGCGGGCGGCCTCGCGCACGTCACGCGGCGACGCGGGGTGCTCGGCGCGCCGCTGCCACCTCAGCAGCTGCGCGCCGAGCGCCTGCCGGACCGCGGCGCGGCCCGCGTTCCCCGGCAGGTTCAGCCGGCTCGCCGCGTCCACCCCGGCCGCGCCGAGCAGCCGTTCCGCGTCGCGAGCCTCGTCGGTGGTGAACAGGACCACGCCGAGCCGGATCGAGTCGATCAGCTGGATCTCGGCGAACTCGTGGGCGCCGGCGACGATCCGCTCCCACTCGTGCAGCAGGCCGCCGGTGCGGTCCGGGAAGGCGCGCAGCACGAGCTCCGCCGCCTGCAGCGCCGACCGCGCCTTGAGCACGTCGGCCCGGGCGGCGAACTGCGTGATCAGCAGCGAGCGCAGGCCGTGCAGGCCACTGCGGGCCAGCAGCTCCCCCGACAGCGCCCGCGCGCCGGTCACCAGGCCCCCGCGGGTCAGCTCGACCGACAGCCGGACGCCGAAGAGGCCGTAGCGGGCCAGCAGCTCGGCGCGTTCGGCGGCCGGAACGTCCACTTCGGACTCCCCGCGGGCGAACCGGTCGGCCGACGTCAGCAGCCCGGCCACCTCGGCCTCCGGCGCGGCGGCCAGCACCCGGAACGCGCGGTACTCCGACTCCTTCAGCGTCGCGGCCGAGCTGGCCAGCAGGCCGGCGACCGGCACGACGGTCTGGCAGAGCCCGCGGACCCGCGAGTCGCGGGCGTACCGGCCGGCGATCTTCGCCGCCGAGTCCAGCGCGTCCACCCGGGCGTGCCCGACCTCGTCGGCCCGGGCCAGCACGCCGATGGTGTTCACCGGGCGCCGCTGGGCGGGGTCGTCGTGGAAAGCCTCCAGGAACCGGACGTCGTCGCCGTGGACGTGGCGCATCAGGTAGATCACCGCGTCCGCCGTGCCGACGCCGTCGCCCTCGGGGACCAGCGCGACCTCGGTGCGCGTCGACACCGCCGGGCGCGCCGAGCCGAGCCCGGGCGTGTCGATCAGCGTCATCACCCGCAGGGCGGGCGACGGCCAGTCGAGGACGAGCCGGTCGACGTCGCCGGGCGGCAGGCCCAGCTCGAGGCCGAGCGTGCCGGACAGGCGCCCGAACGGCAGCTGGCGCGGCATTCCGCGCACCGGGTGCAGCATGATCCGGTAGGTCGGGCCGTTGCGGTACCAGGTGACGACACGGGTGCACTCGCCCGCGTCCGTCGCCGCCAGCTCCTGGCCGACGAGCGCGTTGAGCAGCGTGGACTTCCCGGCCTTGACCCGCCCGGCGATGGCGACGCGCAGCGGTTCGGCGAGCCGGCCGGCGATCTGCCGCAGCATCGGCTCGGCGGGGGTGCCGGCGTACCCGGCGCAGGCGCGGGCGACGAACCCACGGACCTGGAGGTAGAGCGTGGTCATCGGGTCACCGCCGGAACCGGCCGGGACTGCGGCGCGCTGCGCAGGGTGAGCTCGTCGGCGCGGCGCGCGAGCACCTCGAGGGCTTCGATGTCGGCCTCCAGCCGCTTGAGCTCGCCCGCCTCGGACTCGTCGTCGAGGACGGCCTTCTTGGCCGCGGCCAGCGCTTCGGTCAGGGACCGCTGCAGTTCTTCGACCCGCGCGCTGTAGGCGTCGCGGAGCTCTCGCTGGACGGTCCGCATCGCGTCGCGGGAGTCCTTGCCGACCTGCAGGTTGAACTCGTCGACGAACCGGCGCACCGCGGTCTTGGCCAGGCCGCGGCGTTTCTCCAGCTGCCGCTTGCGTTCGTCGACGAACCCGGAGCGGCCCATGAGCAGGCCGGCGGCGACGCCGAACGGGGTCGGGATGGCGAGCGCGGCCATCTTCGTCAGCATCGAGAACATCAGGAAACCGCTGTAGGCCTTCTGGAACGCGGCCATCCCGGTGGCGCCGCGGGTCTTGACCCCGGTGAACGACGAGTCGATGTCGATCTCCTCGACTACCTTCACCGGCGCCTGGACTTCACGTGGCAGCACGGCCTGCGACTCCGCGAGCTCGAAGTGCTCGGCGACGCGGGTGGCGAGGTGACGGGCCTGCCTGACGAACGTCGCGTAGTTCTCGAGCGTCTCGTTCGCCAGGCGCTGCCGCAGCCACTTCTCGAACTCGTCCCAGTTCTTGGCGGGATCGCCGTCCTCGATGGCCTCTTCGGCCTCGTGCAGCACCCCGCGCGAGCGGGCGCGCAGGTCGTAGTCCACATCGGACGAAATGTCGGCGAAGCCGTCGAAGAGCAGCTGCTGCCACTTCGCGGACTGGCTGCGCAGGGCGTCGACCCGGTCGTTGACCCGGCCGAGCTCGCTGACGAGGGCGGCGGACTGCCCGGGGTGGGCGAGCGAGGTCCGGCGGGCGCGCAGGGCGGCGTGCAGCTGCCCGACGGCGGACCCGACGTGCAGCCCGACGGCGTTCAGCGCGGACCGCTCGGCGTCCCCGACGACTCCCTGCAGGCGCTTGACCAGCTGCGGGAAGCCGGACTCGACGTTCATCGCCTGGTCGGCCGAGCGGGCCGCGACGGTCCGCAGCTCCGAGGAGACCGCGACGGTGTCGAGGGTGATCCCGCAGGCTTCGAGGTGGCCGGCGTTGAGCTCGAGGATCCGCCGCCACTGCGGGTGGAGGTCGATCTTGGTGAGGACGAAGAAGACGCTCGGGCAGAGCTCCTTGACCGTCCGGAGGAACCGCAGCTCGGCGCCGGTCAGCTCCTGCGAGGCGTCGGAGAGGAAGAGGACGGCGTGCGCCCGCGGCAGCGAGCTGACGGTGACGGCGTTGTGCAGCGAGCCGAGCCCGCCGACACCGGGGGTGTCGACCAGCACCAGCCCACCGGAAAGCAGCTGGCGGCTGATCGACGCGGTGACGGACTTGAGCTTCCGGACGTTCCCCGGGTTCCCGGCTTCACTGACGTGCGAAGGAAGGTCGTCGAGGGAGATCCGCTCGGTCCACGGCGGCGACGACGGATCGGCCGGCTCGTAGGTCGCCAGAGCCCCGGACTCCGGCGCGAACCGGACGACGGTCGGCACCGCGGTCGCGATGTCGTCGTCGACCGGGCAGATCTTGGCGGTCAGCAGGGCGTTGATGAGCGAGCTCTTGCCCTGCTTGAACTCCCCGACGACGTAGACGGTGACGTCCGGTTCGGACAGCAGGCGCCGGGCGTCGGTGAGCCTGCGGACGAGATCGTCCCGCCCGTAGGCCCGCGCCCCCTTGACCGCGAGGTCGAGTGTGTCGAGGGCGATGGCTCCCCCGCCGCTCGGCTCCTGCATGACCGCTCCTCAGTCCTGACCGGATGTCTGCTCAGTAGTGCTCGACGTCGTGGTGGTGGTCGGCGTGGTGCTCCTGGTGGTGCTCGTCGTGGCGGTGGTGGTCGTGCTCGTGGCTCTCGTGGTGCCCGGTGGACGCCTGCTCGTTGAACTGGTGGCCGCTCGCGCCCTGCTCGTTCTGGAAGATGTTGCCGTGGCCGCCCGTGGCGGCCTGTTCGTTGAACTGGTTCCCGCCGCCGGCGCCTTGTTCGTTCTGGAAGATGTTGCCGTGGCCGCCGGTCGAGGCCTGCTCGTTGAACTGGTTGCCGCCGTGACCGGAGCCCTGCTGGTTCTGGAAGATGCTGCCGCTGCCACCGGTCGAGGCCTGCTCGTTGAACTGGTTCCCGCCGTGACCGGAGCCCTGCTGGTTCTGGAAGATGTCGCCGCGACCACCGCCAGTCGAAGCCTGCTCGTTGAACTGGTTGCCACCGTGACCACCGGAGCCCTGCTCGTTCTGGAAGATGTCCCCGCGACCACCACCAGTCGAAGCCTGCTCGTTGAACTGGTTCCCGCCGTGACCACCCGAGCCCTGCTCGTTCTGGAAGATGTCCCCACGACCACCACCAGTCGAAGCCTGCTCGTTGAACTGATTCCCGCCGTGACCACCCGAGCCCTGCTCGTTCTGGAAGATGTCCCCACGACCACCACCAGTCGAAGCCTGCTCGTTGAACTGGTTCCCACCGTGACCGCCGGAACCCTGCTCGTTCTGGAAGATGCTGCCGCTGCCACCGGTCGAAGCCTGCTCGTTGAACTGGTTGCCGCCGTGACCGCCCGAGCCCTGCTCGTTCTGGAACACGTCACCGTGGTGACCGGCCGAAGCCTGCTCGTTGAACTGGTTGCCACCGTGGCCACCGGCTCCTTGCTCGTTCTGGAAAACGTCGCCCGATGAAGTCGTCATCGTGTGCACTCCTGCTCTTCGGATCGGTGAAGCCGATGCCCCTCCGGTGTCATCCAGTCTTGGGCCGCGAGCCCCTCCGGTCATGAGTAGCGCGCTACTCGGCTTCGCGGCCGCGGCCGGCGCGGGCTACCTAAGGACCGTCGCCGGGACTACTCCCCTCCGGGCGGCCCACCACCGAAGCGAGCTCGCGGCGGCCGGAAATACCCAGCTTCGCGTAGACGCCGTGCAGGACGTTGTCGACCGTCCGCACCGAAACCACGAGCCGGTCCGCGACCGCGCGGCTGGTCAGGCCCGTGGCCACCAGGCGGGCGATCTCCAGCTCGCGGACCGTGAGGTCGAGCGGTGTGTCCAACAGGGCCAACGCCGGTGTCGCGGCGTCCTCGCAGGATGCCAGCCATGCCCGCGCGCGGTTGGCCGATATCGCTGCGCTGCCGAGCTTGCCCGCCGCGCGGTGGGCTCGGGCCGCCTCGGCCGATGCCTCCGCGGCCAGCAGGCGTGCGCCCGTGTCGGCGAAACCCGTTGCCACCTCGTCCAGTTCCGTCGCGGACGCTGCCCGCGCGTGCGCGGAGTAGAGCGCCCCCAAAGTGCCGCCCGGGGAGCCGAAGGAGTCCGAACCCGCGCCGAAGCGGACCAGGTCGTGGCGGATCTCGGCGGCCACCGCGAGCCGGCCCGCCACCTCCGCCGTCGCCGCGGCTTCGGCGGCCAGCTCCCCTGCGCGCGACAGCTCGCCTCGCGCGGCGGCCAGCCAGGCGCGGCTCCACCCGCCGAGAGGATCCGCGGGCAGGCCGGGCACCTCCTCGGCGCGGCCGGCCATCGCCGTCGCTCGGGCCAGGGCCGCCACGACCGCCGGCCGGAACGCGTGCGGCTGGTCGTGCTCCTCGGCCGCCAACGCCTCCCGCAACCAGCGGATCGCGGCCCGGATGTTCCCGTACGCCAGCGCCACCGTGCCCAGCGACGCCGCCGCGCCGGCCAGCGCCGGGCCCCAGCGGTCCCCGACCGCGTCCCGGTAGCCCTCCCCGGCCAGGTCCTCAGCCTCTTCGAGCCGTCCCGCCCGGCACAGCGCGACGATCCGCGCGTGCTCCAGCCGGACCCTCGCCCCGGGCGCACAAGCGTCCGAAATCCGCGAAGCCACGGCCATTCCCTCTTCGACGACGCCGAGGCACGCCTCGGTGCGTCCGCATTCGGAGAGGGCGTCCGCCGCGACCACCAGCGCCGCGAGCCGGAGCGGATCGCCGCGGCGGTTGCGGTCCAGCACCGGCCCGAGCAGGTCGAGCGCGGTCCGCGGCTCACCCGCGGCCGCCCGCAGCGCCGCCCGGGCGGTCACCAGGTCGTCCGCGGTCCCGGACACCCCGGTCTCCGCGGTGTCCAGCACGGCTTCGGCCGCCGGCGCGCGGCCGAGCCCGAACGCCAGGTTCAGCGCCCGGGTCGCGGCGACGCGGGCGTGCTGCGCGTCCGACACCGTCTCGCCGGCCAGCTCGGCCAGCAGCGCGTCGGCGTCGGCGTGGCGGCCGCCGGCCACCCGGACCTGGGCGAGCAGGAACTTCGCCCCGAACCCGCCCCCCATCCGGACGGCCTCTGCCGCCAGCTGTTCCGCCTGCGGGAAGTCCTTGCGCAGCAACGTCTCCGCCGCGGCCCGGACCAGCTGCGGGTCGGTCGGCAGCCCGGCGGCCAGGCGCCACCGCACCAGCCGCGGTTTGTCCTCGGCGCGCCGGGCGCCGGTGAGGTCCAGGGTCTGCGCGAGGATCCGGTAGGTGTCACGCTGGCGCAGCGGTGACGTCCGGCGCCGGATCACCTCGGCGTACAGCGGGTGCGCGAGCCGCACGTTCAGCCGCCGGCCGGTGCGTTCCGAGACGACCAGCCCGGCCTGCTCGGTGGTGGCGAGGACCCGCCCGGCGCCGAGGCGCACGAGGGGCTCGCTGCCCAGCGGCTCCCCGAAGGCGAGCAGCTCCAGCAGCCGCCGTTCGTCGGCGTCGACCCGGTCGGTGCGGGTCTCGATCAGCTCGACCAGCCGCGGGGTCGCCCGGAGCGCGCCGCTCCACCGCCACACGCCGTCCCGGGCCGACAGCTCGCCGCTGTCGAGCCCGCCCTGCACGAGCTCCCGCAGGAAGAGCGGGTTCCCCAGGGTCAGGTGCCAGAGCCGGTGCTCGGCGCCGTCGTCGAGGCGGCCGCCCAGCGCGGCGGTGATCAGCTCGGTGGTCTGCGGCCGGGTGAGCTCCCGGACGTCGAGCCGCTCGGCGACGCGGTCCTTCCAGAGCGCGAACACCGGGTCGGGCACGCTCACGCCGTGCGGCGCGATCACGATCACGAACGCCGACGCCGTCGCGGCCAGCTGGTGCACCAGGGTCGCCGACAGGTCGTCGAGCAGGTGCGCGTCGTCGACGCACAGCACGAGCCGGTGTCCCTCGGCGCCGCGGGTGAGGTGGCCGGCGACCTGGTTGAGCCGGTGCGCGCGGTCCGCCGGGCCTTCCGTGCCCCCGGGCAGCAGGTGCGCGAACGCGCCGAAGGGAATCGTCGAGGCCGACGACATCGCGCGCACCCAATGCGTGCGCGCGCCCCCGGCGGCCAGTTCGGCGAGCAGCACCTTGGCCAGCCGGGTCTTGCCGGCGCCGGCGCGCCCGGTCAGCAGCAGGCCGCACACCTCCGCGTCGGCCAGCGCCCGGCGCGCCGCCGTCAGTTCTTCGTCGCGGCCGACCAGCGGCCAGTTCGTCCCCACACCCACTGCCTCCCCGTGCCTCGCGGCTTTCCGGTGTCCGCGCACACCTGTTCCACGGATAATGACCACGCACGGCCCGGTGGAGTACCGGATCCGCGCGGCAATTTCGCATTAATCGCCGAATGGCGCGGCGAACACGACAGAACAGACATTCGATCTTTCATTCCGTGAGCATTTACCGCCCATTAACGGGAAATCGTGATCATTGATTTCCCGGTGATTCTTTTTCCCGCCCGAGCATGATTCCGGCGACCCGTGGCAGGACGACGGCGTTCCAGCCGCCCATCCCGGTGGCCAGTGCCGGCTCCGGGTCGCCGGTCCACACGCGCACCTGTCCCGCGCGCAGGTCCGTGCCGAGCACCGCCGCCCACGGCACCTTCTTCCCGGACCACCGGCAGCGCCGCAGGCCCTCGGCGTCGGCGTCGATCCGCGGGCGCCGGCCGAACCGGGCGGTGGCGCCGGCGGTGATCGCGGCGGCCGCGGCGACGGCGATCCGTGGGCAGGCCGCGCATTCGACCAGTTCGACCAGCCGCCGCCAGGTCTCGCGCGCGTCGTCCAGTTCGCCGCCCCGGCCGAACGCGTCGAAGACGAAGCGGCCGCGCACCGGGCCCGCGGCCAGGCCGAGCGCGTAGCTGGCCTGGCGCGGCCGGGCCGCCGCCGCGTAGGCGACCCGGTCGACCTCGGACAGCCGGAAGACCCGGTCCCCGATCACGATCACGTCCCCCGCCGCGGCGAGTGTGCGCCCGCCGCTGGAGACCCGGAGCCCGCCGGACCCGGTGAACGAGAACTTCCCGGCCGCCACGGGTTATTTGCCGGTCTTCGCCAGGCAGAGCACCACGCCGGTCTGGCCCTCCTTGCCCTCCCAGAACACCTGGTCCGCGTCCGGGTAGGCGGTGCAGGCGCTGACCTGCGCTTCCGTCTGCGTCTTGTCTTCGATCCGCGCGACGACCTTCAGCGTCGCGTTCGCCGCGCCGCAGTCGACGATCTTCACGTAGTTCTCGCCGCTTTCGGTGACGCAGTTGCCGGCTTGCGCGTTCTCGCCGTTGTCCCGGGTAGCCACCCAGACCAGGGCGAGGATCGCGGCGACGACGACCAGGAACACGGTGAGCACGATCTTCTGGCGCCGCTTCGACTTCTTGGGCGCGGCCGGCGGCTGGGCCGCCCCGGGTTCGCCGGTGTGGGTCATGGTGTTTTCCTCCCTCGAAAAACCGGTTGTCACCTCCTGGGCGTTCCACGGCCGTTCCACGACGTTCCACCGGAGTTCGAGACAGCGTCCCGCTCGGGCGGCCAGGATGGGGCGAGTCCCGTTCGCCGACGTGAGGACCCGAGGATGACCCGACTGCCCGCACTGGCCGTCTCCGCGATCACCGCCGCCGCGCTGCTCACCGCCGGCACGGCCGAGGCCGCGAGCCCGCCCTTCACCGGTTCGGTGTTCCGGGCCACCCACAACAGCTACTCGGGCAACGTCGACGGCGCGAAGAGCTCGATCGCCTACCAGCTCGACCACGGCGTCCGGTTCATCGAGCTCGACGTGCACGACAACGGCTACGCGACGAACCACGACTACGGCGTCGGCCACGACTCGCCCGGCAACGCCGTGGACCACAGCGGCGGCAACCCGGCGTCGAACAACCTGCGCGACTGGCTGGCCACGGTGAACTCGTGGTCGGCGGCGCACCCGGCGGCCGCGCCGATCGTGGTGATGCTCGACCTCAAGGACAACCTGACCGACAACTCCTCCTACGCGGCCGGCAACCTCACCGCCGTCAACCAGGAGCTGGAGTCGGTGTTCGGCGGCCGGCTGCTGCGGGCGCAGGACTACCCGGCGGGTCAGCCGACGGTCGACGCGCTGCGCGGGCGGGTGCTGCCGCTGCTGTCCGGCGACGCCGGGACGCGCGCCGAGTACAAGCGCGACGTCGGTTCCCACCCCGCGGTCGCGCTCAACGGCCGCGGCCAGCTCGTCGAGGTGCACGACTCGGGCGCCGGCGCGCTCTGGTACTGGACCGGCACGTACGGCGCGGACGGGCGGGTCACCTGGCTGCGGCACGGGAAGTACGACAACGGCCAGACGCCGGCCGTCGCGCTGAACGACAACGGCGACCTCGTCGAGGTGCACCAGTCCCCGAGCGCGTCGACGCTCTGGTCGCACGTCGGCAAGCTCGGCTCGGACGGCGAGATCACCTGGCAGGCGAGCCGGCAGTACGACAACGGCGTGCTGCCGACCGTCGCGTTCACCGACGGCACCCGCCTGCGTGAGATCCACCAGAGCCAGAGCAACACCCAGAACTGGGCCTGGAACGGCACCCTGGCGGGCACGACGGTCTCGTGGACCGGCAACACCAAGACCTCCGACGCACGGTTCGCCAAGGACGTCGCCACGAACGGCAGCCGGCGGGTGAAGGTGTGGACGGGTGCGGACGGCCCGACGCCGTCGAACACCCTGCGCGTGGACACCGCGAGCGTCACCGGTGACCGGATCCGCTACCGGCAGGTCGCGTTCGACGAGTTTCAGAAGGGGGACAGCGCGGAGCTCCAGCAGGGCGCACTGTTCTACGGCGCGCCCGCGACGGAGTCGGCGTTCATCACCGCGGCCCGCGGCTCCGGCAAGCTGGTCCGCGGCTGGGACTTCGACTCCGCGAGCCAGGCGACCACACCGCTGGCGAGCTACCCGGCGACGAACCACCCGTACGACGCCTGGTACCAGACGCTGCTGACCCGGAACGGCGCCGTGGAGTAGGCACCCTCAGCCAGGGCGGTAGCAGCAGCGGGTCCCGGTGCGGACGCCGTCGCGCAGGACGTCGCCGATCACCGCGTCCGCGGCGGCGATGCGGGTCAGCGCCCGCCGGATCGCCTTGCCCACGGCGATCCGGGCCTTCTCCTCGGCCCCGGCGAACTCCCGCACCCGGCCGGCCAGGCCAGCGGCGGCGGACAGCTCGCCGAGCAGCCAGTCGCGTTCGGTCCGCACCCGCTCGGCACGGCCGTCGTCGTGGTTGGCCTCGTGCTCGTCGAGCTCGGCCTCCAGGGTGGCCAGCCACCGGCGGTAGTGGCTGGTGGCGGCCGGGTCGAGCACCGGCTGCGCGGACGTCGCGGCGGGCCGCACGCCGGGCCCGGCGGCCAGCTCGACGGCCGGCAGCTCGTGGCCCGGGTACTCCAGCAGGGTCGCGAGGTAACCCATGCCGACGCTGTGCTCGACGAGCACCGACCGGGCGCCGAGGCTCACCAGCCAGTGCTTGCCGTGCCGGTGGCAGGTGACGCGCCCGGCGGCCGGTCGCGCGGGCGCGTCGGGCAGGACCATGCCGAGCTCCGCCGCTTCCTTCACCGCCGCGGCCCGCTCGCGCTCGGCGCCCGCCGACCCCGGCAGCAGCGCCAGCGCCTGCGCGAGCCGGGCGCGGGAGAGGGCCGCGGCCGGCCAGTGCGCCAGGGCCAGGTTGTCCCGCACCGCGGCCCGGAAGTGCCCGGCCGCGCGTTCGGCCTCCCCGGCGGTCAGCATCGCCACGCCGAGCGCGTGCTGCACCGAGCCGAAACACGCGACGCCCAGGCTGGCCGTCATCGGCAGCCGCGCGAACGGGGTCAGCAGCGCGTACGCGGCGAGCGCCGACTCGACGTCCGAGAGCAGGCACGCGGACTCGACGATGCCGTACATCGCCACCAGCCAGCTGCTCGACCGCGGCAACAGCGCAAGGTCACGCCCGCGCAGCCGGGCCAGCGCGCCGGCGGCCTCACGATGGTCTCCCCCCGCCGCGGCGGCCACGGCCAGCGCGGCGACCGGCGCGTTGTCGACCGCGCTCAGCGTGGGCGAGTTCGCCGTCTCCCGCAGCGCCGGCGCCAGCTCCGCGATCCGGCCCTGGTACCAGCGGATGGCGACCAGCTGCGCCGCGTACCAGGCGGGCGCGTCCGCGTCGCCGGCCCGCTCGCCGCGTTCGGCGCAGGCGGCGGCCCGCGCTCCGGCCCCGGCGAAGTCACCCGCGCGGATGGTGAGCATGACGTCGACGGCGTCGAGCACGAACCCGACCGCGAGATGGTCCCGCTCGGCCAGCTGCCCGCGCAGGTCGGCGAGGCCGCGGCGGGCGTGCGGGTCGCCGTCGAGGAAGAGGTCGACCGTGCGCCAGAGCAGGCCCATCAGCAGATCGCTGCGCCGCGAGGTCCGGAAGCCTTCGGTGATCAGCTCCTGCGCGAGCGCGCGGCGCTGCCCGCCGTGGTCGGGCCCGAGCAGGCAGTGGTGGGCGATGCTTGCGGTCTCGGCCCAGGCCACCGGGTCACCCGCGCGCTTGGCCTCCTCCAGCACGGCGAGGATCCGGTTGCTCTCCCCCGCCACGTAGTCGGCTTCGCCGGCGATCCGGGCCTTGAGCCGCAGAGCCAGCGACGAACCGGGTTCCACCGCCGCACGGGCACTGCGCAGCCGCGCCTGCAGCAACGCCGCCGCGGGCGCGCTGCGGTGCTCGTGGACCCACAGCCCGCCCAGGCCCAGCGCCGCGCGCGCCATCGCCGCGCCGTCGGCCGCGGCCTCGGCGGCCCGGTACGCGCGGTCGAACCACTCGCGGCCGGCGCGCAGGTCACCGTCGACGCCGAGCGCGTGTTCGCCGTGGCCCAGCAGCTCTCCGAGACCGCTCGGCGCCGGCCGGGTTCCGCTGTCCAGCACTGCCCGCCCCCTCTCCCCGGCGAAGATGGTCCCCCCGGAACCGAACCGGGTCAACACGGGAAACCCGCGCCGGTGGCCGGGAATTTTCCGTCCTCGGCCGTCCATTCGCGACAGTCACGCACCGGACGCCGACGGTGACCGTCAGCGGACGGCCAGGGAACGGTCAGCGCCGCCCGAGAAGCTCCGGGGCATGAAGAACCTCACCGTCCTCATCTCCGGCGCCAGCATCGCCGGCCCCGCCCTCGCCCACTGGCTGACCCGCTACGGCTGCACCGTCACCGTCGTCGAACGCGCCCCCGCGGTGCGGCCCGGCGGGCAGGCGGTCGACTTCAAGGGCGACACCCACCGGACCGTGCTCGAGCGCATGGGCATCCTCGACGAGGTCCTGGCCCGCCAGACCGGCGGAACCGACCAGACGATCATCAACGCCGAAGGCCGCGCCCAGGCGGTGATCCCCGGCGAGTTCACCGGGGGCGAGATCGAGATCCGCCGCGGCGACCTCGCTCAGCTCCTCTACGAACGCACCGCCGAGCACTGCGAGTACCTGTTCGGGGACACCATCACCGCGCTCGTCGAGACGCCCGACGGCGTGGACGTCACCTTCGCCAACGCCGCGCCGCGCCGGTTCGACCTGGTGGTCGGCGCGGACGGCATCCACTCGAACGTCCGGCGGCTGGCCTTCGGCCCGGAGCGGGACTACGTCCGCTTCCTCGGCCACTACTACGCGCTGGCCGAGCTGGGCGAAGAGGTCGCCGACGGCGACGCGGTGATGTACAACGAGCCGGGCCGGATGACCGCGGTCGGCGGGCCGAAGGCGTCGGCGTTCTTCGTGTTCGCCTCGCCGGAGCTGGACTACGACCGCACGGACGTCGCGAAGCAGCGGAAGCTGGTGGCCGAGGCCTACCGCGGCGCCGGCTGGCGCGTGCCCGAGCTGATCGCGAAGGTCCCGCAGGCTCGCGAGTTCTACCTGGACTCGCTCGCCCGCGTCACGATCGACCACTACTCGCGCGGCCGCGTGGTCCTGCTCGGCGACGCCGCGTACGGCAACACGCTCGGCGGCTTCGGCACCGGCCTGGCGATCGTCGGCGCGTACGTGCTCGCCGGCGAGCTCCTGGCCGCCGGCGGCGACCACCGGACCGCCTTCGCGGCGTATGAAGAGCAGTGCCGCGGCTACGCCAAGATCTCCCAGCGCGGCAGCGCGGGCCCGTTCCTCGCGCCGCCGTCCCGGCTGCGGATCAAGCTGCGGGACTGGACGTTCAAGTCCCGCTTCCTGCTCCGCATGATGCTCAAGGCGACCGACAACTTCGCCACCGACATCGCGCTGAAGGACTACGCCTCGGGCTCGTAGGCCAGGTTCGGCCGCAGCCACTGCTCGACCTCGGCCACCTCGACGCCCTTGCGCCGCGCGTAGTCCTCGATCTGGTCGCGGTTCAGCCGCCCGACGGTGAAGTACTTCGAGTCCGGGTGCGCGAAGATCAGCCCGGACACGCTCGCCGCCGGGGTCATCGCGAACGACTCGGTGAGCGCCATCCCCAGCTCGTCCGCCTCCAGCAGCTCGAACAGCTCGCGCTTCTGGCTGTGGTCGGGGCTGGCCGGGTACCCGAGCGCCGGGCGGATGCCGCGGAACCGCTCCGCGTGCAGGTCTTCCAGCAGCGGGTCGGCGTCCGGCTCGAACCAGTCGCGGCGGGCCTTGAGGTGGATGTATTCGGCGAAAGCTTCGGCGAGCCGGTCGGCCAGCGCCTTGACCATGATCGCGCGGTAGTCGTCCTGCTCGGCCTCGTACTTCGCGGCGAGCTTCTCGGCGCCCTGGATGGCCACGGCGAACCCGCCGAGGTGGTCACCCGCGGGCGCGATGTAGTCGGCGAGGCAGCGGTTCGCGCGGTCCAGCGGCTTCGACGTCTGCTGGCGCAGCATCGGGAAGCCGACGTGGGCGAACTCGCCGTCGAGCAGGATGTCGTCACCCTCGCGGTGCGCCGGCCAGTACGCGTACGCGCCCTTCGCGGTGAAGCTGCCGTCGGCGATGATCTGGTCCAGCAACGTGTTGGCGTCGTCGAACAGCTCCCGCGCGACCGGCTGCTCCAGGATCGCCGGGTACTTGCCCTTGAGCTCCCAGGCCAGGAACAGGAACTGCCAGTCGACCATCTCGCGCAGCTCGGTGATGCTCGGCTCGACGACCCGGACGCCGGTGAAGGCCGGGGTCGGCAGGTCGTCGAACGACACCTCCTCCGGGTTCGCCCGCGCCTGCTCGAGGGTCAGCATCGGGCGGCGCTGCTTGTTCGCGTGCTGCTCGCGCAGCACCTCCTGGTCGGCCCGGTTCCGCTCGGCCAGCTCGATCGACCGGTCCGGGTCCAGCAGGTCGGAGACGACGCCGACCACGCGCGACGCGTCGAGCACGTGCACCGTCGCGTTGTCGTAGGCGGGCGCGATCCGGACCGCGGTGTGCTGGCGGGACGTCGTGGCCCCGCCGATGAGCAGCGGCAGCTTCAGCCCGCGGCGCTGCATCTCGGTGGCCACCGAGACCATCTCGTCGAGCGACGGCGTGATCAGCCCGGACAGCCCGACCGCGTCCGCGCCCTCGGTGACGGCGGTGTCGAGGATCTTCGCCGCGGGCACCATCACGCCGAGGTCGATCACCTCGTAGTTGTTGCAGCCCAGCACCACGCCGACGATGTTCTTGCCGATGTCGTGGACGTCGCCCTTCACCGTGGCCAGCACGACCTTGCCCTGGCCGTTGGACACCTCGGCGCGCCCCGCGAGCCGGGCCTCCTCCTTCTCGGCCTCCATGAACGGCTCGAGGTAGGCGACCGACCGCTTCATCACGCGGGCGCTCTTGACCACCTGCGGCAGGAACATCTTGCCGGAGCCGAAGAGGTCGCCGACGATCTTCATGCCGTCCATCAGCGGGCCTTCGATCACCTCGAGGGGCCGCGCCAGCTGCTGCCGCGCCTCTTCGGTGTCGTCCTCGATGAAGTCGACGATCCCGTGCACGAGCGCGTGCGAAAGCCGCTCCTGCACAGTGCCTTCCCGCCAGGAGAGGTCGACGACCCGCTTGGTGCCGCTGCCCTTGACGTTCTCGGCGAAGCTCACCAGCCGGTCGGTGGCGTCCTCGCGGCGGTCGAAAAGCACGTCCTCGACCAGCTCCAGCAGGTCGGCCGGGATGTCCTGGTAGACCGCGAGCTGGCCGGCGTTGACGATGCCCATGTCGAGCCCGGCCTGCACGGCGTAGAAGAGGAACGCCGAGTGCATCGCCTCGCGGACGACGTCGTTGCCGCGGAAGGAGAACGAGAGGTTCGAGATGCCGCCGCTGGTCCGGGCGCCCGGGCAGCGCTCCTTGATCCGGGGCAGCGCGTCGATGAACGCCTTCGCGTAGCCGTTGTGCTCGCTGATGCCGGTGGCGACGGCGAGGACGTTCGGGTCGAAGATGATGTCCTCACCCGCGAAACCGGCCTGCTGCGTCAGCAGGTCGTACGCGCGGCCGCAGATCTCGACCTTGCGGTCGGCGGTGTCGGCCTGGCCCTGCTCGTCGAAGGCCATCACGACCACACCGGCGCCGTAGTTGCGGATGACGCGGGCCTGGGCGAGGAACGGCTCCTCACCCTCCTTGAGGCTGATCGAGTTGACGACGCCCTTGCCCTGGATGCAGCGCAGGCCGGCTTCGAGCACGGTCCACTTGGAGCTGTCGACCATCACCGGGATGCGGGCGACCTCGGGCTCGGTGGCGATGAGGTTGAGGAAGGTCGTCATCGCCTGCTCGCTGTCGAGCAGGTCGGCGTCCATGTTGACGTCGAGCAGGTTCGCCCCGCCGCGGACCTGTTCGAGCGCGACGTCGACGGCGGCCTGGTGGTCGTCGGACTCGATGAGCCGCCGGAACCGCTTGGAGCCGGTGACGTTGGTGCGCTCGCCGATCATCACGAACCCGGTGTCGGCGCCGATGCCGAACGGCTCCAGCCCGCTGAACCGCGTGTGGGTGCGCGGCGCGGGCACCTCGCGCGGGGTGACGCCTTCCGCGGCGGCGGCGATCTTCCTGATGTGGGCCGGGGTCGTGCCGCAGCAGCCGCCGACGAGGTTGACCATGCCGTCACGGGCGAAGCCGCCGATCAGCCCGGCGGTCTCCTCGGGCGTCTGGTCGTACCCGCCGAAGGCGTTCGGCAGCCCGGCGTTCGGGTGACAGGCGACGTAGGTGTCCGCGAGCCGCGACAGCTCCTCGACGTGCGGGCGCATCTCTTCCGCGCCCAGCGAGCAGTTGACGCCGACGACCAGCGGCTTCGCGTGCTCGATCGAGCTCCAGAACGCCTCGACGGTCTGGCCCGAGAGCGTCCGCCCGCTCAGGTCGACGATGGTGACCGAGATCCACAGCGGCAGGTGCGGCGCGACGTCGCGGGCCGCGGCGATGGCCGCCTTGCAGTTGAGCGTGTCGAAGATCGTCTCGATCATCAGCAGGTCGACGCCGCCCTCGGCGAGCCCGGCGATCTGCTCCGCGTACGCGGCCTTGACCTGCTCGAACGTGACGGCCCGGTACGCCGGGTCGTCGACCTTGGGCGACAGGCTGAGCGTGACGTTCAGCGGGCCGATCGACCCGGCGACGAACCGGCCGCCCGCTTCGTCGGCGGCCTGGCGCGCGAGCTGCGCGCCGCGGACGTTCATCTCGTGGACGTGGCGCTCCAGCCCGTAGTCGGCCTGGCCGATGCTGGTGGCGGTGAAGGTGTTCGTCGTGGTGATGTCCGCGCCCGCGGCCAGGTACTGGCGGTGCACGTCGAGGATGACGTCCGGGCGGGTGAGGTTGAGCAGGTCCGGGTCCCCGGTGACGTCGTGGGTGTGCTCGCCGAAGCGGTCGCCGCGGTAGTCGGCCGGGGTCAGCCCGGCGCCCTGCAGCATCGTTCCCCAGGCGCCGTCGAGCACCGCGACCCGCCGGCCGAGCAGCTCGCGCAGGCGCGCGGTGGCGTCGGACTCTCGCGGGGTGTTGGGGTTCACCGGCAGCCTCCCTCGGTCGGGAGGCGCCCTTGGGTGGTCGTGCCAGCCGAGCGTGGCGGACCCGGGGTCCGTTGCAGCGCCTCTCGACCTGTGACCCACGGTAGCGGACCGAGGCCCGGGCACGCCATCTTGCGGACTGCTCTGTCCACGGACTGGGACGAATCCGGCAACAACCCGGCAAGGCGGGCCGCCTTGAAAACTGAAACACGTTCTAATATGCTCCTCGCGTGGACTACGGAATCGTGCTGTTCACCAGCGACCGAGGCATCACCCCGGCTTCCGCGGCCCGCGCCGCCGAAGCCGCCGGGTTCGCCACCTTCTACGTGCCCGAGCACACGCACATCCCGGTGAAGCGCGAGTCGCCGCACCCGCGCACCGGGGACGCTTCCCTGCCCGACGACCGCTACAGCCGCACGCTCGACCCGTGGGTCGCGCTGGCGACGGCGGCCGCGGTCACGTCGCGGATCCGGCTGTCCACCGCGGTGGCGCTGCCCGTCGAAAGCGACCCGATCACGCTGGCCAAGACGATCGCGAGCCTGGACCACCTCTCCGGCGGGCGGGTCACGCTCGGCGCCGGGTTCGGCTGGAACGTCGACGAGCTGACCGACCACAGGGTGCCCGGCAACCGCCGCCGCACCGCGCTGCGCGAGTACCTCGAAGCGATGAGTGCACTGTGGACGGAGGAAGAAGCCGCCTACGCCGGGGAGTTCGTCTCCTTCGGGCCCAGCTGGGCGTGGCCGAAGCCGGTCCAGCCGCACATCCCGGTACTGCTCGGCGCGGGTCCGACGGAGAAGACGTTCCACTGGATCGCGCGCCACGCCGACGGCTGGATCACCACCCCGGCCGACACCGACCTGGACGGGCATCTGGCCCTGCTCAAGCAGATCTGGCACGACGAAGGCCGCGAAGGGGCGCCGCGGGTCTGCGCCCTCGGGGAACGCCCGGACCGGGAGCGCCTGGCACACCTGGACTCGATCGGCGTCACCGAAACCGTCTTCGGGCTCCCGGACCGGGCGCCAGAGGAGGTCGAAGCGTGGGTCGGCCGGCTCGCCGGCAAGCTCGGCCTGGTCACCGCCCCCGCACACTGAACCGGCGGGACACGGAAGATCCGTGTCCCGCCGGTTCCGGCCCCCCGGGGTCAGCTCGCGGTCACGCCCTGGCGCGCCCGCAGGTCGAGCTCGATCTGCTCCAGGCTGCGCCCCTTGGTCTCCGGGACCAGCCACTTGGTGAGCACGAACAGCACCACGTTGATCCCGGCGAACAGGAACATCGAGCCGCCGATGCCGAGCGAGCCCACCGCGGAGATGAGCGGGAAGACCGCGCTCACGATGCCGGTCGCCGCCCAGAGGACGACGCTGCTGACGCCCATGCCGGCCGCGCGGTACTTCAGTGGGAACACCTCGGCCATCATCACCCAGACGACCGCGCCCCAGCCGAGCTCGTAGCCGACCAGGTACAGCACCATCATCACCAGCATCAGGATGCCGCGGGTGCCGGTGTCGTGGACGTTCAGCACCACGAGCCCGGCCGCCGCCAGCGTCACGACCATGATCACGTTGCCGATGAGCAGCAGCGGCTTGCGGCCCCAGCGGTCGACGACGAACACGACCCATGCGGTGAACAAGAACTTCGTGACACCCAGCAGCACGCCGGACAGCAACGCGGCCTGGGTGGCGAAGCCGAGGCCGATCAGCATCGTCGGGAAGTACGCGTTGATCGCGTTGACCCCGCTGAACTGCTGGCCGACGGCGAGCAGGATGGCGACGACCATCATCGGACGCACGAAGCCGGAGAACAGCTCGCGGAACCGCGGCTTGGCCTCGGTGTCCAGCCGGATGACGTCGCGGATCGTCTCGATCTCCTCGTCGAGGTTCACGGAGTTGCCGTGCGCGCTCGCCAGGACCCGCCGGGCTTCCTCCTCCTGGCCGTTCTTGAGCAGCCAGCGCGGGGTCTCCGGCAGGAACGCCAGCCCGACCAGCAGGATCGCGGCGGGCACGATGGCGCCGGCGAACATCCAGCGCCACGCGGAGATCGGGCCGAGCCAGTAGCTGACCAGGAACGCGATCAGGATGCCGAGCACGATGAAGATCTGGTTGAGCGCACCCATGGCGCCGCGCAACCGGGCCGGCGCGAGCTCCGACAGGTAGGTCGGCACCGTCGAGGACGAAAGCCCGATGCCCAGGCCGATCACCAGCCGCGAGATCACGAGCAGCGCGAACGTCGGCGAGGAGCTCGCCGCGAGCGTGCCCACGATGACCACCACCGCGGCGACCATGATGGTGCGCCGCCGTCCGAGGGCTTCGTTGATGCGGCTGGAGAACAGCGCGCCCACGATCGCGCCGACCGAGAGGCTGGCGGTGATCACACCCTTGTCCCAGGCGGTCAGCGACCACGCTTTCCCGATGAACGGGAGCACCCCGGAGATCACCCCGAGGTCGTAACCGAACAAGATGCCGCCGAGCGCGCCGAAGAAGTACAGCGTGGTTCGGCTGATATGCCGCGGCGGGGCCGTCTGCGTCATTGCCGGGTCGCCTCTTTCATAGGTTCAGTCCAGCCAGCGGGGACCACACTCACACGCCGGAAAAAACCGGGCAAGGCAGTCCTGATAACAATTCAGAAACGTGATCGCCGTTCACATATGTGATACCGCTTGGCGCACAACGTTACTCCGTCCGCGTGAGCGCCGATTCGGTACACAATGGACACGATCTGTCTCGGACGGCGGTTCAGGAATCCTTTGTGGATGATTACGGAAAGCGAAATCCGCGCGCGATTTGCGACGGTGGGTGAACTGGTTTCCGCTGAGCGGGAAATAGTGCAGAGGCGTTCGGCCACCTGAACGGACGGGCAGCCGCATGAGCACGGGGCCGAAGCCAGACCGCGCGGGGCACAGCCGCGTCGAGGCGGGTCGCCGCACGGCCATGGGAGCCAACGGAGCCTCGGCCTCGCCGAGGCGGCTTCAGAGCGATCCGCATGCCGTACGGGGCGCGGTGAGGAAGGAGTCCGGGGGTGCGCGGACCGGCGTCGGCCGGAAGGGGGTTTCAACCCACCCCCAGGCGGTTGAAACCCCCTCCCCGCGCCCCCAGACCCGGACGTCGCTCCCAGCAGCCGCAGCCTGCTCGGGCGCTGTCCCGGTGACTATCACTCTCCCCGGTGCGGCCCGCGGCCGCCATTCCTGCCGAAAGAGGACTTTTTCGCCCGGTCAAACCGCGGTTACCTGCGGAAACGCGCCCCGGAGGTACGGATATACCCAGCCGGACCGGCAAAACTTACCCGCGGGACAGCGGCCGCGCCCTCAGGCGCTCTCCAGCACGACCTTGCCGACGTGCGCGCCGGACTCGAGGTGCTTGAGAGCGTCCTCGACCTCGTCGAAGGCGAACCGGCGGTCGACGACGGGCCGCAGGCCGGACTGCTCGATGGCCCGGTTCATCGCCTGGAACGTCGCGCGGGAGGCGTTGGTGAGGCCGCGCAGGGTGAGCTGCTTGACCAGCACGAGCACCGGGTCGGCCGCGCCTTCGTGGGTCAGGACGCCGGCGACGGTGACGTGCCCACCGTAGCGCGCGGCGATCATCGACTGGCCGATCGTGCCGCCGCCCCCGACGTCGACGACGTGGTCGACCCCGCCGCCGGTCAGCTCGGCCACGGCGGCGCCCCACTCCGGCGTCGTCGTGTAGTTGAGCGTGTCGGCGGCGCCGAGCGCGCGCAGCCGCTCCAGCTTCGTGTCGGAGCTGGACGTCGCGATGACGCGGGCGCCCCCGAGCACCGCGAACTGCAGGGCGAACGTGGACAGGCCCCCGCTGCCCAGGGTGAGCACGGTCTGGCCCGGTGCCAGCCGGCCCTCTTCGACGACCGCACGCCACGCCGTTACGCCGGCGCTGGGCAGGGTCGCCGCTTCGGCGTAGTCGAGGTGGGCGGGGACGGCGACCAGCGCGTCCGCCGGGAAGACGGCGTACTCGGCGAGCACCCCGTCGAGGGTGCCGGCGAGGTCGTCCGCCGTGTTGTGCGGCGTGCCGGGGCCCGACTGCCAGTCCGGGAAGTACGTCGCCGCGACCCGGTCACCCGCGGACCAGGCGGCCACTCCCTCGCCCACCGCGACGACCTCGCCCGCGCCGTCGGACAGCGGGACGACGTCCGCCTTCACCGGCTTCGGGTAGAAGCCCTTGATGATCATCAGGTCGCGGGCGTTGACCGCCCACCCGCGCATCCGGACCAGCACCTGCCCGGGACCGGGCTCGGGGGTGTCGCGCTCGCCCAGGACGAGCTGGGCGCCGGGACGCGGCAGGGAAAAATACTTCACAGCGGCTCCAAGGGTGCGGGAACTCCTCAACGAGGCCAGTGTGTCGAACTCGCGAGCTCCGCGTCGACGATCTCCACGAGTTCCGGGGTCAGTTCGGCGAGCGAGCCCGGCAGGTGCCGGACGCCGTCGGCGGCCATGAACTCCCGCTGCCGCGTGTGAGCGGGGCTCGACGGGAACCCGATGAACCCGGCGCCGTGCACGCGCGCGTCCTCGGCCACGCGACTGACGTCGTCGACGAACACGATCTCGTCGAACCCGGCGCCGAGCACGGTCCGGGTGATGTGCTCGACGCCCGGCCGGTGCTCGTTGATGCTCACGTACGGCACCTCGGGGTCGAACAGGTCCACGAGGTCGCCGAGGTGCCGGTCGAAGGTGTGCTCCCGGGTCCGCCCGCCGTAGCAGACGAGCCGGACGTCGAGCTTTCCGAGCGCCTCCAGGCAGTCCCGCGCGCCCTCGGCGACGCGGATGGGGTGCTCGGCCAGGTAGTCCTGCCGGGCGGCCCACAGCTGCTTCAGGGTCTCTTCGGCCGGCTGGTCGAGCCCGCAGAGCCGGGTGACCTTCTCGGCGACGACGATGTCCCGCAGCCCGATGACGTCCCGTTCCGCCGCGGCGTCGTAGACCCCGCCGTGGTCGGTGACGAACCGCGCGATCATGGCCAGGTACGTGTCGTCGATCAGCACGCCGTCGCAGTCGAGGGCGACCACGCGGACCTTCCGCAGCCCGGTCACCGCTGCGCGAACACTTCCCGCGCGGCGGCGATGGCGTTGAGCGCGGCCGGGAAGCCGCAGTAGAACGCCAGGTGCAGCACGGTCTCCACCGCCTCCTGTTCGGTGCCGCCGACGTTGAGCAGGCCGTGGATGTGCACCTTAAGCTGCGGCAGCGCGGTGCCCAGCGCGACGCACGCGGCGATCGTGACGATCTCGCGGTGGCGCAGGCTCAGGTGCGGCCGGCTGTAGATCTCGCCGAAGGTGAACTCGATGATGTAGGTCGCCAGGTCGGGGGCGATGTCCTTCAGCGCCTCCGCGACCTTCTCCCCCGCGTCGCCGTCGACGGCCTTCATCGCGGCCAGCCCGCGCTCGTAGCGGTCTTCGATGCCCGCCCACGGCACGTCGGTGGTCTCGGCCGGCGTCTCGTCCGCGGGCAGGGTTTCGAACAGCGCCTTCAGCTCGCCCAGCGCGTTCAGGGTCGCCGGGAAGCCGGCGAACGAGCTGATGTGGATGACCGTCTCGACCAGCTGGCGGCGGGTGCAGCCGACGTTGAGCGCGGCCTTGGCGTGGAACTGCAGCTGGGAGCCCGCGTAGCCCAGCGCCGTGAGCGCGGCGACCGTCGCCAGCTGCCGGTCCGGCAGCGGCAGGCCGGGGCGGTGGTAGACGTCGCCGTAGATGAAGCCGACGCACTGCTCGCCGAACTCGGCTTCCCCGATGCTCGCGAACAGGTCCAGCACGGCCGGCCGCTCGACCCCGCCGAGCCGCCGGATGAGCTCGAGGCCCTGGGCGAAGGACGCCGCGCGGTCCTGCTGCTGCGCTTCGGACATCGTGGTGTGGTTTCCCTTCCGGAGTGGGTTTCGGGTCAGTCCAGGTAGGCGCGGGTGGCCTGGTCGGCCTTGCGGCGCTCCAGCGTGTCGATGCGCCCCTGCCCGATCATCGAGTACTCGATGCCGGCGGTGGCGACGGTGCGCCCGTGCTGGCGGACCGCCGTGCTGGCGCGGAACTTGAGGTTGCTGTCGCGGCTGAGGTCGGACTCCTCGATCAGCGACTCGACCGTGGCCGGCAGCGGGAACAGGAAGTCCTGGAACGACAGGTCGATCCGCTTCCACACCCCCGCGTAGGCGGGCGCGCCCAGGCGCGGGCGGACCGCGGTCTCGAACTGCGCGATGCAGATCTGCCGCATCGCCTCGATGATCACGATGCCCTGCACGTGCTCACCGGTGTGGTGGTCGAGGATCAGCTCGTTGTCCCGGTGGATGCGCAGCTCGGCCCGGCAGTGCGTGGCCACCGGGCTGTGCACGCCCGCCAGCAGCACGTTCTCCGGCCGGTCCTTGTGGACCACCCCCGGGTGCGCCAGGGACTGCCGGAACGCCGCCGGGTCGGCGAGGCGCACCGACGCCTCGCTCTTCTCGCACGCGGCTTCGAGCAGGTCGCAGTCGGTCCCGTCGATGCCCTGGCCGACGTGCACGACCCAGTGGCAGCCTTCCACCTCCGGCGCGCCGGCGGTGAGCATGGCGAGCAGGTCCGAAATGGTCAGCACCCGGTCGCCGCGGGCGAACCGCGCGAACCGGTCGGCGACCACCACGACGTGGCGGCGGGTATGGCCTTCGAACGCCCAGTCCGGCTCGACGGGAGCGTCCTGCGGGCGCGGGGAACCCTCCGGTGCCATCCGCGGCACCTCCATCCGGGTCGGGTCGCCCGTCACGACCGAGCCGAAGCTTGGGCGTCCAGGAGAGCCTCGGCGAGGCTCCGGGCCGTCGCGGCCGCGCGCCAGCGCGGTCCGGTCAGCTCGGTGGCCAGGACCTTGAGCATGGCACGCACCATGTCCGGCTGCTTCGCCACGTCCGTGGCGAGCAGGGGCTCCAGCTGGGCGGCCGCGCCGTCGAGATCGTCGAGCCGCAGGTGCGCGCGGCCGGTGTCGATCCGGATCATGGGGTCCATGGCCTCCCAGCGGTTTTCCAGCGACAGCTTTTCGTAGGCCTCGCGGGCCGTCCTGAACTCGCGCAGCGCGGCGCACGCCTGCCCGACCGAAAGCAGCGAGGTGCCGGCCATGTAGTGGCGGCGGTCCTTCGTGATGTTGAAGAACCGGTCCTCGCCGCCCGCGCCCAGGTCCGGGTCCTCGATGCTGGTCCAGCGCGCGATCGCGTCCAGCACCTGCTGCTCGGCCTGCACCGACGACCAGCCGCGCGCCTCGGCGAGGATCAGCGGCGCGTCCGTCAGCCGGCCGCCGACGTGGTAGTTGAGCCCGTCGGCGGCGAGCTTCGCGGACTCGATGCCGTTGCCCGACCAGAAGGCCACGCGCGCCTGCGACGTGCGCACCCAGCGCCGGGCGAGGAAGTCGTCGGCGTACTGGGTGTAGAGCCAGGCCGCGGAGTTGAGCTCGCGCGAAAGGCGGTACCGCCCGAGGTCGCCGGCGATCCACGCCATCATCGCGGTGGACTTCGCGCCGACCAGGAGCAGGTCCTGGGTCTGCTTCGGCCGCTGGCGCCCCTTCAGCAGCGCCGACGCCCGCTCCTCGATGACGGCGAGCTGGCCGAGGATCGAGTCGGGCGCGGTGCGCGTGTAGGCGCTGCCGAGGAAGTCGAGGTCCGACCAGAGGTCGTCGAGCTGGACGTCGTCGACGTTGGTCTTGGTCAGCAGGATGGCGTCGTCGAGCGCGCCGGCGCCGAAGTCCTCCTCCGGCCGCAGCTCGGTGCGGGGCGCCGCGCTGCGAGCCGGCGGGACGTCGTGCTCGGGCACGGCGACCGCGGTCACCAGCGCCGGCTCGTCGGCGTGGTACTCGGCCAGGTCCTTGGCCGGCAGCTGCTCGAGGTCACGCAGCCCCAGCAGGGACTTCCAGCCGGTGCCGTACACCTGCGCGAGCACGCGCAGGGCCGCGACGGTGGGCCGGACACCGCGTTCGGGCCACTGCTCGTACTCCCAGATCCGGGTGCCGCGCATGCCGGCCTTGGGATCGCCGGTGACGGCGTTGTAGTGGTGCGCCGCGACGTCGAGCGAGAGCTCGGACGCGAGCCGCCACGCGGTCCGGGGCGGGATCCGGCATTCGACGATCAGGTTCTCCGCCACCCTGGCCGGCATCGCCGCCTCGGGAAAACCCAACGCGGCCAGCCGGTCGCGCAGTTGTGCACGGTAGGGCTTACTCCCTGGCTTTACCTGTCGACTCATCGTTCATCCAACGATTTCCGGCGTACTGGTGCACACGGATGACAGTACCGCAGCGTGACCGCAAGGGCCCACGACGTCACCAAGGACCTGGTCACAGCACCCCAGAAGGGTGAGAGAGCACCCATTTCGTGCACGTGCACCCGACATTCTCTCACTCGACCGAGCGAAGGGGCGGCGGAAAGCCACCGCCCCTCGCCGCTCAGCCCGCCGCGAGGAAGCGCGCCCGGATGCCCGCGCCGAACGCCGTGGGCGTGCCGTCGTAGGCCGAGATCATCGCCGGTCCGGTGCCGCAGTTCCAGGTGTTCCAGGTCCAGCCGAGGTAGGACGCCTGGTGCCGGTCGAGCCAGTCCATCAGGCCGGTGACGTACCCGCTCGCGCAGTCGTTCTCGCCGATCTCCCCGGCCACCAGCGGCACCGCCGCGGCGACCGGCGCGAGCTGGCTCTCCCAGCAGGACGCCGAGCTGCAGACGTTGAAGTTGTAGGAGTGCCAGGACGCGACCAGGTTGCCCGCCGGGTCGCTCGGCCGGTACTGCAGCCACCCGGTCAGGTCGTTGGAGTACGCGAGCCCGCCGAGCATGACCACGTTGGTGGCGCCGGTCGCGCGCACCGCGTTCACCAGCGTCTGCATGCCCGCCACCGGGTACCCGATGCCCGGGCACGCGGAACCGCCGTCGCGCCAGCACGTCCAGGCCTGGGCCGAGCCGGAGACGGCGCGGTCGAGGTAGGGCTCGTTGAACAGGTCGAGGATCGTGGCGTTGTCACCCTTGAACGTGGTCGCGACCGAGGTCCACAGGTCCACCGAATGCGCGGTGTTCGTCATCGGCTTCTGGCAGGTCGAGTTCACGTCCGCGCACGCCGACGAGTTTCCCGTGTAGACGCCCTGGGTCCAGTGCAGGTCGAGGATCGCGAAGAGGCCGTTCGCGTGCAACAGGTCCACATAGGACTTGAGCGCGGCGCGGTAGGTCGCGCCGGCGTACTCCGGCTTGACATTGGGCAGCCCGAGCCAGCAGTCCTCGTTGAACGGCACGCGCACGACGTTGGCGTGCCAGCTCTTGATCGCGGCCACCGAGGCCGCGTCCATCGGGCCGTCGAAGAGGCCGTTGCCCTGCACACACGCGAACTCCCCGCCGGAGCGGTTCACCCCGCGCAGGGTGACCGGGGTGCCCGCGGGGTCGGCCAGGTGGTTGCCCGCGACGTGCAACGCGGGCGCGTCCCCCGGCGGCGGAGTGGTGGTGGTCGTCGTCGGGGTCGTCGGGGTGGCGGTTGGCGTGGTGCCGCCGCAGGGCGCGCCGTTGACGCTGAACGACACCGGGGCGGTGTTCGTGCCGCTGTAGGCGAAGTTCGCCCCGGCGGTGACCGACGCGTTCGGCGCGACCGTGCCGTTCCAGGTCGCCGGGGTGAGCGTGACGGTCTTCCCGCTCTGGGCCCAGGTGCCGTTCCAGCCCTGCTGCAGCTGCTGGTTCCCGGTGTAGGCGTAGCTGACCGACCACCCGGACAGCGGCGCCGTCCCGAGGTTCTTCAGCGTGAGGTTGGCGGTGAAGCCGGTTCCCCAGTCGTTCGTCGTGTAGCCGACTTCGCAGGCGGTGGCCGCGGCGGCGGGCGCCGGGGTGCCGAGAGTGAAGGCCGTCGTCGCGCCGACAACGGCGACTGCGCCAAAGGCGCCGAGCAGTGCTGGTCCGGAACGCATCGAACACTCCCTTGTGCAGGACTCATCATGAGAGCGCTCCCAGCAGCGCTGGACAGTACCGCCCACCTCGAGCCCTGTAAAGCCCGCCGCGATCTTGGGGAAGATTCTTCCGAATCCACCCCAACGGCGGCATCCGGCCGCCTCGGCCGGTGGCCCAGCGCGACCGCGGGATCGGTTTCCCGCCAACGGGTTCGGCCGTTCAGGAGCGTTCAGTGGACGCCAGGAGCGGCCGACCGCCGGAAAACGGGCCACCGGAACGGGCCGCGGCCGGGTCGCGCTTTACAACCCGGACATCCCGGGTTACGTTCTCGACGGCTGGAAGCGCTCCCATGCCAGGTCGCCTCGCCAGAACGCGACCACCACCCAGGGGCGTCGTGGTGCAGGCCACGGCGCCCCTGGCCGCGTCCTCGTCCGCCTCCCGGGAGACCCGATGACCAGGTTCGCCGGCGCCCTCGGCGCGCTCTGCCTCGCCGCCGCGGGCACCACCGCGGTGGTCGCCGCCGGTCCCGCCACCGCCGCGCCGGCCTGCGAAGCCGGCTACCGCGCCGACGCGTGGCAGACCGGGTACACCGCCGAGATCACCGTGACCAACGGCGCCACCGCGCTCTCGTCCTGGACGCTCACCTGGCACCAGCCCGGGAACCAGGTCGTGACGTCCGCGTGGAACGCCACCGTCCGGCAGTCCGGCGCCGCGGTCACCGCCGAAAGCCTGCCCTACAACGCCGCGCTGCCCGCCGGCGCTTCCGTTTCGTTCGGTGTGCAGGGCACCGCCACCAGGACGAACCCCGATCCCGTGGACTTCGCGCTCAACGGCGTCGCCTGCGGTGACCCCGCTCCCCCGGTGACGACCACACCGGCCACCACGACGTCCGCACCACCGCCCGCCGGGTGCGCCGAAGCCGTGATTTGCGACGACTTCGAGCAGCAGACCGGCGGCGCCCCGGGCGGCCGCTGGACCGTCGGCGCGGCGAACTGCCAGGGCACCGGCGCGGTCACCGTCGACGGCACGGTCGCGCACTCGGGCAGCCGGTCGGTGAAGGTCACCGGCCAGGGCGGCTACTGCAACCACACCTTCTTCGGCACGAGCGTCCCCGGCACCGGTCCGCTCTTCGGCCGGTTCTGGGTCCGGCACACCACCCCGCTGCCCGCCGGGCACGTCACCTTCCTGGCGATGCACGACTCGATCGACCACCGCGACCTGCGCGCCGGCGGCCAGAACCACGCCCTGCAGTGGAACCGCGAGTCCGACGACGCGACCCTGCCGGCGCAGAGCCCGGCCGGGGTCGCCCAGAGCGTCCCGCTGCCGACCGGGACGTGGTCCTGCTTCGAGTTCGAGCTCGACGGCTCCGCCGGGCAGCTGCGGACCTGGCTCGGGTCCGCGGCGGTGCCCGGGCTGGTCGCCGACGGCGTCGCGACTCCCGACGTCGACCAGCAGTGGCTCGCGCGGGCCTGGCACCCGTCGGTGACCGACCTGCGGCTGGGCTGGGAGAGCTACGGCACCGACGCCGACACGCTGTGGTTCGACGACGTGGCCGTGGCTCCCGCGCGGCTCGGCTGCGCTACCGCTTGACGATCCGGTCGATCTCGGCCAGCTCGTCGTCGGTGAACTCGAGGTTCGCAGTGGCGGCGACGGTGTTCTCCAGCTGCGCGACGCTGCTGGCGCCGATCAGCGCGGAGGTCACGCGGCCGCGGCGCAGCACCCAGGCGATGGCCAGCTGCGCCAGCGTCTGCTCACGCCGCTTGGCGACGTCGTTCAGCGCGCGGATCGTCGCCAGGGTTTCCTCGGTGAGGCGGTCGCGGGTGAGGAACGGGCTCGCGCCGGCCGCGCGCGAATCGGCCGGGACACCGTCGAGGTAGCGGTCGGTCAGCAGGCCCTGGCTCAGCGGCGAGTACGCGATCGACCCCACGCCGTGCTCGTCGAGGGTGTCCTGAAGGCCGTCCTCGACCCAGCGGTTCAGGATCGAGTACGACGGCTGGTGGATCAGCAGCGGGGTGCCGAGCTCGGTCAGCGCGGCGATCGCGGCTGCCGTCTGCTCCGGCGAGTAGTTGGAAATGCCCGCGTAGAGCGCTTTCCCCGACCGGACGGCGGAGTCGAGGGCACCCATGGTCTCCGCGATCGGCGTCTCCGGGTCCGGCCGGTGGGAGTAGAAGACGTCGAAGTGGTCCAGGCCGGTGCGCGCGAGGCTCTGGTCCAGGCTGGCGAGCAGGTTCTTGCGGGAGCCCCACTCGCCGTACGGGCCGTCCCACATCAAGTAGCCGGCCTTGGACGACACCAGGATCTCGTCGCGGTACGGGCGGAAGTCGGCGGCGTAGTGCCGGCCGAAGTTCGCCTCGGCCGCACCGGGCGGCGGGCCGTAGTTGTTCGCCAGGTCGAAGTGCGTCACGCCGAGGTCGAACGCCCGCCGCAGCACCGCGCGCTGGACGTCGAGGGGCTTGTCGTCCCCGAAGTTGTGCCAGAGGCCGAGCGACACGGCGGGCAGCTTCAGCCCGCTGCGCCCGGCGCGCCGGTACGGCATGTCCGCGTACCGGTTTCCGGCGGCGGTGAAGGGCGACATGGTTCTCCTTGTCGGGAAGACGGCTCGGGCGAGTCTAGCCGCGCGGCTTGAGCGCCCCGGCGAACGACGCGGCGGGCGGGAGCGCCGGCAGCAGCGTCGCCTGGTACGCGTGGTAGATGTCCGGTTTGCCGGCCCAGACCATCGACGCGGGCCGGTTCTCCGGGTCGAGCTCGTGGTGCCACGACCCGAGTTCCCGGTCAGCGAAACAGGCTTCGGCGTGTTCACACCACTCCGCGAACCGGGCCAGGTAGGCCGGGTCGCCGGTCTCCTGGTGCAGCGTCCACGCGGCGGCGATCGCCTCCGCGACCACCCAGTGCAGGCGGGTGCGCACCACCGGCGTCCCGGCGAAGTCGGTGGTGTAGACGAATCCCGGCCGGCCGTCGACCGCCCAGCCGTCGCGGACCGCGGTCTCGAACAGCGCCACCGCGTCGCGCACCAGCCAGCCGGGCGCGCCGTCACCGAGCGCCCGCTTGAGCTGCACCGCCAGCCGCGCCCACTCGAAGAGGTGCCCGATCGTCGCGCCGAACGGGCGGAAGGGGTGCGCGGGCTCGTCGCGGTTGTGGTCCAGGAGCACGTGCCACCGCGCGTCGTAGTGCTCCGGCAGCCGCCAGCCGTGCGCGCGGGCCTCGCCGTGCACCAGCTTGTCCACAATGGACAACGCGCGGGCGGCCCAGACCGGGTCGCCGGTGACGTCCGCGGCGGCGAGGAACGCCTCGACCGAGTGCATGTTGGCGTTGGCCCCGCGGTAGTCCTCGAGCCGCGTCCAGCCGCGGTCCCAGACGTCGGCGACGCGGCCCGGGCCCGGCTCCCAGAACCGGCGTTCGACCACGTCAAGAGCCTCGGCGAGCAGGGGTTCCGCGCCCTCGGCGCCGGCGGCCACCGCGCTCGCGGCGGCCAGGACGACAAACGCGTGCTCGTAGGCGCGCTTCTCTGACAACGTTGTCGTCGCGTACCAGCCGCCGTGGTCCGGGTCGCGCAGCAGGCCCGTCAGCGCCGCCACCCCGTGGTCGACCTGCGCTCCCGTGTCCGAGCCCTGCAGGGACGCCAGCGCGAGGACGTGCGTCATCCGGCAGGTGATCCAGGTTTCGACGGGCCGGTCGAGCACCGGGCGGCCGGTGTTGTCGAGCCAGGCGAACCCGCCGCCGGGGTGCGCCGCACGAGCGGCGAAACCGAGCAGCCGGGCGGGTTCGGCCCGCACCCAGGCGGGAACCGATGACGGACTTTCCACGCTGTGCCTTTCTCGGTGATCGACGGCCTCCGCCAAGGTAGGCCAAGGCGTCCGGGCCCGTCACCGCGGGCTGTTCTCCCGGCGCGCCACCGCGTATCCTGACCTTGAGAGCGCTCCCAGTCTTCGACGCACGCTACCCGACGAAGGGACAGACGTGACCAGGAGACGAAGTACGATCCTCGCCGCCGTCACCGTGTTGCTGGCCAGCTTGACGGCCATCCTGCTGGACACCGGCACCGCCGAAGCGCACGGCGCCCTGATGAAACCGGGCAGCCGGACGTTCCTGTGCTGGCAGGACGGGCTCAGCCCGACCGGCCAGATCATCCCGCAGAACCCGGCCTGCTCGGCCGCCGTGGCGACCAGCGGCGCCAACTCGCTGTACAACTGGTTCGCCGTGCTGCGCTCCGACGGCGCCGGGCGCACCCGCGGGTTCATCCCGGACGGAAAGCTGTGTTCCGGCGGCAACCCGGGCTACGCCGGTTTCGACCAGGTCGGCGACTGGCCGCTGACGCACCTCACCGCCGGGGCCACGTTCGACTTCTCCTACAACGCGTGGGCCGCGCACCCGGGCTGGTTCTCCACCTACGTGACGAAGGACGGCTGGGATCCCTCGAAGCCGCTCACCTGGGACTCGCTGGAGGACCAGCCGTTCCTGACCGTCGACCACCCGCCGGTGACCGGCCAGGTCGGCACGGTGGACGGACAGTACAAGTGGACGGGCGCGCTGCCGTCGGGCAAGTCGGGCCGGCACGTCGTCTATTCGGTGTGGAAGCGCTCCGACAGCGCCGAAACGTTCTACGGCTGCTCGGACGTCACGTTCGACGGCGGGCACGGCGAAGTCACCGGCGTCCACTCGCCGGGCACCCCGACCACGACGCCGACCACCCCCACCGACCCCCCGCCCTCGGGCGGCTCGTGCATGGCGATGTACGAGGTGACCAACTCCTGGAGCGGCGGTTACCAGGCCACGGTGACGGTGATGAACCACGGCACCGCGGCCTACCGCGGCTGGCAGGTGGGCTGGACCCTGCCCACGGGCCAGACGGTCGGCAGCGTCTGGAACGGCACGCTGAGCCAGTCGGGCTCGGTGGTGACGGTCCGCAACGCCGACTGGAACGGCCGGGTGGAGCCCGACGGCGAGACGACGTTCGGGCTGGTCGTCAACGCGCCGGGGACCAACCCGGCCCAGCCGACGCCGACCTGCCAGGGCAGCTGACCGGGCGCCGGTCCCGTCCGTCAGCGGGCGGGGCCGGTGCTGCCCCGGGTGATCAGCCGGGGCCGCGACGCGCAGACATCACCGGGGTGTTCCCCGGCGAGCAGGTCGTGCAGGACCGACGCGGCGAGTGAGCCGAGCTCGGCCAAGGGACGCCGCACGGCGGTGAGCGCGGGACGGACCAGGCGGCAGAGCGGGGTGTCGTCCCAGGAGACGACGGAGAGGTCCCCGGGCACGGAGAGGCCGAGTTCGCGCGCCGCGACGAGGACCGCCACGGCGAGGGTGTCGGTATCACAGAGAAGCGCCGTGGGACGTGGGTCGGCGGTGAGGACCCGGCGGACGGCGTCGGCGGAGGATTCGGGATGTCCCGAGTCGGTGGCGAGCACCCGGCGGACCGCGTCGGCAGAGGGTTCGGGGTGTCCCGGGTGGACGGTCGGCGCGTCGCCCCTTCGCGTGGCCGGCGGCCCGAGCCGCGCCGCCGCCTCGGTGAACGCCCGTTCCCGCACTCCCGCGTCCGCGAACGGCGCCGCTCCCGCGATCCGCCCCACCCGCCGGTGTCCCAGCGCCGCGAGGTACTCCAGCACCTCCCCCACCCCAGCCACGTCGTCGACCCACACCGACGGCACGCCCGGCACGCCGCCGGGGCCGCCGAGCACCACCGCCGGCAGGCCGACCTCCGCGGCATTCCGCGGCCCCGCGAGCAGCACGCCGTCCACCCTCCGTTCGGCCCGCCAGCGCCGGTACACCACCAGCTCGGTCTCCCGGTCCGGCGCGATCCGCACCAGCAGCTCCGCCTCGAACCCCGCCAGCAGCGCCCCCAGCAGCAGCTCCGGCGGCCGGTCGAGCACCAGGCCGGTGACCCCGGTGCCGGCCGGCGCGGGGCCGCACCAGCCCAGCCGCCGCGCGGTCTCCGTGACGCGGCGGCGGGTCTCCTCCGAGACGCCCGGCCGGCCGTTGAGCGCGTACGAAACGGCCCCTGTGGACACTCCCGCCTCTCGCGCGATGTCGGTGACCGTCGGCCGTTTCACCGGACACCACCGGAAAGCCGGTCCGTGTCCGCGCGGACACCCGCCGTCGTGCGCCTTGACACCCGGGGCTCTCGCGAACAACACTCCGTCCGGGAGCGCTCCCAGTCACGAGGGAGTGGCAGGCGACCGGGGAGTGCGCGCACATGAGGCAGATCCGAAGACGGCTGGCCGTCGCCGTCACGCTCGTCCTGCTCGTCCTGACCGGCGGGTGCGGGCCGGGCACCCCCGAAGCCATCACGCTGACCCTCGCGACGTTCGGCCAGTTCGGCTACGACGACCTGATCCCCGGCTACGAGTTCACCCACCCCGGGATCACCGTCACCCAGGTCCGGACCGAGCAGGGCGGCCCGTACCACCAGGGCCTGCTGGCCAAGCTGCAGAACGGCCAACCGCTCGCCGACGTCCAAGCCGTCGAAGAAGGACACCTCGCCGACGTCCTGGCGCAGTCCGGGAAGTTCGCCGACCTGGCCGAGATCGGGCCCGCCGACGTCAAGCCCGGCCGGTGGCTGGAGTGGAAGTACGAGGCCGGCCGCAGCAAGGACGGCAAGCTCGTCGGCTACGGCACGGACATCGGCCCGCTCGCCATGTGCTACCGCAAGGACCTCCTCGAAACCGCCGGGCTGCCGACCGATCCTGGCTCGGTGAAGACGATGTTCGCGACCTGGGACAGCTACTTCACGGCGGGCGAGAAGTACGTCAAGCGCACCAAGGGCAAGGCCTGGTTCGACTCCGCCGCGCAGAACTTCAACGCCATGGTCAACCAGCTCCCGGTCGGCTACCTCGACCGCGAAGACCACTCGACGCTGGAAACGAACACCGCGTTGCGCGGCGCCTGGGACCGGGTGACCACCGCCGTGAAGCAGGGCCAGTCGGCCGGGCTCACCGCCTTCGCCGACGACGGGAACAACGGCCTGCGCCTCGGCGCCTTCGCGACGAAGGTCTGTCCGTCGTGGATGCTCGGTGTCATCGAACAGCAGGCCGGAGTGGGCAACGCCGGCAAGTGGGCGATCACCGACGCCTTCCCGGACGGCGGTGGCAACTGGGGCGGCTCCTACCTGACCGTGCCGTCCTCGAGCGAGCACCCGAAGGAGGCCGCCGCGCTCGCCGCGTGGCTGACCGCGCCGGAGCAGCAGCTGCACGCGTTCCGGGTGAGCGGGAACTTCCCCAGCCAGGTCGACGCCTTCACCTCCCCCGACCTCCTCAGCGAGATGAACGGCTACTTCGGCGGCGCGCTGAGCGGGCAGGTGTTCGTCGCCCAGGCACGAAAAGTCGGGAAGCCGCAGTACAAGGGACCGGGTGACGGCAAGATCCAGGAGACGGTGATCGCGCCCGCCCTCGGGTCGGTCGAGCGGGGCGCCGACCCGGCCGCCGTCTGGCAGCAGGTGCTGATCGGGGTGCACCGGGTGGTGCCGTGAGGCCGGGACCGGCAAAACCCGCTCGCGCGGGCCCGCCGGAGCAGGCAGGGTGCCGGTCATGACCACTCCCCTCTCCCCACCTTGGCGGCACTACGACCTCCGCCGCCCGGGTCCCGAAGACCACCTGCCGGTGCTGGCCGTCCTCGACCGCTGGTGGGACGGCATGGGCGGCCCGGAAGCCTCCCGTCAGCGGGCCCTGCTGCTGCCCAAGCTGATGTTCCAGCACTTCACCGACAGCAGCTTCGTGGTGACCTCCGACGAGCGGATCGTCGCGTTCCTGATCGGCTTCCTCTCACCGTCCCGGCCGGCGGAAAGCTACATCCACTTCGTGGGTGTCGACCCGGCCGAGCGCGGCAACGGGCTCGGCGCGGAGCTGTACGAGCGGTTCTTCGCCTACAGCCGGGCGAACGGGCGCACGACCGTCCGCGCGATCACGTCGCCGGTCAACAAGGGGTCGCACGCGTTCCACACCCGGCTGGGGTTCGTCACCGAGCCGGGCCCGAAGGAGTTCGGCGGACTGCCGGTCCAGCCCGACTACGACGGGCCGGGGCTGGACCGGCTGTCCTTCCGCAAGGACCTCTAGCCGGACACGCTGAACGACCGCACGCCCAGCCCGGTCTGGCCCTGCCACGGCTCGAAGCCGAACTGGACGCTCGTCAGGTACCAGGCGTCGCTGATCTTGCCGCGGTTGACGCCGTCCCGGGTGAAGTCGCTCAGGTTGACGTCGAGGCTGTCGGTGCCGGACGTGCGGACGTAGGAGATGACGTTCCAGCCGATGTTGCCGAACCAGACGTTCCACGTCGCCCCGGCGAGCTGCGCCGTCCCGATGACGCTGCCGACGGGTTGCGGGGCGCCGCGGTGGTTGCCCCAGATCATCACCTCGGCGCCGGTGTTCTGCCCGGCCGGGTTGGGGTTCGGGTCGTACCAGACGTCGTAGGCCGCGTCCCACTGTCCGGCCTGGACGGTCGCGTAGTCCACATGCGACCGCAGCGAACCCATCGACCGGACCTGCCGGGGCAGGCCGCTGCCGCTGCTGCAGTTGCCGTAGTGGCAGCCGGCGAACACCGACGGATAACTGCCCGGCGCGCCGTTGGTCGGCCGGTTGTGCGACGCCGTCGTGACGGTGAACCCGGTGGCGGACACCGAAAGGCACTGGGTCGTGTCGTCGCCCCAGTTGTTGTTCTGCACGATGTACTTGCCGCCCTGGATGCGCAGCGAGCCGTACTTGTCACACAGCTGCGTGTCCGCGGCCGCCGGCGGGGCGGTCAGCACCACACCGCCGGAGAGCAGCACGGTCGCGGCTCCGAACGACGCCAGTGTGGCCCGTAGCCGGTTCTTCATGAGCGGTTCCTTCCTGGAGTGGACGGGGTGGAGACCCGGGCCGGACGGCGGCTGCGCGGCACCGCCCGGCCCGGGAGCACTGCGGGGTTACTGCACCGGCGGGTAGGCGTTCTGGACCAGCTCTTCGAACTGGGCCTGGAACCACTTGCCGGACAGCGGCGAGTTCGGCAGGGCGCCGGTCAGGTTGCCGCCGTTGGCCTGGTCGCTGCCGTGGTAGGTCGGGTCGCACATCCGGTCGAAGCCCTTGCCTTCGTCGTTCGGGATCTGCGAGCTCGCGCCGTCGGACTCACCCGGCGGCTTGATCCAGACGTAGGCGTCGAAGTGCGCCGCGGGCGACGTGGTCGGCCGCGTGCCCAGCCCCGCTCCGCTCTGGTTGCACCAGTTCCCGCGGTGCAGCCGCCGGTCGACCCGGCCCGAGTTCACGTAGCTGTCCACAGTGGACCCGGACGCGCTGCCGGGCCGGGCCGAGCCGCCCCAGCCGTTGCGCGAGGTGTCGATCAGCATGCCGATGCCGCTGGGCAGGCCGGCCGAGACGAACGCGGTGTACATCGCGGTGGCGAACGGCACCTCTGCGAAGTACGGGTTCCACTGGTAGAACGTCGCCGACTTGATCTGCTGGCCGCCGACGGTCAGGTTCGGGTCGGGCAGGTTCGGCTCGGTCAGCGGCGTGTAGTTGGCCGTGTCGCTGATGAAGCCGTCGATGCTGTTCACCCCGGCCGTCGTGCCCTGCAGCGTCTGCTTGACCAGGTTCACGAACGGGCCGAAGTTGCTGTCCCAGCCCAGCCACGCCGAGTGCGCGATGTCCAGGTAGTTGTAGACGTTGGAGATCGCGTGGAGCTTGTTCAGCGCGTACTGGATGCCCTGGGTGTAGGCCCCGGTGGACTGCGCTTCGGCGCACTTGGCCGTCGCGGTGTTGGTGATCAGGTTGGGCAGCGAGTCCGGTTCGACGACCGCCACGACCCGCAGCGGCGCGTACTTCGAATCCGACAGGATCGAGGCGATCGGGTCGATGTACTCGCTCTTGTACCGGGCCAGGCCGTTCGAGCCGGCCTGCAGCTCACCGTTGGACGCCAGCGCGGCGCAGTCGCGGTTCGGCAGGTCGTAGACGACGATCTGGATCGTCACCGGCGTCCCGCCGCTCTGCTGGGCCAGCGCCGCGTCGAGGTGCCCGCGCAGGCCGCGCGCGCTCGACGTGCCCTCGATCGCCGCGATCCGGTCCAGCCAGACGGCCGTGGAGGTGTTCGCCACCTTGGCCATCTGCGCGCCGAGCGTGCCGCCCTTGGCCGCGGCCGCCGCGGTCACCGAGGCCGACCAGTCCGGGTTCACATAGCCCTTGGCGCCGGAGTACGGGTTGTCCACGTGGGTGCCGGGGTTCGGCGTGGTGGGCGTGGTCGGGGTCGTGGGTGTCGTCGGGGTGGTCGGCGTGGTGGTCGAACCGCCGGTGGAGCCGTCGCAGACGACGCCGTTGAGGGTGAACGACGCCGGGACGGCGTTCGAGCCCGAGTACTGGCCGTTGAAGCCGAGGCTCGCGGTGGCGTTCGTGCCCAGCGTGGCGCCCCAGGACGGGCTCTTCGCACTGACGTGCTTGCCGCTCTGGGAGAACGTCGCGCTCCAGCCCTGCTGGACCTGCTGGTTGCCGGCGAAGTCCCACTGGAGGTCCCAGCCGGACGTGATCGGGTCGCCCAGGTTGGTCACCGTGATGTTCGCGGTGAACCCGGGCTCGTACAGGTTGGTCGCGTAGGTGACCTTGCAGCCGGTGGCGGCGACCGCCGGGCTGCCGCCCGCCACCAGCAGCCCCGCGACGACCGCGGCGGCCGTCACCGAGGAAGCCGCGGCGAGCCGCACCTTCCTCTTCGGGGACCAGAATTCACTCTTCATCGAGTGTGCTCCTTCGGGTTGTCAGGATGTGCAGGAGGTGGCGCCGACGGCGAACCCGGTCGGTGTCCCGCCGGAAGCGCCGGTCGCTTGGAAGCCGATCGACGTCGAGGCGCCGCCGGCGAGATCGGGCGCCCAGGTGGGCGCCTTGGCGCTCGCCTGCTGCCCGGACTGGGTGACGGTGGCGCCCCAGCCGCCGGTGATCTGCGTCCCCGAAGGCGCGATCCAGCCGAGCGCCCAGGTCTTCAGCGGGGTGGTGCCGGTGTTCTTGAGCGTCACGGAGGCGACGAACCCGCCCTGCCACGCGTTGTCGACGTGGTAGGTGACCGCGCAGCTCACCGCGGGCGGCGGATCTGTCGTCCCGCCACCGCCGCCGACCGGGGGGATGAGGTACGGCTGCAGGACTGCCTGCTTGGCCTGGTTGACCGTGGTCCAGTCGTCGTTGAGGATGCCGCCGGTGTCGCCGGAGTTGGGGTTCCACGACCAATACGTGAAGCTCATCCCGGTCGCCCCGGTCCCGGCGTACTTCATCAGTTCCTGCAGCCAGGTCTTGTCGCGCGGGTCGGCGAGGGTGGTGCCGAACTCGCCGAGCAGCACCGGCGCGATGTTCTGCTTCTGCAGGTAACCGAAGAAGTGGTCCCACAACGCCGGCAGGTTCGCCGGGAACGACGGGTCGGAGAACCACGGCTGGGCGAACACCGACGTCGCGTACTCGTGCGCCGAGTACACCAGCTTGTCCGGTTTGGACAGTCGCACCGGGAACTGCCGCGCGCCGGAGAGGTTGCCGCCCCACCAGCCGCACTGCGGGTCACCGGTGCCGCTGACGCAGTCGACCCCCTCGATGATGACCAGCCAGTCGGGGTTCGCGGCGAGAACGGCGTTCCCGCCGCGTTCGGCGGCGAGCCGCCAGTCGGTCGCGGTGTCTCCGCAGCCCCAGCACGCGCCGCCGCCACCCTGGATCGAGTGCGGCTCGTTGTGCAGGTCGGCGCCGATCACCGTGGTGTTGCCCTTGTAGTGCTGGGCGAGCATCGTCCAGTCCGACAGCCAGCGGCTCTCGGGGTACGCGCTGGTGTACCAGAGCGGGGACTGCGCGCCGGAGTCCGGCCGGTGCTGGTCGAGGATGACGCGCATGCCCTTGGTGCCGGCGTACGCGATGATCTTGTCGAGCACCTGCAGGCCGGAAAGCCCTTGCAGGTCGGGGTTCTGGACGGCATCGATGCTGTTCGGCTTGACGCCGGGGTCGAAGAGCTGGTTGGAATACGGCAGCCGCAGCGTGTTGTAGCCGAGGCTCGCCATCTGGTCGAGCATGTCTTTGTAGTTCCGGCTCCACAGGCCGTGCGGCGAGTAGTTGCCGGTCTCGGCGCCGAACCAGTTGACGCCGGTCATCCGCACCGGCGCACCGGTGGCGTCGACGAGCTGGGAGCCGGACGCGTGCCAATAGCCGATCCCGGTCCCCGAGGCCGCACTTTCACGTGAAAGTGCGGACCCCAGGTGGGCACTTTCACGTGAAAGTGCGGGAGTGGGGGCCGCGGTGGCCGGGGACGCCGTGAGAACGGCGCCCCCGACCAGTGCGGCGACCGCGAGGGCGAGCAGTCGCTTCATCGAATGCCTTTCAGCCGAACAGGGCGACGTGGGCGGCGAACGCCGTGGCGATCTCCGACTGCGCCCAGAACCGGTGGTAGGTGAACGTCGGCGCGGCGCCACCGTCCAGGTAGGACTGGACCTTCGGCCACTGCGGGTCGCTCTTGTAGAAGGAGCGGATCGAGGTGAACGTCGAGGAGGCGTTGATCGGGTCGCCGTTCGGCATCGTGCCGGTCCAGCCGGAGGGCACGTACAGGCCCTGGTCGGTGGTGGCGTTGTAGGCGTCGTCGAACCGGTTGTAGTCCGTCCGGGTCTCCGGCACCGCGATGCCCTTACTGTCGGTGTTCGCCGAGAGCGCCGTCAGCAGGCTCTCCCCCACGGTCTTGGCCTGGGCGTTGCTCGAGCCGGCCGCGTAGTAGAGGAGCGTCTTGGCCAGCGAAGCCGCGACCCCGACGTCGTTGCTGTAGTTCTTCACCGTGACGTGCAGGCTCGTGTTCGAGCCCGGGCTGGTGGCGTTCCAGGTGTCCGGCGCGCCGCTCCAGCCGAGGTCTGCCGGGATCTGGAAGCTGCCGCCGGCCCCGACCGTGGTGTTCGCGATCGCCCACGGAACCCACTTGTCGAGGATCTTCTTCGCGCGGGCGTCGCCGGTCGCCTGGTAGTACTCGGCGATCCGTTCCATGCCCCACGTCTGGAAGCCGAACCACTGGTTGCTCGGCGGGTCGTGCCAGACCGGCTGCTGGTCGTAGAACATCCCGTAGAACGTCGGCGTCCCGGACGGCGGGGTGCCGTACTGACCGTCCCAGCTGTTGGTCGCGCCACCGGCGAGACCGCCTTCGGACGACTGGAGCCACTGCAGGAACTCCAGCTGCCGGCCGAGGCTGGTCGCCCAGTCGCTCGCGCCGGTCGCCGACGTCACCTTCAGGCCCGGATCCGCCGACAACGCGTACGCGGCCAGCGGGTTCTGGTAACCCTGGTGCGCCGCGCCGTCACCGATGCGCCACGCCCAGGCGTTCTGGTCGAGCGAGCCGCCCCAGGCGTAGTACCAGGAGACGAGGTAGTGCTCGCTGTCCTTGCCGGTACCGGCGGGGCAGCTGCTCGGGTTGACGCAGTTGCCGATCTTCTTGAAGTACTTGTCGAACAGCGAGTACCGGAGGTAGTCGCCCATCTTCGACGCCTTCTTCACGACGGCCGCGACGTCGGCGCTCTTGCCTTGGGCGGCTGCCCATTTTTCCGCCTGGAAGGCCACCTGGACGGCACGGGCGTCCGCGTCCGGCGCGTCGGTGTACTTCCACTGCTTGGCGTAGGCGGAGTCACCGGTGAACAGGTCGAGATAGCCGTTCTTGCCGCCGAACTTCAGGGTGTCGCAGCTGGGCTGGGTCACCGTCTCCCAGACCGACTCCTGCGAACCGCGCTGGAAGGTGTTGATGAACGCGGGCGCGGTGTTCGTGCCGTCTTCGCAGTGGCCGAACTTGTAGATGTTGTCGACGTCGAGCAGCCAGTGCATGCCGTAGACGTCCGCCGAGCCGTAGGCCGCCTTGAGCTCGGCCGCGATCGGGTCGCTGCCGACGGAGACGCCGGTCTGCAGCTGCGACGGGTACGACTTCGGGCTCGGGTACTCGGCCGCGTAGGTGGCCGGCTTGCTCGCGTTGTACCCGGAGTTGCCCGGCTGGTCGGCCGCCGACGGGATCGCGTACGTCTCGATCGACGTCCAGGCCTGGTTGAACGGCGCCCAGTCACCGGTGATCCGCCCGTAGGACGCTTCCAGCCACAGGTAGTAGCTGAACGCCTCCGATGTCGTCTCGTGGCCGTGGTCCGGCGCCTCGACGATGAGCGTCTCGATCGAGTGGTAGGGCACCAGGATGCTGCCGAACTTGCGGAAGTAGCCGTTGTTCGGGTCCTTGATCTTGTTGTACTGCGTCAGGAACGCGAGCTGGTAGTCCGAAGTGGACGACGAGATCTCGGTGACCGTGACGGTGGCCGCGGTGTAGCCGGTGCCGCTCGCGGTGAAGGTGGCGCTGCCCAGCGCTCCCCCGTTGTCGGCGCTCTTCACCGTGACGTTCTGCGGGGTGCTCCAGTTCGACGTGGTGAAGGTGAGGCTCGCGGGGCTCGCGGTGAGGTCGGTGCTGCCAGCCGTGCGGGCGACGCCGACGGTCACCGAGCTCGTCGGCGCGCCGGCGAGACTGACCGCAAACGTGGTTGTCCCGCCCTGCTTGACCTGCGTGGTCGCCGGGGTCGCGACGATGGTGGGTCCGGAAAGGACCTTCACGCTCACCGGGCTCGACGACGTCGAGGCGTTCTTGTTGTCGTAGGCCTTGGCCGTGATCGAGTACGTCCCGGCGGGGACGTTCGCCCAGCTGCCCTCGAACGGCGCGGTGGTGTCGGTGGCCAGCAGGCTGTCGCCGGCGTAGAACTCGACCTTGCTCACCGTGCCGTCGGAGTCGGCGGCCGTGGCGGCGAGCGGGATCGTGGCCGGGGCGTAGTAGGTGCCGCTGCTCGTGGGCGAGGTCAGGCTGACCGTCGGGGCTTTGTTGGCGCCGGTGCACGCGGTGCCGTTGACGGAGAAGTCGGTGGGCGGGCGGTTGGCGGAGCCCTTCGAGCCGTTGAAGCCGAAGCTCGTGCTCGCCCCGGTGTCGAGGTGGCCGTTGTAGGAGAGGTTCGTCGCGGTGACCGCGGCGCCGGTCTGGGCGAAGGTGGCGCTCCAGCCTTGCTGGACCTTCTGGCCGTCGAGGAAGGTCCAGCCGACCTTCCAGCTGTCGAGCGGCGCGCCGTCGTTGCGCAGCGAGACGTTCGCGGTGAACCCGGTGTCCCAGTCGCTGGTGGTGTAGGTGACGGAACAGGCGACGTCGGCGGCGAGCGCCGAGGAGGGGACGACCAGCGCGGCGGTGAACGCGACCACGGCCGAGGCCAGGGTCAGCGCGCGGCCGCGTAACCAGCGCGTTCGGCGCGCAAGGCGCCATCGGGGGGAGGAACGCATGGCTTCGGAACTCCTTTGTCCGTAGGGAGCCAGCGATCTGGGAGCGCTTCCAGGCGCAGACGGTAGCCAGCCGGAAACGTGGATGTAAAGAATCGAGTCAGAAGCACACCGCGGCCGCGGACGTCACACCTACGCTCCCGGCCCGCCCCGGCGCACTGAACGCTCCTGAACAGCCGCCCCCGATGGTCGCCCGTTCACTCGTCCGGCCCAGTTCCACGGTCACCCTCAGTACCAAGGAAACACCGTTTAGCGCCAAAGGCGTGCACCTCAGGCGGGATCGCTCCCAGCCACCTGCGCCCCCGGCCGTGTCGACCCTTCAATCACGCGTGTCGACCCCTTCAGACACACGAGTTCGCCGATCGGCCCGTGCGGGAAGGGTCGACACGCGTGATCGGGGGGTCAGCTGGAGGCGCGGACCGCCAGGGAGACCGGGAGGATCTGCTGCCGCGGCTTGAGGTTCTGGTCGTCGAGCAGCTGGATCAGGGTCTCGACCATCGCGTGGACCTGCTCGCGCGGGTCCTGGTGGACCGACGTCAGGGGTGGGTCCATGGCCGGCGCCAGGGTCGCGTTGTCGTCGAAGCTGACCACCGCGACGTCGTCCGGGATGCGGCGGCCGGCCGCGTCCAGCGTGCGCAACGCGCCCACCGCCATCATGTCGCTGGCGACGAACACCGCGTCGAGGTCCGGGTGCCGGGTGAGCAGGGCCGACATCGCCGAAGCGCCGCCGGCCAGCGTGAAGTCGGCCTCTTCGGCCAGGTCGGCGGGGTCGAGCCCGGTGTCGAGGAGGGTCTTGCGCCAGCCGGCGAGCCGGTCGATCGGGGCGCTCTGGTCCTGCGGCCCGGCGATGGTGCCGATCCGCCGCCGTCCGGCCGCGACCAGGTGCTCCACGGCCAGCCGGGCGCCGCCCTCGTTGTCGAAGTCGACGACGTGCACCCCGCGCCGGATGCCGGCCGCCTGCCCGCCGAACACCACCGGGATGCGCAGCAGCCGCAGCGCCTTGGGCAGCGGGTCGGCGCGGTGCGGCGCGAACACCAGCGCGCCGTCGACGTGCCCGCCCTCCAGGAACCGGACGGTCTTGCTCAGGTCCTCGCGCGTGTCGCTGAAGATCAGCACCATCTGACGGCCGACGTCGGCGAGCTCGCGGTAGCCGGCCCGCATGACGGCGGTGCGGTACGGGTCGTCGAGCAGCCGGGCCTCCGGCTCCGACAGCACCACCGCGATCGCCCCGGTCCGGCGGGTGACCAGCGACCGCGCCGCCTGGTTCGGGGAGTAGCCCAGGTCGCGGGCCGCGGCGAGGACCTTCTCGCGCGCCGCCGCGCTGACGTACGCGTCGTCGTTCAACGCGCGCGACGCCGTCGACCGCGACACGCCGGCGAACGCCGCGACGTCCTCCAGTGTCGGCCGTTCTTCATCCCCTGCTCGAGGCCCCACGCCTACCGCCCTCGCTCCCGCCACCACCTGTACGCGGACAGCTTAACCGGCACTCGTGCGCACGGTCCGGGAGCGCTCCTCGCAGAAAACGCTCCGGTTACGACCCCTTGACACCGGTCGAGGCCCCAACCAGACTCTGCGACACCTGGGAGCGCTCCCAGTTTGGCTCCCAGCAGTAGGAGCGCTCATTCCCGTCAACAAGGTGGTTGGACACGTGAGAACGATCCGGAACGGCCTGGTCCTGGCACTGGGCATCACGATGACGGCGCTCGGCGCCACGGCCTGCGGTGGCGGCGGTGACGAAACCCCGGCGGCAGCGGGTCCGAACGAGCACGTGGACCTCACGCTGGCGACGTTCACCGAGTTCGGCTACGAGGCGCTCATCCCGGAGTACGAGCGGCTGCACCCGAACATCAAGATCACCCACCGCAAGACCGGCCAGGGCGGCCCGTACCACCAGGACCTCATCACCAAGCTGGCCGCCGGCTCCGGTCTCGCCGACGTCTCCGCGGTCGAGGAGGGTCATCTCTCCGACGTCCTCGACAAGGGCTCGAAGTTCAACGACCTGAGCAAGATCGGCCCCGCCGACGCCTCCCCCGAGCGCTGGCTCGGCTGGAAGTACGACGCCGCCAAGACCAAGGACGGCAAGGTCATCGGCTACGGCACCGACATCGGCCCGCTCGCCATGTGCTACCGCAAGGACATGTTCGCCGCGGCGGGCCTGCCGACCGACCCCGAGGCCGTCAAGCCGCTGTTCGCCACCTGGGACAGCTACTTCGCCGCCGGCGCCGACTACGTCTCGAAGACCAAGGGCAAGGCCTGGTTCGACTCGGCCGCGCAGAACTTCAACGCCATGGTCAACCAGCTCCCCCAGGGTTACATCGGCTCCGACGACAAGCTCGCCGTCGAGGGCAACCAGGGCATCAAGGACGCCTGGACGAAGGTCACCGACGCCGTCGCCAAGGGCGAGTCGGCCAAGCTGACCGCGTTCAGCAACGAGTGGAACACCGGCTTCAAGCAGGGCGCGTTCGCCACGAAGGTGTGCCCCGCCTGGATGCTCGGCGTGATCAAGGAGCAGGCCGGCCCGGACAACGCCGGCAAGTGGGCGGTCACCGCGGCCTTCCCCGGCGGCGGCGGCAACTGGGGCGGCTCGTACCTGACCGTGCCGACGCAGTCGAAGCACCCGAAGGAGGCCGCCGAGCTGGCCGCGTGGCTGACCGCGCCGGAGCAGCAGATCAAGGCGTTCCAGGCCAAGGGCACCTTCCCGAGCCAGGTCAAGGCGCTGTCGGACCCCGCGCTGCTGAGCCAGACCGACGCCTACTTCGGCGACGCGAAGGTCGGCGAGCTGTTCGCCGAGCAGGCCAAGAAGGTCCAGAAGCCGCAGTACAAGGGCCCGGGCGACGGCCAGATCCAGGAGAACGCCTCCAGCCCGGCGCTGCAGGCGGTCGAACAGGGCAAGTCGGCGGCGGACGGCTGGCAGCAACTGGTCGACTCGGCGAAGAAGATCACCCGCTGACCTCATGACCGTCATCGACAAGGTCGCGCCGGAAGGGAGTACGGCCGGGAAGCGAGTGTCTTCCCGGCCCACCTTCCGGCACAAGCTGAGCCGGTGGGACGTCAAGGTATCGCCGTACCTCTACGTCGCGCCGTTCTTCGTCGTGTTCGGGATCGTCGGGCTGTTCCCCCTGCTCTACACCGCCTACGTCTCGCTGTTCGACTGGAAGGCCGGGGACGACAACCCGGAGTTCATCGGCTTCGACAACTTCAAGGAGCTGTTCGCCGACTCCCAGTTCTGGAACGCGCTGACCAACACGGTCAGCATCTTCCTGCTGTCCAGCGTGCCGCAGCTGATCATCGCGGTGCTGCTGGCGGCGCTGCTCGGGGCCCGGCTGCGCGGCGCGACCGGCTGGCGCGTCGGCATCCTGCTGCCGTACGCGGCCAGCCTCGTCGCGATCGGCATCATCTTCGCCAACCTGTTCGGCCCCAAGTACGGGCTGATCAACGGCGTCCTGCAGACGATCGGGCTGGACCCGGTCGACTGGCAGGCCAGCCGCTTCGGCAGCCACGTCGCCATCGCGATCATGGTGAACTGGCGCTGGACCGGCTACAACGCCCTGATCGTGCTGGCGGCCATGCAGGCCATCCCGAAGGAGCTGCACGAGGCGGCGCTGATCGACGGCGCGGGCACGTGGCGCCGCTTCACCGCCGTCACCCTGCCGCTGCTGAAGCCGACGCTGATCTTCGTCACCATCACCTCGACGATCGGCGGCCTGCAGATCTTCACCGAGCCCAAGCTGTTCGACGCCCTGCCCGGGTCGAACAACGGCGGCTCCACCAACCAGTTCCAGACCGTGACGCTGTACCTGTACCAATCGGCGTTCGAGAACTACAACCTCGGCTACGCCTCGGCGATCGCCTGGGTGCTGTTCGTGATCATCGTGCTGATCGCGCTGGTGAACTTCTTCCTCACCGGCCGGCTCGCGCGCACCCCGGGGGTGAAGAAGAAATGACGACCCTCCAGAGTGGACTGCGCAGGAGCGTCGCCACGCTCGGAAAACCGCGCAAGGCGACCTACATCGTGCTCGCGATCTTCGTGCTGGGCTCGCTGTTCCCGTTCTACTGGTCGTTCCTGGTGGCCAGCCGCGACAACGGGATGCTCACCGAGCGCATCCCGCCGTTCGTGCCCGGCGGCAACTTCTTCGCCAACGCCGCCCGCGTGTTCGACACCGTCCCGTTCTGGAAGGCACTGGCCAACAGCGTCATCGTGTCCGGCACGGTCACCCTCACGACCGTGCTGTTCTCGTCGCTGGCCGGGTTCGCCTTCGCGAAACTGCGGTTCAAGGGCCGCAACGGGATGTTCGTGTTCATCGTGGTGACGCTCGCCGTGCCAACACAGCTCGGCATCATCCCGCTGTTCATCGCGATGTCGGAGCTCGGCTGGGCCGGCGGCCTGCAGTCGGTGATCGTGCCCAACCTGGTCACCGCGTTCGGCGTCTTCTGGATGCGCCAGTACACAGTGGACGCGCTGCCGTACGAGCTGATCGAGGCCGCGCGCGTCGACGGCTGCAGCATGATCCGGATCTTCTGGAACGTCTGCCTGCCCGCCGTGCGCCCGGCCGCGGCGATCCTCGCGATGTTCACGTTCATGACGTCCTGGAACGACTTCCTCTGGCCGCTGGTGGTCCTGGACGCGGGCAACCCGACCGTCCAGGTGGCGCTGGAGAAGCTCCAGAGCGGTTACTACGTCGACTATTCGCTGGTGCTGGCCGGAACGACCCTGGCCACCATCCCGATCCTCATCGTCTTCGTCCTCCTCGGCCGCCAGATCGTGGCCGGGATCATGCAAGGTGCCGTGAAAGGGTGACCATGTCCGTACATCCCGACAGTGTCCGGTCGGAGAACGTCCGGGCGGAGACCGCGTCGATGTTCCCGCCCGGCTTCGTCTGGGGCGCCGCCACCGCGGCGTTCCAGGTGGAAGGAGCCACCACGGCCGACGGGCGCACCGACTCGGTCTGGGACGTCTTCGCGCGCCGTCCGGGTGCGGTCGTGGGCGGCGACACCGGCGACCCGGCCGCCGACCACTACCGGCGCTACGGCGAAGACGTCGACCTGATGCGCCGGCTCGGCCTCGGCGCCTACCGCTTCTCGCTGGCGTGGCCGCGGGTCCGCCCCGACGGCGGCGCCCCCAACACCGCCGGGCTCGCCTTCTACGACCGGCTGGTCGACCGGCTCCTGGAGGCCGGGATCCAGCCGTGGGCGACGCTCTACCACTGGGACCTGCCCCAGGCACTGGAGGACAAGGGCGGCTGGACGGCGCGCGACACCGCGTTCCGGTTCGCCGACTACGCCGAGACGGTGCTCGCCCGGCTGGGTGACCGCGTCGCCAGCTGGTCGACGCTCAACGAGCCGTGGTGCGCGGCGATGCTCGGGTACGCGGGCGGCATCCACGCGCCCGGCCGCACCGACCACCCCGCCGCCGTCGCCGCGACGCACCACCTGCTGCTGGGCCACGGGCTGGCGATGGACGTGATCCGCCGGCACGCGCCGGGCGTCCCGGCGGGCATCACGCTGAACCTCTACCCGGTCGTCCCGCACGACCCGGCGAACGTCGCCGACGTCGCCGCGTGCCGCCGCATCGACGGGCTGCAGAACCGGCTGTTCCTCGACCCGGTGCTGCGCGGCGGCTACCCGGACGACCTCGTCGCCGACCTCGCGCCGTTCGGGCTGGGCTCGGTCGTGCGGGACGAGGACGCCGCGGTCATCGGCGCGCCCGTCGACTGGCTGGGCGTGAACTACTACCGCGACTACCGCGTCGCGGGCCGCCCGGTGCCGGGCAGCGAGCCGGCGGGCCCGGAGTGGGTCGGGGCGGGCGACGTCCACTTCGTCCCGGACCCGGCGGCGGCGCACACCGACTCCGGCTGGGAGGTCCAGCCGGCCGGCCTGACGGAGTCGCTGCTGCAGGTCCACCGCGGCTACCGCCGGGTCCCGCTGTACATCACCGAGAACGGCGCGGCGTACCCCGACGTCGTCTCCGACGGCGGCGACATCGTCGACACCGACCGAGTGGCGTTCCTCGACTCCCACCTGCGAGCAGCGCACGACGCCATCGCGGCGGGCGTCGACCTGCGCGGCTACTTCTACTGGTCGCTGCTCGACAACTTCGAGTGGGCCGAGGGCTACGCGAAGCGGTTCGGCCTGGTCCACGTCGACTACGCGACCCAGCGCCGCACCCCGAAGCAGAGCGCGCACTGGTATTCGCGGGTGATCGAGCTGAACGGCTTGGGTTGACCGAAGCGCCCCAAGGCGGCCTTGGTTGCGTCTGACGCACCGAAGGCCGCCTTGGGTGCGTCTGACGCACCGAAGGCCGCCTTGGGGCGCTTGAGCCGAGGCGTGCATTCCAAGACCGCCGTTGCCAGACTGGCCGGTATGGGACTGCGCAGCGAAGCTTGGTTCAACAACCCCGCCGACCCCGGAATGACGGCGCTCTACCTCGAGCGGTACATGAACTGGGGCCTGACCAGGGAAGAGCTGCAGTCCGGCAAGCCGATCATCGGCATCGCGCAGACCGGATCGGACCTCTCCCCCTGCAACCGGCACCACCTGCAGCTGGCCGACCGCACCCGGGAGGGCATCCGCGAGGCGGGCGGGATCGCCATCGAGTTCCCCGTCCACCCGATCCAGGAGACCGGCAAGCGCCCCACCGCCGCGCTGGACCGCAACCTCGCCTACCTCGGCCTGGTCGAGACGCTCTACGGCTACCCGATCGACGGCGTCGTGCTGACCACCGGCTGTGACAAGACGACCCCGGCCTGCCTGATGGCCGCCGCGACCGTCGACCTCCCGGCCATCGTGCTCTCCGGCGGGCCGATGCTCAACGGCTGGCACAACGGCGAGCGCACCGGCTCCGGGACCATCGTCTGGAAGGCCCGGGAGCTGCTGGCCGCCGGCGAGATCGACGACGCCGGGTTCATGGAGCTCGTCGCGTCGTCCGCGCCGTCGCCGGGGCACTGCAACACCATGGGCACCGCGTCGACGATGAACGCGCTCGCCGAAGCGCTCGGGATGAGCCTGCCCGGCTGCGCGGCCATCCCGGCGCCGCACCGCGACCGCGCGCGGATGGCCTACCGCACCGGGCTGCGGATCGTCGAGATGGTGCGTGAGGACCTCAAGCCGTCGGACATCCTGACGCGCGAGGCGTTCGAGAACGCCATCGTGGTGAGCTCCGCGATCGGCGGCTCGACCAACGCGCCCATCCACATCGGCGCGATCGCCCGGCACATCGGCGTCGACCTGCCCCTCGAGGACTGGCAGCGGCTCGGCCACGCCGTCCCGCTGCTGGTCGACCTGCAGCCGGCCGGCAAGTACCTCGGCGAGGAGTTCCACCGCGCGGGCGGCGTCCCGGCCGTGGTGCACGAGCTGATGCGGCACCGGCTGGTCCACGAGGACGCCGGCACCGTCAACGGCCGCACGCTCGGCGACAACTGCCGCGACGCCGAGGCCGGCGACCGCGACGTCATCCGCACCTTCGACACCGCGCTCACCGGTGACGCCGGGTTCCTCGTCCTCAAGGGCAACCTCTTCGACGCCGCGATCATGAAGTCCAGCGTCATCTCCCCCGAGTTCCGGCGGCGTTACCTCGACGGCGGCGTCTACGAGGGCACCGCCGTCGTGTTCGACGGCCCGGAGGACTACCACGCCCGCATCGACGACCCGGACCTCGGTGTCGACGAGCACTCGCTGCTCGTGATGCGCGGCACCGGCCCGCTCGGCTACCCGGGCTCGGCCGAGGTGGTCAACATGCGCCCGCCCGCGGAGCTGATCAAGCGCGGGGTGCACGAGCTGCCCTGCCTCGGCGACGGCCGCCAGTCGGGCACATCCGGGTCGCCGTCGATCCTCAACGCCTCCCCCGAGGCCGCGGCCGGCGGCGGGCTCGCGGTGCTGCGGACCGGCGACCGCGTGCGGATCGACCTCTCGGCCGGTACCGCGAACGTGCTCATTCCCGGCGATGAGCTCGCACTGCGGCACAAGGAGCTGGCAGAGTCGGGTGGGTACCCGGTGCCCGAAGCGCAGACACCGTGGCAGGAGATCCAGCGCTCGATGGTCGACCAGCTGTGCGACGGCATGGTGCTGCGCCCGGCCGTGGCGTACCAGCGGATCGCGGCCACGAAGGGCATCCCCCGCGACAACCATTGATTTTCCCGTCGAAACACCGCTTCGGTCGGGCGCGGAGCGGGTACCACTTCGATAGCCGAGGCGAGGAGGCCCACCCATGCTGCCGGAGCGAGAACGCCACGCCCTTCGCGAGATCGAAGCCGGGCTGCAGGCGAGCGACCCCGCGTTCGCCGCCGCCTTCAGCGGCCGGCGGCCACGCCGGGTCACCCGGGCGAACTTCCTGCTCATCCTCTGCGACGTGACGGCGGTCGTGATGCTCGTCGTCGGCCTCTTCGCCCGCGACGCCGCTCTTGTGCTGTGGGGCACGGTCAGCGCGGGTGCGCTGGTCGCCTGGCACATCGCCCGCAGCGAGAAGACGCACAAGTCCACCGAAGGCGACACGACCCCGACCGCCGACTCGCACTGAGCCGGCGGCCGACGGGTCCACAGTGGACTATTTGGCCGCCTTCGCCGCGCCCGCGACCGCCTCGGCCATCGCGGGCACCAGAGCCTCGTCGAACACGCTCGGCACGATGTGCCCCGGCTCCAGGTCCTCCCCCACGACGTCGGCCAGCGCCCGCGCCGCGGCCAGCAGCATGGTCCCGGTGACGCGCGGCGCGCCCGAATCGAGCAGCCCGCGGAACATCCCGGGGAACGCCAGCACGTTGTTGATCTGGTTGGGCTGGTCGCTGCGGCCGGTCGCGACGATCTCCGCGTGTCCCCGCGCCGCCTCGGGGTCGACCTCCGGGTCCGGGTTGGCCAGCGCGAACACGATCGCGCGGTCCGCCATCGCGGCGACGTCGTCCGGTTCGAGGAGGCCACCCGCACTCACCCCGACGAAGACGTCCGCGCCGCGCAGGGCGTCCTGCACACTCCCGGTGGCGCCGCCGCTGTTGGTGTTCTCCGCCAGCCAGTGCTTCTCCCCGACCAGGTCGCGCTCGCCGTGCAGCACGCCTTCGCTGTCGCAGACGACGATGCCGTCGGCGGAGTAGCCGGCGCGCAGCAGCAGCCGGGCGATCGCGCTGCCGGCGGCGCCGGCCCCGGCGATGACGACCGACGTCCCCGCGGGTTCACGGTCGGTCAGCTTCAGCGCGTTGTGCAGCGCGCCGAGCACCACCACCGCGGTGCCGTGCTGGTCGTCGTGGAAGACGGGGATGTCGAGCTCGTCGTGCAGCCGCCGTTCCACGGTGAAGCATCGCGGGGCGGCGATGTCCTCCAGGTTGATCGCGCCGAACGACGTCGCGAGGTCCTTCACGGTGCGGACGAGGTCGTCGGGCTCGCGGCTGACCGGACAGATCGGCCAGGCGTCGACGTCGGCGAACCGCTTGAGCAGCGCCGCCTTGCCCTCCATGACCGGCAGGGCCGCGGCGGGGCCCCGGTCGCCCAGCCCGAGCAGGGCGGAGCCGTCGGAGACGATCGCGACGGAATTCGCCTTGACCGTCTCGCGGGCGAGCGCGGACGGGTCCTCGGCGATCCGCCGGGCCTGCTCGGCGACACCGGGTGTGTAGTGCTCGGCGAGGTCGTCGGGGGTGTCCAGCGGGACGCGGGTCGCGACCTCGACCTTTCCTCGGCTGTGTGTCATGTCGGCTGGGTACCCGCTCCCACGGGCCGGAATCGCGGGTGCACCCGGCCGTGGGACGGTCGCATCCACCGGAAGCCCGGCGGCGCAGTCGTTGCCGGGGGCCGAAACGCTCAAGTGAGCTGCTTCAACGCCGCCTCCGCCGATCCGGCGTGCTCGTCCAGGTCCCGCCACGGGTCGGCCTTGCGCGCCAGCCGCTGCTTTTCCCGCGCCGGGCCCCAGCCGGCCGGTTCGGCCTTGCCCAGTTCCCGCCAGTCCAACGGGGTCGCGGCGGCCGCGCCCGGGAGGGCGCGCAGCGAGTAGGGCGCGACGAACGTCTGCGCGTACCCGTTGCGGTTGGCGTCCAGGAAGATCCGGTCGCCGCGCTTCTCCTTGCGCTGGGCCGTCGTCAGCCGGTCGGGGTCGTCCGCGGCCACGGCGTCGGCCAGGGCCCGGGAGAGTTCCAGCACGACGTCCGTGTTCGCCTTCGCGTCGAGGGGCGCCAGCACGTGGAAGCCGCGGCCGCCGGTCGCCTGGACGAACGCGGTGAGCCCGGCCCGCTCGTAGTGGTCGCGGATCCGCCGCGCGAGCGCGCGCAGCTCGGTGACCGGGGTGCCCTCCGGCGGGTCGAGGTCCAGCACGAGCCGGTCCGGGCGCTCCGGCGCGTCCACAGTGGACAGCCAGACGTGGAACTCGATGCTGCCCTGGTTCACCAGGTAGTCCAGCGTTCCGGCGTCTTCGCAGACGACGTACTCGTCGGTGCCGCCGCCGCTGCGGGGCACCCGCTCGACGCGGATCGAGTCCGGGAAGTGCTCCCCCGGGTGCTTCTGGAACCAGCTCTGGCCTTCGATGCCGTCGGGGTAGCGCCGCAGCGTGAGCGGGCGGCCGCGCAGGTGCGGCAGCATGACGTCGGCCACGGCCCGGTAGTACCCGGCGACGTCCCCCTTCGTCAGGCGGTCACCGGGGAAGAACACCTTGTCCGGATGAGAGATCTTCACGCCCGCTCCCTCAGGACGCCTTGAGCGCCTTCTCCAGCTGGGCGCGGGTCATCTTCGACCGCCCCTTCACCCCCTGCTCGCGGGCGAGCTTGTCGAGGTCGGTCTTGGACAGCTCGCCGAGGTCGGTTTGCTTCTTCGTCGTCTTCTTCTCGGGTGCCTTGCCACCGCCCTTGCGGCTCTTCACGCTGCGGGACAGGGCTTCGAAGAGGTCGACGACGTCGGCCGAGGGCTCCGGCTCCTCCTCGTGCGTGATCTCCTTGCCGGCCTTCTTGGCCTTGAGGAGCTTCTCGACGCGGCCGGAGTACTCGTCGCGGTAGTCCTCGGGCCGCCACGGCGAGGTCATCTCATCCACCAGCGACAGCGCCATGTCGAGCTCCTTCGGCCGCGGCTTCGGCAGCTTGGGCAGCCCGCCCATGACGTCCTTCGGCTTCCGCAGGTCGGCGACGAAGTGGAGGGTGTTGAGCACCATGACACCGTCGCCGGCGCGGATCGCCGACAGGTACTCCTTGCCGCGCAGCACGAACTTGGCGATCCCGGCCTTCTCGCTGCGGTCCATCGCCCGCAGCAGGAGGCCGTACGCCTTGGCGAAGTCCTCTTTCGCGGGCTTGAGCCAGTACGTCCGGTCGAAGAACCAGGGGTCGATCTCGTCCAGGCCGACGAACTGCTCGATGTCGATCCGCCGGGACCGCTCGGGCGCGATGTCGTCCAGCTCGTCGGGTTCGACGAGGACGTGGTCGCCCCCGCCGAGGTTGTACCCCTTGACGATCTCGTCCTGGGTGACCTCGTCGCCGGTCCGCTCGTTGACCTTGCGGTTGCGGATCCGGTCGGACGTCCCGCGTTCGAACTGGTGGAAGTGGATCGTGTGGTCCGCCACCGCCGGGTACAGCTCCACCGGGACGGTGACCAGTCCCAGGCTCAGCGCCCCGCTCCACACCGGTCTCGCCATGTCGACCTCCTCACCGCCATCCGATACCCGCGGCGAGTTCCGGCGAAACCGGCTCAGGCCACTTCGCTGCTGCGGCCGTCACCGCGGTGCAGGCCCAGCATTTCGAGCAGCAACGCACAGTCGTCGGGATCCTTCGCACTGGCCGCGACGGTCAGCGCGGCCTTGCGGCGTGTCTCCGCCTGCTCCGGGGTGTCCCCGCCCTCCAGGAGGAGGTCCGCCACCGGCCGCAGGTCGTTCCGCTTGTCTCGCATGTTGTTCTCCCCTCCGGTCAAGGCCTTCTCCCGCGGACTACCCGGGAGGACCTCACGCGACACAAGAGGCACCGAAAGGGTCACCGGAGACAGCTTCCATTAGGCCGAAAGAGTGAATTCAGTGGGCTTTGGCGCCGAAACCGGCAAGGTAGGTGAGACCCACGTCACAGCAGGAGGCCGGATGGGCACCCAGCTCCGCATCAGCCGCGAGGACGGCTCGCTGCCCTGCGAGGTCTGCGGCTTCCCGACGATGCACGTGGCGCAGGTCGTCGCCGACGACGGGACGGTGCTCGGCCGGACCCTCGTCTGCACGACGTGCCAGCGCAGCCGGCACCGCCCGGAGGCGGCGCTGGAGACCGAAGCCCCACCCGACGAGGTCCCGACCGCCTGACCGGTTAGCGAACGCGCTCCGGCCCGGCCGGGCGGTCAGCCGGTGGTCGTCGCCACCGCGGCCACGAACTCCGCCGCCACCTCGTGCAGCTTCCGGTTCCCGTCCTGCGAGCGCTTGACCAACCGCTGGAACGCCTCCTCGGCCGTGATGCGGTGGGCCGCCATCAGGATGCCCTTGGCCTGGTCGATCACCGCGCGGGTCTCGAGCGCTCGGTTGAGCTGGTCGATCAGCTCGCGCGCCGCGAAGTAGCGGCGGGCGCTGCGGAGGCCGAACACCACCGTCGCCGTGTACAGCTCGAGGATCTTCGTGCCCAGCTCGCTGAAGCCGTGCTCGCCGAAGCCGAACAGGTTGACCGCGCCGGACATGTCGCCGTCCACCGTCAGCGGCGCCGCCAGGAAGCTGGCCACGCCCAGCTGCTCGGCCGACGACACGAACTGCGGCCACAGGTCCCCGACCGCGCCGACGCCGACGCGCACCGGCTGGCCCGTCTCGGCCGCGCGCAGGCACGGGCCGTCTCCGATCCGGTACTGCTCGCGGTCGAAGTTGACCGCCCGCTGGTCGGTGCTCGCGACCGTCTCCGGCACGCCCTCCCGCACCAGCGTGATGCTCGCCATGTCCGCCCCCGGCACCACCTGCACCACGTGGTCGCACACCGCCTGCAGCATCTGGCCGAGGTCGAGCTCGGTGTCGAGCATCGCGGTCAGCGACTCCATCGCGAGCGTGACCTCGTCCAGTCTCGCGGTGAGCTGCTCATGGCCGCCCGTCATCCTGGTAACGCCCCTCTTCTGGTTCTCAGGGCGCTCAAGACCAGGGAGGACCCGGGCGCGCGCCACTAGTGGGCCGCTAGCGCTTTAACGGGTCCAGCGCGAGATTACTGCATCCCGATCACGCCGGGCGCAAGCGGTCACCGCCGTCGCAGGGCACGCGTCCGTTCGGAGCAACGGCCTTCGCGGCTAGCCACGCAGTGCCGGAAGCAGCTCCTTTTCGGCGAAGTCGAGGAAGTCCTCCTGCTGGTCTCCGCCGATCTGGATCAGCGCGACGTCGGTGAAGCCGGCCTGCTCGAACTCGCGCACGCCGGCCACGATCGGCTCGACGTCGGGGCCGCACGGGATCGACCCGGCAACGTCGTCCTCGCGGACGAACTGCGTCGCCCCGGCGAACCCGGCCGGGCCCGGCAGCTCGGCGTTGACCTTCCAGCCGCCGGCGAACCAGCGGAACTGCTCGTGCGCGCGTTTCACCGCCGCGTCGCGGTCGGGGCCCCAGGACACCGGCAGCTGCGCGATCTTGCGGCTCGGCGGGCCGGGCTTCGTCGCGTCCCACTCCTGCGAGAGCTCCGCCTTCGGCTCGACGGCGATCATCGCGTCGGCGACCGGGGCGAACCGCTTGACCGACTGCGAGCCGGACACCGCGATGCCGACCGGCGTCCGCTTCTCCGGCAGGTCCCACAGCTTGGCCGAGTCGACCCGGAAGTGCTTGCCCTCGTAGTCGAAGGAGCCGCCGTCGAAGAGCCCGCCGATGATCTGCACGGCTTCGGCGAGCATGTCGTGGCGGACGTTGGCCGGCGGCCAGCCGCGGCCGACGACATGCTCGTTGAGGTTCTCCCCCGCGCCGAGGCCCAGCGTGAACCGGCCGCCGGAGAGCGCCTGCACGGTCGCCGCCTTCTGCGCCACGACCGCCGGGTGGTAACGCATGGTCGGGCACGTCACGAACGTCATCAGCTCGACGCGCTCGGTGCTCTGCTTGACCGCGCCCAGCACACTCCAGGCATAGGGCGAGTGCCCCTGCTCGGCGAGCCAGGGCGAGTAGTGGTCGCTCATCACTTCGAAGTCGAAGCCGGCCTGCTCCGCGCCGGCGGCGAACCGGACCAGCTCGTTCGGGCCGGTCTGCTCGGTCATCAGGGTGTAGCCGATCTTCATCGGCGCCTCCTCTCCGTCGGCTCCCCGCGTACCCCGGGGAAGTCCGCCGTAACCGACCGTCATGGGTGACGTTTGCCCGGCGACCGGCCGGGTACCCCGCGGGCGTCGGAAGGAGTGGTCATGCCCCAGTCGTGGAGCGCCAAGCGCGAACGCCAGTACGAGCACGTCAAGGAATCCGCCGAAGACCGCGGCGCGAGCACCAAGCGGGCCAAGGAGATCGCGTCGCGGACGGTGAACAAGAACCGCGCCCAGGCCGGCGAGTCGAAGCAGGCGAGCAGGACGTCGCTGAAGGACAAGTCGCCCCAGCAGCGCGGCGGCGAGCGGTCGGGGAACGGCAAGGGGCCGGGCGGGCCGACGAAGGACCAGCTCTACAACGAGGCCAGGAAGCGGAACATCGACGGCCGTTCCAAGATGTCCAAGAAGGAACTCGAAAAGGCGCTGGGCCGGTGACCAAACCGGAAAGCCCTGATCGGCAAGTGTCAGCGTTCCCCCGGATGGGTAGTAGCTTCGGCATGGAAGAAACACGAAGTGGCGGCCAGCAGGGCGGCCAGCCGGCGGCCGACGGGCTGCTGGACGAGGTGGTCGAGCTGCGGCTGCCCGCGATGGCGGAGCAGATCCCCCTGGTCCGCATGCTCACCCACGGCATGGTCTCGCGCGCCGACTTCGGCCTGGACGCCATCGCGGACGCCAAGATGGCCGTCGACGAGGCGTGCGCGCAGCTCGTCCAGCTGGCCGAGCTCGGCTCGCAGCTGCACTGCCGGTTCCGGCAGTCCCCCGAGGGGCTGCACGTCGTCGTTTCGACCCGGTCCACCGACCCGCGGCCGCCGAGCGACCGCACGTTCGGCTGGCACGTCCTGACCACGCTGAGCCGTTCGGTGACGGCGCACTGCGACGTTCTCCCCGGTGGAGGCGCGGGCATCGTCACGATCGAGCTGGTGCTCAACCCGGGAACGAGCGCGTGAGCGGCGAGCGCAAAACCCTCCTGCACCGACCGGACGAATACGCCCACTGCGAACCGCTGTTCGACGAGCTGGGGACGCTCGACGCCGACGACCCGCGGCGGGACGTCGTCCGGGCGAGACTCGTGACCGAGCTGCTGCCGCTCGCCGAGCACATCGCGACCCGGTTCTCCGGTCGCGGCGAGCCCCGCGAGGACCTCGTCCAGGTGGCGCGGATCGGTCTGATCAACGCCGTCGACCGGTTCGACCCCGCACGCGGGCACGACTTCCTGTCCTTCGCCGTGCCGACGATCATGGGTGAGGTCCGGCGGCACTTCCGCGACACCGGCTGGTCGGTGCGGGTCCCGCGGCGGCTCAAGGAGCTGCACCTGTCCCTGAGCCAGGGCTCGGCCGCGCTTTCGCAGCGGCTGGGTCGCGCGCCCACGCCGACCGAGCTGGCCGAGCACCTGAACCTCGACGTCGACGAGGTGCGCGAGGGCCTCATCGCCGGCAACGCCTACCAGGCCCTCTCCGTCGACAAGCCGGTCCACGACGACGCCGAGGCGCTGTCGCTGGCCGACACGATGGGCGAGCCCGACCACGAGATGGCCATGGTCGAGAACCACGAGGCCCTCCAGCCGCTGCTCCAGGAACTGCCGGCGCGGGAGCGCGCGATCCTGGTGATGCGGTTCTTCGGCGGGCTGACGCAGACCCAGATCGCCGACCGCATCGGCATCTCCCAGATGCACGTCTCCCGGCTGCTCTCGCAGACCCTGGAGCAGCTGCGCGGGAAGCTCACCGGCGACGCCTGAGGCCCCGGACCCGCTTCACCCGTTCTTCCTCGTTCGACAAACGAATCGGTGCCGGCCGTGGGCACGGCCGGCACCGGCTCTTGTCGTGGGTCAGCGCAGCCAGCCGGGGCGGTCACCCTTGCGCAGCCGCCGCCACTCGCCCGCGAACCGCTCGCGCAGCTTCTCCGCCGTCGCGGCGTCCTGGGCGTGCAGCAACCCGAAGGTGAAGGTGTTCTGCCCCTCGCCGTGCCCGGCGATGGCGAGGTGGTGCAGGACGTCCCGGCCCACCACGGTGTCCTGGTGCTCGCCGAGGGTGCTCTGGGCGGTCTTGACGTTCTTGCGCCACTGGCGCAGCTTCTCGCCGTAGACCGGCTTGACGGTGTCCGCGGCGTACCGGGCCCGCTTCGCCTTCTTGCGGACGTCGTGCAAGGCCATCTCCAGCTCTTCGCCGTCGAGGCCGCGCGTCGCCGCTTCGGCCCGGCGCAGCTTCTTGGCCGCCTTGCGGACCGGCTTGCGCAGCCCGGACTTCGCGGGCTTGCGCGCCTTCGCCGTCAGCGGCGGCTCCTCCAGCATCAGGTCCAGCGCCCGCAGCAGCGCCAGGTACCGCTTGCCGGTCAGCGCCGCCATCGCCTTGGTCCGGCCTTCCTCGGCCTCGCGGGCGAAGTAGCGGGTGAGGAACTGCCGCAGCGGCCCGAAGACCAGCTCCGGCGGCACGCCGTCGAGCCGCTCGGCGAGCCGTTCCTCGGTGACCTCGGTGTCCCGGGCCGAGGCCAGCTGCTGCCCGAGCCACTTCAGCTCGGCCGTGAGCGACCCGGTCGCTTTCTCGTCCACAATGGACCCGAAGGTGCGCAGGGTGCTGCGCAGCTTCCGGGTGGCCACGCGCATCTGGTGCACGGAGTCCTCGACGTCGAGGCGCACCCCGACGTCGGCCCGGCGCAGCTGGGCGTGGTGCTCCCGCAGCGACGCCAGCACGACCGCCCCGGCCGTGGGCTTCTTGCGCCGGCGCGGCGCCGCCGGCACGCGGTCGCCGATCAGGCGCCGCAGCTTCGACGGCCACGGCGACGCCGACGCGCCCGCTTCGGACAGCGCGCGGTCGAAGTCGTCGAGGCGGCCGGGCTCGGTGCCGGGGTCCAGCTCGAGCTCCAGCTCGCGCCACTCGTCGAGCCGGGCGCTCTCGCCGCCGGCCTCACCGGTCACGTGGTCGTCGGTGAGGGTCGCGATCGTGCGGCCGTCGGCGTCGGCGAGGCGGTGGGAGAAGCGGTCGGTGCGCAGGTGCGCGATCGGCACCAGCTTCTCCCCCAGCGTGTAGGCCCGGACCAGGCGCCGGAGCCGGCCGGGGACCTTGTGGACGTCGCCGCCGAGCGGCAGCTGGATCTCCTGGCGCTCGTCGGCCGAGACCGGCAGCTTGAGGTGCCAGCCCGCGTCGTGCCCGCCCACGCGGCGCCGCAGCGTGATGCCGCCGCGGGCGAGCCGGAACGTCTCGGTGTCGTAGTAGGAGGCGTCGAGGACGTGTTCGACCGGCGCGTCCTGCGCCTCGACACCCGCGACGCCGACCAGCCGGGGCACACCGCTGCCCGCGACGATCTCGTACTTGCGTTCGCGCTCGGTCACCGTCGACGGCGCTGCCATGGTCAACCTCCTTGGGGTCCGGGTGTCCTCCCCGGGTACCCGGCGGGTGCCGGGCCGACACGGGATTCGCCGCGCGAGCAGCGGGTATCCGTGGCGGAAGTCCCCCGGCGACCAGGAGCGTGCATGAACGGCAGCCAGCCCGCAACCGATCTGACCACGGTGCTCGCCGGTGACCACCGCGAGCTCGACCGGCTGTGCACCGAGCTCGAGCTCGGCCAGGGCAGCCCGGAGAACCGCAAGGACCTCGCCGACCACCTGATCGCGGAGCTGGTCCGCCACGCCGTCGCCGAAGAGCCCTATCTCGACGGCGACGGCGATCTCACCGAAGCCGACGGCCTGATGCGGCAGCTGGAGGGCGCGGGGCCGCAGGAGACCCGCTTCGAGCGGCTGCTCGGCGGGCTGATCCGCGCGGTGCGCCGGCACGTCCGCGACGAAGGACCCGCCGCGCTGAAGCGGATCCGGCTCAGCTGCTCGCCCGACCGGCGGCACGAGCTCGGCCAGGAGGTCCTCGAAACCCGGGCCGCCGCGCCGAGGCTGCCGCACCCCGGCCTGGCCGACCGGATGCCGCAGGCCGACCAGCTGTGGCCGGGTCCGGGGTTTGTCGACCGCGCCCGCGCCGCCCTGAGCCGGGCGGCCGGCGCACCCGGTTGACCCGCTCGCCGTCCGGGATCGGGTTGAATGGGGAGCACCACCCCGGCCGTGACGGACAGCGAGGACGAATGAGCGTCGGCAGAGACGAGTGGGCCCGGGAACGGGCCGCCTTCGGGCAGGACGGCCCCGCCGCGGCGGGCGCGCTGGCGGCCCAGTTCGCCGACCTCACCCGGACGCTGCTCGACGCGACGCCGACCGTCGGCGGCGTGCTCAAGCTGGTCGTCGGCGCCGCGGTCGCGATCGTGCCGGGCGCCGACCTGGTCAGCGTCACCCTGCGTGCGCCCGACGGCACGTTCCACACCCCCGTCGAGACCGATCCGGTCGCCCTCCAGCTCGACCAGCTGCAGTACGACCACGGCGAAGGCCCGTGCGTGGAGTCGGCGCGCCCGGACGGCCCGGCCATCGGCTGGTCCCAGGACGTCGGCACCGACCCGCGATGGCCGTCGTTCGGCCCGGGCACTGCCCGGCACGGCTACCACTCGGTGCTGGCGACGGCCCTGCTCCCGGACGCGCGGCCGCCGCGGCTGTCCGGTGCGCTCAACATCTACTCGACCAGCCGGGACGCGTTCGACGGCCGGTCGGTCGACACGGCGCTCCTGCTGGCGACCCACGCCTCCCTCGCCCTGGCGCACTCCGAAGCCCTGACGACGGCCGAGCTGGAAGCGGCCCACCTGCGCCGCGCGCTGGAAAGCCGGGACGTCATCGGCCAGGCGAAGGGCATCCTGATGCAGCGCCGCGGGATCACCGCCGAGGAGGCGTTCGACGTGTTGCGCGACGCTTCCCAGCAGCTGAACGTCAAGCTGGCCGACCTGGCCCGGACGCTGGCCACCCGGCACACCGAGATCGACGTCCCCGAATGACACACCGAAGGCCGCCACCGGGTTCCGGTGACGGCCTTCGAAGCGGAAGCTCCTACTGCGCGGAGTACGGGGAACGGTTCTCCAGCGGCGGGCTGACGTCCGGGTACCGCGCTTCCTGGCTCGGCACCGGGTTCACGGTCGGCCCCGGCTCGGGCTGCTGCGGCCGGCTGCCGCGCTGGACGACAGCCTCGACCTCCTGCTCACCGCGGATACGGGCGAGCACGCCGAGCGTGATCGCGTGGGCCAGCGCCAGGATCAGCAGCAGGACGCCGACGCGCCCGACGACGCCCGGCAGGTCGCTGCCGCCCAGGTTGATGGTCGAGACAAGGGCCAGCACCCCCAGCGTCACCAGGTGGAACAGCACCGTGACCAGCCGGGTCATCGAAGCGCCGGCGGCCGGGTTGCCGTAGGAGTTCTCCAGGTAGCGGCGGCCGCTGCGGTAGATCACCTGCCCGTCGATCAGGACCAGCGCGACGCCGATCGCGAGGAACGACAGATACGCGTTCGTGGTCATGCGGGACGCTCCTTCCTGGGGGGGGGACCTCTCCGGGTGAGATACCCGGCGGGTTGCGCAGGGAAACCCCGCGGTCACCCCGTGAAGGTGTCCGGGTCGGGTCCGGTGCGGCGGCCGTCGTCGAGCTTGCCGACCGCGGTCATGTCCTCGTCGTCGAGCTCGAAGCCGAAGACGTCGATGTTCTCCCGCATCCGCTCGGCCGACGACGACTTCGGGAACACGATGTTCCCGAGCTGGAGGTGCCAGCGGAGCACGATCTGGGCGGCCGTCCGCCCGTGCTTCTCGGCCAGGTCGGCGAGCACGGGGTCGTCGAGCACCTCGGCCTGCGCCAGCGGGCTCCACGCCTCGGTCGCGATGCCGTGGGACTGGTGGTAGGCCCGCAGTTCCGTCTGCTGCAACGCGGGGTGCAGCTCGATCTGGTTCACCGCCGGCACCGTCCCGGTCTCTTCGGCGAGCCGGTCGAGGTGGGCGGGCTGGAAGTTCGACACCCCGATCGCACGGGCCTTGCCCGCCCGCAGGATGTCCTCGAAGCCCTGCCACGTCCGGACGTAGTTGTCCTTCTGCGGCAACGGCCAGTGGACGAGGTAGAGGTCGACGTAGTCGAAGCCCAGCCGGCGCAGGCTGCCTTCGAGCGCAGTGATCGCGTTGTCGTGCCCGTGCGCGTCGTTCGCCAGCTTGGTCGTGACGAACACGTCTTCGCGCGCCAGGCCGGACTCGGCGACACCGGCGCCGACCCCGTCTTCGTTGCGGTACATCTGCGCCGTGTCGATGTGTCGGTAACCCGCGTCCAGGGCCGCCCGCACGGCCTGCGCGGTCTCCTCGGGCGGGATCTGGAAGACGCCGAACCCGAACTGCGGGATCCGGACGCCGTTGTTCAGCTCCACGGTGGGGACGTCGGCACTGGTGGTGGTCATGCTTGCGGCCTACCCGACTGCTCCAGGCGCGAAACACGCCGGGACGGCCGTGGCCCGCGGTGTCGCTCGTTCGAGTGAATCCGGGGTGGCAGCTGCCCTGGCCACCCGGCGCCGGACCGGGCAAACCCGGCGGATCGCCGTGGTTGACGCCGCGCCGGGCCGGGTACACGGCGGCCAGGCGAGGAGGTGTTCCATGATCGAAGAAGTCAACAAGAAGCCGGCCGCCGACCGGTCGGTGGGCGAGCTGGTGACCGACCTCACCGACGAGGTGAAACGGCTCGTGCGGGACGAGATGCGGCTCGCCGTGTTCGAGCTGCGGACCAAGGGCAAGAAGATGGGCCTCGGCGCCGGGCTGTTCGGCGCGGCCGGGCTGTTCGCGCTGTTCGGCGCGGGCACGCTGGTCGCGGCCGCCGTGCTGGCGCTGGCGCTGGTCGTGCCCGGCTGGCTGGCGGCGGTCGTCGTCGCGGTCGCGCTGTTCGCGATCGCCGGGATCGCGGCGCTGGTCGGTAAGAAGGAAGTCACGCAGGCGGTGCCGCCGGTGCCCGAAGAGGCCATCACCGGCGTCCGCGAAGACGTGGAGACGATGAAGCAGGGAGTGCGCACATGAGCGGGGACTTCCCGAAGAACGCCGAGGAGGCGCGGCTCGACCGGGACACGACCCGGGAAGAGCTCACCGAGACCCTGGAGGCGCTCGGGCAGAAGCTCGACGTGAAGACCCGGGTCAAGGAGAACGTCGACGAGAAGCTCGACCTCGCGACCGCGAAGGTCGCCGACGTCACGAACGAGCCGACCGCGGTGAAGTTCCGCCAGGGCGCCGACGTGGTCCGGAGCAACCCGGTCCCGATCTTCGCCGGCGTGCTGGGCCTGGTGATCCTGATCCGCCTGATCCTGCGCCGGAGGAACTCGTGAACAAGGCCTTGTACAAACCGATGAGCTGGGTGGTGGGCGCCCTGGGCGGCCTCCTCGCCGGCCAGGTCTTCAAGCAGGTCTGGATGCGCGTGGCCGGGGAGGACGACGCCCCCGACGCCACCGACCGCGACTACACCTGGCAGCAGGTGGTCATCGCGGCGGCGGTGCAGGGGGCGATCTTCGGCGCGGTCAAGGCCGCCACCGAACGCGCGGGCGCCGTCGGTTACCGGAAGGCGACCGGCGACTGGCCGGACGACTGACCACAGTGGACGGCCGGCGACGGGGCGCTCACGCCTCCGGCACGGGGCCGGGGGCGAACCGCGCGAGCGCGGCGGCGGTGCGCGGGTGGATCTCCAGCAGGAGGTCCGCGCCGGTCGCCTCCAGCGACCGCGAGACGGCGTGCCCGGCGACGACGACGGCGAGGTCGGCCCGGCCGTTCGCCTGCAGCAGCGACCGGACCCCGGCGCAGCTGAGGAAGGCGACCCGGGTCAGGTCGACGACGAGCCGCTCACCGGTGGCGAGGGCTTCGTCGAGGGTGCCGACGGTGGCGGCGTCGATATCTCCCACCAGCGTGACGACGCGGATTCCACCCGGTCGGTCGGTGGTGGTGGCGGTCAAGCCGGACGGATCATCGATCGTGCGAAAGAGGTCGTACATGGCGCTCCCTAGTGCGGCTGGCAGGGGCGCTGACCGGAGCACGTTTCTGAACAACAGCCAACACCCCTGACCGTACGCCCCTGTGCTCGCAGGTCAACCCCGCGGGTTCCCCGTCCCGACCTGGGGTAATCCGCGGGGCCGAAGATCCGTCCCGGAAGGAGACCCATGCGTGCCGTGATCGTCGGAGGCGGTTTCGCCGGGTTCCACGCGGCCAAGAGCTTGCGCGAGGAAGCCGGCGAAGACGTCGAGATCGTCGTGCTCAACCCGACGGATTACTTCCTCTACCTGCCGTTGCTGCCGGAGGTGGCGGCCGGGATCCTCGACCCGCGGCGGGTGACCGTCTCCCTCCCCGAGACGCTGCCGGGTGTCCGGCTGGTGCTCGGCAAGGCGACCGGCGTGGACTTCGGCACCCGCGAGGTGAGCTACACCGATCCGGAGGACGAGGACCACCGGATCGGGTACGACCGGCTCGTGCTCGCGGCGGGCAGCGTCAACAAGCTGTTGCCGATCCCGGGTGTCCCGGAGTGCGCGCACGGCTTCCGCGGCGTGCCCGAGGCGCTCTACCTGCGTGACCACATCACCCGGCAGATCGAGCTGGCCGCAGCGGCCGACGACCCGGCCGAACGGGACGCGCGGTGCACGTTCGTCGTGGTCGGCGCCGGGTACACCGGCACCGAGGTCGCCGCGCAGGGCCCGGCCTTCACCGAGGCGCTGGCCGCGCGCCACCCCGAGCTCGCCGGGCAGCAGATCCGCTGGCTGCTGCTCGACGTCGCCGAGCGTGTGCTGCCCGAGCTCGACGCCCGGCTCGGCCGGACCGCCGACGAGGTTCTGCGCGCTCGCGGGGTCGAGGTGCTGATGAAGACCTCCGTCGACCACGCCGACGTCAAGGGCGTCACGCTGACCAGCGGCGAGCCCGTGCCGACCCGCACCCTCGTCTGGTGCGTCGGCGTACGGCCGGACCCGCTGGTGGACGGCCTCGGGCTCGAGACGGCGAAGGGCAGGCTCGTGGTCACCGACGAGCTGCGCGTGCCGGGCCACGACGACGTGTTCGCCTGCGGTGACGCGGCCGCGGTGCCCGACCTCACCCGCCCCGGCGAGTACACCGCGATGACCGCGCAGCACGCCGAGCGGCAGGGGAAGCTCGCCGGCCGCAACGTCGCCGCGTCGATGGGCTACGGCCGTCCCCGCCGCTACCGGCACCACGACCTGGGTTTTGTCGTCGACCTCGGCGCCGGCGCCGCCGCGGCGAACCCGCTGCACATCCCGCTGTCCGGGCTGCCGGCGAAGGCGGTGACGCGGGCCTACCACCTGATGGCGATGCCCGGGAACCGCGTGCGCACGGCGGTCGACTGGCTCCTGGAGAAGCTGACCGGCCGCCAGACGGTCCAGCTCGGGCTGGTCCGGTCGGGCTCGGTGCCGCTCGACACCGACTCCCCGGAGCTCCCCCGGCGGTGACCGCCCGCGCAGGAGTCCACTGTGGACACTTTGCGCCCGCGGGTCAGTCTTCGTCGAAGACGGCCAGCGCCTGCCGGCGGTGCAGCAGGTCGACGGCTTCGTCCAGCTGCCGTTCGAGCTCCTTCAGCCGGGCTCGCTCCGCCGGGGTCAGCCCGCCGTGGTGCAGAGCCGCGGCGCGCAGCCGGTGCTCCTCGTCGATCAGGTCGGCGATCCGGTCGGTGATTTCGTGCGCTGCCATGGGAAATGCCCTTTCGACGCCGGCTGCCTGTGAGCTTACTGCGCCGATCGCCCACCGGCCGCCGTCTCACGGGCGAGCTCCACGAAGGCCTGCACCACCGGCGGCGCAGGCCCCGTCCGCCAGGCCAGCCCCAGGTCGATCCGCGGCACGGGGTCGGCCAGCCGCCGCAGGACGACGCCTCGGCGGCGCAGGCCGCGGGCGCGGTGTTCCGGCACCGCCGCGATGCCCGCGCCCTCGGCGACCGCGCGCACCAGCTGCTCGTCCTCCGGTTCTTCGCGGACGATCGGCGGGACGCCGTCCGGCCAGACCTGGCCGCTGATCGTGTCGTACTGGCCCGGGCCGTTCTCCCGCGGCCAGAACACCACCGGTTCCGCCGCGATCCACGCCCGCCGCAGCCGGCCACGGCGGCGGGCCAGCGGGTGCCCCGACGGCAGGGCGATCAGCACCTCCTCCGAGCCGACCACCGCCACCTCGACCCCCGGCTCGGACACCGGCGGCCGCACGAAGCCGGCGTCGATCTCACCGGTGGCCAGCCGGGCCAGGTTGAGGCTCGTCCAGCCCGTCTCCAGCGCCAGCTCGACCTCCGGGTGCCGCGCTCGGTAGACCGCGACCAGGTCACCGGCGAGCGGGCCGGGCGCCGACCGGGTGTAGGCGATCCGCAGCCGCCCGGTGTCGGCCCGCCCGGCCGCGGTGACCACCCCGCGCGCCCGGTCCAGGCGGTCGAGCAGGTCCCGCGCCTCCGCCGCCGCGACGCGGCCCGCCTCGGTGAGCGCGAACCGCGGGCCCGAGCGGTCGAGCAGCGCGACCCCCAGCTCCGTCTCGAACGCGCGGATCTGCTGGCTCAGCGACGGCTGCGACACGAACAGCCGCGCGGCCGCCCGGGTGAAGTGCATCTCTTCGGCGAGCACGGCGAAGTAGTGCCATCGGCGAAGGTCCACCCAGCGATTATAGGCCGATCCTATGTGTCCATCAGGATCAGGTCTTGGACCGCCCGCGCCGGCCGCTGCTGTCCTGGAGGGGTGACCACGACCAGCGCACCCCTGACCCGAGCCGACCGCCGGCAGCTCGCCCTCGCCGCCGCGGCGGACCGCGGGCTCGTCGACCCGATGGCCGGCTTCGTCGACCTCGCCGGCCTGCGCACCGCCGTCGAAGAGCTCACCGACGCGTTCGGCCCGCTCGGGCGCGTCCAGCACACGGTCGCCGCCAAGGCGTGCGGCCTCGCGCCGCTCCTGCGGTTCCTCGGCGACCTCGGGGTCGACGCCGAGGTCGCGAGCCCGGGCGAAACCGCGGTCGCCGAAGCCGCCGGGCTCCGCGGCCCGCGGCTGGTGCTCGACTCCCCCGCCAAGACCACCGCCGAACTCGCGCACGCCCTCGCCGAAGGCACCGCGGTCAACGCCGACAACTTCCAGGAGCTCGCCCGGCTCGACGCGCTGATCGGCGCGACACCACCGCGGTCGGTCCTGGGCCTGCGGATCAACCCCCAGGTCGGGGCCGGCCGGATCGGCGACACGAGCACCGCGACCGCCGCGTCGAAGTTCGGCATCCCCTTGCGCGACAACGGGAACCGGGAACGACTCCGCGAAGCCTTCGCGCGCCGCCCGTGGCTGACCCGGCTGCACGTCCACGTCGGCTCGCAGGGCTGCCCGCCGGAGCTGATGGCCGCCGGGGTCGCCGCGGTGCACGCGCTCGCCGAGGAGATCAACGTCGAGGCCGGGTACCGGCAGGTCACCAGCCTCGACCTCGGCGGCGGGCTGCCGGTGAACTTCGCCTCCGACGAGCCGGGCCCGACCTACGCCGGTTACGTCGCGACACTGCTCGCGCGGGTCCCGGCCCTGGCCGACGGGCGGTACTCCTTCGTCACCGAGTTCGGCCGCTCCCTGCTGGCGAAGAACGGGTTCCTCGTCAGCAGGGTCGAGTACACGAAGGTCGCGGGTGGACGGCCCATCGCCGTGACGCACGCGGGCGCCCAGGTGGCGGCCCGCACGGTGCTGCAGCCGGAGCACTGGCCCCTGCGGCTCACCGCGCTCGATCCCACCGGGACGCCGAAGAGCGGACCCGAAGTGCCGCAGGACATCGCCGGGCCGTTGTGCTTCGCCGGCGACCTCCTCGCCCGCGAGCGGCCACTGCCGCTGCTGGAGCCGGGTGACCTCGTCGTCGCGCACGACACCGGCGCCTATTACTTCGGCGCGCACTACGCGTACAACACGCTGCCGCGCCCGGCGGTGCACGGCTTCACGGTGGGCGGAAGCGGTGACGTCGAGTTCACGCCGATCCGCCGCGCCCAGTCGATCGCCGAGCTGGTCGCGGACGCGGGCGGCGAATTCCTCGGAGCGCTCCCGGAGGCTTGATCCCCGGCGTACGATCCGGGCACGCCGAGGGGAGACTGCCATGGGGGCCGGTCGCGAATCCGGGTTGCCGCCACGTTTTGCCGCGGTCGGAGTCGGGATCGTGGCCGCCGCGCAGGCGGTGGTCCTGACCGTCCTGTCCGGCCGGTACGGCTTTCACCGCGACGAGCTGTACTTCGTCGCCGCGGGCCACCGGCCCGACTGGGGGTACGTCGACCAGCCGCCGATCACGCCGTGGCTGGCCCGTGCGTCGACGGCGTTGTTCGGCGAGACACCGACCGGCCTGCGCGTGGCGGCGACGCTGCTCGGCATGGCGACGGTCGTGGTCGTCGTGCTGATCACCCGCGAGTTCGGCGGCGGCCGCGCGGCGCAGCTGTTCACCGCGATCGCCACGGTGCTGTCGTCCTCTGTGCTCGTCGTCACGCACATGCCGGCCACCAACACCGCGGACCTGCTGCTGTGGTCGCTGATCACGTTCTTCGGCCTGCGGCTGCTGCGGACCGGCGACGGCCGCTGGTGGCTCGCCGTCGGCGCCGCCGCCGGGCTCGGCATGGCGAACAAGTGGCTGGTCCTGATGCTGCTGTCCGGGCTCGGGATCGGCGTGGCCGTCGCCGGGCCGCGCCGGGTGCTGCGCAGCTGGTGGCTGGCGGGCGGGGTGGCGGTCGCCGCCGTCCTGACGGCGCCGGTGGTGCTCTGGCAGGCGTCCCACGGCTGGCCGATGCTCACCGTCGCCGGCGGGATCAGCGAGGACGACGGCGCGGAGAACCGCATCCTGTTCGTGCCGATGCAGGTGGTCTACCTCTCCCCCGTGCTGGTGCCGGTGTGGATCGCCGGGCTGGTGCGGCCGTGGCGCGACGCCGGCCTGCGCTGGGCCCGTGCCCTCGCGATCGCCTATCCGGTGGTCTGCGTCGAGCTCCTCGTCCTGGGCGGGAAGCCGTACTACTCGGTGCCGTTGCTGCTCCCGCTGGTCGCGCTCGGCGCGGACCCGGCGCTGCGGTGGCTGCGCCGGGGCGGGGCGACCCGGCGGGCGCTGACCGGCGCGGCGGCCGCGGTGTGCGTCGTGGTGTCCGTCCTCATCGGACTCCCGGTGCTGCCGGCTTCGGCGCTGGGGCCGGTGCTGGCGGTGAACAAGGAGCCGGGTGAGCAGATCGGCTGGCCGGAGTTCGCCGGCAGTGTCGCGGACGCCTGGGCGCGGATCCCGGCGACCGAGCGGGACACCGCGGTGATCCTCGCCGGAAACTACGGCGAGGCGGGCGCGCTGGAGCACTACAGGCCCGCGCTCGGGTTGCCCCGGCCGTACTCGCCGCACATGTCCTACGCCGACTGGGGACCACCGCCGGACCGGCTGGCCGGCCCGGTGCTGCTCGTCGGCGGCTTCGAACGCGGCTCACCCGCGGCCCACTTGATCACCGGCTGCCGCGTGGTGGCCGAGCACCGGACGGCCGGCGGTGTCGACAACGACGAGAACGGCACCCCGCTCTCGCTGTGCACGCTGACCGAGCCGTGGTCCACCGCCTGGCCGAACCTGCGGCAGTTCTACTGAGCGGGTTCGCGCTACCCTCGGGCGCATGGTGGCGACACGCGCGGCGGTGACCGTGGTGGGGGCCGGTCCGGCCGGGCTCACGGTGGCGAACCTCCTGCGGCGCGCGGGAATCGGCTGTGTGCTGCTGGAGAGGGAAAGCCGGGCGTTCATCGAGCAGCGGCCGCGAGCCGGGTTCATCGAGGAGTGGGCCGTCCGCGGCCTCGAACAGCGTGGCCTCGGTGAGCAGCTCGTGGCGACGGCCCCGCGGCACGAGAAGTTCGAGTTCCGGTTCGCCGGACAGCGGCGGGAGTTCCGCTACGGCGATGTCACCGGGCAGCGGCATTTTGTCTACCCGCAACAACTTCTGGTGACCGACCTGCTCGCGCAGTACGCCGAAGCCGGCGGTGAGGCGGTCTTCGACGTCTCCGACGTCGAACTGCACGACCTCACGTCGGGCTCGCCCGCCGTCACGTTCCGGACCGCTGGGGGCGAGCACCGGATCGACTGCGACTTCGTCGCCGGCTGCGACGGCGCCCGCGGCATCTCCCAGGGTTACCTGCCACCGGAAACCACCGTGACTACGGAATCGGCTGGCTGGCCCTGCTCGCCGAGGCGCCGCCGTCCGCCGACGGGGTGCTGTTCGGCATCCACCCGCGCGGGTTCGCCGCGCACATGGCCCGCACACCGGCGGTGACCCGCTTCTACCTGCAGACCGCGCCGGGCGAGACCGAGGCGGACTGGCCCGGCGAGCGCGTCTGGGAAGAGCTGCACGCGCGGCTCACCGTGCCCGGCGGCGAAATCATCGAAGGCAAGCTGATCGAGAAGCGGATCCTCGACATGCACAACTACGTCGTCGAGCCGATGTCGCACGGCCGCCTGCACCTGGCCGGCGAGTCGGCCCACCTGGTCGCGCCGATCGCGGCGAAGGGCATGAACCTCGCTCTGCACGACGCGTTCCTGCTCACCGAGGCGATCGAGGCGCACTACGCCGGAGACACCGCGAAACTCGACGGCTACTCCGCCGCCTGCCTGCCGCTGATCTGGCAGTACCAGGAGTTTTCCCTGTGGCTGTCGGACATCTTCCACCACACCGCGACCGCGGGCGGCAACCCGTTCCTGGCCCGCGTCGCGGAAGCCCGGATGCGCCGGTTGCTGGGTTCGCCCGCGGCCGCGGCGGCGTTCGCGGAGCTGTACATCGGCAAGAACGCCGACCTCTAGCTCCAGGCGATCTTGAACACCCAGGCGAAGCGCCCCGCCTGCCGCGCCGCGGCCGGGACGTCGATCACCAGCGAGCCGTTCTCCACGGTCCAGTGCAGGTTCCCGCGGTAGCCCAGCATCGTGACCCGGTCACCGCCGCGGATCGGGACCGGCGCGTCGACCACCAGCCTGCTGCCCGGCGCCGCCAGTGAGTGCACGTAGAACGCCTCGTTCTGCTTGACCGTGAACCGCAGGTCGCCGAGCTGGGCCATCCGGGACCAGTACGTCGTGCCGTAGACGGCTTCGCCGTTGACCTTCAGCCACGCGCCCGCGTCGCGCAGGTGCTGCTGCATGACGTCCGGGATCGTGCCGTCGAAGTCCGGGCCGATGTCCAGCAGGAAGTTGCCGTTCTTCGACACGATGTCGACCAGCGTCCGGACGACCTCCTCCGCCGTCATGTACCGGTCGTCGGGGGTCGCGCGGTTGTAGCCGTAGGAGAACGGGTCGAGGCCGCGGCTCGCCTCCCACTTCGCCACCACGGTGTTCGGATACGTCGTGTACTCCGGGGTCGTGAAGTCGTGGTCCGGGATGCCGCCGCGGTCGTTGTAGGTGACGTCCTTGGGGCGCTTGCGGTTCTTCGCGTGGTTGAAGTACTCCGAGACCACCGCGCGCGAGTCGTTGACACCGCCGATGTCGAACCACAGCACGTCCGGGTCGAACTTCGAGATCAGCTCGAGCACCTGCGGCGCCTGGTAGTCGCGGACGAAGTCCTTCCCGGCCGTGTAGCCGGTGTAGGGCAGCGGCGCCCCGGTGTAGGGGTTGCGCGGCGCGTGGCCCATCCACGGGTTGTCGGGGTTGAACCATTCCGGCAGCGAGAAGTACAGGCCGTTGCGCAGCTGCGGGGTGTACTTGCGTGACGCCGTGAACAGCTCGTTGATGATGTTGCGCTTCGGACCGAGCTTGACGGAGTTGCGGTCGCTGACCGCGGTGTCCCACAACGCGAACCCGTCGTGGTGCTTCGAGGTGAGCACGTAGTACTCGGCGCCCGCGTCGGCGATGAGCTTCAGCCAGCTGCGCGGGTCGAACTTCTTCGCGGTGAACAGCGGGATGAAGTCGTCGTAGGCGAAGTCCTCGCCGTACTTCTCCCGGTGGTAGGCGTAGGTCGCGCCGTTCGGGTCCTGCTGGTTCTGCCAGTACCACTCCGCGTACTGCTGCCCGACCGGCGCCCACGCCGGCACCGCGTACACCCCCCAGTGGATGAAGATGCCGAACTTGCTGTCGGTGAACCAATACGGCGCGCGGTGCGTCGACAGCGAAGCGTCGGTCGGCCGGAAGTCCGGGACGCCGAGGGTGACAGGCACCTGCTGGGTGGCCAGGGTGCCGCGGCCGGCGGTCACGCGGATCTGGCCGTTCGTCGTGGTGCCGGGCGGGACCGACGCGTTCGGCGCCAGGCCGAGCCGCACGGTCGCCTGCTCCCCCGGTGCCAGCGCGCGGATGGTCGCCGGCACGGTGGTCCGGCCGCCGGGAACGTCGAGGGTGACCGTGACGCGGTCGCGCGCGCCGAGCCAGACGGTGCCCGCGTTGACCACGGTCGCCTCGGCCGCCTGCGGGCCGCCGTCGGTGAGCAGGTTCGCGCTCGAGCGGCCGTCCAGCACCAGCGCGGAGCGGCCGACGGCCACCGGCTGCAGGGTGAGCGCGAAGACGTGCAGGCTGGAGACGTTCGGCGCGGGCGCCGCGGTCGTGGGCAGGGTCAGGCCGACGGCTTCGCGGGCCGGGTCGACCCAGACCTGCCCGGTGGCCAGGGAAACCGGGTTGTTGTCGACGACTCCCCCCGGCGCGTAGCGGAACGGCGCGACCAGGGCCCCGGTGCCGGTGTACCAGTCCGGGCCGGACAGCGACCCGGTGCTCGTGCTGCCGTCGGCGTAGTGCACGGTCGCGGTGCCGCCGGTCGTGCCGTAGCTGGCGGCGACCAGGAAGTACGCGACGAAGTACTTTCCCTTCGGCAGGTCGATCTTCTGGCCGGTGGCGGCGATGTTGTTCTTCGCGCCGGCGGCCGCGGAGCCGAGCTTGAACGGGACGCCGCCGACGGACGCGGTCGCCGGGAGGTGCTCGGCCGGGAACGTGTACCCGGACCCGTCGAAGTCGCCGCCCGTGGCGGACGCGCTGTCGATGCCGTCGTTGGAGAACCAGGCGTCGAGCGCGACCGGGACCGGCGGCGGGGGCGGGACGATCGGGGTGTCCGGGCTGTCCGCGGCGGCGTCGACGGCGGGCACGGACGCGCCGGCCGGGGTGCGGCCGGCCGCGGTGAGCGCCACGGCGCCACCGACGGCCATGCCGAGGGCTTGACGGCGGGGGAAGGTCGTCACTGAACCTCCAGGGATCGGATGAGTACGGCGGAAAGACGGCAGACTGGTCCCACCAGAGGCTCAGTGGGGCTTATTCATCCGATGACTGACCCTGCTCGTTGAGGTTTCCGCTGTCAAGAGGCCATCCGGCGCGATCGAAGTGAACCGGGCGGTTAAGCACGCCGTACTACTGAGTAACGAGCTGCAGCACTCGCGCCACCACCAGCCGGACCGAGAGGCCAGACCCATGTCCACCCTTCCGAGCGCGCTCAGCCGCCGTGCGATCGCCATGCTCAAGGCGGTCGCCGAAGGCCGCGCCGAGCTCCGCTGCAGCTGCGAACCCGACCTCCGCGTCGACGGGCTTTCGTGCTGCGACCAGAACACCGCCCACGACCTCACCCGCGCCGGGCTCGTGCGGCCCACGACGATCGTCGCCCCCGGTCAGTGGGCGCCCGCCGAACTGACCGAAGCCGGCCACCTCGCGGTCGGCGGCGGGTTCCCCGCCGCGGCGTGAACCGGAAACCGCGCCGGCCAGAAACTCCGCGCCGCGCTGAACCACCCCGCTCCGGCGACCGTGCTCTGGGTGAGGGCGTCTCGCACACGCCCTCCGGAGTCACCACGACGCAACGATCCGGCCAGCCTCCGCCTGATCGGGACCGGGCGGCTCCGGCGAGCGGCCGTCGCGGCAACGGCCACCTCGCGCGGGCCCGTCCGGCATCCCCAGAATCCCGGACGGGCCCGCCCCTCGCTGTCCGGGATCTTGTCCACCTCGCTCACCTGATCAGCGGTCCCTCGGTCGTCGCAACCACGCCACCGTGAGTACATGCGACGCTTCCTCGCCGTGAGCGCGGCTGTCCTGACGGGGTTCGGCATCCTGACGACGTCCGGCAGCGCGAATCCGGAAAGCGCCTTCCCGGTCGTCGCCGAGCACGCCGTGGGCGGCTGGGTCGGCACGTGGGCCGCGGCGCCCGCGTCCGCCGTCGCCAACACCCCGGACGGCTACCCGGGTTTCTCGATCCGCAACGTCGTGCACACGAGCGCCGGCGGCAGCCGGACCCGCGTCCACCTCTCCAACGCCTTCGGCGCTTCCCCGCTGACTTTCGGGCACGTCACCATCGCGGTGCAGGGCGCCGGCGCTCACGCGGTGCCGGGCACCCTGCGGTCGCTGACGTTCGGCGGCGCGGCGAGCGTTGTCGTGCCGGCCGGCGGCGAAGCGCTGAGCGACGCGGTCGGCCTGCGGGTGCCCGCCGACACGAACCTGCTCGTCACCACCTACGTGCCCACCAAGTCCGGGCCGGTGACCTACCACCCGGCCGCGGCGCAGACGTCGTACTTCACCCGCGCGGGGGACTTCGCCGGTAGCGAGTCCGGCGCGCCCTACACCGAGCAGACGTCGGTCTGGCACTACGTTTCCGGCGTCGACGTCCAAGGCGGCGCGGAGGCCTCGATCGTGACGCTCGGCGATTCGATCACCGACGGCGTCGGCTCGGCTTCCGGCGCGAACCACCGCTGGCCGGACTACCTCGCCGACCGCCTGCACGGCCGCTTCGGCGTCCTCAACGCGGGCATCAGCGCCAACCGGCTGCTGCTCGACGTGCCCGGCTCCGGCGCCGGCCAGAACGCCTTGTCCCGCTTCGACCGCGACGTGCTGAGCGTCGGCGGAGTGCGGACGCTGATCGTGCTCGAAGGCATCAACGACATCCAGCAGGACCCGCACCAGACCGACCCGGCCGCGATCACCTCGGCCTACCGCCAGCTGGTGGCGCAGGCGCACGCGCGCGGCATCCGCGTCCTCGGCGGCACACTCACGCCGTTCAAGGGCTGGGGCGTCTACGACGAAACCCTCGAAGCGACCCGGACCGCGGTGAACACGTTCATCCGCACCAGCGGGGTGTTCGACGGCGTCGTCGACTTCGACGCCGCCGTCCGCGACCCGGCCGACCCGCTGCGGATGCTGCCGGCCTACGACTCCGGCGACCACCTCCACCCCGGCGACGCCGGGTACGAGCGGATGGCCGCCGCGGTCCGGCTAGACCGGCTGTGAGCGCGGGATGAACAGCACCGCCACCAAGCTGAGCACCGCCACGGCGACGAGGTAGAGCGACACCGAAAACGAGGTCCCCGTGGAGGTCTGCAACGCCGTCGCGATCAACGGCGCGAACCCGCCGCCGAGGACCGCGCCGACCGCGTAGGAGAACGACGCGCCGCTGTAGCGGTACCGCGGCTCGAACAGCTCCGCGAACAACGCCGACTGCGGCCCGTACGTCGCGCCGAGGCCGACGTTCAGCACCACCACGGCCACGATCAGCCAGACCGCGGCCTTCGTGTCCACCAGCAGGAAGAACGGGATCGGCCAGACGACCAGCAGCACCGACCCGGCCAGGTACACCGGCTTGCGGCCGGCCCGGTCCGACCACGCGGCCGTGACCAGGATGCTCACCAGCCACGTCACGCTGCCCACGATCACCACGACCAGCAACGTGGTGCGGTCGATCTTCAGCACCGAAGTGCCGTAGGACAGCAGGTACGCCAGGAAGATGTACCCGATCGCGGTGTTCGCGATGAAGCTGCCCGACGCCACCAGCAGCGCGCGCGGGCGCTCGCGGAAGACGTCGACCATCGGCCGGCTGCTGCGCGCCTCGGACTCCCGCAGCCGCGCGAACACCGGCGTCTCCTCGATCCGCAGCCGGATCACCAGGCCGACCCCGACGAGCACGATGCTCGCCAGGAACGGCACCCGCCAGCCCCACGCCGCGAACTGGGCGTCGGTGATGGTGCGGCCGAGGACGAAGAAGAACAGCTGCGCCAGGATCAACCCCGCGGGCACGCCGATCTGCGAGAACGCGCCGTACCGCCCGCGGTGCCCCTCCGGCGCGTGCTCGACGGCCATCAGCGCCGCGCCGCCCCACTCGCCGCCCGCGCTCAGGCCCTGCAGCAGCCGCAGCACCAGCAGCAGGATCGGCGCCCAGACCCCGATCGCGGAGTACGTCGGCAGCAGGCCGACCCCGACGGTCGCCACCCCCATCAGGAGCAGCGACAGCACCAGCATCGCCTTGCGGCCCACGCGGTCGCCGAAGTGGCCCCAGAGGATTCCGCCGACCGGCCGCGCCAGGAACCCGACGCCGAGCGTCGCGAACGCCGCCAGGGTGCCGGACGCGGGCGAGAGGGTCGTGAAGAAGAGCTTGCCGAACACGAGCGCCGTCGCCGTGCTGTAGATGAAGTAGTCGTACCACTCGATCGTGGTCCCGATCGCGCTCGCCACGGCGACCCGCCGCAGCTGCCGGTCCGCGTCGGCCGGAGCCGGGGTGCTCACGAGCCGGCGAACGCCGGGACGAGGTCTTCGGCCAGCAGGTCCATCAGCAGCCCGTCGTGCCAGTTGCCGTCCGGACCACGCTCGTAGGAGCGCATCGTGCCGACCGGCCGGAAGCCGAGCGACTGGTAGAGCTGGATCGCGGACTTGTTGTCCGCCGCCGGGTCGATCACCACCCGGTGGTGCCCGCGCACGGTGAACAGGTGCTCGGCCAGCGTCCGGATCGCGTCCGAGCCGAGGCCCCGGTGCTGGAAGTCCGGGTGCACGGCGATGTCGATCCCGGCGTGCCGGTACTGCGGGTCGGCCTCCTCGAAGGCGAGTTCGATGCCCACGACGACGTCGTCGTGTTCGATGGCGTAGGTCGTGGTGCCGTCGTCGGGGTCCAGCAGGTAGGACACCTGGGCGGCCACGGGCTCCTCGGCGTCGGCCCACCAGCGGGCGACTTCGGGATGCGACAGGATCTCCTCGAACCGGGCGGCGTCCGAGGCTGCGGCGGGCCGCAGCCGGACACGGCTTCCGGTGATCAGGCCGGTCATCGGCCCAGTGTCGACCCCCGGAAGCCGTCTGTCGAGACGTCGACCCCGCTAGTGCCCGTTGCCGCTCAGGCCCAGCGAGCTGAAGTCGTGCCCCTTGGTGCCCTTCTTCCAGATCTCCCCCGACGGCGTGGTGTACACGCCGGTGATGGTGTCCATCTTGGTGCCCACGGGCGGCAGCTCCGGCAGCTTGTTCATCCCGTTCCGGCGCATCGTGTCCAGCACGTTCTGGTCGATGCCCGTGTACTCGGCCTTGATCACCAGGTGGTCGCGGATCGAGCGCTCGAACGGGTTGGAGGAGTTCGGGAACTTGAACTCGTCGGAGACCTTGACGTGGTACTTGATCCCGACGTTGTCGATGCCCGCCTTCTGCCACGCCTCGCTGTTGGTGCGCCCGATCAGCTCCTTGACGCTGCTCTCGATGCCGTTCTTGTGCGCGCTGTTGGCCTTGGTGGTCAGCGGCGTCATGTTGTGCGACTCGCCGGGGCCGCCGATGTTGTCGTTCTCGAGGTGCCCCTTGACCCACTTCGCCTTCGGGTTGATGTTGTTGTCGTCCAGGTGCTTCTGCAGCTCCGGCGACAGCCCGCTGGTGTCCTTGGCCTTGTTGAGGTCCTCGACGTCGGTGAGCTCGCCGTCGCCCGGGGGGTTCCGGTCGTTGTTGGAGTCGCCCTTGCCGTACTTCTTCTTGCCCGGCGAGTCGTCCCAGCGGCCGCCCTCGGTGCCGCCGCCCTGCTTCTCGGTGCGGCCGGTCGCGGACGTGGGCACGTTCTGCTTCTTCGCCGGCCGCCCGGTCGACCCGGGACCGAGGTCGCTGCCCGGCCGCTTCGGCGGCCGCGAGCCGCCGGCGCCGGGCGTGCCGGTGATCGGCTTCCCGCACGGCGACGTCAGCATCAGGCCCAGCGGGTCGACCGCGGCCAGCGGATTCGGGACGTAGGCGGCCGGGTTCGGCGCCGGGCGCAGCCCGAGCGGGTCCTGGCTGAGGTACCGGCCGGTGCCCGGGTCGTAGTAGCGGAAGACGTTGTAGTGCAGGCCGCTCTCCGGGTCGGCGTACTGGCCGGGGAAGCGCAGCGGCGTGCCGCCGGCCGTGACGACCTTGCCCCACAGGCCTGACCGGGCCCGCCAGGACAGGCCGCCACCCGGCTCCGCCAGCTCCGCCGGCGAGCCGATCTGGTCGGTGACGACGGCCTGCAGCCGCCAGCCGTCCGCCGTGCGCTCGGCCTGCGCGACCGGGCGGTCGTCGCCGGGGTGCCGTTCCCAGGTCAGCACCTGGGAACGGCCGGTGGCGTCGCTGTGGGCCTGCTCGACGAGCTGGGTGTCGGCCCAGGCGAAGTCGACCCGCTCGGCGACGCTGCCGTCGGCCGCGAGCCGCAGCTTGGCGATGCGGCGGCCGATCGGGTCGTAGCGGTAGCGCCACTGCGTGCCGTCCGGCGTGCGGACGCCGATCAGCCGGTCGACCGCGTCCCACTGGTAGGTCCAGGTCAGGACCCCGCCGGGGCTCTGGACGTGCCGGGCGACGAGCCGGCCCTGCGCGTCCTGGACGTACCCGACCGCGCCCGCGGCCGTCAGCGCGTTGGCCGCGAAGTGGCGGGGACCCGTCTCCGCGTCGACCGGCCACGCGCCGTCGACGGTGGTCTCGACGACCGAACCGGCGGCGTCGTAGCGGTAGTTCTCGCGGTGGTCGACGGCGGCGACCTCGACCACGCGGCCCGCCGCGTCGTAGCGGTACTGGGTGACGCCGGCCGCGTCGGTGACCGCGGTCAGCGAGCCGTCGGGGCGGTAGTCGAACCGGCGCCGCTGCAAGGTGCCGTTCGGGGTGGAGACGAGCTGCCCGGTCAGCCGGTCGCCCGCGTCGAAGGTCTGGGCCAGCTCGAACGCGCCGTCGACCGTCCGCCGCACCTCGCGCCCGGCCGGGTCGTGCTCGAACCGGACGTCGTGGCCGGCGAAGGCCAGCGCGGCCGGGTTCCCCGCCGCGTCGAGCGTCCACCGGCTGTCCGCGCCCGAGGGCGTCCGGCGCGCGACGACGGACCCGTTGTCGGCGTAGGTCAGCTGGACGCTGCGGCCGTCGACCGTCTCGCGCAGCACCCGGCCCTGCTCGTCGCGCTCGAACTCGAGGACGACGTCACCCTCGACGGCCCGCACCAGCCGGCCCAGCGGGTCGTAGGCGAACCCGGTGATGCCGGTCGGGGTCTGGCGCCGGACCACGTTGCCGAGCGGGTCGTGGGTGTAGTCGACCGCCTCGCCCAGGCCGTTGACCGAGCGCGTCAGCTGGCCGGCCGCGTCATAGTGGTAGCGCAGCACGCGGCTGTCGAAGTCGCGTTCCTCGACCAGCCTGCCGACCGGGTCGTACCGGTAGTGCCAGGTCAGGCCGAGCGGGTTGGTCACCGACGTGAGCCTCAGCTCGGTGTCGTAGCCGTACACCGTCCTTGCGCCGGCGGCGTCGACGCTCGCGGTGCGCAGGCCGAACGGGCCGTACTCGGCGCGGTCCACCGCCCCCACGGCGTCGACGTGCTCGATCTCGTTGCCCTCGGCGTCGTAGCGCCACTGCTCGCGTTCGCCGGTCCGCCCGGTCCGCGCCGCGCGCAGGCCCTCCACGGTCCATTCGAACCGGACCTGGCCGCCGAAGACGTCGCGGCGCACCCGCGGGCGGCCGAACAAGTCTCGGTGCTCCTCGCCGCCGCTTTCGAGCGGCTCGAGCCGCTGGTAGTCGAACTCGTAGGCCACGCCGACCTGCTGGGTCGCCAGGTCCGGCACTTCCTCGCCGAGCTCGCCGGAGTACTCGCGCACCCACGTCCGCGGGCCGTCGGTCACGGTCGCGAACAACGGCTGCGCCGGGTCCACGTTCAGCTCGACGACCGACCCGTCGGGCCGGATCGCCGCGGTCGGGCGGCCCAGCGCGTCGTAGGTGAACGACGTCGTGCGGCCCAGCGCGTCGGTGCGCGCGAGCAGGCGGTCGTGGCGGTCGTGGACGAGCTCGGTGACCGCGCCGAGCGGGTCGGTCTCGCGCACCACCTGGTTCAGCGCGTTCAGCTCGAACGTCCAGGTGTGGCCCAGCGAGTCGGTGTGCCGGGTGACACCCGGCTCGTAGCTGAAGCCGCCGTCGAGGAACCCCTGGTCGCCGACGGTGCGGACGCACCGGCCCGCCTGGTCGTAGACGTACCGGTACCAGGCGCCGTTGCGGTCCTGCCAGCCGGTGATCCGGCCCTCGACGTCGTAGTCGTACTTCATCGGCCGGCCGGAGGAGTTCACCACGGTGGCGAGCCGGCCGCGGTCGTCGTAGCCGTAGGAGGTGACCGGCACGGCCAGCGTGCCTTCGACGTCGACGACGGTCAGCTCGCGCAGCCGGCCGCCCTCGATGCGCAGGTCGACGCGGTAGCCGTCGGAGTGCAGCCAGGACAGCGGCTGCCCGGCCTCGTCGTGGGTGACCTCGATCGTGCGCCCGTCGCCGCCTTCGACCCGGGTCACCGGGAGGACGCGCACGCCGCGCGCCGGGGCGGGGCCGGACGGCGCGGCGAAGGCCAGCGACCGCCGCTGCGCCGGGTCGTCGAGCACGTACTCGCCGGTCTCGTCGTCGATCGCCAGCGTCCAGCGCGGTCCTTCGAGCGCGAACACCGGATCACCGCCGCGCACCGGCAGCGGGTAGACGAGGATCATGCCGTCCGGCGAGAAGTAGCAGGCGTGCTCGTCGTCGAGCTCCAGCCGCTGGTCCACTGTGGACGCCCAGGACGCGCCGAACAGCCGGCCCGCGCGGTAGGAGGAGACGTGGGTGCGCTCCAGCACGAGCGCGAGCGGGCCCGGGAAGTCGACGTCGGCCTGGGCGAGCACCATCTCGCCGGTCGCGACGTCGATCGGGTCGGACTTGCAGACGCGGTCGTCGCCGCCGACCCCGCGGTCACGCGGGTTGTCCGGCTTGTTCGACGACGGGCTGGTGCTGTCGGGGCTCTTGCCGCCCCCGCCCTTGCCGGCGCCCGAGGGGCCGGTGCCCCCGCCGTCCGGCGTCGGGTCCGGGCTCTTGGGGGTGTCGTCCGGGCCCTTCGACGCGGGCGGCGGGTCGGTCTTCGGCGGCGGGTCGCCCTTGGCGCCCGAGGAGTGGGTGCTGTCGTCCGGGCCCTTCGAGGCCGGCGGCGGGTCCGTCTTGGCCGGCGGGGCGTCCGGGCCGCCCTTGCCCTTGGGCCCGTCCAGGCCCTTCGGGTTGCCGTTGATGTCGGCGTGCTTCGGCGGCGGCGCGCCCTTGCCGGGCTTGATCTTCCGCAGCGCCTTGGCGGCGTCGGTGAACAGGTCGCCGGCGCGCTTGAGCAGCGGGATCAGCGCCTTCAGCGCCGTGACCAGCCGCTTCACCAGATCGGCGATCTTCGACGCGGTCTTCGCGACCGCGCCGATCACCTGCGGCACCACCCAGGTGAGCCCGATGCCGAGGGTGAACACCACCTGCAGCGCCCAGCTGATCAGGTGCCCGATCAGCTCCGCGATGATGTCGCGGACCAGCGCGCGGACCGCGGCGACGACCTCACCGGCCGTCTTCACCCCGCTGGAAGCGCCTTCGCAGCCCTTTTGCGCCGTTTCCAGCAGCGTGACGGTGTCCTGGGCGCGCTGGCGGTAGGTGTCGCCGGCGTTGCCCGTCCAGGACGCGGTGTCGGCCTTGACCATGCCGGTCAGGTCCTCGCCGATGCTGCCCAGCTCGGCCGCGACGTTCTTCCAGGTCTCGGCCTGCGCGGCGATCTCGTCGGCGTTGCCGGTCAGCCCGTTCAGGGCCTCCTTGAGCGGCCCGACGTGCTCCATCAGCCAGCCGACACCGGCCGCGAGGACCGCGCCGAACGGGTCCATCGCCATGGAGAGGGCGTCGAGTGCGGTCCCGACGGCCCCCATCGCGACGGCGGCCCAGTCACCGCTTTCGATCGCGGACTTCAGGTCGAACGCCGTCTCCAGCAGCGAAACGCCCGAGTACGCCTTCGTCGAATCTTTCGTCTCCGCGACCAGCGGGTTCGCCACTAAACGGCCTTCCTGACGTACGGGGCGAACCGAATCACCACGGGTTGTTGTCTTCGTCGTCCGCCGCGGCGGGGCGCCGCGGCGGCGGCGAAGCCTGCGGGGCCGACGGCGCCGGCGGAACCGCCGCGCCCCCGGCCGGGGCGGGCGGAACGGGCCCCGGCTCGGCGGGCGGCTGCGGCTCGTCCGGCTCGTCCGGGTCGGGGAACCGGCCGCGCAGCGAGTCCAGCAGCGCCGAGCGCGTCTCGCGGTCCTCGTCGCCGAGCTGTTCGCTCATCACGCCGGCGACCCGCTCGGCGATGCCGGACTGCGCCCGCCGCATCGTGGTCAGGATCTGCCGGGACAGCTCCTCGAGCGGGAACGACTTGACCTTGTTGCTGAAGGTGAGGTCGGTGACGGTGCCGTCGGCGCCGACGGTGACACTGACCGCGCCGTCGGAGCTGGACGCGGTGAGCCGCAGCCGTTCGGTCTGCTCCTGCGCGGCCTGATAGCGCTCGGCCTTCGCCGCGAACCCGGCCGCCCAGTCGTCCATCCGGCGAATCGTCTCGTCCGGATCCCGCATCAGATCCCCCAGGCCGTTGGTACCCGGGCCTGTCATGCCTTCACCTTTTCTTCCGCCGTGCGCGGCGAAGCCGAGAGCTGACGCTCGAACGGCTGCGCGTTGCCTTCTTCACCGTCGCGATAGGACTGCGCGGCCGTGCGGACGTTGTCCGACAGCCCCTGCACACCTTCGATCGACGCGTTCAGGGTGTCCTTCGCCTGCTCCCCCGTCGGCCGGATGATCGGCGGGAGGAACGCGCACAGCAGCCCGTACGCGTGGTCCGACATCGCCGTGTCCGCCGCCGAAACCGCCGTGTTCAGCCGGTCGATCAGGCTGTCCACGTGACTCGCGTGCGCAACCAGGTCGTCCGGCTCGACTTCGAAGCCGCCCGCCGTCATGCGCTCACTTCCAATCCTGGTTCTTCCAGTCGCCGATCACCGGGGGCGCCACCGCCTCTTCGCCCGCGAAGAAGTTCGGGTCGTCGCTCTCGAGGTAGGCGGCTGCCTTGTGTTCCTTGTCGTCTTCCTTCTTACCGCCCTTGGCGCCGGCGCCCATGCCGCCCATGCCGGGCTGGCCCGCCGCGCCGGCCGCGCCGCGGCCGGACACCGCGTTGCGCGCCGCCGCCGCTTCGGCCTCCGCGGCCGCGCCGGACGCGGCACCACCGCTGAGGTTGCCGACGCCGCGCCCGCTCGCCCCGCCGGCCCCGGCGCCTCCGGTGCCGCCGCCGATCCCCCCGAGGGAACCGCCGCCGCCCGCGCCGCCACCGCCGATCCCCCCGAGGGAACCGCCGCCGCCCGCGCCGCCACCGCCGATCCCGCCGAGCCGGCTCGCGATGCTCTCGCCGTTGATCCCGCCGCCGCGGCCGATGGTCGGCAGCTTGCCGCCGCCGATCCCGCCCGTGCCGCCGATCCCGCCGGGACCGGTGGGCAGCCCGGTGATCGGGTCGATGCCCGGCGGCGTGAAGCCCGGGATCGGGCTGCCGCCGCGGATGCCGCCGGGGCCGCCGCCCGGGATGTCCGGGATGGGGATGTTCGGCGGGGTGTACCCGCTGCCGCCGGGCCCGCCGCCGCTCGGGATGCCCGAGGGCGAGAAGCCGGACGTCGTCGTCGTGTCGCTGGGGTGCGGGATCGACGAGCCGGGGATGCCGGCGCCGGAGAAGCTGCCGCCGCCGGGCGTGTTCGGCATGTCGAAGTTCGGCGGGTTGAAGCCCCCACCACCGGCGCCCGAGCCACCCGCGCCACCCCCGCCCGAGGCGGCGGGGATGCCCGCGCCCGAGAACCCGGAACCGCCCGGGCCGGAGCCGCCTGCACCGGGACCGCCCGAGCCGTCGCCGGGGATGCCGCTGCCGGAGAAGCCGGAGCCGCCGGCTCCCGGCCCGCCGCCGGGAATGCCCGAACCGGGGCCGCCCGCACCCGAGCCCGCGCCGCCGGGGCCGTTGACCCCGTCGAACCCGGCCACGGACCCGTCGGTCGCGCCCGAAGCCCGGTCCATGGCGGTGCGCGCGGTCAGCGGCTCGGCGCCGCCGGAGCCCGCCCCGCCCGAGCCCCGGGCCATGCTGTCGCGGTTGGTCGCGGTGGCGGAGGGCAGCTTCGGCGGGGCCGGGAACCGCGGGGTCGCGACCGCGCCGCCGATGGTCTCGTCGTACTGCGTCATGATCTGCGCCGCGTGGTCACGCGCGGCTGTCTGCGCCCGGTAGGTCTGCATGGCCTCGCCGGCCGCCGCCGCGTACTGCACCGGGTCGGTCATCGACATCAGGCGCTGGTTGGTGCTCTGCAGGTCGAACTGCACCGGCGGGTTGGCCGCCATCTGCCGCTGGGTCTCGTTGAGCGTCTGCGAGTGGATCTCCTGCTGGCGCCCGGCCAGCGTCGCGCCCTGCGCGGTCGCGCCCAGCCACTTGCCGACCCCGGCGAGGTGCTCGCGGACGGCGTCGCCGGCGTCACCCTGCCAGTTGCTGGTGCTCGCGTTGATCGCGTCACCGAGGTTCTTCTGGTGCGTGCCCAGGTCGTTGCCGACGCGCACCCACTCCTCCGAGGTCTCCGCGACGGTCGCCGGGTTGGCGTCCCGCGTGATGGCCTCGTTCATCTGCTCGTGGCTGGCGTTGGCCCACAGGGTCTTCGGCGCGCCACCGTTCTCGCGCATGGTGAGGCCCTCGTCGAGGCCGTGCTTCGCGTCGTCCAGGTGCTGCTGGTACAGCTCCTGGATCTTCTTGTCGCGCAGCACCGGGTCGACGGCCGGGCCGAGCCAGCCGGCCCGGATCTCGTCGTCGATCTGCTTGGTCGCCATCTCGCGGATCTCGTCACCCGAGGGCGACTTGTCCGTGGTCAGCGGCCCGACGTAGTACTTCGACGACGAATCTGCCGTCACGTCGTAGAGCGGGCTGCGCGGGTTGTAGTCCGGGGACGAGGGGTCCGACACGGACTCGGCGGTGGCTGCCACGGTCTCCCTCAGCTCTGGTCGGCGGTCGGGAGCGCGACGATCTTCGCCTGCGTGTCCTCTTCCCGCGACTTGTAGTTCTGCTTGGCCAGCTTGATGGCTTCGATGTAGGTCGGGAACTCCTGCCGGGCGGCCTGCAGCTGCGTGACCAGGCCGTTCTCGTCGGCGGCGGTGCTGACCATGTGCGCGGAGACCCACTGCCCGGTCGCGGTGCGGCTCATCGCCGGCGCGTCGTGCAGGCGCTGCAGGTTGGCCCAGCGCTGCTCGAGCGACTCCAGCACGCCCTCGAGGGCCTCGATCAGCTTGTTGCCCGTGGTGTCGTCGATGGCGAAGCCGCCGCTCTGGGCGAGCCGCTTCAGCTGCGCACCGGCGAGACCGATCCGGACCGCGGCCAGCGCCTTCGTCTCGGGCGTCGTCGCGGACTGCAGCTGCATCGTCGCTTGGAGAGCCTGGGCGGTCGCCTCGGTCTCTTCCGTCATCAGGGCTGTTCCTTCCCGGTCAGTAGACCGCGGCGATCGCGCGGCGGATGGCGCGGGCGAGGTCGGCCCGCCCCGCCGGCGTGTACTCCGCCGTCAGTTCCCCGGCTTCGCCGGTGGTGGTGTGCACGAGGTAGCGGCCGTCGGCGGTGTCGAGCCAGCTCAGCGGCTCACCCGCGACCCGCTCCCCGTGCCGGCCCTGCGCGGTGACGGCGATGTGGCCGCCGCCCAGCCGCGGCTCGGCGAGCACCCGCTCCAGCACCGCGACGTCGGACTGCTTGGGCGCCGGCGGACGTCGGCCCGGCCGGACGACGGCCTTGACCTCGATCATGCCGAAGGCGTCGGTCTCTTCTTCGTCGAACTCCGCGTCCGCGATCCGCTTGGCCGTCATCGCCGAGACCTCGCGCCCGGCGGCGCGGTGCACGACGTGCTTGCCGGTGGTCGCGGCCGGGGCCGGCGGCAGGACGCCGGTGACCACCTCGACCAGCTCCTCGTCCGCGAAGAGCGAGAACAGCAGGTCGTCGGTGTCCGGGGCCTGGGTGACGCCGAGCGCCTGGGCGCCGTCGGTGACCACGAGGACGGCGACGTCGGCGCCGAGGCCGTCGATCCCGCTCACGGCAACCGAAACACGGGGCTCGGCGAGCAGCTCGAACGCCGTCCGCACCCCCGGGTGCAGCTCGCCCGAAACCGAAAGCCGGCGCTCCTCGAGCGCGTCGTAGACCTGACGCGCGACCCCGACGAACCGCACCGGGTCGGCCGGGAGGTTCCCGGCGCGCAACGGGTACCGCCGGACGTCGCCGCCGGTCGCCCGACCGACGACGAGGGCTTCGACGACCCCGAGGACGAACTCGAACCTGTCCGCCATTTCCCCTCGCTGCTTCTTGTGCGAACCCAAGCGGTCAAACCCTCAAGCAACTCTCTTGACGAAGATTAGCAGTGCCGCATGTCCGCGCGTCGGCACCGCCACCCGGGTGCCCGAAAGACCACGATCCCCGGGACTGTGCGGGCAAAGCGCCCTCGGTGACCAGCTCACCCGATGCGGTGCTGGTACACCCGCAGCTGCAGGGTGACCAGGTCCACCAAGGGCACCGCGACGTCCCGCTCACGGGCACGCGCGGTGAGGTCGCCGAAGATCTGCTCTCCCTCGACCGGGTGACCGCCCAGCAGGTCGCGGTACAACGAAGAACCACCCGTCCCGGGATCGGTGACGATCCGGCGCGTGGCCTCGAGCTCCGCGGCGGGCACGGGGTACCCGGCGGCTTCGGCGACCGCGGCCGCTTCGGCCACGACGGCCTCGGCGAACTCCCGGCCGCCGGGCACGGCGACGACGTCCCCGGTGGTGCCCCGCAGCAGGCTGTTCACGGCGCCGATCGCCGCGATGAACACCCATTTCGCCCACATCGACCCGGTGATCCGCTCGTCGAGCGAAGCCGGGAAGCCGGCGTCGCGCAGCGCGGCGTCGACGTCGGCGAGCCGGGCCGGCGCGGGTTCGGTCCGGGCGCCGTAGGCCAGGTTCTGCAGCGGCCCGAGCCGCCGGATGGCGCCGTCGTCGTCGAGCGTGGTCTGCACCTTGGCGACCCCGCCGAGCACGGCGGCCTTCCCGAACCGCGCGTCGAGGACGTCGAGGTGCGCGAGTCCGTTGAGGAACGGCAGGATCAGCGTCTCCGGGCCGACCGCGGGGGCGAAATCGTCGATGGCAGAGGTCAGGCCGGTTGCTTTGACAGTAAGGAGAACGAGGTCGTAGGTCTCGTCCAGCGAGCCGGTTTCGACGAGGGCCGGTTCCAGCACGGTGTCTTCCCCGAGGCCGGTGATCCGCAGGCCGCGTTCCCGCAGCAGTTTCGCCCGCGCCGGTCGCACCAGGAACGTGACGTCCCGGCCCGCCCGCAGCAGCCGTCCGCCGAAGTACCCGCCGGTCGCACCGGCGCCCACCACCAGGATCCGCAAGTCGCTCACGACGCGAAGGTACGCGACCACAGCGTCCCCACAGCAAGACACAGCAAACGGACAGGTGGTTCCGGCTGCCGCCGGGCACCGGCGGGGCGTTGACCAGGCATGGGAAGACGGATCGGCTGGGTGCTCGCGGGCACCGGCCTCACGGTGGCGGCACTGACGGCGGGGCTCCTGGTGGCGGCCGGCGGGCGTGAGGTCACCCCGGCGGCCGCCACGGCGTCGCCCACTCCTTCGCCCACGCTGGTCACCTCTCCCCCGCCGACCTCGTCCGCCGCTCCCTACCCGGACCTTTCCTCGGTGGCGTCCGACGTCTCGGACGCGGTGACGGCGGCGTCACGCGGCACGACCATGGGGTTCGTGCTGTACGACCGCCGGTCCGGCAAGGTGCTGGCGTCCCAGGACGCCGACGAGCCGTACTACACGGCGTCGGTGGTCAAGCTCCTGATCGCGATCGACGAGGTCCACGACGACGAGACGGGCGCGTGGGCCCTCCCGGACGCCGACGACGTCGAGGACCTGACGGACATGCTCGCGGGCAGCGACGACGCGATCGCCTCCGCGTTCTGGGAGCAGAACGGCGGCACCGAGATCGTCACCCGCACGGCGGCGCTGATCGGCCTGTCGGACACCACACCGCCCACGGATCCGACGCAGTGGGGAATGGCGAAGACGACCGCGTCGGACGTGGTGGCGGTGTACTCGTACCTCGAGGACGTGGTGCCCGACGAGGTGGCTTCCCCGCTGCTGGCGGCGTTGGCCGACGCCCGGAACCCCGCGGACGACGGCTGGGACCAGTACTTCGGGATTCCGGACGGCCTGCCGGGGACGTCGTGGCAGATCAAGCAGGGGTGGATGATCCTGCGCAACGCACTGGTGCTGAACACGACCGGTGTGGTGGGCGGGCGGTTCGTCGTGGTGTTGCTGACCCAGCAGCCGTTGGTGAGCTCGGCCAAGGGGCGAGCCGCGGTGACGGCGGGGATCAAGACGCTGGGGCCGGTGCTTTCCCAGCTGACCGCGGCGTGACTAAACGGCCCGGGCCCGCTCGATGTCCGGCCCCCGGTACATCCGCTCGGGAATCCGGGCCAGCGTCGACGGGTGCACCTGGGGCCCCAGCCCGTAAAGCTTCTGGAAGCTCATGATGAGCGGCCGCCAGGCGTCCGGGTCGATGCGGTCGGCGTGCCCGTCCAGCCTGACCGAGTCGTGCACGACCACCCGCTGGACCCGGACTTCGATGGCGACGATGCCGCCCTTCTGCCGAGGATCGTCGTCGGCCACGGGATGCACGGCCTCGACCACGGCCTCCATCACAACCGGACACTCGGCGACCCGAGGCGGGGCAACGGTCTCGGAAGGCACCGGGGTCAGCCCGGCCCGCGAGAACTTGTCGGCGACGTGGAAGTATCCCCGCTCCTGCTTGCCGGCGGGCACCGGATCGGACCCGGTGGTCAGCGCGAGCCGGTCGACCGCCCCGGCGAGAGCGTCCGAAGGCAGGTTGAGCACGCACTCCCGGGTGCGCAGGAGGTTCTGGGCGGTCTTGGACCGCGCCCCGAGCCCGAGCATCGCCCGCCAGCCGAGCCAGAACGCCGACGACATCGGCGCCAGGTTGGGCGAGCCGTCTTCGTTGGTGCTGGAAATGAGCACCACCGGGGTGCCGAAATAGAGGATTCCGGGCTCGATGGCCGTGTGCGCAAGGGATTCCGTCTTCACGACATCGAGTGTGCCGTCCCCCGGACACCCTTGCTGGCGGGAATCGGCCGTCGCGATCACCGGCGGGAGCACCGGTGATCGCGACGTGGTTCAGCGAGCCGTGGTGAGCGCCCGGCGGGTCAGCACCCGGGCCAGGTGGCGGCGGTACTCCGCCGTCGCGTGGGGCTCGTCCGGCGGGTTCGTTCCCTCCGCCGCCAGCTCGGCCGCCTCCGCGACGGACGCCCCCGAAGCCAGCGCGGCCTCCGTGGCCGGCGCCCGCAGCGGCACCCCGCTCATGTTCACCAGGCCGACCCGGCCGCCGACGACGGCCACCCCGACCATCGCCCAGTCGGTCGCGCGGCGGGTGAACTTCTCGAAGCCCCAGCCCTGACCGGCCTGCGACGGCAGGCGGATCTCCGTCAGCAGCTCGTCCGGCTCCAGCGGCGTCGTGAACGGGCCGAGGAAGAACTCCGACGCCGGGATCCGCCGCTCCCCCGCCGGGCCGCGCACGACCAGCACCGCGTCCGAGGCCAGCACCGCCGCCGGCAGGTCGGCCGCGGAGTCCGCGTGCACCAGCGACCCGCCGATCGTGCCGCGGTGGCGGACCTGCCGGTCGCCGACCACGCCGGACGCGTGGGCCAGCAGCGGGGCGTGCTCCAGCAGCACCGGGTCGCGCTCGAGGTCGCTGTAGCGCGACAGCGCCCCGATCACGACGTCGTCGCCGTCGAGGCGGACGTGGCGGAGCTCGTCGAGCGGCCCGATGTCGACCAGGTACTCCGGCGCCGCGAGCCGCAGCTTCATCAGCGGCAGCAGGGAATGCCCGCCAGCCAGCACCTTCGCCTCGTCGCCGAGGGCGGCCAGCCGGGCCACCGCCTCGTCCACAGTGGACACCCGCTCGTAGCGGAACTCGGCGGGGATCACCGGTCCACCTCCTGCCCGGACGCGTCGATCACGGCGCTCACGATGTTGTGGTACCCCGTGCAGCGGCACAGGTTCCCCTCGAGCCCGGCGCGCACCTCGTCGCGCGAGGGCTTCGGGTTGTCGGCCAGCAGCGACACCGACGCCATGATCATGCCGGGTGTGCAGAACCCGCACTGCAGGCCGTGCTGCTCGCGGAACGCCCGCTGCACGGGGTGCAGCGAACCGTCCGAAGAGGACAGTCCCTCGACGGTGGTGACGGCGTGGCCGTCGGCCTGCGCGGCCAGCACCGTGCACGACTTGACGGACTCGCCGTCGAGCAGGACCGTGCAGGCGCCGCACGACGTCGTGTCGCAGCCGATGTTCGTGCCGGTGAAGCCGGCGGTGTCGCGCAGGAAGTGCACCAGCAGCGTCCGGTCCGGCACCTCCTCGGCCACCGGCCGCCCGTTGACCTCGATCGAAACCTTCACCGCGCGCTTCCCTTCCGAGCTTCTTCCAGTGCGGCCCAGACCCGGATGGGAGTCGTGGGCATGTCCAGGTGGTCGACACCGCGGGCACGCAGCGCGTCGACCACGGCGTTGTGCACCGCCGGCGTCGAGCCGATCGTCGCCGCCTCGCCGATCCCCTTGACCCCGAGCAGGTTCCGGTCGGTCGGCGTGGCCATGTCGACCAGCTCGAAGTCCGGCAGCTCGACCGCGGTGACGAACGAGTACTCCGCCAGGCTCGCGGTGGTCGGGTTGCCGTCGTCGTCGTAGGTGACGACCTCCAGCAGCGCCTGCGCCGCGCCCTGCCCGAGACCGCCGTGGCGCTGGCCGCGGAAGGTCAGCGGGTTGACGATCGGGCCGGCGTCGTCGACGGCGACGATCCGCCGCAGCTCGACCTTGCCGGTCTCGGTGTCGACCTCGACGACGGCGAGGTGCGCGCCGAACGGGAACGTCGGCTTGCCGCCGCCGAACCAGACGTCGGCGGAAAGCTTGCCCTCACCGGCGGTTTCGGCGACCTGCGCCCAGCTGAGCACCGTGCTCGACGGCGCACCCTTGACCTGCCAGACACCGCGTTCGGCGTCCAGCTCGAGGTCGTCCGCGGACGCTTCCAGGAGCTCGGCCGCCAGTTCGCGCGCCTGCGCGATCACCTCGTCGGCCGCCTGCCGGATCGCCGATCCGCCCAGCTGCAGCGACCGCGACCCGAAGGTGCCGACGGCCTTCGGCACCTCGTCGGTGTCACCGTGCCGGACGGTGATCTTGCCGAGCGGCACCCCGAGCTGGTCGGACAGCAGCATCGCCAGCGACGTGCCGAGCCCCTGCCCGTGCGGCGAGCTGCCGGTCCAGGCGACGACCGAGCCGTCCGGGTGGATGTCGACGCGGCCGCTCTCGCCGCCGGCGTCGCCGCCGGTGATCTCGACGTACGCGGCGATGCCGAGACCCAGCTCGACCGGGTCGCCCTCGTCCCGCCGCCGCTGCTGCTCGGCGCGCAGTTCGGCGTACCCGGCGGCTTCGAGCGCCTTGTCCAGCGCCGCCGCGTACTCGCCCGTGTCGTAGGACGCGCCGGTCGGCGTGGTGTACGGGAACTCCTCGGGCCGGATGAAGTTGACCCGGCGGACCTCGGCGGGGTCGAGCTCCAGCGTGGCGGCGAAGACGTCCATCGCCCGCTCGAGCACGGCGGTCGCCTCCGGCCGGCCCGCGCCGCGGTAGGCCGCGATCGGCGTGGTGTTCGTGACGACCGCGCGGCTGCGCGTCTCCACCTTCGGGAACCGGTAGACGCCGACGGCCATGAGCTCGGTCAGCGTCGGCAGGAACAGCGTCCGGGGGTAGGCGCCCGCGTCCTGGATGACGTCGAGGCGGTACGCGAGGACGGTGCCGTCGCGCTTGCCGCCGAGGGTCACGGTGTTGCGCTGCGCGCGGCCGTGGGTCATCGCCGTGAGGTTCTCGCTGCGGGACTCGACCCAGCGGACCGCGCGGCCGGTTTCCTTCGCCGCCCAGGCCAGCACGGTCGCTTCGGGGTCGGCGCCGATCTTCGCGCCGAAGCCGCCGCCGACGTCCGGGGCGATGACGCGGACGCGGTCTTCGCCGACACCGAGGCTCCCGGCCAGCTGCGAGCGGGCGATCTGGGCGTTCTGCGTGGAAAGCCAGACGGTCAGCCTGCCGTCTTCGCCCCAGACGCACGACCCGCCGCGGACTTCGAGCGGCGCGGGCGCGACCCGCTGGTTGACGATGGTCCGCGACACGACCACGTCGCAGTCGGCGAAGATCTCGTCGTCGAAGGTCTCCGCGCCGTTGACCTGCATGACGTTGCTGCCCGTCTCCGGGTGCAGCAGCGTTTCCCCCGCGAGCGCGGCGTCGATGCTCGCGACGGCGTCGAGCGGGTCGTAGTCGATGTCGACCAGCTCGGCCGCGTCGGCCAGCTGGTAACGCTCTTCGGTGAGGACGAGCGCGACGGGTTCGCCGACATACCGGACAACTCCGTCGGCCAGCCACGGTTCCTTGACCGGTCCCGCCGCGTGCGGGTCGAGCCCGAGGTCGGCGGCGGTGAACACGCCGACCACCCCGGGCGCCGCCTTCGCCTCGGTCACGTTGATGCCGCCGATCCGCGCGTGCGCGACCGGACTCCGGACGAACACCGCGTGTGCGGCGCCGGAAAGCGCTTCCTCCCGCAGATCGTCCACATAGGTGCCGCCCGCGGTGATCAGGTTCTCGTCCTCTTGGCGGACCACCCTGGTCCCGACAATGCTCATCTGGTCTCCTGCTCGCCGTTACCCGCCCGATCATGCCCTGTCCGGCGGGCCGGCGTCATCCGGCGAACGCCTGCCGGCCCAGCACGACGGCGAGTGCGAGCCCGGCAACACCGATCCCGATGCGCAACGGCGTCGCCGGCAGGTGGCGCACGAGGGTCGCCCCCAGCCAGGAGCCGCCGAGCGACCCGAGGCAGACGGCGAGCGCGGCCGGCCAGACGACCTTGCCGGTGACCGAAAAGACGATCGCGGCGAGGAGGTTCGCCGAACCGGTGACCAGGTTCTTCGCCGCGTTCGTCCGGGCGAGCGGCTGGCTCCAGACGGACACGAGCAGCGCGAGCATGAGCACCCCGGCGGCGGCGCCGAAGTACCCGCCGTAGATCCCGATGCAGAACGCGGCGACGGCGGTGGCCGGGCTCAGGCCGTGGTGTTCGGCGCCTTCGGCCAGCCGGCGCAGCCGCGGGCCCGCCATGAGCACGAGCGAGGCGCCGCCGATCAGCCACGGGACGACGACGGTGAACGCGCCGGACGGCGTCAGCAGCAGCACGGCGCCGCCGCACGCGCCGCCGACGGTGGTGAGCAGGCAGAGCGGGACGAGCTTGCGCCGCTGCCCGGCGAGCTCGGGCCGCGCCCCGGCGGCCGCGCCGGCGGTGGTCCCGAGCATCGCGACGGTGTTGGTGACGTTCGCGACGACCGGTGGCAGCCCGGCGGCGAGCAGGGCGGGATAGGAGACGAGCGAGGCGAGCCCGGCGACCGCGCCGGTCAGTCCGGCGCCGACACCGGCGAGGACGAGCAGGAGGAAAACGCCGGGGTCCGTGATCACGTTGTCATCTCAGCATGGCGGTGGGTTCGGGCCACGGTGGGCTTGGTCCCACCGGCCCGACGCCATGGATGACCCATTCATCGCGTCTGACGCAGTGAGTGACTCATTCATGGCGTCCTCGGACCGGCCGCAACCCGAGTCCACCGCCCCGCGGTATAGGGCGTTATACGAATTACCCAGGACTTGTCCGAAACCGGACTGGATCCGCCGCCGGGGTTGCCCCGCTGCCTTCCGGCGTCCCAGAATCGCCGCGGATGACAAGGTTGTCAGCGAGTGGAGGCCGGACCATGGGTGAGCTGAACCGGCGGCGGGCGCTGCTGGGCGCGGGCGGGATCGCCGCCGCACTGGCCTCCGGGCTGCTTCCGGGGGTGGCCGGGGCGGCAGCGAACGGCGCAGCGGCCGGTGCTCCCTCGGGCCCGCCCGATCCCGTCGCCGCCACCTACCTGCGGGTCCTCCTGCGCCACACCCGCTGGGCCGAGCAGCAGTTCGACCCGGTCGCCGGGATCTACCCGGCCCGGGACTTCACCTTCGCCGTGGTCCTCGGCAACGCCCTCCTCCTCACCCGCGACGGCTACGACGCCGCCGTGGCCGGGATCGAAAAAGACCTGCTCCGGGAGCACACCCTCGCCACCATCCGGCACTTCGCCGCGTCGAACCTGCTGACCGGCGGCGCCGAGTGGGGCCGGAAGCTGTTCTTCGACACCACTTTCCAGTCGTACTTCCTGCTCGCCGCCCGTCTCTTGTGGACAGAGCTGGACCCGGCGACCCGAGCGAACGTCGAGCGCATCACCACCGAACAAGCCGCCTACACGACCGCCCTCGGCACCCAGGACGACCCCACCTCAGGCGACTGGACGCCGAACGGCCTGAAAGGCGGCTACGTCGGGGACACGAAGCTCGAGGAGATGGGCGTCTACGCCCAGTCGCTCGCCCCCGCCCTCGCCTGGGCGCCGAACGATCCCCGCGCGAAAGCCTGGCGTGACGCCTTCGGCACGTGGAGCCGCAACGAAGGCGGGCTGCCCGCCGCGGACCTGGCCAACCCGCGGCTCGTCGACGGCGTTCCGGTCAGCGCCAACACCGCCACCAACCTCTACGACACCTTCCTCGTCGAGAACCACGGCTCGTTCGGCCCGCACTACCAGGAAGAGCTCTGGCGCACGTCCGGCCGCAACTCGATGCACTTCCTCGCCGCCGGCGCCCCGCTGCCCGAAGTGCTCACCGCGCAGCCGAACGGCGAGCTGCTCTGGCGCACCATGCTGGTGATGACCAGCGACGCCGGTGAGCCGCTGATGCCGATGGTCGCCGACCGCGAGCACCTCTACGGCCGCGACGTCATCCCGCTCGCCTTCCGCGCCCAGGTGCTCGGCGACCGGTACGCCGCCCGCGCCGAAGCCGACCTCGCCGCGCGCCTCGAGCCGTACCAGGCCTACGCGCCCGTCGACCGGATCACCAAGTTCTCCGGTGAGCCGAAGTACGAGCCGGAGGCCCGCGCCGAAGTCGCCATCAGCTACCTGCTCCACGAATGGCGCGCGAAGCACGGCGGCCCGGTGACCCCCGCGACCGCCGCCGACTTCGACACGCACGCCGCCGGCGTCGCCGACTTCGGCGCCGGGCCGGGCCTGCTCGCCCACCGCTCCCTCGCCGCCTGGGCCGCGACCGTGACCAAGCCCGGCTTCGTGAAGTTCGCCTGGCAGCCGCACCACGACGACTGGCTCTTCGTGCTCGGCGGCGCCAACCCGATGCTGCTGCCGGCCACGAACATCGCCGTCAAGGAGCGCCATGCCACCACCTACACCAAGGTCCGCGACGGCTTCGACGGCACTGTCGGCGTCCTGCGCTTCGACGCCGGGTACGCCGCGCTCGCCACCCTCCCCACCGGCGCGGCGGTGTACGCCAGCACCGGCGTCGCCGCGAGCGAAGGCGTCCTGAACGTCTACAACCTCACCATGCCGGGCGTCCCCGGCCTCGACGGCGATCGCACCTACACCGCCGCCGAAGGCAAGGTCACGCTCAAAGCCACGGCCGCGCCCACCGGCGCCCGGACCGACGACCTGACGTTCGCCCCGGTCACCGCCCGCCACGTCCGGATGCTCGGCGTCCAGCCGGACCCGACGTACGGCTATTCGCTCTGGGCCTTCGAGGTCCGCGACGGCGACGGCCCGGACCTCGCGCGAGCCGGAACGGCGTCGGCCTCTTCGGTGAGCTCGGGCAAGGAAGCCGAGTACGCCAACGACGGCGACGCGGCTACCCGCTGGGCAGTGTCCACATCGGACCGGCCACGCGCCGACAGCTGGCTCGCGATCGACCTGGGCACCGAGCAGACGATCGACCGCGTCCGGCTGAGCTGGGAAGCGGCCGCCGGGCGCAAGTACCGCGTCGAGACGTCACCGGACGGCGTCACCTGGACGCCGGTGGCGAGCTACCCCGTGCCCGCGCTGAGCAGCACGAAGGGCTGGCTGGACATCGACGGCCGGGCCGGGATCCTCGTCGACGGCCCGAACCCGATCACCGTCACCGGTGACCGCGTCACCCTCTCCGACGGGCCCGCCGCGCCCCTGCTCGCCGAGCTGTACCCGGCGCCCCGCAAGCCGGCCGCCCGCGCTGCCTCCAGCACACCGGCGGTCCGCGTGACCGCCAGCGACGGCTTCCTCGTGCTGCTCAACCTTTCCGGCGCCCCGGCGACCGGCACGGCGACCCTCCCGAAGGACGGCGACGCGTACCGGCTCTACCGCGGCGAACAGACCGTCACCCGGACCGGCACCGAAGTCTCCTACACGCTGGCCGCGGCGGAAGGCCGCATTGAACCCCCGCGGTTCACCGTGCGGGGCCCGGCCGGGCTGAAGGCGGTCGTGCGCGACGCGAGCCGGGTCGACCTCACGCTGCCGTCCGGGTTCCTCCCGGTGCTCGTCACGGTGACGCCGGACGGCGGCCGCCCGCGGCCGGTGGTGCTGCCGCCGCGCCGGAGCGTGCCGGTGGTGTTCGGCGACATCCGGCCGTACCCACTGGCCGACGCCGCGCTCGGCCGGACCACGTTCCCCGCCGAACCGCTGCCACCCGGCATGTCGAGCCCGGCGGCGGCCGTGGACGACGACCCGGCGACGGCGTGGCGGCCCGGACCCGGCGGCCGGATGGTCGTCGATCTCGGGACGGTGACGGCGGTTTCCGCGGTCGAACTGGCCTGGACGCCCGGCCGCCGCCCCGCGGCGAGCGTCGAAACCAGCACCGACGGCCGCACCTACCGGGCGGCGGACAGCGGCCCGGCCCGGTACCTGGCGGTCCGGACGGGCTGGCGGTCCGGCGACGCGAGCCTCGTGCGGATTTCCGTCCGAACTTGATCGATCTCGCACCCCTGGCGCCGGGCCCGGGGGCGAGTACCTTGGCACCACAGGTCACCCCTGCCCGGGAGGTCGGATGCGTGTCACGATCGCCGAGGTCGCCCGCCGCGCGCGGGTGAGCAAGACGACCGTGTCGAGGGTGCTCAACAACAAGGCCGACGTGGACGCGGCGACCGCGATCCGGGTGCGCGAGGTGATCGCCGCGACCGGGTACATCCCCAGCGCCGGCGCGGTCGGGCTGGCCCGGGGTGTCACCCGCACGGTCGGGATGCTGGTGCCGGGGCTGACCTGGCCGTGGATGGGCGAAGTGCTGCAGGGCGTCGCCGACGTCGTGGAGTCGAAGGGGTACGGCCTGCTGCTCTCGACCGCCAACCGCGGCGCCGACTCCCTCGAAGAGTTCTCCCGGCAGGTGTCGGCCAAGGCGTTCGACGGGCTGCTGCTCGTCGAACCGCCGGACGCGGTGCGGCACCTGCGGATCCTGCACGACTCGGGGCTGCCGGTGGTGGTGATCGACGACCGCGGCCGCCGTCCCGCGTTCCCGTCGGTGGGAACGGACAACCGGCAGGGCGGCGCGGCCGCGGCCCGCCACCTCGTCGAGGGCGGCCGCACCCGGCTCGCCACCGTGACCGGGCCGCGTGACTTCGGCTGTACCACCGACCGGCTCAACGGGTTCAACAACGCCGTCCGCGCAGCCGGGCTGCGGCTCGACCCGAGCCTGATCATCGAAGGCGACTTCACCAGCGAGAGCGGCGAAGCGGCGATCCTCCAGCTCCTCGAAACCGGCCCGGAGTTCGACGCCGTCTTCGCGCACAACGACCTCACCGCGGCGGGCGTGCTGTCCGGGCTGCGCAAGGCCGGGCGGGCGGTGCCCGGCGACGTCGCCGTGGTCGGCTTCGACGACATCCCGCTCGCCGCGCACACCCAGCCGCCGTTGACCACGATCCGCCAGCCGCTGCGCGAAATGGGCGAGACGGCGGCCCGGCAGCTGCTCGAGCAGCTGGCCGGGGCGCCGCCTCCGGATGAGCCCCTGATCGTCCCGACGACCCTCGTCGTGCGGGAGTCGACTCACGAAACGGTCAATGCCGCCGACAGGGGGACGTTGCGCGAGGAGTCGCCGACGTAGACGCGGTACTGGCCCGCGTTGGTCGTCCACGACCCCGTCCAGTGCGCGAGGTCCCGCGGGGTGACCGGGAACGACACCTGCTGGCTCTGCCCGGGGTTGAGCTGCACCTTCTTGAACCCCTTCAGTTGTTTCGGTGGCTCACCGTTGCCGGACGGCTGCCCGAGGTAGAGCTGGACGACGTCGGCGCCCGCGCGAGTGCCGGTGTTGGTGACCGTCGCCGTCACGGTCGCCGTGCCGTTCGTGCCCTGCGGCGTGACGGTCAGGTTCGAGAACCCGAACGTCGTGTACGACAGGCCGAAGCCGAACGGGAACAGCGGCTCGATGTTCCGGCTGTCGTACCAGCGGTACCCGACGTTGAGGCCTTCGGAATACTCGATCCGGTCGTTCGCACCGGGGAACTGCTGGACGTTCGCCGTCGGCAGGTCGGCGAGCTGCTTCGGGAAGCTGACCGGCAGCTTGCCCGACGGGTTGACGTCGCCGTAGAGCAGCGACGCGATCGCGTTGCCGTTCTCCTGCCCCGGGTACCAGCCCTCGATGACCGCGGCGGCCTTCGACAGCCACGGCATCGTCACCGCCGAACCGGTGTTGAGCACGACGATCGTTCGCGGGTTGGCCGAGGCGACCGCGTCGATCAGGTCGTTCTGCTGGTGCTGCAGGTCGATCGTGTCGAGGTCCTGCGTTTCGGACTCGCCGTAGCTGGCGAACACGACCGCGACGTCGGCCGCCCGGGCCGCCGCCACCGCACCCGGGATGTTCGGCGTCTGCACGTGCTCACCGGCGCCGTCCACATAGGACACGGTGACGCCGGAACCGGCCCGGGCCTTGATGCCGTTGATCGGGTTCACCGACGCCGGGGACGGGTTGACCTTGGCGCTGCCGCCGCCGATGTTCTGCGGGTCGATCCCGTCGCCGCCGGAGAGCGCGATCGATTTTGTCGAAGCGGTCAGCGGCAGGACGCCGTTGTTCTTCAGCAGCACCGACCCGGCCGCCGCGACGTCGCGGGCGGTCGTCACGTTCGCCGCGTTCGTCACGACCGACTGGGGTGTCCCCCGCCGGGCGCGGTCGAACACGCCGAACCGGAACATCTGCGTCAGCACCCGCCGGACCATGTCGTCGACCCGCGCCTGCGTGACCTCGCCGCGCGAGACGGCGTCGAGCAGGCCCTGGCCGAAGAACGCGCCGCCGGGCATCTCCATGTCGAGGCCGCCGTTGGCCAGCTGCCGCGGGCCGCCGGTCGCCGAGCCCCAGTCGGAGCCGACAAAGCCGCCCCAGTTGGCGTCCTGCTTGATCGCGGTCGTGAGCACCCCGCTGTTCTGGCAGGCGGGGACGCCGTTGATCTGGTTGTAGGCGCACATCATCGACGCGACCTGGCCCTGGCTCGCGACCTGCTGGAACGCCGGCAGGTACAGCTCGTGCAGGGTCCGGTCGTCGATGATGACGTTGTCCGACGGCGTCCCGCGTGACGCCCCGGCCTCGACGTTGTAGGCGGCCGCGTGCTTGGCCTGCGCCATCACGCCCTGGCTCTGGATGCCCTGGATCGTCGCGGTCCCGGCCGCCCCGGCGAGGTACGGGTCCTCGGCGTAGGTCTCGAAGTTGCGACCCCACCGCGGGTCTCGGACCAGGTTGATCGTCGGGCCGAGGGCGATGTCGACACCCTTCCCGGCGAACTCCGCGCCCATCGCGCTGCCGTAGCGGTTCATCAGCCCGGTGTCCCAGGTCGCGGCGGCCGTCACGGGCGCCGGGAACTGCGTGACACCGTCGAGGCCGTCCCCGACCCCGGCCGGCCCGTCCTGCAGCCCGAGCGCCGGGATGCACAGCTCCGGCACCGCGTCGGTGTTGCCGATGTACGGCCCGGTCGCGCCGTTGCCGTGCAGCACCTTGATCTTCTGCTGCGCGGTCATCGCCGCCATCAGCTGGGTTACGCGGTCGGCGACCGGCGCCGTCGAACCGACCCACGGACAGCCCGTCGGGGGTGGCGTCGTGCTGTCGGTCGTGTGCACCGCGAACTCCCACAGCGAGACACCCCATTGCGTGGCCCGCGCGGTCGCGTTCATCCGCACGTAGCGGGCCGTGCCGGACACCGCGGGGTGTTCGGTGCCGCCCGTACCGGCCACAGTGGCCGCGGTGGTCCACGAAGTCCCGTTGGTCGACAGCTGGATCGTGTACGCGCTCGCGTAGGCCGCCTCCCACGTCAGGTCGACGCCGCAGACCGGCCGCGAGCTGCCGAGGTCGACCTGGATCCACTGCGGGTCCGCGGCCAGGCTCGACCAGCGGGTGCCGCCGTCGCCGTCGACCGCCGCGCTCGCCGGGAACGCGTCCGACTGCACGCTCGACGCGGTCACGGGTTGCCGCAGGCCCGCGTTCGCGCTGCCGCACGCCTGGGCCGAGCCGTCGCCGAAGACCTGGAACTCCCACAGCGAGACCCCCCACTGGGTGGCGCGGTGGGTGGTGGTCAGCCGGACGTACCGGCCGCTCCCGGACACCGGCAGCGTCTGCGTGCCGCCGGTGCCGGTCGTGGTCGAGTACACGGTGGACCACTGGCCGCCGTCGGCCGAAGCCTGGATCGTGAACGCCGTGGCGTACGCCGCCTCCCACTGGAGGACGACCTGGCTGAGGCTGTGCGACGAACCGAGGTCGACCTGCAGCGTCTGCGGGTCGGCCGCCAGGCTGGACCAGCGCGTGCCCGGGTCGCCGTCGACGGCCGCGCTCGCCGGGAAACCGGCGTTCTCGGTAGAGGACGCGGTCACGGCGTGCCCTTGGGAGAGCAGGGCCGGGGCCGCCTGGGCGGTGAGCGGCGGGGCCGCGAGCAGTCCCACCACCACCGCCGCACCCAGGGCGAGCCGCCTCACTGGTAGACCCGCACGTAGTCGATCACCATGTCCTGCGGCAGCACGGTCCCGGCTCCCGGCGGGCCGGGGAAATCGCCGCCGATGGCGTTGTTGAGGATCAGGAAGAACGGGTGGTCGTAGACCCACGGCCCGCGTGTGCTCTCGACGGTGGCGCGGTTGATCGTCTCGAACGCGTTGCCGTCGACGGAGAACGTCATGTGGTTCGCGTCCCAGTCGAGCCCGAACTTGTGGAAGCCCGCGGCGACGTCCTGGCCGAGGTCCAAGGGCGCGCCGATGCCGCCGGCGCCGTTGTACGCGGGCGCGTGGATGGTCGAGTAGGCCAGGTTCGGCGACTTCCCGACGTGCTCCATGATGTCGATCTCACCGCAGTTCGGCCACGGCGTGCCGCTGAAGAAGTTGGCGCCCAGCAGCCAGAACGCCGGCCAGAGGCCCTGTGTGCCGGACACCTTGATGTTCGCCTCGACGTGGCCGTAGGTGAAGCTGAACTTGCCCGCGGTGTTGATCCGGCCCGAGGTGTACTGGCAGGTGCCGCTGCCGCTGATCGGGTCGACCGGGCAGGCACTCCCCGGCGTCGCCTCGCGGCGGAGCTGGATGACGAGGTTGCCGCGGCCGTCCTGCTTCGCGTTGTTGTTGTTCGTGTAGTACTCGAGCTCGTTGTTGACGCCGGGGCCGGTCTCGGCGGTCCACTTGCTCGCGTCCGGGCCCGCGCCCGACGCGCCGTTGAACTCGTCGCTCCAGACCAGGGTGCCCGGGAAGTGCGGGGCCGGCGGCGCGGGCGGCGGGGTCGTCGGGTTGCCGCCGGTGCCGTAGACGTCGAAGCCCCACAGCGAGTAGCCGTAGCCGTTCGAGCGGGCCGTGCCGTACATCCGGACGTACCGGCCGGAACCGTTGACGGTCAGCGTCTCCTTGAAGCCCTTGCCGGTGGTCGTCGAGTAGAGCGACGTCCAGTTCGCGTTGTCGTTCGACACCTGGATCTGGTACGCGACCGCGTAGGCCGGGTCCCACTGCAGGACGACCTGGTGCACGGCCGCGGTCGCGCCGAGGTCGACGGTGATCCAGCCGGGGTCGACCCAGCCGGTGGTGGCGCTGGTCGCCCAGCGCGTGGCCGGGTCGTGGTCGAACGCCTTCGCCGGGAGGCAGCCCGGGCAGGCGCCGTCGTCCTGGTAGGACGATGCCGTGCCGGACTTGCCGTAGGACAGCAGCACGTCACCGGGCTGGGTCGTGCCGCCCCCACCGTAGACCTGGAACTCCCACAGCGAGTAGCCGTACTGCGTGGCGCGCTGGGTGCCGGTGAGCCGGACGTACCGGCCGCTGCCGGTCACGTTCAGCGTCTGGTTGCCGCCGGTCGCGGTGGTGGTCGAGTACAGGGTGCTCCAGGTGGCGCCGTCGGCAGACGCCTGGAGCGTGAAGGCCTTGGCGTAGGCGGCTTCCCAGTTCAGCACGACCTGCGACAGCTGCTGGGTGGAGCCGAGGTCGACCTGCAGCCACTGCGGGTCGCTGAAGGCACTCGACCAGCGGGTGCCCCCGTCACCGTCCACGGCGGCGGACGCCGGGAACGCGGCGGATTCGGACGAAGACGCCGTCACCGGACGGCCTTGGGAGAGCAGGACGGGGGCGGCCTGGGCGACCGGCGCGGTGAACAGGGCGGCCAGGGTCAGGGCGAGGACGGCGAGAACCCGGGTTCTCGGCATGCGGCGTTGCATGGGGCACCTCCACGGCGAACCGGCGCCGGGGCGGCCTTGCCCCGGCGCGGATCGGCTCACGTCGTCGTCGGCGCGGTGTGGGGACCGGTCGGCGGCACGCTCTTAGTTCAGGATATAAATAAAGAGCCGTAAAATGTCAATGTCCCTGCGCCGGACGGTCGCGGACCACACCGCGGACTGGTCCGGGAGAACGAATCCGCGCCGGATCCTTGACTCCGTCGAACCCCGCGCTGTTAACTTCGACCCGCTGGAACCGGTTCCGTGACCGCCACCCGGGTCGGTTCCCCGCGCCACGCACACCCTCGGGCTGACCGGTTCGCGCCGTCGCACCCACTCCGGCACCGCTCTTCCGGCTCACGGCGCCGGTGGGCGCCGGGGCGAACCCGCCGCACCACCCGACACCGGCACGAGCTGTGGGGCTCACCCGGTCCCGTTCGCACGTCTTCCCCTCGAGCAGCAGGCAGGCAGATGAGATCAACGACGTTCTCCCCGGCACACCGTCTACTCGTCCTCACCACCACCCTCGTCACCGCACTCACCACGGCGGTGGTCGTCGGCTCCGCGCCGGCGCAAGCCGCCGCGTGCGGGAGCACCAACCTCGCGCAGGGCCGCACCGCGACCGCGTCCTCGACCGAGAACGGCGGGACACCCGCGTCCGCCGCGGTCGACGGCAACACCGGCACCCGCTGGTCCAGCGCGTTCAGCGACCCGCAGTGGCTCCAGGTCGACCTCGGCTCCGCGCAGCAGCTCTGCGACGTGGCGCTCACCTGGGAAGCCGCGTACGCGAAAGCGTTCTCCGTGCAGCTGTCCTCGGACGCGACCACCTGGACGACCGCGTACTCGACCACCACCGGCACCGGCGGCACGCAGACCGTCGCCCTCTCCGGCACCGCCCGCTACCTCCGGGTCAACGGCACCCAGCGGGCCACCGGCTACGGCTACTCGCTGTGGGAAGTCGCGGTGCACGGCACCGGCGGCGGGACGACCATCCCGCCGACCGACCCGCGCAACCCGGACCTCGGGCCGAACGTGTCGGTGTTCGATCCCTCGACGCCGGCGTCGACCATCCAGAACCGGCTGACGCAGATCGCGAACCAGCAGCACACGAACCAGTTCGGCAACGAGCGTTACGCCGTGCTGTTCAAGCCCGGGAACTACAACGCCGACGTCAACCTCGGCTTCTACGAGCAGGTGGCGGGCCTCGGCCTCTCCCCCGACGACGTCAACCTCAACGGCCACGTCCGTGTCGAAGCGGACTGGCTGCAGCAGGGTGACAACCCGGCCAACAAGGGCAACGCGACGCAGAACTTCTGGCGCTCCGCGGAAAACCTTTCGGTGACGCTGCCCGCCGGGCAGGTCGAGCGCTGGGCCGTCGCGCAGGCCGCGCCGTACCGCCGGATGCACCTCAAGGGCAGCCAGATCCAGCTGTGGAACGGCGGGGACGGCTGGGCCAGTGGCGGCCTGATCGCCGACAGCAAGATCGACGGGGTCGCCGTTTCCGGTTCGCAGCAGCAGTTCCTGACCCGCAACAGCGAGCTCGGCGGCTGGCAGGGCGGCGTCTGGAACATGGTGTTCGTCGGCTCGACGGGCACCCCGCCGGCGTCGTTCCCGAACCCGCCGGAGACCGTCGTCGGGCAGACGCCGGTGATCCGCGAGAAGCCGTTCCTCTACGTCGACGGCTCGGGCAGCTACAACGTGTTCGTGCCGGCGCTGCGGCAGAACTCGTCCGGCACGAGCTGGGGCCACGGCGCCCCGGCGGGTCAGTCGATCTCGCTGAGCGAGTTCTACGTCGCGCACCCGTCGGACTCGGCGGCGACGATCAACGCGGCGCTGGCGGCGGGCAAGAACCTGCTCGTCACGCCGGGTGTGTACCACCTCGACCAGGCGCTGAACGTCACGCGCCCGGACACCGTGGTGCTCGGCCTCGGTCTCGCGACGCTGCAGCCGACCAACGGCACCGCGGCGATTACGACGTCCGATGTGGACGGGGTGAAGATCGCCGGGCTGCTGATCGACGCCGGCGCGGTGAACTCGCCGGTGCTGGTGCAGGTCGGCCAGCCGGGGTCGAACGCCAACCACACGGCCGACCCGACGTCGCTGCACGACGTGTTCTTCCGGATCGGCGGCGCGGCCGTCGGGAAGGCCACGCAGACGCTGGTGGTCAACTCGAACAACGTCATCGGCGACCACATGTGGCTCTGGCGCGGCGACCACTCGAACGGCGTCGGCTGGAACGTCAACACCGCGGCGAACGGCCTGGTCGTCAACGGCGCGAACGTGACGATGTACGGCCTGTTCGTCGAGCACTACCAGCAGTACGAGGTGCTCTGGAACGGCAACGGCGGCCGGACGTACTTCTTCCAGAACGAAATGCCGTACGACCCGCCGGACCAGGGGTCCTGGTCCAGCGGCGGCGGCCGGCAGGGCTGGGCCGCGTACAAGGTGGCCGACTCGGTGACCAGCCACGAAGGGTGGGGCCTGGGCAGCTACTGCTTCTTCAACACCAACCCGTCCATTGTGGCCAGTCACTCCTTCGAGGTGCCGAACAACGGCGGGGTCCGGTTCCACAACCTCGTTTCCGTGTCACTCGGTGGTGTCGGCACGATCGCGCACGTCATCAACGACTCGGGTGACGCCGCGAACACCGGGCACCAGGTGAGCCCGCTGGTCAGCTACCCGTAACACCGCGGCGACGTACGCGTCCGGGCGGACCAGCCAGGCTTCGCCCGGACGCGCACCGAGCGCCCCGCCCACCGGGACCTCAACCGACCGGGCTCCCTCGGCGGTCACCCCGGGGGTCGTGAGCAGCAGAAACCCCTGCCGGGCGAGGTCGCGCACCCGGCCACCCGGGACGGTCATGTCCGGCAGCAGCACCCCCGGCCCCGGCGGCGGCAGGGCGCCACGCGGCGGCCGGCCGCCGAACGGGCGCGACGGGTCCGGTGTGGTCAGGGGGGAGTCGGCGTACCAGAACGGTTCGGCGAGCCGTCCCGAGTCGACCTCGGCGTGCCCACCCCCGGCCAGCACCCGGTCACGGCGGGCGCGCCGCGCTTCGTCCTGGGGCACCAGGAAGTCCATCGTCGCCGTGGTCACCTCGGCGTTCTCCACCGCGGCCGCGTGCCGCTCGGTGTGGTAGCTCTCCAGCAGCTCCTCCCCCGCCAGCCCGCGCAGGACCCAGGCCAGCTTCCACGCCGCGTTCTCCGCGTCGGCCACCCCCGAGTTGAGCCCCCGGGCCCCGAACGGCGCGACCAGGTGGGCGCAGTCCCCCGCCAGCAGGACCCGCCCGGCGCGCATCCGCTCGACCAGGCGCGTGTGGAACCGGTACACCGAGCGCCAGACGACCTCGTACGGCCGGTCGCCGAGGATCGCCCGGATCCGCCGGTCCAGCGCCCCGCCGGTCTCCTCGGCGGCGAGGTCGTAGTCCGCCGGCACCTGCCAGTCGATGCGGAACTGCGAGCCGGGGCACGGGTGGATCAGCACCTGGCGGCCGGGGTTCCACGGCGGGTCGAACCAGAACCGGCGCTCCGCCGCCCAGCCCGGCAGGTCGGCGCGGATGTCGCAGATCAGGAACAGGTCCCGGAAGGACATTCCGTCGAGGTGCAGCCCGAGGGCCTTCCGCACGACGTCGCCGCGGGCGCCGGTGGCGGCGACCGCGTAGTCGGCCTCGATCCGGCGCGGCCCGTCCTTCGTCGCGCACTCGATCACGACGTTCCCCGGCTGGGTCAGCCCGGTGACGCGGTGGCCGCGGCGGACGTCGATCAGCGGCTGGGCGGCGATCAGCTCGTCGAGGACCTCCTCGACCCGGGCCTGCGAGAGGTTGACGAACGGCGGCAGCGCCGAGCCGCCGTCCGGCAGCTTCAGCGAGAACAGCTCCCGGTCGCGGTGGAAGGTCCGCGCGGTCGTCCAGGTGAGGCCCTCCTCGGCGAGGCAGCCCGCGCCGAGCGACGCCCAGACGTCCAAAGTGTCCCGTTGCTGGCAGATGGCCTTGGACCCCACAGGGTCGCGCACCTCGTGCTCGTCGACGAGCACCACCGGCACGCCCCAGCGCGCGAGCAGCAGCGCGGCCGTCTGGCCGACCGGGCCGCTGCCGAGGACGGCGACCGTCATCCTTGCAGCTGGTCCCAGACTTCGCGGTCGCGCTCGGCGGTCCAGATCACCGGACGCTCCACTCCGGACAGCTCGTCCCACAGCCGGGAGACGTCGAAGGGCAGGCAGTGCTCGAAGATCGGCCACTGCCCGTACTGGTCCACCAGCGCCGCGTGGGTGCGCTCGAAAGCGTCCTTGAGTGTGCCGCCGGCGTCGCGGGCCGCGCCGACCTCGCGGATCATCGTGGTCAGGAAGTGCCGGGTCTGCGTGATCGCGGCGTCGACGGCTTCCTTGCCGCGGCTCACACCCCCGCGGCCGCCGATGAGCACCTCGGCGCCGAACGCCGCGACAGTGTCCAAAGTGGACGACGACCACTCGCGGTGGAACGCGTCGCCGGTGTAGAGCGCGGCTTCGGCCTCGACGAGGTCGCCGGCGTAGAGGATCTTCTGCCGGGGCAGCCAGGCCACGAGGTCGCCTTCGGTGTGGCCGCGCCCGCAGTACTGCAGCACCAGGTCGCCGCGGTCGCCACCGAGGTCGATGGTGAGCCGGTCGGAGAAGGTGAGCGTCGGCCAGGTCAGGCCCGGCACCGACTCGGCGGCCTTCGCCAGCCGCGGCATCCGGCCGAACTCGCTGGCCCAGTCCTCCTTGCCGCGCTCGGCGACCAGGGCGCGGGTGTTCTCGTGGGCGACGATCACCTCGGCGTCGAACGCCGAAGCGCCGAGCACCCGCACCGCGTGGTAGTGGCTCAACACCAGGTAGCGCACGGGTTTGTCGGTGTGCTCACGCAGTTTCGCCAGCCACTCGCGCGCGGCGACCGGCGTCGCGAGCGCCTCGAAGCAGACAAGGAAGTCCTCACCCTCGATCGCGCCGATGTTCGGATCACCTTCCGCGGTCAGCGCGTAGACGCCGTCGGCGAGCACCTCGAGGGTCTGCGCCTTCTCCGCGAGGTCGGCCGAAGAGGCGAAGGCTTTCTTCGTCATGACGAGCACTCCTTGATCGTCAAAGGTTTGACTATCTGCCCGTCAGGCTAGCCCGCCGGACGGCCGCGCGGAACCCCTCGTCCCCTAACCTGAGCCCATGACCGACCGACCGGCCGACCTCGACTACCTCTCGTTCGTCGACTACGCGATCGGGAAGACGCAGGCCGAGCTGCCCACGACCGACCCGGTGGCGATGCGCCTCGGCCTGACGCTGCACCGGCTGACCGGCGCGCTGGTCTACGACTGGGAGTCGACGGTGCACCGCCCGCGCGGCCTGAGCTGGGGCGGGTTCCGGGTGCTGTTCGTGCTCTGGCTGGCGGGCCCGCTCGAGTCCCGCCACGCGGCGCGACTGGCCGGCATGAGCCGCGCGGCGGTGTCGGCGCTGGTCAAGACCCTGGAGCGCGATGGAATGGTGACCCGCACCCAGGTGCCGACCGACCGCCGGGCGGTCGAGCTGGCGCTGACGGAAACGGGCCACACGGCGGTGACCGACGCTTACCAGGCCCATAACGAGCGAGAGCAAGCCTGGGCGGCGTCACTCACGCCGTCGGAGCAGACGGTCCTGATCGGACTGCTGGAGAAACTGACCACGGGCCCGGCGGCCGCGGCGGCTCAGCGACTCGCTTAGCTGGCCAGCCCGGGCAGGGTGTGCCCGGTCTGCTCGGCCTTCGCCCGGAGGTACCGCACGTTGTTCTCGGTGGCGAAAACCCCGGTCGCCACCTGACCACGCACCAGAATCCCGGCGGCCTTGAGCTGCGCGGCCTTGTCGGGGTTGTTCGACAGCAGGTCGATTTCCCGCACACCGAGAGCGTCGAGCATCTGCGCGGCGACGGTGTAGTCGCGAGCGTCTTCGGGCAGTCCGAGCGCGGCGTTCGCGGCGTAGGTGTCGAGCCCGCCGTCCTGGAGCGCGTAAGCGTCGAGCTTGTTGTAGAGCCCGATCCCCCGGCCTTCCTGCCGCAGGTAGAGCAGGTAACCCCCGACCTCGGAGATCTTCTCGACAGCCTCCGCCAGCTGCGGCCCGCAGTCACAGCGCGCGGACCCGAAGACGTCCCCGGTCAGGCACTCGGAGTGCGGCCGCACGAGCGGCACGTCCCCAGGCGTCCCCAGGACGAAGGCGAGGTGCTCACCATCGTCGGCCAGCCCCCGGAAGGTGACGGCCTCGGCGTCGACCGCGAGGCCGCCGTCGAACCGGAGCGGGATCCGCACCCGCGTCCGCACCTCAGCCACCATGCCCGCACCCCTGGTCTCGCCCACAAGATCGACCCTACCGGAAGTTGAGCGTCGAACTTTCGGGTCGGGTCGCACGTCATTGGGGCCAACACGGGGTGGCCGGTGGATCTTCCCGGGTTGAGCGGGAGGTCACGAAATCCGGCGCGGGTCGTATCCTTCGGCCATGATCCCCGGTGCCACCGCCGCTTCGTTCCTGCTGGTCGTAGTCCTCGGCGCGATGTCCCCCGGACCCGACTTCGTCGTCGTGACCCGGACCTCCCTCACCGGCGGCCGCCGGGCCGGGATCGCCGCCGGGGCCGGGATCGCGCTCGGGGTCTTCGCCTGGGTCGTCGCCATCGCGCTCGGTGTTGCCGCCGTGCTCACCGCTTCGGCCGTCGCCTTCAGCGTCGTGAAGCTGGTCGGGGCCGCCTACCTCGTGTACCTCGGCGTCAAAGCCTGGCTCGCCGTGCGCCGCGGGGAGTACCGGGATCTGCGAAGCGACAAACCGACCACCTCGCTCAACGCCGTCGCCGCCTTCCGGCAGGGGTTGTTGACCAACCTGCTCAACCCCAAGGTCGCCGTCTACTTCCTCGCGCTGCTCCCCCAGTTCCTACCTGCCGACGGCTCCACCCTGCAGACGCTCGAGCTCGCCGTCATCGCCACCGCCGGCACCGTGCTCTGGTTCGCCACCCTCGCCCTCGTCGTCGGGGCGCTCAAGCGGTTCTTCGCCGACGGGCGCGTCCGGCGGGGGCTCGACGCCGTGCTCGGCAGCGTTCTCGTCGCGCTCGGGGTCAAAGTCGCCGCCGAAACGGCGTGAGGGCCCGCCGGAACGGGCCCTCACTCACCGTCAGCCCAGCTTTTCCGCCGCCAGGCGGGTGCCCTCGACGCGTGCCTTGATCTTCGCGAACGCGATGTCGCGCGAGGTCGACGTGTCGTCGGCGAACGGGGAGAACCCGCAGTCGTCGCAGGTGCCCAGGCGCTCGGCCGGGAGGAACTTCGCCGCCGTGAGGACGCGGTCGCGGACCTCCTCCGGGGTCTCCACCCGCGGGTCGATCGGGTCGATCACGCCGACGAACACCCGCTGGTCGGCCTTCAGGTTGTCCGCGATGACCCGCAGCGCGCGCTCCGGCTCGGCCTCGCTGGCCAGCTGGACGAAGAAGCGCCCGGCCTTCAGGTCGAACAGCGTCGGGAGCAGGTCCGCGTAGTCGACGTCGAGGCTGTGCACGGAGTCCTGGTCGCCACCCGGGCAGGTGTGGACGCCGATCTTCGCGCGCTCCTCCGCCGTGAAGCGGTCGAGCACCGCGTTGTTGAGGTCGACGAACTGCCGCAGCAGCCCGCCCGACGGGTCCAGCTTCAGCGAGAGCCGGCCCTCGGTGAAGTCGATCTGCACACTGTCCGCGCCGGCGTCGAGGCTGCGCCGGATGTCCGCCTCGGCCTCGTTCACGAGGTCGGCGACGAACTGCTCCTGGGTGTAGCCGTCGATGCCGTCGGCCGGGTAGATCAGCGAGACCGCCGAAGCGGCGATCACGGCCTGCTTGACCGGCTTGCCGGTGAGCGCTTTCGCACGGCTCAGGTACTCGTCCGCGTGGGTGGCGTAGCGGAACGGGCCCGCGGTCAGCCGCGGCAGCTGCCGGGTGTGGCCGTCGGCGAACGGGATCACGACCCCGTCGGGCGCCAGCGCGGTCAAGCCGGCCAGCGGGTACGTCGCGAAGCTCGGCTTGCCCTGCTCGCCGTCGGTCAGCACCGGCGAGCCGGTTTCCTCGAGCCGGGTGATCGTGTCGGCCAGCGCGCGGCTTTCGAGGTCCGCGAGCGCGGCGGCGTCGATCCGCCCGGCGGCGAACTCGCCGAGGCCCGCGACGAGGTAGTCGGGGCGGGGAATGCTGCCGATCGGCTCGGTGGGCAGGGTCATCAAGTCCTCCAGCTGCTCGAAGGTCCTGACCGGTCCCCCGGGCGCGAAGCAGGAGCCGGCCACCCGTCCCCAACGGCCGCCCCCCACGGGACGTCCCCTCCGTCGTCCGGGCCTCGACCGGCCACGTTCAGGGGGCAACGTAACGTGTCCGGTACCGGTTACGGAGCGCAGATCACCCGTACGGCGCAGTGAAAAGCATAAAATGAGAAGGCATTCGGCGGTTCGTCCGCGCGACGATTGGGTATTCGCTCTGGCGATACGGCGGGTTCGGCGCCGAAGGAGTACCCCGATGCTCAGTCACCACGAACGCACCGAGCTCGAGAAGATCGAGCGCAGTCTCGAATTCAGCGACCCCGACCTGGCCACCGCCCTGCGTGAGGGCAGGCGGCGCCGGAAGCCGCGCGCCCTCCGCACCGCCCTGCTGATCGCCCTCGACGTCATCGCCGTGACGTTCCTCGTCGTCGGGCTGATCCTGCCCGACCCCGGGGTCACGCTGTGCGGGATCCTCGCCCTCACCGGCGCCGTCTGGACCCACGTGGCGCGCCACCGCGTCTGAGGCGAGACTGGGCCCGTGAAGTGGGTCCTGCACGTCGACCTCGACCAGTTCATCGCCGCGGTCGAGATCGCCCGCCGCCCCGAGCTGCGCGGGAAGCCCGTGGTCGTCGGCGGCGCCGGGGACCCCACCGAACGCGCCGTCGTCGCGACCGCGTCGTACGAGGCGCGCGCGTTCGGGATCCAGTCGGGCATGCCGCTGCGGATCGCGGCGAAACGCTGTCCCGACGCCGTTTTCCTGCCGAGCGACCCGCCCGCCTACCTCGAGGTGTCGGAGCGCGTGATGGCGGCGCTGCGGGAGTTCCCGGTCGTCCTCGAGGTGCTGGGCTGGGACGAGGCGTTCGTCGGCGCCGAGACCGACGACCCGGAGGCGCTCGCGGCCGCGCTCAAGGAGGCGGTGGCCGCCGAGACCGGGCTGTCCTGCGCGGTCGGCATCGGGGACAACAAGCTGCGGGCCAAGCTCGCCACCGGGTTCGGCAAGCCGGGCGGGATCTTTCGGCTGACGCGGGAGAGCTGGTGGGACGTGATGGCCGAGCGCCCGACCGACGCGCTGTGGGGCATCGGCGGCAAGACGGCGAAGAAGCTCGCCGAGCTGGGCATCACGACGGTGCTCGACCTGGCCGGCGCCGAGGCGGCGGCGCTGGCCGCGCGGTTCGGCCCGAAGACCGGTCCGTGGCTGCGCCTGCTCGGCGGCGGCATCAGCGACGCCGAGGTCAGCGCGACACCGTACGTGGCCCGCTCACGCAGCCGCGAGACGACCTTCCAGCGCGACCTGACGGACCCGGCCGAGATGGCGGCGGAGGTGTCGGTACTGGCGAAGCGCGTCACGCAGGACGTCCTCGAGGAGGGCCGGCCGGCGGCGCGGGTTGCGGTGAAGGTCCGGTTCGCGCCGTTCATGACACACACGCACAGCATCACCCTGCCCGAGCCGACGTCGGACGCCACCGAGATCGACCGGGCCGCGCGCGAGGTGCTCGGGATGTTCGAGCTGACCCGGGCGGTGCGGCTGCTGGGTGTCCGGGCCGAGTTCCCGCGCGAAGACTAGAGCTCGTCCGGGAGCGGCAGCGGCCGGTCCGGGTCCAGCTCCACCCCGCCCGCCCGCAGCGTGTGGTCGAGCATCGCCCAGATCGTGCCGGTCAGCTGGTCGGTCAGCTGGGCCAGGCTGAGCGCGCCCGGGTGGTCGAGCCAGCGGGTCGTCGCCGACTCGACGTAGCCCACCAGGCCGAACGCGATCGTGTCCGCCGGCGCCGGGTCCAGGCCGAACGCCGCCAGGTAGCCGGTGAACAGGCGGCTCAGGTGCCGCGCGATCGTGCCGCGGACGTCGGTGGCGGTCACCGGCGCGCCGGGCAGCGTGCGGGCCAGGTAGCGGTGCAGGTGGGCGTGCTCGGTCAGCCAGCGCAGGTGCGTCGAGATCACCGTGGAGATCATCCCGTTGGGCGACCCTTCGGGGTGCCAGAGCGGCCGGAGCTCCGCCGTGACCAGCTCCGCGGCCCGTTCGGCGATCGCGCGCTGGAGGTCGGCCGCGCCGTCGAAATGCCGGTACAGGCGGGTGCGGGCGACGCCGGCGCGCTCGGCGATCTGCTCGGTCGAGACGTCCGGGCCGTGCTCGGCGATGGCCGCGAGCGCGGCGTCGACGAACTCCACGCGCCGCCGTTCCTGCTGCCCGGCCCAGCGCGCCGCCCGTCCGTCGACCTTGGTCACGGCGGAAGCCTACTCACGGCGCGCCGGGCGGTGTACGCTGCCGAAGTAGCTAGTACACCGCGTACCCCCTACTTTCGGAGGCCGCCATGGGCGTCGAGGCCCAGGACCGGGACGTCACCGCGGCCCGCCTGCTGAAGAGCTCCGCGAAGAACTCCTACGACCCGTACGTCGACATCGACTGGGCCGCCCCGCTCGCCGAGGGCAAGGCGTACATGCCGCTCGAGCGCGTCTCCCTCTACGGCACCGACCTCTGGGCGAAGCTGACGCCCGAGCAGCGGATCGAGCTGTCCAAGCACGAGATCGCCAGCATCATGAGCGTCGGCCTGTGGTTCGAGATCGTGCTGATGCAGCTGCTCGCCCGGTACGTCTTCGACCTCGACGCGCGCACCGAGCACGCTCAGTACGCCATGACCGAGATCGGCGACGAGACCCGGCACTCGGTGATGTTCGCTCGCACCGCCGACCGGCTCGGCGTCCCGCGCTACGGCGTCCCGCAGGTCGTGCACCGCGCGGCGAAGGTGTTCGGCGCGACCGCCGCCGGGCCGTCGATGTTCGCCAGCGTGCTGGTCGCCGAGGAGACCACCGACCGGCTGCAGCGCTCGATGATGGACGACGACGGGATCCAGCCACTGATCCGGTCGGTCAACCGTATCCACGTCGTCGAGGAGGCTCGGCACGTCCGGTTCGCCAAGGAAGAAGTGCTGCGGGAGACGCCGAACCTGTCGAAGGCGGCCCTGCAACGCCATCGGCTGCGGACCGCGCTCGTCGCCTACGGCGTCATCGACAGCATGGTCGACCCGCGGGTCTACCGGAGCGTCGGGATCCCCGCGCGCGAGGGCCGGGCGGCAGCGCTGGCGAACCCGCACTTCCACGAGACACGGCGCTGGATGGCCGCGAAGATCGTGCCGTTCCTGCGCGAGACGGGGCTGATCGGCGGCCGCTCCGAAGGCATCTGGCGGCGCGCGCACCTCGTCTGAGAGCCAACCGGAAAAATCCCGTCCCACCGGCGGACCGGGTCCGCCACTATTGCCGGGTGACCGAAGAAACCCCGCTCGGACCGGCGGTTCCCCCGCGCCGCCCGCTGCTCGCCCGCCCGGTCGCCACCGGCCTGATCGGGGTCCTCGCCGGCGCGTTCCTGGTCGGGGTGCCCTGGCTGGTGCTCAGCCTCTTCGGGGACGAGCCGAACGCCCGGGAGCTGACCGCGCCCGCCACCCTCGGCGGGCTGACCCGCGCGCAGGACGCGATCGCGAAGGTCGACAAGGTCCGGGGTCAGGCCCAGATCGACCGCGTCGGCAAGACCGACCGCGAGACGGGCAACCGCGTGTCGGCGGCCTACGACGGCGCGGGCGCCGTGGTGCAGCAGTATCAGGACGACCGGCTGCTGCGGTCGTTCCAGCTGATCGCCGTGCGTGCCTCCTCGCCGGAGCTGTTCGCCCCGTTCGAGGACGTCCAGGCCCTCGGGGTGGCCAAGCCGAGCACCGAGCTGGTGAGGATCGGCGACGTCGGGTGCCTGGTGCACAACGACCCGGCCGCGCCCGGCTCCACCCCGGACCCGGACCGCTCGTTCGTGCTGAGCTGCCAGCGCACCGGCCCCGGCCTGACCGTCACCGTGCGGAGCCTGGCCACCGAAGGCAACCACGACCCACGGGAGCCGGCCGGGGTCGTCGAGCAGGCATGGCAAGAGCTCAGCGCATGACGACCGTGCGACTCGCCCGCGCCGACGACGAGGCCGTGCTCGCGAAGCTCGACGAGCGCACCTGGACGACGGCGGTGTCCCCCGCTCCCCCGCCGCCGCCCGGCACGCCGTTCTTCGGCGACGGCACCCGGCCGGAGAACGTCCTCGTCGCCGAGCACGACGGCGCGGTCGCCGGGTACGTCCGGCTCGACGCGGGCTTCCCCATCGCCGCCCACCGGCACGTGCTGGTGGTCGGCGGGCTCGCCGTCGACCCGGACCGGCGCCGGCTCGGCATCGCGCGCCGGCTCGTCGACGCCGCCGTGGCCGAGGCCCGCCGGCGGGGCGCCCGGAAGCTGACGCTGCGCGTGCTCGGCCACAACACCGCCGCACGCCGGCTCTACGAGCGCTGCGGGTTCACCGTCGAAGGGGTGTTGCGCGCGGAATTCCACGTCGACGGCGAGGACGTCGACGACGTTCTCATGGCGTGCGTGCTCGCTTGACAGCTTCCCGGCGGTTTTGCCATCCTGGTCGCGGGCCGAGAGGCGCTGCGACGGAATCCTTTCCGCCACGCTCGGCCCGGACCACGACCCAAGGGCGCCTCCTTCACGGGAGGTGCTCTTTTTTGTTGCGCGGACTCAGGCCCACAGCCCTCGGCGGCCACGCCTAGCTCCAGCCCCGCACCCGTCCCGGCACCAGCGTGCCGCGATCAGTGCTGCCCTTTTCCGTTTTTTCCATCCCGAAACGCCGATTCCGGAGTGACCGAAGAATGAGCGAGAAACTGCAGAACCGCAACGGCCTCGACTTCGCCGTCGCCGACCTCGCGCTGGCCGACGCCGGCCGCACGCAGCTGCGGCTGGCCGAGCACGAGATGCCCGGCCTGATGGCGATCCGCCGCGAGTACGCCGCGACGCAGCCGCTGAAGGGCGCCCGCGTCGCCGGGTCGCTGCACATGACCGTCCAGACCGCCGTGCTCATCGAGACCCTGGTCGCGCTCGGCGCCGAGGTGCGCTGGGTGTCGTGCAACATCTTCTCCACCCAGGACGAGGCCGCCGCCGCGGTCGTCGTCGGCCCGGAGGGCACCGTCGACGCCCCGGCCGGCACGCCGGTGTTCGCGTGGAAGGGCGAGACGCTCGAAGAGTACTGGTGGTGCACCGACCAGCTCTTCGCGTTCTCCGGCGGCCAGGCGCCGAACATGATCCTCGACGACGGCGGCGACGCCACCCTGCTCGTCCACAAGGGAGTCGAGTTCGAGGCGGCCGGCGCGGTGCCGCAACCGTCCGAAGAGGACCCGGAGGAGTACCGGATCGTCCTGGAGACCCTGCGTGCCAGCCTGGCCGCCGACGGTGACCGCTTCACCCGGATGGCCAAGGAGATCCGCGGGGTCACCGAGGAGACGACCAACGGCGTCAAGCGGCTCTACAAGCTCGCCAAGGACGGCGAGCTGCTCTTCCCGGCGATGAACGTCAACGACTCGGTGACGAAGTCCAAGTTCGACAACAAGTACGGCATCCGGCACTCCCTGGTGGACGGGATCAACCGGGCCACCGACGTGATGATCGGCGGCAAGCGGGTCCTCGTCTGCGGGTACGGCGACGTCGGCAAGGGCGCGGTCGAGGCGCTGCGCGGCCAGGGCGCCCGCGTCGCGGTCACCGAGATCGACCCGATCTGCGCGCTGCAGGCGGCGATGGACGGCCTCGACGTCGTCGAGCTCGAAGACGTCGTCGCCACGTCCGACATCTTCATCACCACGACCGGGAACTTCGGCATCATCTCCGCGGACCAGATGCGCCGCATGAAGCACAACGCGATCGTCGCGAACGTCGGGCACTTCGACAACGAGATCGACATGGCGGGGCTCGCGAAGCTGCCCGGCGTCGTGAAGAACGAGATCAAGCCGCAGGTGCACGAGTGGACGTTCCCGGACGGCCACGCGATCATCGTGCTCTCCGAGGGCCGCTTGATGAACCTCGGCAACGCGACCGGCCACCCGTCGTTCGTGATGTCGAACTCCTTCACCAACCAGGCGATCGCGCAGATCGAGCTGTTCGCCAAGCCCGGCGAGTACGCCACCGACGTCCACCGGCTGCCCAAGCACCTCGACGAAAAGGTCGCCCGCCTGCACCTCGACGCCCTCGGTGTGAAACTCACCAAGCTGTCGAAGGCCCAGGCGGAGTACATCGGCGTGGACGTCGAAGGCCCGTACAAGCTCGACCACTACCGGTACTGAGCGGAAGTTGCTCCATTTGCCGCAGTTTGGCATCCCGCGAAACTGGCCATCCTCCGAACGAGAGCGCATCCGCCCGGACGGCACGGAGCCGGGCCGGGTCTCGTGCGAAGGAGAGTGTCAAGTGATCGTCCTCGGTGTGATTCTGCTGGTCATCGGGTTCATCGTCGGTATCCCGGTGCTGTACACCATCGGCATCGTGCTCGCGGTGGCCGGCGTTGCGCTGGCCATTCTCGGCGGCACCGGCCGCAAGATCGGCGGCCGCGCGCACTGGTACTGATCCCGTGACCCCCGGCCCGGCCCGGTCAGCGCTTCCGCTGACCGGGCCGGGCCTTTCGGCGTTTCCGGGGCGGAGGTGAAAACCGCTGTGGAAAATAAAGGGTCCTCCGGCTCCGAGGGGGAGGGAGAGCCGAAGGACCTCGTTAGTGTTAGCACATCGCCAAGCCCGTGTACACAGCTGCATACACGATCGGGTTACGTTCCTGACGCCTTCCTGACACCGTGAAGACCTCCCCGGCGGACGGCAAAGCCCGGCGGGAAGGCCTTCACGGATCCTGGCGGGAGGCTCAGGAAACCTGGCGCAGCAAGGGTTCTTCCGGCGCGGCCGCGCACGCGCAGCCGCCGCCGACGGTGTGGCAGTCGACGATCAGCCCGTGCCGGACGCGGTCGGGGTCCCCGCAGGCCGGATCCGCGCATTCGGTGAATCCGCCTTCCGGGTGGACCACCAGCGTCCCGTGGCAGTGGTCGATCCCCGCGTCACAAGAGGCGCACTCCATGACCGGCCCGCCTTTCCGCGATCGGTGTGCTCGCACCTCTTGGTACCACCGGGAAGCGGACGGGCCCGGCATCGGGACGGCGTGTCGGCACAACCACCCGACCGGGATCGCGACAGTGGTTCAGGCGGACTTCGGCGCCCGCTTGCGAGCCGCCGGCTTCTTTTTCGCCGGCTTCTCGTCCTCATCGGACTCGTCCCCGGCGGTGTCCGATGTGGCCTTGGCGGTCGTCTTGGCCGCGGCCTTCGCCGGCTCGCGGGACTTCTTCGCCGCGTCCACACTGGCCTGCAGCGCGGCCATCAGGTCGACGACGTCGGCCTTGGCGGTGACCGCCGCTGGCTTGGTCGTCTCCTCCCCCGCGACCTTCGCCTCGATCATCTCCTCGAGGGCCTCGCGGTAGTGGTCGCGGTACTTGTCCGACTCGAACACCGGCTCGGCCAGCGAGTCGATCAGCGAGCCCGCCATCGACAGCTCCTGCGGCCGGATCTGCGGCGGGTCGTCCCGCAGGAACGGGAAGTCCGGTTCGCGGACCTCGTCCGGCCACAGCATCGTGGTCATCACCAGCACGTCGGAGTGCACCCGCAGCACCGCCATGCTCTCCCGCTGCCGGACGGCGACCTTCGCGACGGCCACCTGACCGGCCTTGTGCAGCGCGTCGCGCAGCACGATGTACGGCTTCACCGCGTTCTTCTGCGGCTCCAGGTAGTACGTGCGGTCGTACTGGATCGGGTCGATCGACTCCAGCGGCACGAACTCCAGGACGTCGATCGTGCGCTGCGAGGACAGCGGCAGCTCGGCCATCTCGGCGTCGGTGATCACCACCATCTCGCCGTCGGGCAGCTCGTAGCCCTTGGCGATCTCGGCGTACGGCACTTCCTGGCCGTCGATCGTGCAGAACCGCTTGTACTGGATCCGCCCGCCGTCGGCCTCGTGCACCTGCCGGAGCGAGACGTTCTTGTTCTCGGTGGCCGCGTACATCTGGATCGGGATGGACACCAGCCCGAACGACACCGAGCCCTTCCACATCGCCCGCATGCCCCGCACCTCCGAGATCGCCTTCACGCTACGTAGTTACCGTAGCCCGAATCGTCCCCCGGCGACAGTGCACCGCACCGGCGATCTAGACCTCTGCCAGGTACTTCTCCCAAAGTGCCGGATCCAGGAACCAGTGTTGGAAGTCCGTGGGATCCGTGAAACCGTTGGCGAACCGCTTCGCGACCGCGGGGTTCTGACCGGCGACGCCGAGGATCTGGAGCACGTGCGGGGGCGGCGGCAGGAGCAACGCGTTCGTCCATTCGGTGACGTGCCGGGCGTACTCCCAGTAGCGCTCGAAAGTCGCGTCCATCCACTCCGCGTCGAACGGCCGGTCACCGCGCTCCACGATCGCGTCCAGGTAGGTCGCCGCGCAGTGGCTCGCGTTGTTCGAGCCCTGGCCGGTGATCGGGTCGTTCGCCACGACGACGTCGGCCATGCCCAGCACGATCGCCCCGCCGGGCAGGGTGCCGACCGGCCGGCGCACCACCGGCGTGTAGCCGCCCGCGAGCGTCGCCTTCGGGTCGGTCAGCTCGGCGTCGCGGCAGCGCTCGTACTCCCACGGCACGAACTGCCGCATCAGGTCGAGGATGCGCGTGAAGTGCTCGGCCGGGGCCGGGCGGTCGTCGAAGCAGTCGAGCGGGCCGCCGGGCACCCCCTCGAAGAAGAGGATGTCGCAGTTCCCGCTGAGCGTGTGCGCGGGGATCATGAACAGCTCGCCGACCCCGGGCACGATGTTGAACCGCACCGCCTGCTTGTCCGGGTGCTCCGGCCGCGGGCGCACGCCGTGGGCGTAGGCGAGCGAGAGCGCGCGCATCGGCTTCGTGTACGGCGACCGCTCGGGCACGCGGTCGAACAGCTGGACCAGCTCGCCCTTGCCGGCCGAGATGATCACCAGGTCGTACAGCCGGGCCAGCGCGTCCAGCTCGGAGGTCATCACGCCGTGGATGACGAGCTTGCCGCCGCGGTCTTCGAACAGCTCCAGCCAGCCCGCCATCTTGACGCGCTGGTCGACCGACTGCGCGATCTCGTCCAGCTCGGCGAACCAGTCGAGCGCGCGGCCGCCGTCGGGCGCGGCCACCGAGACGCCGAGGCCCTCGACGTCGACGGTCTCGGACTCCCACAGGTTGATCCCGAGGTCCCGCTCGTGCTGCAGCGCGTCGTGGAACATGCACTGCGTCGACATCACGCGCCCGTGCCGGATCTCCTCCGGCGTCCGCGCGGACATCACGGTGACGTCGAAGTCCTTCGCCAGCAGCCCGAGGGCCAGCTGCAGCCCGGACTGCCCGGCGCCGACGATCAGAACCCTGCGCATGAAGCTCGTTCTCCTCTGTTCAGGCGTGCGGGGCGCTGCCGGCGAGCTCGCGCGGGCCCGACAGCACGGCGAGCGACAGCGTGTGGCCGACCAGCTCGGTCAGGGTGGCGATCGTCGACGCGCGGTCGCGCGCGTCGCAGGTCACCAGCGGGACGGCCGGGTCGAGGGCGAGCGCGTCGCGCACCTCGTCGAGGTCGTGCACCGGCTTGCCCTCGAACTGGTTGACCGCGACGACGAACGGCAGCTCGGAGTCGTTCTCGAAGTAGTTGATCGCCGCGAACGACTCGTCGATCCGGCTGGTGTCGACCAGCACCACGGCGCCGAGCGCGCCGCGGCTCAGGTCGTCCCAGAGGAACCAGAACCGCGCCTGCCCCGGCGTGCCGAACAGGTACAGCAGCAGGTCCGGGCGCAGCGTGATCCGGCCGAAGTCCATCGCGACGGTCGTCGTCGACTTGCCGCCGGGCGGGATGTCGTCGACCCCTTCCCCGGCTTCGGTCATCCACGCCTCGTTGCTCATCGGCGGCACTTCCGACACCGCGCCGACGAACGTGGTCTTGCCGACACCGAAGCCCCCGGCGACGACGATCTTCGCGGAGATCGTCAGCAGATCGCCCTCAGGCGGGGAGCCGCTTGAGCCCATCAAGGATCCTCTCGAGCACGTTGGTGTCGTGGTGGTAGGCGTGCGCGGTGGGGTGGACGAACACCGCGCCCTGCGAGGCGAGGTCGCCGATGAGCACCCGCACCACACCCAGCGGCAGGTCCAGCCCGACCGACAGCTCGGCGATCGAGCACCGGGTCCGGGCGCGTTCGTAGAGCGAGCGCGACTCGGGCATGAGCGTGTCGCTCAGCGCCGGGTCGTACCGCGGGACCGACACGAGCGTCTCCACCAGCAGCTGGTGGCGGGTGCTGGTGCGGCCACCGGTGAGCGCGTACGCCCGGATCCGGCGGCTGCGCCGCGGCAAGGCGGTGTCCTTCTCGGACACGGGAACCACATCCTTGTCGGGCACGCTGATCACACCTTCGGCCGGCGCGCGGTGAGCACCTGGCGCAGTTCGGCGCGCACCTCGGGGGTGAGCGCGTGACCGGCGTTGGTGATGAACTGGGTCATCTCGTAGGCGACCACCTTCATGTCCGCCTCACCCGAGGTGAGCACCGCGAGCCCGGCGCCGGACCCGATGCCCATGAAGAGGAAGTAGCCGTGGGTGAGCCGGATGATGATCTGCTCGCACGCGCCCTTGCCGAACAGCGCGGCGCTGTTGCCGGCCAGCGACAGCAGGCCGCTGGCAATGGCCGCGAGCTGCTCGGCCTCGGCTTCGGCGACCGAGTCGGACGCGGTGAGCGGGAAGCCGTCCACGCTCATGATCAGCGCGTGGCTGACGCCGTGGACCTTGCGGACGAAGTCGTCGAGCAGCCAGGCGAAGTTCGCCGGGGCCGAGGGGTGGGGGGCGCTCACGAGGCGGTTCCTCCGGGCGTCTCGTCCTGCCGGGTGCGGTTGTTCTCGGCGAGCGCCGCCTGCTCGCCGTCGGCGAACGCGCCGAGGTCGGCGAGCAGCTGCTCGTGGCCCGAGGCGGCCGGCGCCGCGGGCGGTGGCGGCTCGGGCGCGGCGCCGCGGATGCTGCCCGGCACCCGGCGCGGCAGGCCGTTGGCGGTCATCCCGCCGGAGACCTGCTCGACCGGCCGGGGTCGCGGGGTGGGCTTGCGCGGCGCCGGGGCCGGCTCCTCCCGGGGGAAGGCGCCCGGACGGCGGCGCGGCAGCGTGCCGACGGCGACCGGCTCGCCGTTCGCGCCGGGCTCGGCCGGTTCGGCGGTGACGGTGCGGGTGCCCGACCACGCGTGTTCGGCGAGCTCGGTGACGATGCCGGTGGGCAGCAGCACGGTCGCCACCGTGCCGTGCGGGCTGCGCCGGTCGAGCCGCACGGTGACCCCGTGGCGGCCGGCGAGCCGGGCGACCACGGCGAGGCCCATGTGCCGCGCGGCGGCGTCGTCGAGGTCGCCCCCGGCGGCCAGCCGCGCGTTGAGGCCTTCGACGCGGTCGGCGGGGATGCCGATGCCCTCGTCCTCGATCCGGACGAGCACGCTGCCCTGTTCGGTCAGGTGCGCGCTGACGTTCACCGGCGAGCTCGGCGACGACTGGTTGGCGGCGTTGTCGAACAGCTCCGCCAGCACCCGGCCGAGGTCTTCCGCGGCGAAGCCGACGATGCCGAGGTTGACGACCCGGCCGATGGTGATCCGCGCGTAGTGGTCGATCGAGGACATCGCCTCGCGCATCAGGTCGAGCACCGAGGTGGCGCGGGCGGCGTCGTCGGCGGTGTCCTGCCCGGCCAGCACGCGCAGGTTCTCGGCGTTGCGGCGCAGCCGGGTGGCGAGGTGGTCGAGCTGGTAGAGCTCGGCGAGGCGGTGGTGGTCCTCCTCGCCCTGTTCGAGCTCCTCCAGCCGGGCCAGGAGCTGGTCGAGCAGGTTGAGGTCACGCAGGGCGACGCTGGCGCAGATCTCGGCCAGCACGGCCTCGTCGGCCGGCGCCGCGACCGCCTCGACGGGCGGCAGCGCGGTGATCGCCGGGCCCGCCACGGGCGGGTGCCCCGGGTGCTTCGGCGGCGCGGTGAGGTACTGCGCCGCGGCGACCCGCGAGCGGTCCAGCAGGACGCGTGATCGATCCAGGAGCTCCCGGGCCCGGCTGGCCATGTGGTCCCACTTCTTCCTTGCTCAGGTGCGGAAACGGTGCACTGCGCCGACCCCCGGGCGGCGATGCCGGACATGGAAGCAGAAAGCTTCGACAGATGTCCACAGCCGGTTCCCGCGCGAACGCGGGCTGTGAGCGTGATTTCGGAGCGTCGCCGCTGGTGAGCGCAGCGGACTAGGCCAATCGGACCAATTTTGCAAGTTGCGGGTCACAACGGAGCGCACACGGCGGCCGATATCGCAGCTGACGGGGGTTCGCACGCCGGAATCCCGGCCGTGTCCGGTTCGTCCCAAACTTGCGGGGCACGCAACTTTTTGCGTGGCACGCAAGTTTTTCGCTACACTGCGTGCATGTCGCCGGACGGACCCCCGAAGCTCACGCTGCGGGAGCGCAAGAAGCGCGAAGCCCGCCGCGCGCTGGCGCAGGCCGCGTTGCGGCTCGCACTGGACCGCGGGATGGAGAACGTGCGGGTCGAGGACATCGCCACCGAGGTCGGCGTCTCGCCCCGCACATTCAACAACTACTTCTCCAGCAAGGAGCAGGCGGTCTGCTCGATGGTCGTCGACCGCCACGAGGGGATGCGCGAAGCCCTGCTCGCCCGGCCCGAGGGCGAGCCGCTCTGGGAGTCCGTCAAGCAGGCCGTGATCGAGCAATATTCGCGTGAGGGCGAGCCGGATCGCGCGTATGTTGCGCGTATCCGGGAGCTGATGGGCCAGCTGATGCTGCGCGGCGAGTTCCTGAACGCCCACGCGGCGGTCGAACGCGTCCTCGCCGAGACCATCGCGAAGCGGGCGGGCGGGGCGGACCACCTGCTGTGCCGGCTGATGGCCTCCTCGGTGGAAAGCGCCGTCCGCGTCGCCTTCGTCAACTGGTTCATGACCGAAGGCGAGCCGTTCCTGCCCACCCTGGAACGGCTGCTCGACGAGCTGGCCACGGGGATGCCCACCCTGACCGGCGGCACCGCACCGAATCCCGGACCGAACACCACCACCGCACTGGGGGAACCGTTGTGCTAGTGAAGCTCCTGCGCAGTCACCTGCGCCCGTACAAAGCGACGTTGTGGGTGATCGTCGTCCTGCAGCTCGTGCAGACGGTCGCCATGCTCTACCTGCCGACGCTGAACGCCGACATCGTCGACAACGGGCTGATCAAGGGCGACATGGACTACATCCTGCGCGTCGGCGCGATGATGCTGGCCATCACGCTCGCCCAGATCGCCGGCTCGATCGGCGCGGTGTACTTCGGCGCGCGCACGGCGATGGCGATCGGCCGCGACATCCGCGCCGGCGTCTTCCACCGGGTGCAGGACTTCTCCGCGCGCGAGGTCGGCCAGTTCGGCACGCCGTCGCTGATCACCCGCACCACCAACGACGTCCAGCAGATCCAGATGCTGGTGCTGATGACGCTGACGCTCATGGTGTCGGCGCCGATCATGTGCGTCGGCGGCATCATCCTGGCGCTGAACCTCGACGTGCCGCTCTCCTCGCTGCTTCTGGTGATCGTGCCGGTGCTGGCGGTGGCCGTCGGCACGATCATCACCAAGATGCGCCCGGCCTTCCGGCTGATGCAGGAGCGGATCGACAAGATCAACCAGATCCTGCGCGAGCAGATCATGGGCATCCGCGTCATCCGCGCGTTCGTCCGCGACAAGCATGAGCGTGAGCGCTTCGACGTCGCCAACGACGCGCTGCTCACCGTGTCGCTGCGGGTCGGGCGGCTGATGGCGCTGATGTTCCCGATCGTGATGCTGGTGATGAACGCCTCCAGCGTCGCGGTGCTGTGGTTCGGCGGGCAGCGCATCGACTCCGGCAGCATGCAGATCGGCGCCATGACGGCGTTCCTGTCCTACCTGCTGCAGATCCTGATGTCGGTCATGATGGCCACCTTCATGTTCATGATGGTGCCGCGCGCGGAGGTCAGCGCCGAGCGGATCACCGAGGTGCTGGACACCGAGTCCAGCGTCCGCCCGCCGGTGACGCCGATCCGGCCCGGCACGGTGCACGGGCACCTCGAGCTCTCCGGCGTCGAGTTCCGCTACCCCGGCGCGGAAAAGCCGGTGCTGTGCGACATCTCGCTGATCGGGCGGCCGGGTGAGACCACCGCGGTCATCGGGTCGACTGGCACCGGGAAGACCACGCTGCTCAACCTGATCCCGCGGCTGATGGACGCCACGCAGGGCACGGTCAAGGTGGACGGCGTCGACGTCCGCGACCTCGACCCGGCCGTGCTCGCGCGCGCGGTCGGGCTGGTGCCGCAGAAGCCTTACCTGTTCGCCGGCACGGTGGCGAGCAACCTGCGGTACGGCAACCCGGACGCCACCGACGAAGAGCTGTGGCACGCGCTGGAAGTGGCGCAGGGCAAGGACTTCGTCCAGGCGATGGCCGAGGGCCTGGAGTCGCCGATCGCCCAGGGCGGCACGAACGTCTCGGGCGGGCAGCGGCAGCGGCTCGCGATCGCCCGGATGCTGGTGCACAAGCCGGGGATCTACCTCTTCGACGACTCGTTCTCCGCGCTCGACTACGCGACCGACGCGGCCCTGCGCCGCGCGCTGGTGCCGGAAACCGCCGACGCCACGGTGGTCATCGTCGCGCAGCGGGTCAGCACGATCCGGGGTGCCGACCGGATCATCGTCCTCGACGAGGGCCGCGTCGTCGGCACCGGCACCCACCACGAGCTCTTCGACGGCAACGAAACCTACCGCGAGATCGTGCTGTCCCAGCTGACCGAACAGGAGGCGGCGTGATCGAGCTTGCGAGATCACCATTCAACACAGCAGCGTCGCTCGCGACGCCGCTGAGCGCCAGCGAGGAGGCGGCGTGAGCACCACGGATGAAACCGCCGTCACCGACGCCGGGGAACGCCCCACCGCGGAACGGCAGAAGAACACCGGCGCCGCGACCTCGGGGCCGGGGCGCTGGATGGCCGGCGGCGCGCCGCCGGAAAAGGCGCTCGACTTCAAGGGCTCGCTCAAGCGCCTGCTGAAGATGCTGGCGCCGCAACGGCTCCAGCTCATCGGTGTGCTGGTGCTCGGCGCGGCGAGCGTCGCGCTGACGGTGATCGGGCCGAAGATCCTCGGCCAGGCCACCGACGCGATCCTCGCCGGCGTGCTCGGCAAGCAGGTGCCGCCGGGGGTCACGAAGGAGCAGATCGTCGCGGGGCTGCGGGCCCGGGGCGACAGCACGCTCGCCGACATCTACGGCCGGGTCGACCTCGTGCCCGGCGTCGGCATCGACTTCGACAAGGTCGGCCAGATCCTGCTGACCGTGCTCGCCCTGTTCGTCATCGCGTCGTTCTTCGGGCTGATCCAGGCCCGGCTCACCACGACGCTGGTGCAGAACGCGGTGTACCGGCTGCGTCAGGACGTCGAGGACAAGTTCGCGCGGCTGCCGCTGAAGTACTTCGACCGCCAGCCGCGCGGCGAGGTGCTTTCCCGGGTCACCAACGACATCGACAACCTGGCGATGTCGCTGCAGCAGACGCTGTCGCAGATCGTCTCGTCGCTGCTGACGGTGATCGGCGTGCTGATCATGATGTTCCTGATCTCGCCGCTGCTGGCGCTGATCGCGTTGCTCACGGTGCCGCTGTCGGCGGTCGTGGCGGCGAAGATCGGCAAGCGGGCGCAGCCGAACTTCATCAAGCAGTGGTCGACCACCGGCAAGCTCAACGCGCACGTCGAGGAGATGTACACCGGCCACTCGCTGGTCAAGGTGTTCGGCCGCCGCGAGGAGGCCGCCGCGCTCTTCGACAAGCAGAACGAAACGCTCTACGAGGCGAGCTTCCGGGCGCAGTTCATCTCCGGGATGATCCAGCCGGCGATGATGTTCATCGGCAACCTGAGCTACGTGCTGGTGGCCGTGATCGGCGCGCTGCGCGTCGCTTCGGGCAGCTTGACGCTCGGCGAGGTCCAGGCGTTCATCCAGTACTCGCGCCAGTTCAGCCAGCCGGTGACGCAGATCGCCAGCATGGCGAACCTGCTGCAGTCCGGGGTCGCCTCGGCCGAGCGGGTGTTCGCGCTGCTCGACGCCGAGGAGCAGGCACCGGAGCCGGAGCACCCGGAGCGGCCGGCGGTGGTCAGCGGGCGCGTCGAGTTCCAGGACGTCTCGTTCCGGTACCTGGCGGACAAGCCGCTGATCGAAGACCTGTCGCTGACCGTGGAACCCGGTCAGACGGTCGCGATCGTCGGCCCGACCGGGGCCGGGAAGACGACGCTGGTCAACCTGCTCATGCGGTTCTACGAGCTCGACCGCGGGCGGATCACGCTCGACGGCGTCGACATCGCGAAGATGAACCGCGAGGAGCTGCGCGACCAGACCGGCATGGTGCTGCAGGACGCGTGGCTGTTCGGCGGCACGATCGCGGAGAACATCGCCTACGGCGCGGACGACCCGAGCCGGGACGAGATCATCGAAGCGGCGAAGGCCACCCACGTCGACCGCTTTGTGCGGACGCTGCCGGACGGCTACGAGACCGTGCTCGACGACGAGGGCGGCACGGTCAGCGCGGGTGAGAAGCAGCTGATCACGGTGGCGCGGGCGTTCCTCGCCAAGCCGGTCATCCTCATCCTCGACGAGGCGACCAGCTCGGTCGACACCCGCACCGAGGTGCTCATCCAGCGGGCGATGAACTCGTTGCGCAGCGGGCGGACCAGCTTCGTCATCGCGCACCGGCTGTCGACGATCCGCGACGCCGACGTCATCCTGGTGATGGAGCACGGGCAGATCGTCGAGCAGGGCGACCACGAAACGCTGCTGCACAGCGGCGGCGCCTACGCCCGGCTGTACGCGGCTCAGTTCGCCGAAGCGATGGCCGAGACGGACTGACCTCGTCGCCCCGGTACCCTGGACGCTTCTCCGAGCGGAAGGGGTGCCGGGCCGGCGATGGCGGACAAACTCACCGAGTACCGCGGCAAGCGTGGCAAGGACCGCACCCCCGAACCCTGGCCGGAGGGCCCGCCCGTCCCCGGGGACGACGACCTCTTCGTCATCCAGGAGCACCACGCCACCCGGCTGCACTGGGACTTCCGGCTGGAGCGCGACGGCGTGCTCGTGTCGTGGGCGGTGCCGAAGGGCCTGCCGCTGACCCCGGGCGTGAACCGGCTCGCCGTGCACACCGAAGACCATCCGATGGAGTACCTCACGTTCTCCGGCGAGATCCCCGCCGGCGAGTACGGCGGCGGCACGATGACCATCTGGGACACCGGGACGTACGAAACGCTGCACTGGAACGACCACAAGGTCGAGGTCGTCTTCCACGGCGAGCGCACGCGCGGCAAGTACGTCTTCGCCAACCGCCACGAGGAGGACAACCGGGACTGGACGCTGCGGCGCCTCGACCCGGCCGAGCCGGGGCACGAGGACGCGCCGGAGTTCCTCGAGCCGATGACCGCGGCCCCGGGCGACCTGCCCGCCGACGACGACGCCTGGGCGTACGAGTTCGCGTGGGGCGGCCTGCGCACGATGATGCAGGTCTCCGGCGGCCGCGTCACCCTCCACGACGACACCGGCGCCGACGTCACGAGCCGCTACCCCGACCTGCACAAGCTCGGCGAGGAGTTCGGCTCGACGGAAGTGCTGCTGGACGGCGAAGTCGTGGTGGTCAAGGACGGCAAGCCCCACCCCGACGGCCTCGAACAACGCCGTCGCGCCGACGGCGCCGCCGCGAAACGGCTCAAGACCAGCTGCCCGGTCTTCTACTTCGCCTCCGACGTCCTGCACTTCGACGGCAAGCGGACGCTCGAGCTGCCCTACACCGAGCGCCGCGAGCTGCTGGACGGCCTGGTCGTGACCGACCGCCACTGGCAGGTGCCGCGCTACTTCGCGGGCGGCGGCGAAGCCGTCTCCGGCGCGAGCCGCCAGCACGGCCTGCCCGGCATCGTCGCCAAGCGCGCGGACGCGCCGTACCGGCCGGGCGAAGACGGCTGGCTGCTGGTCAAGAACTAGCGAGCGCCACACCCGCGACGGCGACCACCGCGCCGGCCACGATGTTGCCGGTCAGGGCGGCCGTCGACGGCGGGGTCTCCCCCACCTGCCGCAGCAGCCACGGCGAGAGCGCCGCCCACACGCCGAGGACCGGGACGACCCAGCCGATCAGCGACAACCGCCGCGTGGCGGTCCGGGTGATGGCGAGCGCGACGAGGACCAGGCCCACCAAGGTGTTGCTCAGCGCGAGCACGCCCGCACCGCCGAAGCCGGTGACCCACGGGGCGAGCACGAGGTAGAGACCGGCCAGGAGCACGAACCCCGCCGCGGCGCCGAGCACAGCGGTGCGGGCCCGGGTGGTGTGTGAAGTCATCCCCTCACCTCCACCCGCAGAGGTACCCGTTCGTCGCCGTGCGTAACCGGGGCCTGCCCGCAGCCCTCGAGACGGGCAGGTCCCGGCCGGGAAAACTCAGCAGCCGCAGGTGTAGTACGTGATGTCCCAATGGTTTCCTTCGTCGCAGTAGAGGTTGCCGGACCCGGCCTTCCACTGCGGGTAGCCGTCGCCGCGGAGGCCGATGTAGGCGAAGGAGTTCTTGATGTAGCTGTCGATGCAGCTGTTGTGCGCGATGTCCACCTTGTAGCCGTTGTAGTGGCTGTAGGTGCCCGACGCGTGCCCGACCTCGGTGCCGCCGGTGATGTTGACCGCGCAGCCGCTCGCCCGCTTCAGCGTGATCACGCCGGTGACCGTGGTCTGGTTGATCTGCTCGTAGGACGTGCAGGTCGAGTTCGACCGCGTGGTGCAGCCCCCGCTGGAGGAGTGCGTGACCCCGGCGGCGGACAGCTGCGACGCGGCCTGCGCCTGCGAGAGCTTGGTGACCTCGACACTCGCGGACGCGGTCCCGATGGTGGCGAACACCACCGTCGCGGCCGAAGCGGTCAGCCCCACGGCCACCCGCGCCAGCATCCGTTGTCCCGGCATGGCTTGCCTCCTGATGTCTGCGACGATCGACGAGCGGCAGCCAAATCCGCGGTCCCATAACTTCGCCAAACACCGCGGCCGGGAGCAGGGGTGCGGGCCGGGTCAGGTCCTGATCTTCGTCAAGACTTCACGGGTTCGCTCCCGCGCCGGGGATTCACCGGTGACGGCGGTGAGCTCCCCCAGCGCCCGCAGCTCCCACAGCGGGAACCCGAGCCCGCGGAACAGCTCGGCCGAGGTCCGCAGGTTCCGCGCGGCCTCGGCCCCGGCGCCGTCGTCGGCCTGGGCCCGGCCGAGGCTGAGCAGGGCGTACCCCGCTCCCCGGCGGTCCCGCAGCTCCCGGAACACGCCCATCGCGACCCGCACGTGCCACCGGGCGCCGGCCGGGTCGCCCGCGCGGCGGCGGGCCTCGGCGAGGCTGCGGTGGGTGTAGGCGGCCGCGTGCCGGTGCCCGATCTGCTCGAACAGCGCCAGCGACCGCGTCAGGCAGCGCTCCCCGTCCGCCACCTCCCCGGCCTCGGTGTGCAAGTCGCCGAGGCTGCGCAGGACGTGCGCCTCCCAGTGCCGCTCCTGCGTGCGGACGGCGCCGCCGAGCGCGCCGGTGAGCAGGTCGGCCGCCTGGTCGCAGCCACCGTGCCGGCGCAGGACGTCGGCGTAGCGCTTGGCGGCCTGGTCGAGCCGGCGGCCGTCGTCGCATTCCCGGGCGAGCAGCATGCTCACCTCGAAGCTCTCGACCGCGCGGCGCACGTCACCGACGTCCTCGGCCAGCGAACCCAGCTGAGCCGCCGCGGCCGCCTGCCCGCGCCGGTCGCCGCAGTCCCGCAGCAGGCCGAGGGCCTCCCGCAGCTCGGTCTCGGCGGCACGCGGGTCGCCGCCGTCGAGGTGGACGTCGGCGAGCGCGGCCAGCACCACGCCGGTGCCGCGCGGGTCGTCGAGCTGCCGGAAGCGCGTCTCGGCCATGACGAAGTAGTTCCGCGCCTGGCGGCCGCGGCCGTGCTGCCAGTGCACCGAGCCGAGGTGGTACAGCTTTTCGGCCTCCGCCCGCGGGTCCTGCCGGCGCCGGGCCGCGACGAGGCCGAGCACCGACACGGCGCGAGCGTCGTGGCCGAGCCACGGGGTGCCGGCCAGAGCGGTGCAGGCGTCGGCGAGCCGCTCGGTGAGCTCGTGCCGGCCGTGGGCGCCGGCCAGCCGCACGGCGGCGGCGATGAGAGCGGTCTCTTCCGCGGCCCAGCCCACTGGGTCGGCCGCGATCCGGCGCAGCACTCCCGGATCCGGCCGTGCCGCCGGCTTCCGCGCCCGCCGTCCCCGCGCGTGCTCGGCGAGTGCCAGCGTGACCTCGCACGCGCGCAGCAACGCCGTCCGGTCGCCCTCCGGCGCCGGTCCTTCCGTCACGACCAGCCGGACGAACGGCGGCACCGCCCACCGCGCCCCCACCGGGTCCAACAGGTGCGCCTCGGCCAGCGCGTCGAGCCGGTCGCGGGCCTCGGCCGGCCGGCGGTCCAGGAGCGCCGCGGCCCACCAGTCCGGGATCGTGCCGTCGAAAACCGCGAGCAGCCGCAGCAGGACGACGTCGTGCGCGGGGCGTTCCCGCACCGCCGACGTCACCGCGGCGCGGACGCCGAGATCACCGGTGGTCAGCTCGTCGAGCCGGCGGCGTTCGTCGGCGAGCCGCGCGGCGAGCTCGCCGACGCTCTGGTTCGGCCGCGCGGCCAGCTTCACCCCGGCGATCCGGACGGCGAGCGCGAGCCCGGCGCAGTGGCCGAGAAGCCGTTGTGCCGCTTCGGGTTCCGCGCGCAGCCGGGACTCCCCCGCGATCGCCGCCAGCAGCGCCCAGGCGTCCTTTGTGGACAGATCCGGCACCGCAACCGCGTGGGCGCCGCAGAGGCCGGGCAGCTCCCGGCGCGCCGTGACGAGGGTGGCGCAGCCGGGTCCGGCCGGCAGCAACGCCCGCACCTGAGCCTCGGAACCGGCGTCCTCCAGCAGCACCAGCAGCCGCCGGTCGGCGGTGTAGCTGCGCCAGAGCCCCGTCAGGCCTTCGCGGTCGGCCAGTTCCGCGGGGGTGGCGCCGAGCAGGCGCAGGAACCCGGTCAGCACCGCCGCCGGATCGGCCGACGCGCTCAGCGACGCGGTCAGCTGCCCGTCGGGGAAGCGGCGGCGGGCCCGCCAGGCGGCCTGGACGGCCAGCGCGGACTTCCCGGCTCCGGCAGCGCCGTGCAGCACGACCGGCGCCGGGCCGCGCAGAGCCCGTCCGAGGTCGGCCAGCTCGGCCGCACGGCCGGTGAAGTCGGGCACCGCGGGCGGCAGCTGGGCGGGCGGGCCCGGCGTGGTCCACTCGGTGCCGGCGATCCGGCGGTACACCGCGACGAGGTCGGCCCCCGGCCACACGCCGGCCTCTTCCCACAGCGCCCGGCGCGTCCGGCGAAGGACCTCGAGCGCCGAGTCGCGGCGGCCGACGGTGCCGAGGGCGGACGCCAGCCGCGCGGCGAAGCGTTCGTCCGCGGGCCGTGCGGCGACGACCGGGTCGAGCCGCTCGACCACGGCCCGGCCGTCGCCGTCGGCGAGCTCCAGCTCGACCAGCTGCAGCAGCGCGGCCGAGCGCCGGTCCTCCAGCCACAGCTTGTGCGCCTCCAGCAGCGGGCCGCCGGCGACGTCGGCGAACGCGTCCCCGCGCCAGCACGCCAGAGCCCGTTCGAGCGCGCGGCGGCGCTGCGCCCGGTCGTCGGCGCCCGAGGCCAGCAGCGTCAGGAAGTCGTCCGCGTCCAGCTCACCGGGCTCGACCGTCAGCGCGTAGCCCCGCGGCCCGGACCGCAGGCGCTGCCCGGCCTCGGCCGCGCCGAGACCGGGCGAGAGCGTCTTGCGCAGCTTCGACACGGTGACCTGCACGATCGCCGCGGCGCTCGACGGCGCGCCGTCCGGCCACAGCTCGTCGACCAGCGTGTCGCGGCCGACGAACTGACCGGCGCGCGCGAGCAGGACGGCGAGCAGCCGCCGCGGCTGGGCCGCCGACGGCAGTTCGGCGGTGGCCGTCATCGGACCGAGGACCTGGAACCGCACGGCTACACCCCACCCGCGAGATCACCTGATCGAGCGAGCTGAATCTAACCGCCGGGTGCGCGGTCCGTCCCCCGATCACCCGGATGGCCGACGCCGTTGGGCTCACGCGTGGGCGATCAGCTTCGCCAGCAGCTCCGGGTGGTCGGCCAGGCCCGCGCGCAGCGTGTGCTCGCGCAGGGGCTTGAGATCGCCGTACGGCCGGTTGGCCCAGTCCAGGGCGCCCTGCGGCGGCTCCGGGTCGTACTCGATGACGAACTGGACGGTGGTCGCGACCTCCCGGCCGGCCAGCCGTTCCACCAGGTGCAGCGCCAGGTCGATGCCCGCGGAGACGCCCGCCGCGGTGATCACGCGGCCGTCTTCGACCCAGCGCCGCGCGACCGGCGTCGCACCCAGCCCGGCGAGGACCTCGCGGAACATCCAGTGCGTGGTCGCCTCCTTCCCGTCGAGGAGCCCGGCCGCGCCGAGGACCAGCGAGCCGGTGCAGACCGACGTCACCAGCTCGGCGCCCGCGGCCGCGGTGCGCAGCCAGGCGAGGAGAGCCTCGTCGGCCATCGCGCGCAGGGTCGGCACGGTGCCGCCGGGCACCAGGACCGCGAACGGCGACGGAACCTCGTCGAACGTGTGGCTCGGGGCGATCCGCAGCGGTGTGTCGGTGTCGACGGCGTCCTTCGTGGCCCCCACCACGACGGTCCGGTAAGCGGGGTCGATCTGGGCCAGCGCGCTGAGCACCTGCAGCGGGCCCACCAGGTCGAGCGGCGTCAGCCCCGGGTACACGACGAAGGCGATGGTCTTCTGCTCATCGGTCATGCCCCGACCTTGGCGGCTCGCGCGACCTGGTGGCACGCGGATGTCCGAAAACCTGCGAACCGCGTCCGAGCGCCGGTCCGGCTGCTAGCGTGCGATCATGGCAGGTTCACCCAGACGGGTCACGATCGTCGGCTTCCCCGACGTCGAGCTGCTGGACATCGCCTGCCCGGCGGACGTGCTCGACGCCGCCAACCGCCACGGCGCGCGCCCGCCGTACGAGATCCGGCTCGCCAACCTCGACGGCCAGGGCATCCGCAGCGGCTCCGGGCTGGTCCTGCAACCGCACCTGCGGCTCGACCAGGTGGCGGGCGACCTGGACACGCTGGTCGTCGCGGGCGGCTGGGGCAGCACGTCGGCGGCGGCCGACGAGCGCGTGCTCGCCCACGTCCGGCGGCTCGCGCGGACCAGCCGGCGGGTGGCGTCGGTTTGCACCGGCGCCGAGGTGCTGGCCGCGGCGGGCCTGCTCAACGGCCGCCGCGCGACGACCCACTGGCGCTGGGCGGCGAAGCTGGCGGAGGACTACCCGGCGGTGACGGTGGACCCGGTGCCGCTGTACGTCCGGCACGGCAACGTCTACACGGCGGCCGGCGTGACCAGCGGCCTCGACCTGACGCTGGCGCTGGTGGAGGCCGACCACGGGCCGACGCTGGCGCGCGAGGTGGCCCGTTCGCTCGTGACCTACCTGCAGCGGCCGGGGAACCAGGCCCAGGTCAGCCTGTTCCTGGCCGGCCCGCCGCCGGAGCACCGCGAGGTCCGCGACCTCACGGCGTACATCGCCGAGCACCTCGACCACGACCTCGGCACGCCGGCGCTCGCCACCCGCGCGGGGATCAGCGCCCGCCAGCTGACCCGCCTGTTCGACGCCCACCTGGGCACGACACCCGGCCGGTACGTCCGCACGATCCGCACCGAGCACGCGGCCCGCCTGCTGTCCGGCACCGACCTGCCGCTGGCGACGATCGCCCGCCGCTGCGGCTTCGGCTCGACCGAAACCCTCCGGCAGGCTTTCCTCGACCACTTCGACACCCCGCCGTCGGCCTACCGCCGCGTCCACGTCCGGCAGGCCTACGGCTGACCCCCGTGTCGTCCACTCGGGTACGGACGACACGGCGCATCCGGACGAACCGGGCCGTCGGCGGCCCCTTGCGTGAGGCGCGCGGTCCCGCTGTCAGGATGTGCGGGTGGACCGCCCCGACCTCGACGACGACGAAACCGGCCCGATTCGCCGGGTCACCGACGAGGTGTCCCCTTCCGCGGCCCGCGGGACGTCCGGAACGCCGGGTACGCCCCGGAAACCGGCCCGCCGGACACCGCCGGAAGGCACCCGCCGCGCGGCCGGCACCCCGCGTCGGGCCGACACCGGGCCGCAGCGGGTTCCCACCGGCGCAAAGCGAGCCGAGAACGGCGCCCGGCGGCTTCCCGAAGACGGCCACGGCGACACCGGCCCCCAGCGCGCCGCACGGCGTGGAGACACCGGGCCGCAGCGAGCCGCCGGAGCCCGGCCTCGCACCGCGAAGCAGGCCGAGCCCACCGCTCGGAAACCCGCGCCCGCCACGGAAACCGGGCACGGGCACGGCCACGGTCACGGACACGGCCCCGCCGCCCCGGCGTCCCGCCGCGTCCGGCTGCTGCTGATCTGGCTGCTCGCCCCGCTCGCCCTCGCCACGGTCGTCGGCATGATCGTGCTCTACCCCTGGGGCAAGGCCGACCCGACGAGCGTCGTCCCGCAGGGCACGCCGGTCGCCGCGAACATCACCGCCACCACCACCGGTCCCTGCCTCGCCCAGGGCCAGGTCCAGGTCGGCGACCAGACGGACCCGAACGCCAAACCCTGCCTGACCGTCGACCTCACGATGACCGACGGCCCGGCGAACGGGAAGCAGCTGAAGCTGACCGTCCCGATCGAGCCCAGCACCCCGCGCTTCACCGCCGGGGACGCCGTGGTGCTCGCCTACAACGGCGGGAACGCGGCCGACCCGGCGAGCTTCCAGCTGGTCGACTTCCAGCGCGGCACCCCGCTGCTGGTGCTGGCCGCGCTCTTCGCGGTCGCCGTGCTGGTGCTCGGCCGCTGGCAGGGCCTGGCCGCGCTGGCCGCGCTGGGCCTGTCCTTCGTCGTGATCGCCCTCTTCATCCTCCCGGCCATCCTCGCCGGGGAAAACCCGCTGGTCGTGGCCATCGCCGGCGCGGGCGCGATCATGTTCATCGCCCTTTACCTGACGCACGGGCTGTCGGCGAGAACGTCCGCGGCCGTGCTCGGCACGCTCGTCAGCCTCGCGCTCATCGGGGTGCTGTCGGCGAGCTTCTCGGCCGCCGCGTCGCTGACCGGGCTCGACGACAGCACGTCGACGCTGATCGGCTCGCTCGGCCACGGCATCGACGCGCGCGGCCTGCTCCTCGCCGGCGTCGTCATCGGCGCGCTGGGCGTGCTCGACGACGTCACCGTCACCCAGACCAGCGCCGTCTGGGAGCTCCGGCGCGCCAACCCGGACCTGAGCTGGCAGGAGCTGTACCGGTCGGGGCTGCGGATCGGCCGCGACCACGTCGGCTCGGCGGTCAACACGCTCGTCATGGCCTACGCCGGGGCCGCGCTGCCGGTGCTGCTGTACTCGTCGATCTCCGGGGTCGGGCTGGGCGCGCTGCTCGGCAGCGAAGAGATCGCGCAGGAGATCATCCGGACGCTCGCGGGCAGCGTCGGCATCGTGGCGGCCGTCCCGGTGACGACCGTCCTGTCCGCGCTGATCGCCTCACGAGAGCCGGCGACGTACCTCAGCAGCACCACGAAGGCCGTTCCGTCCCACCCGTAACACGAGCGCACCCCGACCGCGCCGGACCAGCGAGAACCCGGTAGGAAGGCGGCAGCCGACCCGGGGAGACGCCATGTTCGTGCTGATCGGCCCGCGCCGGCTCGTGCGCGGGACGCTGCGGCTGGTCACCGCCACCGTCCAGGCCGTCGAGTCCCTGCCGCGGATCGCGGCCGCCCTCGAAGACATCCGCGCCACCGTGCAGCACGTCGAACGCCTCGCCGGCTACATCGCCCAGGAGCTCCCCGAGCTCGCCTACCAGCTCGAACAGCTCCGCAAGGAGAACGACGAGCTCAGTCGAGAGTCGCCACGAACCGGCTGACGGCCTCCATCGTGAAGCGCTGCACGTACTTGCCGGACGGCGCCACCGACGCCAGCCGGTAGAGCGGCCGGTCGGCCACGCCGGTGCCGCGCGCCTCCGCCTTGAGCTCGGCGACCAGCAGCTCCCCGAACACGAGGCCGTTCGCCTCGGTGTTGTTCATCAGCGCGTTCGCCAGCTTCCGCAGCTGCAGGATGCCCAGCTCACGCCCGCCGGTCCCGGAGAACACCGCGAGGTCCACCTTCGCCACCTTGCCCCGCTGCCCGGCGTTGACGAGCAGGCTGACCGTGCGCGAGCCCCGGACGTCGCCGACGACGAGGTCGAGGCGGGTCGCGGCGACCAGGTCGACCCGGCGCAGCCCCCAGGTGCGCACGAGCAGCGTCGAGCCCTCCAGCCAGACGCGGCGCCGGATGCTGACCGCCATCACGTACAGCAGCGGCAGGGCGATCACCAGCGCGACGACCAGCCCGGTCACCGTGCCGCCGATCAGGCCCGCGATCCCGCCGAACGCGGCGGCGACGATCACCGCGCCGATCAGCCCCGAGATCCCCCGGCGACGGCGGCCGCGCGGGTCCTCCTCGAACAGCGCCAGCCGCTCGGACGTCTCTTCGGCCATGCTCACGCCCCCGTCCCGGCCAGGAACGGGTTGCCCGCGCGCTCCCGGCCGATCGTCGTCGCCGGGCCGTGGCCCGGCAGCACCACCGTGTCGTCCGGGAAGCTCGCCAGCAGGTCCCGCACCGCCTCCGGGTCGGCGCCGCGGCCGACCGACCCCGCGAACAGCGTGTCGCCGGTCAGCGCGAGCCGGCCGCCTTCGGCCGTCGCCAGGCTCAGCACGACCGAGCCGGGCGTGTGCCCGGGGACGTGCCGGACGTCGACGTCGAGCCCGGCGAAGCCGCCCGTCTCGAGCGGGACGCTCTCGCCGTCGTAGAGCTCGGCGTCGAGGGGGTGCAGGTGCAGCGGGACGCCGTGGTCGGCCGACAGCGCGGCGGCCGAGGCCACGTGGTCGGGGTGCCCGTGGGTGGCCACGAGCGCCGCCGGGACCAGCCGGTGCTCGGCGAGCGCGGCGGCCAGCGGAGCCGCGACGTCCGGCCCGGGATCCACGACCACACAAGGCCCGCCGGCGGCCTCCGCCAGCAGGTAGCAGTTGGCCTGCAGCGGGCCGCTGCCGAACCCGACGACGAGCACCGAACGCCTCCCGGACTTCCGCGCCGGATGGCGCCGATCACGATCGGGTTGAGACTAGCGGGCCCTGTACATGGTCCTCACAGGCTGTGCCCATACACTGCCGCTACCTCAGACGTGTGACACGAGCGGAAACCTGGAGGGTACGGGGTGGCGACCAACCAGCAGCGCCGCGAAGCTGCGAAGCGCAAACTCGAGCGGCAGCTCGAGCGCCGATTGGAGCAGCAGAAGCGACGCAGGAGGATCGGCGCTGGTGTGGTCGGTGTGGCCGTCCTCGTCGTCGCGGGTGTCGTGGTGTGGATCGTGAGCGCGAACGGCGGCGAGAACACCGACACCGCCGCGTCGTCCTCGGCCGCCCCGCCGCCGACCGAAGTCCAGATCCCGACGCAGCGCACCGCGCTGCCGAAGCGGTCCGCGGCGCTGCCGAACCCGACGACGTGCGACTTCAAGGCCGACACGACGGGCAAGGCGCCGAAGAAGGTGAACCTGCCCGACGGCAAGAACGTCGCGTCGACCGGCACGGTGAACGTGACGCTGAAGAGCACGGCGGGCGACATCCCGCTGACGCTCGACCGGGCGCTCGCGCCGTGCGCGGTGCAGAGCTTCGTCAGCCTCGCGAAGCAGAACTTCTACAACGACACCATGTGCCACCGGCTCGGCACCGAAGGCCTGCAGATGCTGCAGTGCGGTGACCCGTCGGCCACCGGCGACCCGACCCAGGACGGGCAGGGCGGCCCCGGCTACACGATGCCGGACGAGGCCTTCCCGGAGATCAAGTACGGCCGCGGCATCCTCGCGATGGCGAAGACGCAGGCCCCGAACTCCGGCGGCAGCCAGTTCTTCATGGTCTACGGCAGCGCCGAAGGCCTCCCGGCGGACTACTCGGTGTTCGGCAGCATCAGCGACGAGGGCCTCAAGGTGCTCGACGCGGTGGCCAAGGCCGGCATCGCGAACCCGAACCCGCAGGACGGGACCGGGGCGCCGACCAAGCAGGTGAAGTTCACGGGCGTCACCGTCCAGTAGTGGCGGTCCGCTCCGAGCTGAACGGGGTCCCGCTCGGCCCGGACGCTGCCGTCGCGGCGATGACCTCCTACGGTCACTTCACCGCGATGCAGGTCCGGGACGGGCGGGTCCGCGGGCTCGCCCACCACCTCGACCGGCTGACCACGAGCACGCGCCTGCTGTTCGGCGCGGAGCTCGACGTCGAGCGGGTGCGCTCCTACGTCCGCCAGGCGATCGCGGACGAGCCGGCGCTTTCGGTCCGGGTCCTGGTGCTCACGCGGTCGTTCGACGAGCCGATGACCCCGGAGGTCCTGGTCCGCACCCTGCCGCCGCACCCGGTCGAGCCGGCGCCGCTGCGCCTGCGGACCGTGCGGTACCAGCGGGATCTGCCGCGGGTGAAGCACCTCGGCACGTTCGGCCTGATCCACCACTCGCGGCAGGCCCAGCTCGCCGGGTACGACGACGCGCTGTTCGTCGACCCCGAAGGCCGGATCAGCGAGGCTTCGGTGTGGAACGCGGTGTTCCTGGCCGGCGACACGGTCGTCTGGCCGGACGCCGAAGTCCTGCCCGGCATCACGATGCTCGTGCAGCAGGAAGCCCTGCGCCGCCTCGGCGTCCCGCAGGAGACCCGTGAGGTCCGGCCCGCCGACCTGCCCGGGTTCGACGCGATGGTCCTGACGAACTCCGAGACCCCGGGCCGCGCGGTCGCTTCGGTGGACGGCTTCGTGCTGCCGCCCGCGGACCGCGCCGTGAAGCTGCTCGCGGAGGCCTACGAAACGGTGGCCTGGGACCGGATCTGACCCGTCCCGCCCGCCGTGACCTGAACCGCGCCCGCGCCCGCCCCGTGTTAGAGGGGTTACACCGGGACCCGCCGGGGTCACCGGGGAGAGGGTGCCGACGATGGTCGAAAACCGGGTTCCCGGGGTGCGCCGCGCGTTCGGGCGGGCCGCGCAGGCCGGCTGTGCCGGGGTGCTCGTCGCCGTGTTCGCCGGCGGCCCCGCCCTCGCGCAGACCACGCCGGCCGCGCCACCGCCGTCGGTCAAGTACTACGTCGTCCCGCACGCCGACAACCCCGACGACATCACGCTGTTCAAGATCGCCGAACGCGCGCTCGGCGACGGGCGGCGGTTCCCCGAGATCTTCCGGCTCAACCAGGGCCGTCCGCGGCCCGACGGCACGCCGTTCACCGACGCCACGGCGATCGAACCCGGCCAGGTGCTCCAGCTGCCCGAGGACGCCAAGGACCCCGCCGTGCAGTTCGGTCCCCTGCCGCCGATGCCGCCCGTCGCCGCCCCGGTGGCGCCGCCGTCCGCGGAAACGTCCGACGGCCTCGGGATCGGGCTGGCGTCGGCCGTCAGCGGCACCGGCGGCCTGCTGACCGGCCTGATCGCCGGGCTCTGGTGGCGGCGCCGCCCGCGGCTCGTCCCACCGCCGCCGTTCGAGCCGGTCGAGCACCACGAAGACGACGACGGGTCCGGCTCGGTCAGCGGCACGCTCCCCATGCCGGTCGTGGTCCCCCAGCCGCGCCCGGACTTCGTGCTGCGCGAGGAGCCGATCACCGCCGAGCACGCGATCATCGTGCTCGACACGGCCGAGACCCAGGTGGTCGCCGCGGTCCGGCCGGGCTCGCAGTTCCGGTTCCGGCTCGACCGGGAGCCGGGTTTCGCGGACGCCTCGACCGTGCTGGTCGTCGACAACGAGAGCGACAGATCGTGACCGCGCGGCGTGCGTGCGGCGTCACCCTGCGCTGAACGGATCAACCGGGGCCGGAACACTGGCCATCGGGCGGCCGGTTTCGCGATAGTCGTCTGATGACCTCGGATCCGTACGGCACTCTGCGGAAGACGCTGTGGATCGGCGGCGCCCCGTGGACCGGGAAGTCCACCGTGGCCCGGCTGCTGGCCGAGCGGCACGGGCTGACGATCTACCACCACGACCAGCGGACCCGGCCCGCGGACGCACCGCCGTCCGACGTCCCGGCCGGCGACCAGCTGACCGCGATGGTGACCGAGTTCCGGCGCCGCTTCGGCTGGGCGCTCGACGAGCTGGGCGCGCTGACGTCGCCGCGGCCGATCGTCGCCGAGGGCCGGGGGCTGCGGCCGGAGCTGGTCGCGCCGCTCGTGGACTCGCCGCGCCGGATGGTGGTGCTCGTGCCGACCGAGCTGTTCCGCCAGCACCAGCTGCGGCACCGGCCGGAGGAGCCCGAGATCCCGGCCCAGCGGACCCGGCTGACCCGCGACCGGATGCTCGCCGCCCAGGTCGTCCGGTCGGCGCGGGAGCTCGGCATCCGCGTCCTCGAGATCGACGGCCGGCTCGACCCCGCCGGCGTGACCGACGTCGTCGCCGAGCACTTCCGCGAGTACCTGGATGTCTGAGGACGGTGAGGGACACCGCTTCCGCGGCTCTCGACGCCGCCGACCGAGTCCGATGTGGACGGACGGTCGCGGCGACGGTCAGCGGTAGGTGAACCGCGGCGGGCGCCGCGCGAGGAAGGCCGCGACGCCCTCCGCGTAGTCCTCGCCGTGCAGGGCCTCGGACCGGATCTCCTCGACCTCGGCGTCCGGTGTCTCCTGGCCGGCGACGATCTTCTCGATGATCCGGTTCATCCCGCGGATCGACGCCTGCGAACGCGAGCACAACGTCGAGACGAACTCCGATGTCGAGGATTCCAGCGAGGCAGCCCGGAAGACGTCGTTGAGCAGGCCGATCTCGCGCGCCCGGGCGGCGGTGATCAGCTCGCCGGAGAGCAGGAAGTACTTGGCGTGCGCCGGCCCGACCAGCGAGACCAGCTGGCGCGTCGAGTCGAAGTGGTAGACGATGCCGAGCTTCGCCGGGGTGATGCCGAAGCGCGCGTCCTCGGCGGCGAACCGGAAGTCGCAGGCGACCGAGACCTGGCAGCCGCCGCCGATGCAGTTGCCCTGGATCATCGCGACCGACGGCTTCCGCATCGCGGTCAACGCGGCGACCGCGCCCTCGACCGCCTTGTCGTAGCGCGCCGCGCCGTCCGCCGTGGTGCGCAGCTCGCCGAACTCGCTGATGTCCGCGCCGGCCGAGAAGTGCTTGCCGGCGCCCGCGATCACCAGCACCTTGAGTGCCGGGTCGGCCTCCACCTCGGCCGCGACGTCCGGGATCGCCGACCACATGCCGTAGGTGATCGCGTTCATCTTCTCGGGCCGGTTCAGCGTGAGCCGGGCGACTTCGCCGTCGCGCGTCAGGTCGAATCCGTCGGTCATGTCCGGCACCTTAGCTTCTCGCCCTGAGCGAAAACCGTACTGTGTGACCCGGTCGTGTGGCTAGCTTGGGACCATGGCGACGATCGATGTGAACGGGACGGCGTTCGGCTACGACGAAGCGGGTGAGGGGCCCGCGGTCGTCCTGCTGCACGCCGCGATCGGCGACCGCCGGATGTGGGAGGCCCAGTTCACCGCGCTCGCCGCCACCCACCGGGTGATCCGCTACGACCGCCGCGGCTTCGGCGAGACGGCCGGGGTCGGCGAACACGCCCACTACGAAGACCTGCTGGCGCTGCTCGATGCCCGGGGGATCGAGCAGGCGACGCTGGTCGGGGCGTCGATGGGCGGGGCGTGCTCGCTGGACGCCGCGCTCGCCGCACCGGAGCGGATCACCCGGCTCGTGCTGCTCGGCTCCGGCCTCACCGGGCACACCTGGCCGGACCACATGCAGGCCGACATCACCCGGCTGACGGCCGAGGCCGTCCCGGCCGACCGCCTGGCCCGGTACGCCGCGCGCGAGGGTGACGTCGACCCGGCGGACGTGCGGGCCATGGCGGAGGCGAACATCCGCTACCTGGTGGCCGGCCCGGGGCGGGACGTGTCCGTGCTGCCCGCCGAGATGCTCGCCCTGGTAAGGGAAATGTGCGAGCAGGTGTACCGGCACGACTGGACCACTCCACAGTGGACGGAGCGGATCCCGGACACCCGCCACCGGCTGGCCGAGATCACGACGCCCGCCACGGTCGTGATCGGGACGGCGGACGCGCGCGGGCTGGTGGAGCTGTCGGAGCACCTGGCGGAGTCACTGCCGAACGCCGAGCTCGTCGAGCTGCCCGACACCGGTCACCTGCCGTCGATGGAACGCCCGGACGAGGTCACCACCCTGCTGCGCAAGGTGCTCAGCTGAAGATCTTCTGCACCTGGTCGGAGATCTTCGCGACCAGCTCGGAGAACTGCGCCAGCCCGCCCAGCAGGCCCTTGACCTTGTCCCAGCGGCTGCGCACCACGGCCGGCTCGGCGGTGTCGCCCGCGCGCAGGTCGGCCGAGAGGTCGGTCAGCGTGTCCTCCAGCACCTCCTGCTTCGCGAGGTCCTTGCCGCGCACCTCGGCGCTCAGCCGCTCGACCAGCTCCAGCAGGGACGAGACGGTGGCCTCGGCGGCGCCGCCCTCGATGCCGGTCTGGGTGATCCGGCCCGAGTTGTCCCCGCCGATGCTCACCTTGTTCGTGATCCGGTGTCCCATCAGGCCTCCGTCCTGGCCAGGCGGCCGGGCGCCCGGGGCGGGCGCGGGCCGCGCTGCCCGGTCTGGGTGATCGGGGCGCGGTTGTCGCCGCCGATGGTGATGTCGTTGGTGATCACGACCGCCGCCTGCTCGTCGAACTTCGCCGTCGAGAACCCGGCGTCGCCCAGCAGCTTGCCGATGGCCGGCAGGAGCCGGCTTTCGATGATCTTCTCGTACCGTTCGATGTCGACGAGCTGGAAGTAGTCGGTGAACAGGTTCACCGACGCGAGCTCGCGCAGGGTGCTCGACGCGCCGTAGCGGTCCGGGTCGAGGACACCGGGTTCGCGCTTCGGCTGCCGGATCCACGACGCGAGGTTCGCGATCCGGCCCGGCAGGCCGGCCGGCATCTCCAGCCAGGCCAGCAGTCCCTGGCCGAGCGGGCGCAGCGAGTCCGGCCGCATCTTGTCGACCACGCGGTAGTCCGCGCGGATCGGCGGCAGCATGAACGGCGTCCACTCGACGTACAGCGTCGTGTCGTCCACGGCGGCGTGCAGGAACGTCGTGAGCACCAGGTCCCGGTCCCAGGTCTCGACCTGGAAGCACAGGTAGTAGCGCGCCCATTCCCGGGGCTCCAGCCGGATCCGGTCGACACCGGCTTCGGTCAGCCGGGTGTGCGGCGGGTGCCCGACGTCCGGCAGGCAGGCCGCGGCGTCCGGTTCCCCGAGGTGGTCGATGAGCTCGGCGGCCGGGGTGAACACCGCCTCGGTCACCGTCAGCGCGCCCAGCCGCCGGTCCGGCGACAGCGAAGCCGATTCGCGCAGGTGCGCGATCGCCTCGCGGATCCCGCCGTACAACGTTTCGGTGGTGAGCTCCGGCCGCGTTTCCGGGTCGGTTTCGTCGTCTTCCAGCCGTTCCAGCGGAATCGCCATCGACCACGCGGCGCGGCGGAACCCGGCGCCCACGAACGGGTTGTACCCGCGGTAGACCACCAGCGGCGCGCCGGGGGTCCCGGCGAACTCGTCCCCGCGCTGGTACCGCTCGAGCTGCCCGCGGAAGTCCTCGGTGAACAGACCGGTGAGGGTGCCGCCCGCCGACGGCGCGGCGTTGCGCTTGAAGCGCGTCGTCAGCAGGTTCCACAGGGACCAGCGCTCGATCGTGACGACCACCAGCACCACCAGGGCCAGCACGACGCCGATGACGGTCCGGGCGGTGTCGCTGCCCGCCGAGGCGTCGTAGTAGTCGTCGTAGGGGTAGTCCGAGACGTACCGGCCGCCGCCGAAGATCTCGTCCGAGTAGACGAACACCAGGATCCCGGCGACCACGACGACCCCGAGCAGGGCCACCGTTTTCGGGTTCACCGACCGCTGCGACGCGAACGCCGTCTTCCCCGGCTGCGCGACCACGAGCACCACCGACAGCACGATCCAGCCGTAGAGCAGCGGGTTGTCCCACGACAGCCCGATGACGACGGCCATGAGCGCCACCAGAAGGCCGTCGTAGTTCTTCCGGCGGGCGCGCGCCCGCACCGCTTCGGTGAGCACGCGGCCGGCGTCGAGCCCCGGCGACGGCGGCACCGGCCGGGTGGGCTCGACGAGGAACTCGGTGATCGCCCGTTTGCTGTAACCGGGGTCGAGGTAGGACGCCGCGCAGAGGTAGCGCGTGGTGTCGTCGGCCGAGCCAGGGGACATGCTCGCTCCCTCGCGTTTTCCGGAACGGGGACCTGCAATTTGCAGAAAGTAGCATGCGCAACCGGGACAGGTGACGGCATTTCGGGCAATGCCGCCGGGACGCCTACGACAGCAGCTTCGCGGTCAGCTGGTCGCGACGTCCGAAGTGGACCGAACGGCCCGGGTGCCGGACATTTCCCCTGGTCGTCCTGGTCTATCCGGGCTCGACCACCTGCTCGCTCCATGCCCGGATCGCCTCGGCCTGCTCAGGCGTGAGCCCGTCGAGGACGAGCCTCCGGACATTGGCGCCGTGGGCCCGGGTGGCCGCCTCCGCCGTCCGACGCCCCTCGGCGGTCAGCTCGACGCCTGTCCGGCGGCCGGTGGCGCCGGCCTCGGTCCTGGTCACCAGGCCCCGGCTCTCCATCCGCGTCAGCAGGTGCGCGACCCGGCTCTTCTCCCAGTCGAGCGCGTCGGCCAGTTCCCCGACGCGCATCGGCCCGACCAGAGTCCGCAGCACGCTGAACTCGGCCTTCGAGATGCCGCAGTCGCGCTGCAGCCCGCGGTCGAGCTCCTCGACGAGCAGCCGGTGCGCGCGCATCCAGGTGTTCCAGAACGCCCAGTCCTCGGTGCTCATCTCCGCCATGGCGACAGCCTACGCTAGAGTTGATGCATCAACTCTTGGGGAAGGACACGGATGAAGACACTCGTTCAGGGCGCCGTGGTGGTCAGCGTGGATCCCGCTGTGGGGACGCTCCCCCGCGGTGACGTGCTCATCGAGGACGGCCGGATCGCCGCGGTCGGCTCGGGCCTCGACGCGGCCGAGGCCGAGGTCGTCGAGGCCGCAGGCAAGATCGTGCTGCCCGGTTTTGTGGACACGCACCGGCACACCTGGCAGACGGCGTTCCGCGGCCTCGGCGCCGACTGGACGTTCGACCAGTACCGCGTCGCGATGCACGGCACGCTCAAGCCCCACTACCGGCCCGAAGACGTCCACCTGGGCAACCTCCTCGGGCGCCTCGATGCGCTGTCGAGCGGCGTCACGACCATGCTCGACTGGTTCCACTGCGCCGACCGCCCGGAGAACGCCGACGCCGCGATCGCGGCCCTGCGCGAGGCGCCCGGCCACTCGATCTTCTGCTACGGCGCCGCGGGGCCGGACATCGAGCCGGAGATCCGGCGAGTGCGGGAAGTGCTGCCCGGCGAAGACATGGCGCTCGGCCTGCGCGGCCCGGTCATGTCCACAATGGACGAAACAGCCGTGGACGTCGCGCTGGCCCGGGAGCTCGGGCTCCCGGTGAGCATGCACGTCCACGGCACCGGCGGCTGGGGGCACGGCGACCGGCCGATCGCCGCGATGGCCGAGCGCGGGCTGCTCGACGACCGCACGACCGTCGTGCACGGCAACGGCCTCTCCGACGACCAGCTGGTGATGCTCGCCGACGCGGGCGGCTCGGTGTCGATCAGCCCGGACGTCGAGCTGAAAATGGGCTTCGAGCCGCTGATCACCGGCCGGGCACTGGCCGCCGGGCTCCGCCCGTCACTCTCGATCGACGACTGCCCGTCCGCCGGTGGCGACATGTTCGGCGCCCTGCGCACCGCGATGGCCGCCGAGCGGGGCCGCGTCACGAGCCGGGACCTTCTCGCGTTCGCCACGATCGACGGGGCGCGGGCTCTCGGCCGCGCGGCCCGGACCGGCAGCATCACCGTCGGCAAGGACGCCGACCTCGTCCTGCTCGACGCCGAGGACCTCTCGGTCTTCCCGGTGGGCGACGCGTGCGGCACGATCGTCGCCGCGGGCCACCCGGGCCTCGTGGACAGCGTCTTCGTCGCCGGGAAGGCGGTCAAGCGCGACGGGAAGCTGCTCGGCGTCGACCTGCCGGCCTTGCGCGACCGGCTGCTGGAATCGCGCGACCGGATCGCCGCGGCCGCCGGGATCGCGGTCGACGGATCGTGGTCGCCCTAGGAAGCCGAGGTCACGCGGTAGACGTCGTAGACGCCTTCCACGCCGCGGACCACCTTGAGGACGTGGCCGAGGTGCTTCGGGTCGCCCATCTCGAACGAGAAGCGGCTGACCGCGACCCGGTCGCGGGACGTGGTCACCGACGCCGAGAGGATGTTGACCTTCTCGTCGGCCAGCACCTTCGTCACGTCCGAGAGGAGGCGGTGCCGGTCGAGCGCCTCGACCTGGATGGCCACCAGGAACACCGAAGACGCCGACGGCGCCCACTCGACCTCGACCAGCCGCTCGGGCTGGGACTGCAGGTCGCCGGCGTTGGTGCAGTCGGTGCGGTGCACCGAAACACCGCCGCCGCGGGTGACGAACCCGAGGATCTCGTCGCCCGGCACCGGGGTGCAGCAGCGGGCGAGCTTGGCCCAGACGTCGCTCGCGCCCTTGACGACCACGCCGACGTCGTTGGAGCCGCGGCGGCGGGTGACCGTGGACGGCGTCGCGCGCTCGGCGAGCTCCTCCTCCGCCGCGTCGACCCCGCCGATGAGGGCGACCAGCCGCTGCACGACGTGCTTCGCGCTGGTGTGGCCTTCCCCGACCGCCGCGTACAGCGACGAGATGTCGGCGTGGCGCAGCTCGGTGGCGACCGCGCCCATCGACTCCGCGGAGACCAGCCGCTGGATCGGCAGGCCGACCTTGCGGATCTCCTTCGTGATGGCTTCCTTGCCGCCTTCGATCGCCTCGTCGCGGCGTTCTTTGGCGAACCACTGCCGGATCTTCGCGCGCGCTTTCGGCGAGCCGGCGAACTGCAGCCAGTCCCGCGACGGCCCGGCGTTCTCCGCCTTCGACGTGAAGATCTCGACGGACTCGCCGTTCTCCAGCTTCCGCTCGAGTGCGACCAAGCGGCCGTTGACCCGGGCGCCGATGCAGCGGTGCCCGACCTCGGTGTGCACGGCGTAGGCGAAGTCGACCGGCGTGGAGTCCACCGGCAGCGTGATCACGTCGCCCTTGGGCGTGAAGACGAAGATCTCGCGCGAGGCCAGCTCGTAGCGCAGCGACTCGAGGAAGTCGCCCGGGTCCGCCGCTTCCCGCTGCCAGTCGAGGAGCTGGCGCATCCACGCCATCTCGTCGACGTCCATCGCGTTGCCGTTGTGCGTGCCCTTGGTTTCCTTGTACCGCCAGTGCGCGGCGATGCCGTACTCGGCGGTGCGGTGCATCTCGTAGGTGCGGATCTGCACCTCGAGCGGCTTGCCGTCCGGGCCGATCACCGTGGTGTGCAACGACTGGTAGACGCCGAACCGCGGCTGCGCGATGTAGTCCTTGAACCGGCCGGGCACCGGCTGCCACAGCGCGTGGACGACACCCATCGCGGCGTAGCAGTCGCGGACGTCCTCGACGAGGATCCGGACGCCGACGAGGTCGTGGATGTCGTCCAGGTCGCGGCCGCGGACGATCATCTTCTGGTGGATCGAGTAGTAGTGCTTCGGCCGGCCCTCGACCTTCGCGGTGATCCGCGACGAGACGAGGTTGCTGGTCAGGTCGGTGATGACCGAACGCAGGTAGATGTCGCGCGACGGCGCGCGGTCGGCGACCAGGCGCACGATCTCGTCGTACTTCTTCGGCTGCAGGATCGCGAACGCGAGGTCTTCCAGCTCCCACTTCACCGTGGCCATGCCGAGCCGGTGCGCGAGCGGGGCGAGGACTTCGAGCGTCTCGCGGGCCTTGCGGGCCTGCTTCTCCGGCGGCAGGAAACGCATGGTGCGCATGTTGTGCAGCCGGTCGGCGAGCTTGATGACCAGGACGCGGGGGTCCTTGGCCATCGCGATGACCATCTTGCGGATGGTCTCGGCCTCGGCGGACGTGCCGAGCTTGACCTTGTCCAGCTTGGTGACGCCGTCGACCAGCTCGGCGACCTTCTCGCCGAAGTCGGCCTTCAGGCTTTCGACGGCGTAGCCGGTGTCCTCGACGGTGTCGTGCAGCAGCGCCGCGACGAGTGTCGTGGTGTCCATGCCCAGCTCGGCGAGGATGGTCGCGACGGCGAGCGGGTGGGTGATGTAGGGGTCGCCGGACTTGCGCCGCTGGTTCCGGTGCAGCTCCTCGGCGACGTCGTAGGCGCGCTGCAGGAGGCCCAGGTCGGCGTTCGGGTGCAGCTCGCGGTGGATGACGGCAAGGGGCTCGAGGACCTGCTTGACCGGGGCGGCGCGCTGAGCGGTGATGCGCCGGGCGAGGCGGGCGCGCACCCGCCGGGTGGCGGACGGGTTCGGGGCCGCGCCGTTCGGCTTCGGCGGCGCGGGCTGTGCCGCCGCCTGCCCGTTCTGCGGGGCGCCCTCCTGCGCGGGCACCGCGGCGTCGAGCTCCTGGCTCACCCGCACCTCCTGCTGCTCGTGCGGCCTTCGAACCACCAGGGTAGCCGCTGCGCCTCGTGGCCCTGTCGGGTACGCCCGTTCAGGGGGAGGCCACCGCTCCGACCAGCAGGTTCGCCGTGACGAAACCCGTAACTCGCGTGATCGGACCCGTCACTCGCGTGATCAGGGCCGGAACTCGCGAGTTACGGACCCAATCACGCGAGATCCGGCCTCAATCACGCGAGATACGGGTTTCAGCAGACCTGCAGGGCGTGGATCTTCCGGTTCGCCAGCACGTCACGGCCGCCCAGCGCCGCCAGCTCCAGCACCACCGACACGCTGTCGACCACGGCTCCCGCGTCCTCCAGGAGCTTGCCCGTCGCCGCCACCGTGCCGCCCGTGGCCAGCACGTCGTCCAGGATCGCGATCCGCTGGCCCGGCCGGACCACGCCGACCGGGAGCTCGACCGTGGCCGTGCCGTACTCCAGCGCGTAGTCCACCCGGCCCGCCACCTGCGGGAGCTTGCCGGGCTTGCGGATCAGCACCACGCCGAGGCCGCGGGCGTACCCCACGGCCGCGGCGAGGAGGAACCCGCGGGCCTCCACGCCGGCGAGCGCCTCGACCTGCGGGTCGAGGGTGCCCGCCAGCGCGTCGGCCACGGCCTTGAACGCGCCCGCGTCCGCGAAGAGCGGGCTCAGGTCGCGGAACAGCACGCCGGGCTCGGGGAAGTCCGGCACCTCGGCGATCAGGCCGAGGGCGTCGTCCAGGTCCACGTCAGCGCTTGCGCTTGTTCGCGGGCTTGCCGGACGGGCGCTGCTTCTGGATCCGGGCGGGGACGCTGGCCGCGGCCGCGTACGCCTTCTCCTTGCGCAGCTCCTTCGCCAGGGCGTCGTCGTCCGAGGCGTCGAAGTCGTCGCCCGCGGCCTTGCGCTCCGCGTTGGCCCGGCGGGCGTGGACGCGCTCGGCCTGCTGCCGGTACTTCGGGTCGCGCATCTTGAAGTCGACCAGCAGCGGCGTCGCGAGCGCGACCGACGACAGCACGCCGACGACCGTACCCGTGAGCTGCACGAGCGCCAGGTCCTGCAGCGTGCCGGAGCCGAGCAGGATGTACCCGACGATCAGCAGGCCGAGGATCGGCAGCAGCGCGATGAACGCCGTGTTGAACGACCGCATCAGGGTCTGGTTCAGCGCCAGGTTCGCGGCTTCGCCGAACGTGCGGCGGGTCAGCCCGAGCAGGCCGCGCGTGTTCTCGCGGACCTTGTCGAACACCACCACCGTGTCGTACAGCGAGAACCCGAGGATCGTCAGCAGACCGATCACCGTCGCCGGCGTGACCTCGAACCCGACCAGCGAGTACACGCCGGCCGTCACGAAGATGTCGTGCAGCAGCGAGACGAGCGCCGCCGAGGCCATCCGCAGGTCGAAGTAGATCGCCAGGAAGATGACGACCGCGACGAGGAACACCGCGAGGGCGATCAGCGCCTTTTGCGAGATCTCGCCACCCCAGGACGCGCTGACCGCGCTGTCACTGATCGCCTGGACGCTCGGCTGGCCGTTGGAGCCCTTCGGGCCCAGGTCCTGGAACAGCGTCTGCTTGACCTTGGCGACATCGGCCGCGTCCAGCGTGTCGGTGCGGATCTGGATGGTCGACGCGGCGCCCGTGCCGACCTTCTGGGTCTCCGCGGCCGGCTTGCCCAGCGCCTTCTGGAACGACTCCTTGGCCTGGTCCTCGGTGATGACGCCGTGGATGCCGTTGGCCGGCATCTGGATCTGCGTGCCGCCCTCGAACTCGATGCCGATGTTGAAGCCGCGGAAGATCATCGACAGCAGGCAGACCAGCACCAGCGTCCCGAAGAACAGGTACCAGCGCTTGCGCTTGCCGACGACGTCGAACGCGCCCGTGCCCACGTAGAGCCGGTGGAAGAAGCTTTCCCGCCTGCCCGGCTTCGCCGCGACCTTCTTGTCGCCGTCGGCGTCCGTGCCCAGTTCCTCGACGCCCACGTCAGGCCTCCTTCACGTTCGCGCGGCCGACGCCCGTCGACTTGCGGTGCGAACCCACTTGCTGCACGGCGCCCAGCCCCAGGTACTTCGGGTTGGACAGGAACTTCGACTTCGACGTCGACGCGATGGCCACCAGCGGGTGGGTCACCAGGTAGACGATCACCAGGTCGAGCACGGTGGACATGCCGAGTGTGAACGCGAAGCCCTGGACGTCGCCGACGGCGATGATGTACAGGATCGCCGCGGCCAGGAAGCTCACCGCGTCCGAGGCCAGGATGGTGCGCTGGGCGCGGGTCCACCCGCGCGGCACCGCGGACCGGAACGTCCGGCCCTCCCGGATCTCGTCCTTTATTCGTTCGAAGTAGATGACGAACGAGTCCGCCGTGATGCCGATCGCGATGATCAGGCCGGCGATGCCCGCGAGGTCCAGCGTGTAGCCGATCCAGCGGCCGAGCAGCACCAGCACCGCGAACACCAGTGAGAACGACAACGCCAGCGACAGGATCGTCAGCACGCCGAGGAGCCGGTAGTAGAACAGGCAGTAGATGAACACGACCAGCAGGCCGATGCCGCCGGCGATGAGCCCGGCCTGCAGCGACGCGAAGCCGAGCGTGGCCGACACCGTGGTCGCGTCCGAGGAGGCGAACGACAGCGGCAGCGAGCCGTACTTCAGGATGTCCGACAGGTTCTTCGCGTCGGTCTGGGTGAACTTGCCGGTGATCTGGGTGTTGCCGTCGACGATCGCGACCTGGATGTTCGGCGCGGACACGACCTGCGTGTCGAGCACGAACGCGGCCTGCTGGCCCTGGTTCTTGGTCGTGAAGTCGGCCCAGATCTTGGTGCCCTCGCTCTTGAAGCTGAGGTTCACCACCCACTGGCCGCGCTGCTGGTCGTAGCCCGACGTCGAGTCCGCGATCTCGGTGCCCGGCAGGAACTCCGGCTCCAGCAGGTACTTGTACGTGTCCTTGTCACCGCAGGCGACCAGCGGCAGCTTGGGGTCGTCGTTGCCCTCGAGCGGGTCCTTGGCGTTCGGCGCGCAGGTGAGCGACGCCATCGCCTGGGCCACGAGGTTCTGGTCCGGGGTGCCGTCGGCGCCGATCAGCTTCGGGTTCTGCCGGACCGCCTTCGCGGCCTGGATCTCCTTGGCGGTGTCGGCGTCGACCGAGCCGTCCGCGGGGGCCGGGGCCTGGCTCGACGCGGGCGGCGGCGTGGTGCTGCTGCTCGGCGGAGCCGGCGTGGTGCTCTGCTGCTGCGCGGGCGCGGCGGCGGGAGCGCCGCCACCACCGGCGGCCGGGCTGGACGGCGGCGCGCTGGAGCTGGCAGTCGGCGCACCGGAGGACGGCGCGCCCGAAGACGGCGGAGTGCTCGGGGCGCCCGAGGACGGCGGGGTGGACGGCTGCGGCTGCGGGGGCACCACCGGCTGCGTCGCGTTCGCGACGACCTTGCGGAAGCCCAGCTTCGCGGTCTTGCCCAGGTTCTTCGCCTGGTCGCCCTGCTCGCCGGGGACGGTGATGACGACGTTGTTGCCGTCGAGGAGGACCTCGGTGCCACCGACGCCGATCCCGTTGACCCGGCGCTCGATGATCTGGCGCGCCTGGTTCAGGGACTCCCGGGTGGGCTGGCCACCGTCCGGGGTGCGGGCGGTGAGCGTGACCCGGGTGCCGCCTTGCAGGTCGATGCCCAGCTTCGGGGTCGGCTTGTGGTTGCCGGTGAGGAACACCAGCGCGTACAGCACGATCACGATCAGGGCGAAGAAGGCGAGATAGCGTCCCGGGCGGAGATGCCCGGCCGATGATGCCACGGTGCTTCGGTCTCCTCGGACTGGGTTGCCCCAACGGTCTGGTGCCCGCCCGGAGGGTTACCGGGCCGGACTGTGTGCGATTCACTCCCGGGCACGGGTATGACGGCGGACACGCACGCAGCACCGAGACACTACTCGGTGCTGCGTGAGCCCGGCGTTGCGGCCGCACCGACTTTCGTCGGGAGCTTTCCGCCTCCGCCCAGGGGTACCGCGGGGGCCTTACTTCTTGCCGTGCTCCAGCGGCGGCGCCACCTGCGCGGTGGTCGGCGTCTCGTCGTCGCTCTTGATGCCGGCGCTCGACTCGATGATCGACTCCTCCGCGGGAGCCGCCTCCACCTCGTCGGCCGAGTCCTCGTCGGTCTCGACGACCGGCTGCACCTTCTCGCGGACCGCGAGCCGCAGCCAGGTGGTGACGACGCCGGGGGCGATCTCGATGTCGATCGTGGTGTCGCCGGACGTGTCGGCGACGGTGCCGTAGAGACCCGAGGTGGTCATCACGCGGTCACCGGGCGCCAGGCTGCTCTGCAGGTCCTGCTGCGCGGCCTGCTGCTTCTTCTGCTTCCGCGAGCTCATCACCAGCGGCACGGCGAGGACGAGCACGAGCAGCAGGGGCAGCAATAGCTGTTGCATGATTCTCCGTTCGACGGACACCGGGCCCAGCCGAAATGTCCGGTTTTTGGGTATGTGCTCCTGTCAAGTGTGCCAGGTACCAGCGCGGACGCCAGCACCCACCCGCCGGTTCCGGCCGCTCAGTCCTGCTCGAACGGCGAGAGCCCGCCCGGGTCGGGGCGCCCCGGGTGGTCGGCGGGCGGCACCAGCCCGAGGTGCTCCCAGGCGGCCGCGGTCGCCACCCGGCCACGCGGGGTGCGGGCGAGCATACCGGCGCGCACCAGGTAGGGCTCGCAGACCTCTTCCACCGTGGTCGCCTCCTCCCCCACGGCCACCGCCAGCGTCGAGATGCCGACCGGCCCGCCGCCGAACGACCTGGTCAGCGCGGTGAGCACGGCCCGGTCGAGCCGGTCGAGGCCCAGCTCGTCGACGTCGTAGACGGCCAGCGCGGCCCGGGCGACCTCGAGGGTCACCTTGCCGTCGGCGCGGACCTCGGCGTAGTCGCGGACGCGCCGCAGCAGCCGGTTCGCGATCCGGGGTGTGCCGCGCGAACGGCCGGCGATCTCCTGGCAGCCGTCGCGGTCGATCGGGATGTCGAGGATCGTCGCGGCGCGCCGGACGACCAGCTCCAACTCGGTGTCGGTGTAGAACTCCATCTGCCCGGTGAAGCCGAAGCGGTCGCGCAGCGGGCCGGTCAGCGAGCCGGACCGCGTCGTCGCCCCGACCAGCGTGAACGGCGCGATCTCCAGCGGGATGCTGGTGGCGCCCGGGCCCTTGCCGACCACCACGTCGACCCGGAAGTCCTCCATCGCCAGGTAGAGCATCTCTTCGGCGGGCCGGGCGATTCGGTGGATCTCGTCGATGAACAGGACGTCGCCGGGCGCGAGGTTGGACAGCATCGCGGCGAGGTCGCCGGCGCGCTCGAGGGCCGGGCCGGAGGTGATCCGGATGGCCGCGCCCAGCTCGGCCGCGACGATCATCGCCATCGACGTCTTGCCCAGCCCGGGCGGGCCGGACAGCAGGACGTGGTCGGGCGGCACGCCGCGGCGGCGCGCGCTCTCCAGCACCAGCTCCAGCTGCTCGCGCACCCGCGGCTGGCCGACGAACTCGTCGAGCTTGCGGGGCCGCAGCGTGCCTTCGACGGTCTCCTCGCCGGTCTGCGCCCACGCCGAGAGGGCTTCGTCTTCCTCCACGGCTTCATACTCCACGGCCGCGCCTACCGCTTCCGGCCGAGGGTGGCCAGCGACGCGCGCAGCACGCTGGCCGTGGTGTGGCCGTCGCCGTCGGCGAGGACCTTGTCCACGGCCGTCTCGGCCTGCTTGGCCGGGAACCCGAGCCCGGCCAGTGCTTCGACGACCTCGGCCCGCAGCGCGCCGGGCGCGGTGAGGGCCGGCGCTTCGCCGGAGCCGAGCGCGGTGACCTTGTCGCGCAGCTCCAGGGTGAGCCGTTCGGCGCCCTTGCGGCCGATGCCGGGCACCGAGGTGAGCACGGTGATGTTGCCTTCGACGAGCGCGCCGCGCAGCTTGTCGGGGTCGAGCACGGCGAGGGTGGCCAGCGCGAGCCGCGGCCCGATCCCGGACACCGTCTGCAGCAGCCCGAACAGCTCCCGCGCGTCGGCGTCGGCGAACCCGAACAGCGTCAGCGAGTCCTCACGCACGACGAGCGCGGTGTGCAGCCGCGCCTCCTCGCCGCGGCGCAGGGTGGCCAGCGTCGCCGGGGTGGCCTGCACGGCGAAGCCCACTCCGCCGACCTCGACCACGACGTGGTCCAAGGCGACCGACAGGACTTCTCCGCGTACCGACGAGATCATCGTGCTGCTCCAGGGTTCTTGGCTTGTTTCGCCGCCGCGGCGAGGCGGGCCTTGTGGGTGCGGGCCATCTCGGCCGCCCGGGCTTCGGCCTCGGCGAGCCGGGCCCGCATCGGCTCCCGCCAGAGGTGGCAGATGGCGAGGGCGAGCGCGTCCGCGGCGTCGGCGGGGTGCGGCGCGACCTCGAGGTTGAGCAGGCGCATCACCATGGCCGTGACCTGCGCCTTGTCGGCCCGGCCCGACCCGCTGACGGCGGCCTTGACCTCGCTCGGCGTGTGGAACACGACCGGCAGTCCCCGGCGCGCGGCGGCGAGCGCGACGACACCGCCGGCCTGCGCGGTGCCCATGGCCGTGCGGACGTTGTGCTGGGCGAAGACCCGCTCGACCGCGACGGCGGTCGGCTTGTACTTGTCCATCCAGCGTTCGACCTCGTCGGAGATGCCGAGCAGCCGGTGCGCCAGGTCGGCGTCGGCCGGCGTCCGCACGACGTCGACGGCGACGCAGCGGACGGCCCGGCCCTTGCCGCCGTCGACCACCCCCAGGCCGCACCTGGTCAGACCGGGGTCGACCCCGAGCACCCGCACCCGTTCTCCCTCTCGCCGCGAACACCAGTTCGAGCTTGCAGGCTACTGGCCGCGTCTGCGGCAGGATGGGTGACATGCCGGAGCCGTCGGATTTCGTCACCCACCTGGGTCTTGAGCCCCTGCCGGTCGAGGGCGGGCGGTGGGCGCAGAGCTGGCGCTCGCCGACCGGGTCCGCGATCTACTACCTGCTCGTCGCGCCCGAGTTCTCGGCGCCGCACCGGCTGGACCGCGTCGAGGTGTACGTCCACCACGCGGGCGCGCCGGCCGCGATGCTGCTGCTGCACCCGGACGGCTCGGTCTCCCGGCCGGTGCTCGGCACGGACGTCGCCGCCGGCGAGCGGCCCCAGGTCGTGGTGCCCGCCGGGACCTGGCAGGCGACGGTCACGCGCGGCGCGTGGAGCCTGCTGGGCACGGTCGTCGTGCCGCCCTACACGGACGACTGCGTCGAGTTCGCGGCCGCGTCGGAGCTGGCCGAGCGCTACCCGGAAGCGGCCGCGGACCTGCGGAAGTTCTAGGGACCGTCGACGCCGGGGGTCCAGCTTTCCGGGTCGCCGCTCTCGGTCAGGACCAGTTGCCACCGGGCGAAGCCCTCGGGCGCGTCCGGGTGCCACGGGAACTTGCCCTCCGGCGTGGCGACGATCAGCTGCAGCGCCGGGAAGTCGCCGTCCGGGTAGATGAGGAACGCGCTGCCGAAGTACTCCGGGTAGTGCCCCTTGTTGACCCGCTCGAGGACGACCGGGACGCCTTCGAAGAAGTTGTCGTAGCGCTTGCCGACCTCGAAGATCTCGCCGTTGGCCGCGCGGTCGACGTAGGCGTCGAGCAGCACCTGGCCCATCTGCTCCGGCAGCCCGACGACGACGGCCTCGGGCACGTGGTGCAGCGCCCACGCACAGGCGGTGAAGCAGTAGCCGGCGCCCTCGGCGTCCCCGGCGACCGAAACGACGGCGTTGCCGCGTTCCTTCGCCTGCGTCTCGATCCATTCGATGAGGCGCAGTTCGTCCGCGGACAGTTCGGCGGTGATGTCGGCGGAGGCGGCGGGGGTCGTCGAGGTCACGCCGCACATTCTGCCTGACGAGCCCGGGAGAGCACAGGGCCCGGGCCGGAAAGTTTCCGACCCGGGCCGCGATCCCGTGCGGGGCAAAGGAAAACTCAGCCGACTTCGGCGAGCACGTCCCGCACGCAACGAAGGCCGCCACGAGGACTTCGGTCGTCGTGGCGGCCTTCGCAGCGCGAACCGCGCCGGGCTCAGCCGACTTCGGCGAGCACCTCGTCCGAAACATCGAAGTTCGCGTAGACGTTCTGGACGTCGTCGCAGTCTTCGAGGGCGTCGATCAGCTTGAAGACCTTCTTCGCGCCGTCCGCGTCCAGGGGGACGCTGACCGACGGGAGGAACGTCAGCTCCGCCGACTCGTACTCGAACCCGGCCTCCTGCAGCGCCTTGCGCACCGGCACCAGGTCGCCGCCTTCGGAGACGATCTCGAAGCTCTCGTCGAGGTCGTTGACCTCTTCGGCGCCGGCGTCGAGGACCGCCATGAGGACGTCGTCCTCCGAGGCGTCACCCTTCGGCATCAGCACGACACCCTTGCGGGTGAACATGTACGCGACCGAACCCGGGTCGGCGAGGGAGCCGTTGTTGCGCGTGAGCGCGGTGCGGACCTCCATCGCGGCGCGGTTCTTGTTGTCGGTGAGGCACTCGATCAGCACCGCCACGCCGTTGGGGCCGTAGCCCTCGTACGTGATGTTCTGCCAGTCGGCGCCGCCCGCCTCTTCACCGGCGCCGCGCTTGCGGGCGCGCTCGATGTTGTCCTGCGGGACCGAGTTCTTCTTCGCCTTCTGGATGGCGTCGTAGAGCGTGGGGTTGCCATCCGGGTCGCCACCACCGGTGCCGGTCCGCGCGGCCACCTCGATGTTCTTGATCAACCGCGCGAAGAGCTTGCCGCGCTTCGCGTCGAGGTTGGCCTTCTTGTGCTTCGTGGTGGCCCACTTGGAGTGGCCGCTCATCTCTCCTCCATCTGTTCCGTACCCGGCCCGGGCACCGCGTTTCAGGCAGCCTGCCGTACGAGGCCGACGAAGAGCCGGTGCACCCGCACGTCGGGTGTCAGCTCCGGGTGGAACGCGGTCGCCAGCACCGCCCCCTGCCGGACCGCGACGATCCTAGCGGTGTCGTCCGCCACGCCGGGCACGCCGCTGACCGTGGCCAGCACCTCGACGCCGTCACCGGCCTTCTCGACCCAGGGCGCGCGGATGAACACCGCGCGCACCCCGCCGCCGTCGACCCCGGTGAAGTCGAGGTCGGCCTCGAAGGAGTCGACCTGCCTGCCGAAGGCGTTGCGCCGGACGACGACGTCGAGCCCGCCGAGCTGCTGCTGGTCGGGCCGCCCGTCGAGGGTCTGCCGCGCCAGCAGGATCATCCCGGCGCACGACCCGAAGGCGGGCAGCCCGTCGGCGATCCGCGCGCGCAGCGGCTCGAGCAGTTCGAACGTCTCGAGCAGCCGCGACATCGTGGTGGACTCGCCACCGGGCAGCACCAGACCGTCCACTTCGGACAACTCAGTGGCCCGCCGCACCGGCTTCGCCCGCGCGCCCGCTTCTTCCAGCATGGCGACGTGCTCCCGCACGGCACCCTGCATGGCAAGCACACCGATGACCGGCTCTGACGACACCCGACCTCCCGAAAGACCCTTCCCACCAGCCTAGACGCTCGGCGTGCCGAGCGGACCGGCAGGTCAGCCCGGCCGCCGCACCCGAGCGACCCAAGGCGGCCTTCGGTGCGTCTGACGCCTTGGCTCAGGGCACGCCGGCCAGCCGGAGCAGCGCCGCCGTCGCCGCGGCGGCCACCACCACCAGCGCGAACGGGGCCTTCCGCCAGGCCAGCACCCCGGCCACCAGCACCCCGGCCGGCCGTGCGAACCCCGCGAACCCGTGCCCTTCCGTCAACGCGCTGACCGCGACCAGCGCGGCCAGCAGCACCACCGCCGCCAGCGCCATCAGCCGTTCCGCCTTCGGGGACGGCTTCAGCCGGCTGCGCAGCACCGGCCCGGCCAACCGGAAGGCGAACGTCCCCACGGCCAGCACGGCCGTGCCGATCAGCAGTTCGACGCCGTCCATCAGCGGGCCTCCGCCAGTTCGGGTTCCTTCGCCGTGACTCCCACCAGCACCCCGGCCAGCGCCAGCAGCACCGGCAGCCCGGCGGGCAGGAACGGCGTCGCGACCAGCGCGACGACCACCCCGACCAGCACCGGCAGCCGGGCCGCCCGGTCGCGCAGGGACGGCAGGACGAGCGCGAGCAGCACCGCCGGGAACGCGGCGTCCAGGCCGAACACGTCGGTGTCGCTGATCGCCGACCCGGCGTAGGCGCCGGCCAGCACACCGCAGTTCCAGAAGACGAAGATCCCCAGCCCGCAGGCCCAGTAGGCTGCGCGACGGCGCTTGACCTCGTCCTGGGCCATGGCGAACGCCACCGTCTCGTCGCTCATCAGGTGGCTGCCCAGCAGCCGGGCCGGCCAGCGCCCGCCCAGCACGTCGCCGATCGCGAAGCCGAACGGCAGGTGCCGCGCGTTCGCGAGCAGCCCGGCCAGCACGGCGGCGAACGGGTTGCCGCCCGCGGCCACGATCCCGATGAACATGAACTGCGACGCGCCGGCGAAGACCAGCAGCGACATCAGCATCGGCAGCCAGAACGGGAAGCCCGAGCTCACCGCGATGGCACCGTAGGAGACCCCCACGAGACAATCGGCCAAGCAGACCAGGCCGATGTCACGGGCGAGGCCCCGATCGAGTGTTCGCCATATCGAACGCATGTGTTCTATGGTGAACACAAGGCCCCGTGTTCGTCAAGGCGAACAGAACGACCGATGGAGCGAACAGCACATGTCGCAGGAAACCACCGGCGCGCCGCTGGAGATCATCGCGGCGTCACTGCGCCGGGAACGCACCCGCGCGGGCTTGTCCCTGACCGAGGTCGCGCGTCGCGCCGGCCTGGCCAAGTCGACGCTCTCCCAGCTCGAGTCCGGCACCGGCAACCCCAGCGTCGAGACGCTCTGGGCGCTCGGCGTCGCCCTCGACGTGCCGTTTTCACGCCTGGTCGAGCCCGACCGGCCGAAGGTCCGCGTCATCCGGGCCGGCAAGGGCCCGACGGTGTTCGCCGAACACGCCGACTACGCGTGCACGCTGCTGTCGGCCTGTCCCCCGTCCGCGCGGCGGGACATGTACCTCATCCGGGCTGAACCGGGCACTCCCCGGCGCAGCGACCCGCACATGACCGGCGTGATGGAGCACATCGTGCTGTGCGCGGGCCGCGCCAGAGTCGGCGTCATGGAGGCCCCCGAGGAGCTGAACCCGGGCGACTACATCTCCTACCCCGGCGACGTCCCACACATCTTCGAGGCGCTCGAGCCGGGCACCTACGGTGTCGAGATCTCGGAGTACCTCTAGCCCCGGAACGCCCGCCGGTAGGCGCCCGGCGTGGTCCCCACCTGGGCGCGGAACCGGCGTCGCAGGTTGACCGCCGAGGTGAGGCCGACCCGCGTGGCGACGGCCTCCACCGGCAGGTCCGTCCGCTCCAGCAGGGTCCGGGCCGCCGCCACCCGCCGGGCCAGCAGCCACGCGCCCGGGCTCGTGCCGAGCCGGTCGGCGAACCGGCGGGCCAGCGTGCGAGCCGAGACGTTCAGGTGCGCGGCCAGGTCGTCGACCGACAACGGCGTCCCGAGGCGCGCGCCGGCCCACTCGAGCAGGCCGTCGAGTGCGTCGGAGTCCGGCGCGGGTGGCGGCGCGTACTGCGCCTGGCCGCCTTCACGATGCGGCGGCATCACCATGTGCCGCGCGAGCAGGGCCGCGTACGCGGCGCCGTGGTCCTGCCGGACGAGGTGCAGGCACAGGTCGACCCCGGCGCCCGCCCCGGCGCTCGTCGCGACGTCGCCGTGGTCGACGTAAAGCACGTCCGGCTCCACGCGCACCTGCGGGAACTCCCGTTGCAGCTGCTCCGCGCGGGCCCAGTGCGTGGTCGCCGAACGGCCGTCCAGCAGACCGGTGCGAGCCAACGCGAAGACGCCGGAGCAGATGGTGACGAGCCGCGCGCCCCGGGCGTGGGCCGCCCGCAGCGCACGGCGGACGCCGTCCGGCAGCGGCGCCTCCACCGGCGCCCAGCCCGGGATGAGCACGGTGTCCGCCGAAGCCAAAGCCGACAACCCGGCCGGCACCGACATCGCGTATCCGGCCGTCGTCGGCACCGGACCGGGAACCTCCGCGCACACGTCGAACTCGTAGTGCCGCGGCACTACGGCCCGCGGCGTGCCGAAGACCTCGGCGGCGATGCCGAGCTCGAACGTCGACTGCACCGGCCGCACCAGGGCCACCACACGATGCATGGCAGGAAAGTACCCCAGGGTGTCTTTCTTGACGCTGTCCCGGCCCCGCGAGCGCCCGGCACCGTGGGGTCATGCACCCCGAGATCCTCGCCCAGAAGGGCTACACGTCCGTGTCCGTCGAGGACGCCCCCGTCCGCGAGCTCTTCCCCGGGATCCGGCTGCGTCCACTGTGGACCGGCGCGAACGGCGCGCACGCCAACGTCCTCGAGATGGACCCGGGCACGTCCTGGCCATGCCGCGACGTCCACGAGCCGGGCCCGGAAGAGGTCTACGTCGTCGCGGGCACGTTCCACGACGGCGCCCGCGACCATCCGGCCGGGACGTTCCTGCACGCCCCGGCCGGGTCGTGGCACGTGCCCGCCAGCACGACGGGCTGCACGCTCTTCCTCTTCTACCCGGAGGGTTAGGCCGTCACCAGCCGCGCTCGGCCAGGCGGTGGGGCTCCGGCAGCTCTTCGACGTTGATGCCGACCATGGCCTCGCCCAGGCCGCGCGAGACCTTCGCCAGCACGTCCGGGTCGTCGTAGAAGGTCGTCGCCTTGACGATCGCCTCGGCGCGCTGGGCCGGGTTGCCCGACTTGAAGATGCCGGAGCCGACGAACACACCCTCGGCGCCGAGCTGCATCATCATGGCCGCGTCGGCCGGGGTGGCGATGCCGCCCGCGGTGAACAGCACGACCGGCAGCTTGCCCTTCTCCGCGACCTCGCGCACCAGCTCGTACGGCGCCTGCAGCTCCTTCGCCGCGACGAACAGCTCGTCCTCCGGCAGCGACTGCAGGCGGCGGATCTCGCCGCGGATCTTGCGCATGTGCGTGGTGGCGTTGGAGACGTCGCCGGTGCCGGCCTCGCCCTTGGAGCGGATCATCGCCGCGCCCTCGGTGATCCGGCGCAGCGCCTCGCCGAGGTTGGTCGCGCCGCAGACGAAGGGGACGGTGAACGCCCACTTGTCGATGTGGTTGGCGTAGTCGGCCGGGGTGAGCACCTCGGACTCGTCCACGTAGTCGACGCCGAGGGACTGCAGCACCTGCGCCTCGACGAAGTGGCCGATGCGGGCCTTGGCCATCACCGGGATCGAGACGGTCTCGATGATGCCGTCGATCAGGTCGGGGTCGCTCATCCGCGCGACGCCGCCCTGGGCGCGGATGTCGGCGGGCACGCGCTCCAGCGCCATCACCGCGACCGCGCCGGCGTCTTCGGCGATCTTGGCCTGCTCGGCGGTGACCACGTCCATGATCACGCCGCCCTTGAGCATCTCGGCCATGCCGCGCTTCACCTTGGCGGTGCCGGTGACCGGCTGGACGGTGCCGTTGGAGGGGCTGGGCTGCTGCTCGGACACGACGGGGCCTTTCCACACGATGAACCGGGGGTTACCGGTCCGAGCGTAGGTCGGCGGTGGACCCTTCAGGCAGGCCAGTGCGCGGCAATCTCAGGAGTCCACTTTCGGCACCCCGGCGACCAGGACTTCCGCGGCCTCCGTGCGTGCGTAGAGCACGTGACGTCCGGCACGATGCCCGTTGACCAGGCCCGCGGCCTTCAGGACACCGAGGTGCTGCGACACCGCGCCGGCGCTGAGCCGGGTCCGGCGAGCCAGCTCCGAGGTGGACGCCGGCGCGGCCAGTTCGGCGAGCAGCATCGCGCGACCGCGGCCCATGACGGCGGCCAGCGCGCCGGGCGCGACGGCCGTCCCGGTCTCCCAGAGCGTGGCGATCCCGCGCGGCGGGTAGCGCAGCACCGGCTGCCAGCGCGGGTCGGTCTTGGAGAACACGCGCGGCCAGACGAACGCCGAGGGCACGAGCACCAGGCCGCGCCCGTCGAGCGGCACGGCGGCGTGCAGGTGGCGGTGCGCCACCGTGAGCGTGCCGTCCAGCCAGCGGACCAGCGGGGTGAGGTCGTTGAACAGCTCGGCGGCGCCGCCGTGGGCCAGCAGCCGGGACCGGTGCAGCACGTCGGCCTCGAGCAGCGCGCGGATGCGCGGCCAGTCCGGGGCGAGCACGAGCTCCCAGTACCGCTCCATCAGCGTCGCGAGCCGCTCTAGCCCGGCTTCGGGGTCGCGGTGGAAGCGGTTCAGCACCGGTGGGCGCGGCCCGGACATCGCGTCGAGCTCACGCCGGACGACGCGGCCCGGCACGTCGCGCAGGTCGGCGAGCTCGTCGGCCAGCTCGGGCAGCGGTGTCGACGGCGTGCCGGCCAGGAAGCCGGGCAGGTGCCGCAGCGGCACCAGCTCCCGCAGCAGCGTGATGTCCAGGCCGGCGCCGTCGAGCGCCGCGGTCGCCCGCTTGACCCACGGCAGGTGCAGCGCGTGCTCCCCCGGCCGGTTCAGGACGCGCACGCTCGCCACGATCTCCCACGCCGGCGAGAACGCGAACCGGGTGTGCGCCAGGTCCTCTGTGGAGAATGCCAGGTCGAGCACGCGCCTCCTTTGCGTGGGGTTCGGCGCAGTCTATGTCTCTCCGATGTGGACAGTCGAGTGGGGCGCGGAAAGTCCTTGCGGGAAAGCGAAAATTCCTCGCGGGTCATACTTTCGGGCGACAGCGCGCAACCGCGGCAGGTTCACCCCGTAGTACGCCTCCGCCCAGTCCGGCATCTCGGGATCGAGGTAGTTGACGTAGCCGGTGGCGCCGAACTCCGGCCCGAGCCCGTCGCGCACGGCGGCCACCGCGCGCCGGGCGCCGTCCTCACCGCCGTTCTCGGGCTCCGCGCCGTGCAGGAACTGGAAGCTGGCCAGCGCCGTCCGGTGCGGGAACGCCGTTTCGCGGACGCCGACCCGCGCGATGGCGCCGCCGCCCGCGTCGATGATGGTGTCGACCTTCGGGACCCCGGTCAGCACCTCGACGACCGCGGCCGGGTCGGCGGCCCGGCGCAGGAGCATCCGCGACGTCCCGACGTAGGTGCCCCGGTTCGCGGCCACCGCCGGCCGTGAGTCGTGGTCGTCGAACGACCGCATCGCGGACACGTGGTCCATGACCCGCCGCCGTTGCTCGACCGGCGGGGTGCCGACCCGGCGGATCAGGTCGTCGAGCAGCTCGTTCATCCGCGCGGCCGGGCCGAGGAACGTGCCGCCGAGGTTGGCGTGGTCGGCGCCGAGGCCCATCCCGGACCACAGCTCGTCCGGCATCGCCGGCTGCCAGTCCTGCCAGGCGGCGAACAGCGCGGTCTGCGTGCCCGGCGGGAAGTGGAGGTCGAACGTGGCGACGTCGGCGATCGGCACGGTCCGGAACGTGAACCCGGTGACGATCCCGAAGTTGCCGCCGCCCCCGCCGCGCAGCGCCCAGAACAGGTCGGGCTCCGCCGTCGCCGAAACCGTGCGCAGCCGGCCGTCGGCCGTGACGATCCGGGCCGCTTCCAGGTGGTCGCACGTCAGGCCGTACTTCCGGTCGAGGACACCGACGCCGCCGCCGAGGGCGAGCCCGGCGATGCCGACCGTGTCGCAGCTGCCCGCCGGCAGCACCCGGCCCGCCGCCGCGAGCGTGGTCGCGATCGGCCCCAGCCGGGCCCCGGCCCCGATCACCGCGCGGCCGTCCGGGCGCGCTTCGATCGCCGAGAACCGGCTCAGGTCCACCACGATCCCGCCGTCCACAGTGGAGTACCCGGGATAGCTGTGCCCGCCGCTGCGGGCGGCGACGGGCAGCCGGTGCCGCGCCGCGAAGCCGACAGCGGCCTGAACGTCCTCGACCCGCGTGGCGCCCACGACGGCCGCCGGCATCCGGGCGTCGTACATCGTGAAGAAGCCCTGCTTGGCCTCGGGGTAACCCGCGTCGCCCGGCCGGAACAACGGCCCGGCCAGCCGGCGTCGCAGCCGCTCCCAATCGTCCGGAGGCGGCCACCCCGCCGCCAGTCCCGCCACCGGAACCGCCCCGGAGATCCGCAGGAAGGTCCGCCTGTCCACCGTCATGAAACTCCCCCTTGCCCCTGCTCCCCCGGGCATTCGGCTGGTCCCGGGACCCGTGCCTTGCCGTGACCAGGGTAGCGGGTGTGTGATCGAGGACACATCACGTACACCAGCCGTTCGCCGAGGAGTCGTCATGGCCGACAAACAAGCCAAGAACGCCGACACCGGGGCCGCCGTCGCTGTGGACGACCCCGCGAAGGTCCGCAACGTGGTGCTCGTCGGCCCGTCCGGCTCGGGGAAGACGACCCTCACGGAGGCGCTCCTCGCGGCGTCCGGCACCGTCCCGCGCGCGGGCTCGGTGGTCGACGGAACGACGGTGTGCGACCACGACCCGGCCGCGGTCCGCCAGCAGCGCTCGGTCGGCCTCTCGGTCGCGCCGGTGCTGCACCGGGGTCACAAGATCAACCTGATCGACACGCCGGGGTACGCCGACTTCGTCGGGGAGCTGCGGGCCGGGCTGCGCGCGGCCGACGCGGCGCTGTTCGTCGTCTGCGCGGCCGAAGGGGTCGACGCGGCGACGGTCGCGGTGTGGGAGGAGTGCGCCGCGGTCGGCATGCCGCGCGCGGTCGTCGTCTCCCGGCTCGACCACCACCGGGCCGACCCGATGGCCGAGATCGCCGCCTGCCAGGCCGCGTTCGGCGCCGGCGTCCTGCCGCTCTACCTGCCCGCCGGCGACGGCCTGGTCGGGCTGATCACCCAGCGGTACTTCGACTACTCCGCCGGGCATCCGCCGAAGGTGGGCGAACCCGACCCGGCCGACCTCGAGCGGATGGCCGAAGCCCGCAACGAGCTGATCGAAGGGGTCATCGCCGAGAGCGAGGACGAGTCCCTGATGGACCGCTACCTCGGCGGCGAGGAGATCCCCGAGGAGACGCTCATCGCCGACCTCGAGACCGCCGTCGCGCGCGGGTCGTTCCACCCGGTCATCCCCGTGTGCGCGACCAGCGGGATCGGCCTGGCCGAGGTGCTCGACGGGATCGTCCGGGCGTTCCCCTCGCCGCTGGAGCACGAGCCGCCGGACGTCACCACGCCGGACGGCGGGGCGCACGCGGCCATCACCGCCGACCCCGCGGGCCCCCTCGCCGCGGAGGTCGTCCGGACGGCCGTCGACTCCTACGTCGGCCGGGTGTCCCTCGTCCGGGTGTTCTCCGGGACGCTGCGCCCCGAGCGGCCGGTGCACGTGTCCGGGCACGGCCTCGCCGAACGCGGCCACGAGGACCACGACGCCGACGAGCGCGTCGCGCACCTCTACTCCCCCCTCGGCGCGAACCTGCGCGAGGTGCCCTACTGCGTCGCGGGTGACCTCTGCGCGCTGACGAAGGTCGGATCGGCGGAGACCGGCGACACCGTCTCCTCGCCCGAAGAGCCGTTGCTGATGGAACCCTGGGCGATGCCGGAGCCGCTGCTGCCGGTCGCCGTCGTCGCGAAGACCCGCAGCGACGAGGACACGTTGGCGCGCAACCTGTCCCGGCTGGTCGCCGGCGACCCGACGCTGCGGCTCGACCGCAACGCCGAGACGAACCAGCTGGTGCTGTGGTGCATGGGCGAGGCCCACGCCGACGTCGTGCTCTCGCGGCTGCGGGCGGGCGGCGCGGACGTCGACACCGAACCGGTGAAGATCAGCCTGCGCACGACGTTCGGCAAGCCCGCCAAGGGCCACGGCCGGCACGTGAAGCAGTCCGGCGGGCACGGCCAGTTCGCCGTGTGCGACATCGTGGTCGAGCCGCTGCCGCGCGGCGGCGGGTTCCAGTTCGTCGACAAGGTCGTCGGCGGCTCGGTGCCGCACCAGTTCATCCCGAGCGTCGAGAAGGGCGTGCGGGCTCAGCTGCAGCGCGGGCTGGCCGACGGGCACCCGGTCGTCGACGTGAAGGTCACGCTGGTCGACGGGAAGGCGCACAGCGTCGACTCCTCCGACGCCGCGTTCCAGACCGCCGGCGCGCTGGCGCTGCGGGAGGCCGCGGCGACCGGGCACCTCACCATGCTGGAGCCGCTGGAAGAAGTGACCATCCGGCTGCCGGACGAGCACCTCGGCACCGTGCTCGGCGACCTCTCCTCCCGCCGGGGCCGGGTGCTGGGCACGGAAGCCGGCCAGGGCGGGCGGACGCTGATCCGAGCCGAGGTCCCGGCGACGGAGCTCGTCCGCTACCTCATCGACCTGCGCTCGATGACCTCCGGCACGGCGACGTTCACCCGCCACCACGCCCGGTTCGAGCCGATGCCGGAAGGGATGGCGGTCCACTGACGGACGACACGCGTACCTGAACGGACGACACGGCGCGGGGCCGGAGCCGGTCGCCGTGTCGTCCGGTCAGGCCGGGCGGTGGGCCCGGTGCAGGGTGGCCGCGAAGTCGAGGACGATCGTGTCGCCCTCCTGCATCGTCCGGGCGCCGTCCAAGAACCGCGCGTGGAACTCGCCGGCCCGCTCGCCCAGGGCGGCGACCAGCTCGGTTCCGCCGCGTGGCTGCAGCCACTCCCACAGCGCGTCGGGGCCTCGCAGCGGCAACGGCATCTCGACCTCTTCCCGGGCCAGGCCGGTGAACCCCGCCTCGGTCAGCAGCGCGTCGAGGCCGTCCGCGTCCATCGGCCCCGCACCGGGCGACGGCTCGGGCGACGGCTCCGGCTCCGCGGCGGCGTCCGGCGAGAAGAACTCGACGCTGAGATCCTGCAACCAGCCCAGCTGCCCCACCGACTGCCGTTCCAGCGAGAGCGCGACCGTGCCGCCGGGCGCCAGCACCCGCCGGACCTCGGCCAGCACGGCCGCCGGGTCGTCCAGGACCTGCACGACGAACCCGGCGGTGACCAAGTCGAACGCGCCGTCGGGGAAGTCCGGGTGGGCCGCGTCCATCGTCCGGGCGGTCAGCTCCGGGTGGTCGGCGGCCAGCCGGGCGACCATCTCCGGCGACGCGTCGATCGCCGACACCACGCATCCGTGCGCCAGCAGGGCGCGCGCGACCGCGCCGCGGCCGGCCCCGATGTCCAGCGCCCGCGCGCCCGGCCGCGGACCGGCGAACGCGGCGAGCCGCGCGCCGACATCCCCCACGTAGAAGAAGATTTCCTCGTACCGGTCGGCGATCCGGTCGTACTTCGCCCGAGCCTGGGCCGCAGTCACCATAGGACCGACGCTATGGATCCGCCCCGGCGGTGAGGAACCGCCAGTGGGGCGAGGCGGTCAGAAGGCGAAACCACCCGGGCGGTGGTTGTGGTCGGCCAGCAGACCGGCCAGCGTCGCCACCGCGATCTCCGGCGGGGTCCGCGAGCCGATGTTGAGCCCGACCGGCCGGTGCACCCGGGCGATCTCGGCGTCCGCCACGCCGAGCCCCTGCAACGCGGCCACGTGCGGACCCGGGTGACGCGGGTTGCCGAGCACGCCGATCCACCGCGGCGCCTGGTCGAGCGCGAGCTTGAGGACGTCGCCGAGCTCCGGCCGGTGGTGGTCGGTGACCACGACGTCGGCGGTGCCGTCGAGCTCCGGGAGCGTGGTCACGGCGTCGAAGCCGTCCGGCACGTCGGTCGCCCGCGCGGCGTCCGGTTCGAACAGCGCGACGTGGAAACCGAGGTCCCGCGCGAACTTCAGCAGGTACCGCGACACCGGGGACGCGAACACCGCCACCAGCGTCCGCGTGTCCGGGTCCGCCGGAGCCGTGCCGTGGGCGACGTCGCAGGCCTCGGGTTCGCTCATGCCGCCAGTCTGTCAGCCGCCGGCCTGTTCGCCCACCGTGACGCGGAACTGCCACAGGTCGGTCTTGCCCTTGACCAGCACCAGGTACCCGTCGGTCACGCGCAGCACCAGCCGGCTCTGCGGGGACGACGGCCGCGGCGGCCGGTGCTGCTTGGCGAGCAGGTACGCGTCGTCCTCCGCGCTGACGCGGTCGGGGTACGGCGTCGCGTCCGCGACGCCCCAGCCCCGGGTGTCACCCAGGCCGCCCTGCTCTTCGATGACCACCCACCACGTCGCGCTCATACCCCTCCGACGCGCGCGGGGGCCGCCGGGTTCAGATCTCTTCGCCGACCGTCAGCCGGAAGTGGAACGTCGAGGTCCGGCCGTCGACGATCACCAGGTAACCGCCCGCGACCCGCAGGACCTTCCGCGACTTCGGCGACCACGGGTAGGCCGGCTGGTACTCCCGCGCGAGCCGCAGGGCCTCGGCTTCGGCGATGACCTGGCCCTCGACCGGGAACGTCTCCGACAGCGACCAGCTCCGGCCGTCACCCGCGCCGCGCTGCTCCTCGACGACGACGTACCAGCCCACGCTCAGACCTCCGGCTCGGCGAACTCGAAGTACTCGGGCAGCGGCGCGGTGCCGGCCAGCTTGAAGTACCGCACCTTCCGCCGTCGCCGCAGCCGCAGCGTGTCGCGCACGGCGTCGTTGTGGACGCGCCGGGCGATCACCACCCGGTGCTCGGCGTCGGTCAGCTCCTCGGCGAGCTCGGGCGCCAGGCCCGCACGGTCGACGCGGCTCAGGTGCAGCGTCAGCTCGTTCTCCTCGCCTTCACGGTCGGCCCGGGGCGCCGTTTCCGCTCGCTCGGCCGACGTCCGCAGGGCCGTGTCGCCGAGCACGACCGCGACCGCCCGCGCCACGACCGCCCGGCGGGCCAGCGCCGCGTCCAGGGCGGCCCAACCGGCGTCCGTGCGGACGTGCAGCCGGTCGAGCCGGTTCGCCGTCGCGAGCAGGAACAGCCCGCCCAGCACGACGACCAGCGCCAGCACCGGGAGCAGCCAGCCGAGCACGCTCACCGGGCGAGCTCCCGTTCCGGCGCCGCGACACGCCGCGGGTCGGCGGCGACGGCCGTCTCGTAGACGCGCAGCACCTGCGTGGCGACCACCGACCAGTCGTACATCGTGACGCGCTCGCCCGCCGCCGCGGCCAGCGACACCCGGTGCGCCGGGTCGCCGAGCAGCTCACGCAGCCCGTCGGCGAGCGCGGCCGGGTCGCCGGTCTCGACGAGCATCCCGGCGCGGCCGTCGTCGAGCACCCGCCGGAACGAGTCGAGGTCACTGGCCAGGACCGCGGTCCCGGCGGCCATCGCCTCGGTGAGGATCATCCCGAAGCTCTCCCCGCCGGTGTTCGGCGCGCAGTAGACGTCGACGCTGCGCAGGGCCTGGGCCTTCACCTCGTCGGAGGCCTGCCCGAGCAGCTCCAGGTGCGGCGCCAGCTCGGGACCGGCGTCCCGGCGGAGCTGGTCCTCGTCGCCGCGGCCGACCACCACGAGCCGCAGGTCCTCGAACTCCGGCAGGATCCGCCGCAGCGCCTCCAGCAGCACGCCCATGCCCTTGCGCGGCTCGCCGAAGCGGCCGACGAACCCGACCGTGCCGCCGGCTCGCGGATAGCCGGGCAACGGCGTCGCGGAAGAGAAGAAGCCGATGTCGACGCCGTTGGGGATCTCCACGGCGTCGCCGCCCGCGTGTTCCACCTGGACCCGGCGGGCCAGCGCGGACACCGCGATCCGCGCGGTGATCTTCTCCAGCAGCGGCCGCAGCACCGGCTGGAACGCCGAGAGCGTGCGAGAGCGGGTCGTCGCGGTGTGGAACGTCGCCACGATCGGGCCGTCGGCGATGAGCAGCGCCAGCAGCGAAAGGCTCGGTGCGGCCGGCTCGTGCAGGTGCAGGACGTCGAAGTCGCCTTCACGGATCCAGCGGCGCACCCGGGCGTAGGAGACCGGGCCGAACTGGAGGCGGGCGACCGAGCCGTTGTACGGGATGCCGAGCGCCTTGCCGGCCGGGTGCACGAACTCCGGCAGGTCGGCGTCGTCGTCGGCGGGCGCGAGCACGGACACGTGGTGCCCGCGCGCGAGCAGCGCCTTCGTCAGGTCGATCACGTGCCCCTGGACCCCGCCGGGCACGTCGAAGGAGTAGGGGCAGACGATCCCGACCCGCATCGGACGCGTGGCCACGCCTCAGCTCGCTTCTTCCAGGTCGGGCTGCTCACCGGCGTCGAGGTCGGCCGGCCAGAACTTCTGCACCATGTGCCAGTCGGCCGGGTGGGCGGCGATGTCGCCGGCGAAGATGTCCGCCAGGGCCTGCGTCGCGGCCGGGACCTCGGCGCGCGCGGTGACGCGGATCCGCGGGTGCAGCCGGATCTGCCAGCCGTCCTCGGTGAACCAGCAGCCGGCCGGGATCAGCGCGGCGCCGGTCGTGGCGGCCAGCCGGGCCGGGCCGCCGGGCATCCGGGCCGGCTCGCCGAAGAACTTCACCGGGATGCCGCTGGTGGTCAGGTCGCGGTCTCCCACGAGGCAGACGGCCTTGTTCTCGCGCAGCCGCTTAAGCAGCACGCGCATCGCCGAGCTGTCGCCGGTGAGCGGCACGATCTCGAAGCCGAGCGACTCGCGGTACTCGACGAACCGGCGGTAGAGCGACTCGGGCTTCAGCCGCTCGGCGACGGTCGTGAACCCGCCGAGGTAGTCGGCCAGCCAGACGCCGGCGATGTCCCAGTTCCCGCTGTGCGGCAGCGCCATCACCGCGCCGTTGCCCTCGGCCAGCGCCGCGTCGAGGTTCTCGACGCCGGTGATCGAGGCCGCGACCTTCTCGCTGACCTCCTTCTGGTCCATCGACGGCAGCCGGAACGTCTCGTGCCAGTACCGGGCGTAGGAGCGCATCGCGCGGCGGGTCAGCTCGTCCATCTCGACCGCGTCGGCCTGCGGGACGACCCGCGCGAGGTTGGCGCGCAGCTGCCGGACGCCGCCGCTGTCGCGCTTGACGGCGAGGTCGGCGCCGAGGGAGAAGACCGTGCTGCCGAACCCGGCGGGCAGCCAGCCGGCCAGCCGCCAGCCCGCGGCGTAGCCGAAGGCGCTCAGCCGCTCGGTCAGCCTGGTCATGCCCGCTGCTCCCCGGCGGCGGCCTCGCGGGCCGCCTTCGCCACGCCGGCCGTGCGCTGCAGCAGGGTGATCACCGAAAGCACGGCGAGCAGCCAGAGCGTCACGTCCACGGTGTACGGGATGCCGAAGCCGTGCAGGCCGGTGCCGACGAGCGCGATGATCAGCCGCTCGGCGCGTTCGACGAGCCCGCCGTCGACGGGCAGGCCGGAGGCGTCGGCCCGGGCCTTGACGTAGGAGATGACCTGGGCGAGCACCAGGCACAGCAGTGCCGCGGCGGCGGCCGGGCGGTTGTCGTCGACGACGAAGCACCACCAGGCGATGGCGGCGAACAGGGCGCCGTCGACCAGCCGGTCGCAGGTCGCGTCGAGCACCGCCCCGAACGGGGTGCCGTACCCGCGGGCCCGCGCCATGGCGCCGTCCAGCAGGTCGAGCATGGCGAAGCCCCACACCGTGAAGGTGCCCCAGAGCAGGTGGTCGGTCGGGAAGAAGATCAGGGCGCAGACGACCGCGCCGGCCGTGCCGAGCACGGTCATCGCGTTCGGGGTCAGCCCGACGCGGACCAGCGCCCGGCCGATCGGATCGGTGACGCGGGAAACGGAGGCACGCGCGAAGATATTGAGCATCGGTTCGTCTGAGGCACCTGGCTACGAGGGTCGGGTGGGCGATGGCAGCCTATCGACCCGCACCGGTGACCCCGACGCGCCGCCCCGCGTCAGCCCGATTTGGTGAGCTCGCCCTCGTGTTCGCGCGCCTCTTCGGCGGCCTGCGCCGCGGCGCACTTCGGGGAGAGCTGGTTGCGGATCGCGGCGCTGATCTCACCGAGCGCGGTCACCTGCTCCGGCGTCAGCGGGTCGAAGAGGCTTTCCCGGACGGCCTCGACGTGCCCGGGCGCGGCGGCCTCGAGCGCGGTGAACCCCGCGTCGGTCAGGACGGCCCAGGCGCCGCGCTTGTCGGTCGGACAGGCCTCCCGGCGCACCCAGCCGTTCGCTTCGAGGCGCGCGACAGCGTGGGAGAGCCGGCTTCGCGACGCCTGGCGCGCGTCGGCGAGCTCGCTCATCCGAAGCCGGCGGCCGGGCGCTTCCGAGAGCGACACGAGGACTTCGTAGTACGTGTGCGGCATGCCCGAGTCGTGCTGCAGCTGACCCTCGAGGTGCGCGCTCAGCATGCGGGTGGCCATGTTGAACTCACGCCAGACGCGCTGCTCGTCGTCGCTGAGCCATCGGGTTTCGGACATACCCCCATCATACTCGCGGTTGAACACTCAATCAGGCTTTGCCGGTTACGGCATTCGAGCGTTTCACCAGGCGTCGGCGAGCAGGTCCCGCGTTTCGCCCAGCAGCTGCGGCAGCACCTTCGTCTGGCCGATCACCGGCATGAAGTTCGCGTCGCCGCCCCACCGCGGGACCAGGTGCTGGTGCAGGTGCGCGGCGATGCCCGCGCCCGCGATCACGCCCTGGTTCAGGCCGATGTTGAACCCGTGCGCGCCGGACACCGCGCGGATCACCTTCATCGCGTGCTGGGTGAACTCCGCGACCTCCCGCGTCTCCTCGACCGTCAGGTCGGTGTAGTCCGCGACGTGCCGGTACGGCACCACCATGAGGTGCCCGGGGTTGTACGGGTACAGGTTCAGCACGGCGTACACCGTCTCGCCGCGCGCGACGATCAACCCCGTCTTGTCGTCCAGGGACGGGATGCGGCAGAAGGGACAGCCGGTGTCTTCGTCGTCCTCCGGCTTGTCCTGGCCCTTGATGTAGGCCATCCGGTGCGGGGTCCAAAGGCGGTGGAACGCGTCCTGGACCCCGACACCCTGCTGCTCGACGAGTTCGGGACCGTCACTCACCGAACGACCGTCTCCAGCGCCCCGGCCGACGGCGACGCGTTCTCGCGGCGCTCGATCCAGCCGGCGATCGCGGCGACGGCGTCGGCCACCGGCACACCGTTGATCTGACCGCCGTCGCGGAAGCGGAACGACACCGCGCCCGCCTCGACGTCCTTCGCACCGGCGAGCAGCATGAAGGGCACCTTCTGCGTGGTGTGCGTCCGGATCTTCTTCTGCATCCGGTCGTCGCTCGCGTCGACCTCGGCGCGGATCCCCTTGGCGCGCAACGCCTTCTCGACGTCTTCGAGGAACCCGACCTGGTCGGCGGTGATCGGGATGCCGACCACCTGCACCGGCGCGAGCCACGCCGGGAACGCGCCCGCGTAGTGCTCGGTCAGCACGCCGAAGAACCGCTCGATCGAGCCGAAGAGCGCGCGGTGGATCATCACCGGCGTCTGGCGGGTGCCGTCCGGCGCGGTGTACTCGAGCTCGAACCGCTTGTTCTGGTTGAAGTCCAGCTGGATGGTCGACATCTGCCAGGTGCGCCCGATGGCGTCCTTGGCCTGCACCGAGATCTTCGGGCCGTAGAAGGCCGCGCCGCCCGGGTCCGGGACCAGCTCGAGGCCGGAGTCGACGGCGGCCTGCCGCAGCGTCTCGGTGGCCTCCTCCCACTCCCAGTCCTCGCCGATGAACTTGTCGGAGTCACCACGCGTGGACAGCTCGAGGTAGAAGTCGGAGAGGCCGTAGTCGGCCAGCAGGTCGAGGACGAACTTCAGCAGCGACCGGAGCTCGCCCGGCATCTGCTCCTTGGTGCAGTAGATGTGCGAGTCGTCCATCGTCAGGCCGCGCACGCGGGTGAGACCGTGCACCACGCCGGACTTCTCGTAGCGGTAGACGGTGCCGAACTCGAACAGCCGCAGCGGCAGCTCGCGGTAGGACCGCCCGCGCGAGCGGAAGATCAGGTTGTGCATCGGGCAGTTCATGGCCTTGAGGTAGTAGTTCTCCTCGTCGAACTGCACCGGCGGGAACATGGTGTCCGCGTAGTAGGGCAGGTGGCCGGAGGTGTGGAACAGCTCGCCCTTGCTGATGTGCGGGGTGTTCACGAACTCGTAGCCGGCCTCCTCGTGGCGGCGACGCGAGTAGTTCTCCAGCTCCCGGCGGATGATGCCGCCCTTGGGGTGGAACACCGGCAGGCCGGAGCCGATCTCCTCGGGGAAGGAGAACAGGTCCAGCTCCGCGCCGAGCTTGCGGTGGTCGCGGCGCTCGGCCTCGGCGATGCGCTCGAGGTGGGCGTCCTGCGCCTCGGCCGACTCCCACGCCGTGCCGTAGATCCGCTGCAGCTGCGGGTTCTTCTCGCTCCCCCGCCAGTACGCGGCGGCGACGCGGGTCAGCTTGAACGCGGGGATGAACTTGGTGGTCGGCACGTGCGGACCGCGGCAGAGGTCACTCCAGACACGTTCCTTGGTGCGCGGGTCGAGATTGTCGTAGATGGTGAGCTCGCCCTCGCCGACCTCCATCACCTCGGAGGTGTCCACTTCGGACTTGAGGTCGACCAGCTCGAGCTTGAACGGCTCGTCCGCCAGTTCCTTCTTCGCCTCGTCCACGGAGTCGAAAACGCGCCGCGAGAACTGCTGAGCGCCCTTCACGATCTGCTTCATGCGCTTTTCGAGCGCCTGCAGGTCCTCGGGGGTGAACGGAGTGTCGACGGCGAAGTCGTAATAGAAGCCGTCCTTCACCGGCGGGCCGATGCCCAGCTTGGCGTTCGGGAACTGCTGCTGGACGGCCTGGGCGAGCACGTGGGCCGCCGAATGGCGGATGACGCTGCGGCCGTCCTCGGTGTTCGCGGCGACCGGCTCGACCTCGGTGTCGGTTTCCGGCGCCCAGGCGAGGTCGCGGAGCTTGCCCTCGGCGTCGCGCACGACGACGACCGTCTCCTCGCCCTTGGTCGGCAGGCCGGCCTCGCGGACCGCCGAGCCCGCCGTAGTGCCCGCCGGTACCACCACGCGGGAGGCGGCCACGGGGGAAACGGGGGGCGACTGGGACACGATGGCTCCTCGAACTTCAGTGAGAAAGATGACCCCGTCGATGCTAGTCGGCGGCCCGCGCGCGCCTCACGCGCGTCCGCGAACGCACGGGCAGGCCGCCTCCGGTTCCGGAAGCGGCCTGCCCGATCAGGGGGTGGCGCTCAGAGGGTCTCGACGACCTGGTCGAAGTCCAGCCGCGGCAGGCGGTCGAACCACGGGTTCTCGCCCGGCTTGCCGACGTTGACGACGACGAGCGAGCGCCACTTCTTGCCGGCGAAGAACTCGTCGTCGACACCGGCGGCGTCGAAGCCGGTCATCGGGCCCGCGGCCAGGCCGGCGGCGCGGACGCCGATGATGAAGTAGCCGACCTGCAGCAGCGAGTTCAGCTTCGAGAACTCGACGCGGCCCTGCTCGTCGGAGAAGTTGTCCTTGACCTGCGGGGCGTGCGGGAAGACCTGCGGGATGTTCTCGTGGAAGTCGACGTCCGCGGCGAGCACGACGGTCAGCGGGGCGGCTTCGGTCTTGTCCCGGTTGCCCGGGGCCATGTGCGGGAGCAGGCGGGCCTTCGCCTCGGCGGTGCGCAGCACCAGCGCACGCAGCGGCTGGGTGTTCATCGACGTCGGGGCCCACTTGACGAGGTCGTAGATCGCGCGGACCTGCTCCTCGGTCACCGGCTCGGAGCTGAAACTGTTGGCCGTGCGCGCCTCGCGGAACAGCAGGTTCTGCACGTCCGAGGGCAGCTGAAGGGCTTCGGTCTGCTCGGCAAAGGTGGTCATGGGGCTGTGGTTCCTTCCGTGGGTCGGTACCAGGAGGAACCAGGTTGAGCGTTGAACTATTTCGCGCTCAACTACTTCGGGGCGGTGAAGTGGATCACAACGTCACTTTCCCTGAGAAAGGTGCATCGCCTCACGCGGATTTCACCACCACGAGCACGGCCGCCGACCCCTGCGGCGGGGATCGGCGGCCGTGGTGCGCGGCGCGCGGTGCGAACGGGTCAGTAGGCGCCCTGCCCGCCCATCACCGCGCGGAAGGTCTTCCAGAGGATCACCAGGTCCAGGGCCAGTGACCAGTCCTCGACGTAGCGCAGGTCGAGCCGGATGCTCTCCGCCCACGTCAGGTCCGACCGGCCGCTCACCTGCCACAGCCCGGTCAGCCCCGGCTTCACCAGCAGCCGGCGCCGGGCGTCCGGCGCGTACTTCGCCGTTTCCTCCGGCAACGGCGGCCGCGGGCCGACGAGCGACATCTTCCCGGAGACGACGTTGAACAGCTGGGGCAGTTCGTCGAGCGAATATCGACGCAGGAGACCACCCACACGGGTGATACGGGGGTCGCGCTTCATCTTGAACAGCGGACCCGCGCCTTCGTTCGCCGTCTCGAGCGTTTTCCGGATTTCGTCGGCATTGGTGACCATCGTGCGGAACTTCAGCATCGTGAACACGGCGCCGTCGCGGCCGACGCGGCGCTGGCGGTAGATCACCGGGCCGCGGTCGTTCAGCTTGATCGCGAGCGCGATGACGAGCAGCAGCGGGGACATCATCGTGAGCAGCAGCGCCGAGCCGGCGCGGTCGACGACCTCCTTCACCACGCGGCGCCCGCCGGTGAACATCGGCGCGGTGACCCGCAGCAGCGGCATCCCCAGCACGCCGGTGACGTTGAGCCGGGGCCCGGCGACCTCCATCAGCACGGGCGCCACGACCATCTCGGCGCCGGTGCCCTCCATGTCCCAGGCCAGGCGCTGCAGGCGCTTCGGGCTCCAGTACTGGTCGGCGGTGATGGCGACGACGCGGTAGCCGCCGCGGCGCACGTGCCGGGAAAGCTCCTCGAGCCGGCCGACCACGGGGACGCCGTCGATCTCGCCGCTGTCGCGGTCGGCGCCGTGGCCGGTGAACGTGCAGGCCGCCTCGACGCGCCACCCGACGTGGACCTCGGACCGGGTGCGCGCGATCAGGTCGGCGACGGTCTCCGGGCTGCCCGCGGCCATCACCGGCAGCAGGCAGAGTCCCTTGGCACGCTTGCGGTGCAGCACCTGGCGCAGCAGGTAGCGCTGCGGGAAGGCGACGAGCGCGATCGCCGGGACGACGACGAACACCCAGACCTGGACCTCGAGCGCGCCGAAGAGCAGGCCGCCGAGGGCGACCAGGACGGCCGCGGTGATGAAGCCGCGGCCGAGGGTGCGGTACTCCTCCGCGCCTTCACCGAGCACCCGCGAGCTCCACGCCCGGCTCACCGGCAGCGAGACGAAGATGGCGAGCATCGTCCCGAAGGCGTGCATGTCGTGCGGGGCAACACGATCGATGACGAACGCGCTGATCGCGATCACCAGCAGCGTGATGAACACGTCGCTGCCGATGACCCAGGCTCTGTACCTCGCTTCCCAGGCCGCCGGCAACGCCTTGGGGGACGGCGTCCCGGCCGGTTCGGCGGCCGGGCGCTCGTCCCGCTGGGCGGGGCGCGGGATGGCTTGGAGGTCGATGTGCGGCGGTGGCTGGCTCACCGTGTACGAAGGCCGCACCGACTCTTCCATCTGACCTCCCGGACCAGGATCGGTTGATCTCGCAGGTACGCAGCGTCACCGAATGTGATTTCGGAGAGTCATCACAACTCAGTGGTCGCGCAGTGCCCGCAGAGGCTTCACAAGGCAAGGTATCGGCGACTCTCTCAGCATCGTTACAACGATTTCCAGCCACATGCTGCGCGTCTTCCCCGCCAGAAAATGGCCGCAAGATAACAAGATGATGACGATGCGTAATAAAGCGTATCCCGGGAAAAATCACGGAATGTAGCCAAAAAAGACGGTACCCGCACTCGGGTGGACCACGTGCTTCCGAACGGCCGAACGGCCCGCCGCGGATCTACTGTGGACACTGCGGCGCCGAGGCGGTCCACAGTGGACCAGGACGGGCCGCGATCCGGCTCCGTGCCGCCACGGGATGATCACAGCGTGACACTCATCATCAAGTCGTCACGCGCGGCGTTTCCGTCACACGTCGCGACACCCCGTCGGCACGCCCTGCGGTGACAAGGCGTGCCGAGGATCACATGCAGACCTCCAGCAAGGTTCGGTGCGACAGAAGCCGGCCGCAACGGCAGGTTTCAGAGGAAGGTGCCCACGGCTCCGAACAGGACGCCCGAACAACCCTCGTCAGCACATACGCAGGATCCGAACGGACCGTTCACTCCGCTTCGCGGCGCCGCTGGAGGACCTGAGACGTCCCGGTTGGCGGACGCATCGAAAAGGTGACCCGACCTGGGGGTCCGGGGGCGTGCTACCGGCAGGGCTCAGCCCCCAGGGCACAACGAGAAGAGCCCTGCTTGCGCATTTCGCAAGCAGGGCTCTTCTGCGATTCGGGTGGGCGATACTGGGATCGAACCAGTGACCTCTTCGGTGTGAACGAAGCGCTCTCCCCCTGAGCTAATCGCCCGCTCGGGGTGTTCAGACAACTGTAGCGCACTACTTCAGGACGCCTGCAAACGGGTGGTCCTCGTCGACCACACTCCGCTTACCGGCGAGTACGGAACGAACAACCCCGAGCTAGCCGGGGTTGTGGCGGCCGGGGGCCGCCCGACACCACGTTCGACATCCGTGCGACGGTGCTATCGCCCGGCGACTAAACCGCGCAGTATGGAGGCGTGGGTCCCGCGGGGCACGCCGGTCTGCTGCGCGCCGCGGGTGATCACGGGGTGACAGACGGGGGCCATGAGTCCGTACGGGTGATCTGTGGCGCATCCGCGACGGATCGGGCCTCCCGATGCGTCCCAGTGGTGACGCCCTCGGCCGGGCCGGGCCGGGAAGGGAGACGAAGGGTAGGACGATGCGCAACGATCACGTGACGCTCCGCTCGACGGCGGTCTTCGACCTGCTGGCGCCGCGGACTCCCGCGGTTCCGGTGAAGGTGGAGCTGCGCTACGACACACGCGACCCGTACGCGGTCGTCGCCGCCTTCCGCACCGGCCGCGCCGGCTGGGTCGAGTGGGTGTACGCGCGTGACCTCCTCGCGGACGGCCTCCTGGCCGACGCGGGTGACGGGGACGTCCGCATCCGCCCTTCGGTCGAGGACCCCGAGTCCGTGCTGATCGAGCTGAACTCGCCCTCCGGGCACGCCATGTTCGAGGCGTCGGCCCAGGAGCTCGCCGACTTCCTCGACCGCACGTACGACGTGGTCCTCCCGGGCAACGAGCACCTGTGGGTCGACGTCGACGACGCGCTCACCCACCTCATCCCGCACGATCTGGCCTGATGACGAGCCCGCAACGGCTGAGTGACACCCCGGTGTCGAAGCCGTTTTCGGGGTCCGATATGGTTTTCCCACACCACGGCGACGGGGGTTCCACCACCTGGAGCTGCGGAGTGCGGATGTAGCGCAGCTGGTAGCGCATCACCTTGCCAAGGTGAGGGTCGCGGGTTCGAATCCCGTCATCCGCTCGATAGGCTCTCGAGGCCTGGCACGGTGGAGTGGCCGAGAGGCGAGGCAACGGCCTGCAAAGCCGTGTACACGGGTTCGAATCCCGTCTCCACCTCGCGCGATTAGCTCAGCGGGAGAGCGCTTCCCTGACACGGAAGAGGTCACTGGTTCAATCCCAGTATCGCGCACCACCTGAAACTGCAGGTCAGAAGCCCTGTCCCTCCTCGGAGGGGCAGGGCTTCAGTCGTCAGATGGCGACGGGCCCCGGGCCGGGCTCCAGACCCGCCGGGACCGCAGGTGCGGGCACCAGGACACCAGGACAGCCCACTCCCCCGGGTACCGCGACGCCACAGATCGCAACCAATGTTCTTCCAGGGCATCCAGCGCGGCTGAGAATTCCGAGGATCCCCTCGGCGAGGGCCGCGACCGCGATTGACGAGTCGGTCATCGCGCGGGCGTTCTGCGCAGCTGAGCGTTTCATGACCGGGTGATCGCTCGCTGCGGCTTGCCGCGGTAGGTGCTCGACGGACGGATCAGGCTGTTGGACGACAGCTGCTCGATGATGTGCGCCGTCCAGCCGGTGATCCGGGCAGCGACGAAGACCGGCGTGAACACCGGCGTGTCGAAGCCCATCAGGCGGTACGCCGGCCCGGCCGGGTAGTCGAGGTTCGGGTGCAGCCCCTTGGCCGCGTACATCGCCTCGGCGAGGGCCTCGTACAAGTCGAGTAGCTCATGTCCGCCGCGCAGCTCGGCCACCTCCTGCAGCGCTTTGCGCATCGTTGGGACGCGGGAGTCGCCCTTCTTGTAGACACGGTGGCCGAACCCCATGATCTTCCGCTTGTCGGCAAGCGCTTTCCCCAACCAGGCTTCGGCGTTGCCCGAAATGCCGATCTCCTCGAACGTCGCCATCACGGCCTCGTTCGCGCCACCGTGCAGCGGGCCCTTCGTGGGCGCCGAGGACGCTGACGGCGGTGCGCAGCGTGTCCATCGGGTGCGCGGTTGCGGGCAACGAGAGCAGCGTCAGCACGAGGTCGTTCGGCAGTGCTCGGTGGGCTCGTTCCGCCGAGTTCTGGGCCGCGAGTTGGCCGGGCGTCGGGAGTTCACCGTGCCAGAGGAGGTAGGCCACCTCTTCGAAGCTGCACTGCGCGGCGAGCTCCTGGACCGGGTAGCCGCGGTGGGTCAGCGAATTCGTGTCGGGGTTGACCATCGACACCTCGGTCGTGTCGACGACGACCCCGGCGAGTCCCTTGTGGATGGTGGGTGCAGACATCGTTGAGCCCGTCCATGCGCCCGCGCAGCCGGTGCCAGGCGAAACCGGACAGCTCGATCAGGTCGTCGCGGGACGAGGTCATGTCCCGGATCGTAGCCCCGGCCGCCGGACCGGGCGGTGGTCCGGCGGCCGCGGGCTCACGGGTGTCGAACGCAGTTCCGCGTCAAGTCGTGGAAGCCGACATGAGCGAGCCTGAGCGTCGCCTGTGCGCCGGCCCGGATCCACGTGTCCACCGAGCCGATCCCGGTCTCCCGCGCGGCCACGTACTCCTCCGGGGTGTAGGCGATCGCTCCGATCTCCTCGCGCAAAGCGTTGGCGCGATCCGTTTTCCGGTTCACCTGCGCGGACTCGAGGTACGCCGATCCTCGGCCGACCGCTTGGCCCGCCCCGCCCGCGTCGGCCAGGGCCTGCACGACCAGGCCGGTGCTGTTGGTGTTCCCGGCTTCGGTGCCGACCCCGCCGCCCCAGCCGCCGCTCGCCGTCTGGTGGGCTTTCAGCCACGACACCGCGCGAGCGATCGGCACGCCGAGCCCGGTGGCTCCGGCGTCACGGGCCGCGAGCAGGGCCGAGAGCGCCAGCCCGGTGGTGTCGTCGTCCGGCGCCGAGGCCCCGGCCGTCTTGCCCTCGTCGCAGGTCGTGATCCGCCGGCCGGTGGGGTCGTGGGCGAAGAAGATCCGGAAGTAGCCCTCGGACCACTGCTGGGTCAGCATCGTGTCGATGGCGAGCCGGTCGTTCTCGCCGACGCCGGCCAGCCCGATCACCGCGAGCGCCTGGCCGAACATGTTGGCGTTGTTGCTCACCATGTCGGCCAGGTCCGGGTTCTTCGAATAGTCGCTGACCCGGCCCTTGTCCGGACCGGAGCGCGGGATCGTGGCCTTGGTTCGGGACCAGTGCGTCCCAGGTGTAGTAGTCGGTCGCGTGCCGCTTCTCGTCGAGATAGGTCGCGATCGGTGCGCCTGCGCGTCGTGACCCGCTGCGTGCAGGGCGAACAGCGTGTCGATCATCAGGCCGTAGTCGGGCTGCGGCCCGCCGAACGGGTTCTCCAGCGTGCCCTGGCGGTGAGCTGCCCGGCCAGCCAGCCGGCCAGGACCCGCCTCACGCGCACACCAGCACCGGCTCGGCGGCCGACGAACCGGCCGAGGTCAGCTGGGCGAACCCGCGCCCGCCGAGGCCGAGGATTCCCTGCGTGGTCGCGCGGACGACCGTGTCGGCGTTGTAGCCGGTGGCGTCGTAGGCGATCGCGCCCCGGTTCGCCGGAACAGCTGCGCAGCCGACCTGCAGGCCGGTCAGGAACGTCTTGGCCTTCCGAGCCGCCGCGAGCCGCAGGCCCGCGCGAAACGCCTGGCCCGCGAGCCCGGTCGTGTTGGCGTTCGGCGCGACCGCCGGGTCGCCGGTCCCGACCGAGATGCCACCGTTGGCCTGCTGCTTGCCCGCCAGCCAGGTCAGGCCCTGTTGGGACGTGCCGATTCGGCCGGTGGCCTGCAGCGCCTGGACCGCCATCGCCGTCGAGTCGGTGTCGCTCACGCACGGTGTTGCGGCGAGGTCGAGGGGGAAGCCGCCGTCCGCGCATTGGGTGCCCGCGAGGAAGTTCACCGCCGACGCGGGCGCGTGGCCCGGCGTGCGGTCGAGCGCGAGGATCGCCAGGGACTGGGAGAAGGCGTTGCTGAAGTCGCCGAACGCGGACTTGTCCGAGAAGCGTCCGGACGGGGTGAGCAACGCACGCAGCCGCGTCGGCAGATCAGTGCCGCCGAACGACGCCGGGTTCAGGCCCCGGACTTCCGCGGCCAGCGCAGCCTTGGCGGTCGCGCCTGCGTAGGACTCGGTGACGCCGTCGCCGATGTAGCCGGCCAGGTTGCTGGCCACGTAGGTGGTCGCGCGGCCCGCGGCGGTGTTCGCGACGCCGGCCGAGGCGAAAGCGAAGATGCCGTCGATGGTCAGGCCGGTGTCCGGGTAGGCCACGCCGCCGAAGACGGTGACGAGGTGGTCGCCGTCGACCAGCTGTCTGGCGAGCCAGCCGGAGGCGTCGTCGGCGGCTTGCCGTGCGGGGGTGGCCGAGGCGACCGCCGGGAACGCCAAGGTGAGCGCGAGTGCGGCCGTGAGGATCCGGAGTTTCACTGGTTCTGCCTTTCCATCGGGAGTTCGGCGAAGCTCGGTGCGACGCCGTAGGAGGCTTTGCGCGACGCCCTGCGCAGGGTGGCGAGCACCGCGGGGCCGAGGACGAGGATCGCCGCGGTGTTGGTGATCGCCCGGCCGGTGTCCCAGCCCGCGGTCGACGTCAAGAGCGTGAAGACGGCGAAGCGGTGCAGGTTCTCCAGCACCGGATCGCCCGGGACGTACGAGATGTGCCCGTGGTAGTAAGGGACTTCGGCGCCGGTGATGAACGGCCAGAACCACAGGTTCATCAGGAACCCGAACAGGTACGCCACCACGATGCCGTAGCCGACGAGCATCACGATCTCGGCCTTGCCGGTCACCTTCCGCGGCAGCAGGCCGGCGCCCATGCCGATCCAGGCCGAGCACAGCATCTGGAACGGCAGCCACGGCCCGACCCCCGCGGTCAGCAGCGCCGAGGCGAACAGCGACGTGCAGCCGAGCACGAACCCGAACCCCGCGCCGAACACCCGTCCGGCCAGCACGAGCATGAAGAACACCGTCTCGATGCCCGCGGTCCCCGCGCCGAGTGGCCGAAGCGCCGCGTTGACCGCGGACAGCACGCCGAGCATGGCGAGGGCTTTGGCGTCCATGCCGCCTTCGGACAGCTCGGCCAGCACGATGACGATCAGGATCGGCAGGATGCCGAAGAAGATGAACGGCGCGTCCGGCCCGTGCTGCATGCTCTGCGGCTCGACGCGCACCAACAACGGCCAGACGAACATCATCAACCCGGCCAGCGACGCCAAGCCGAGCACCACGGCCGACCGCGGGCCGACGCGCACGGCCTGGTCGGCGCGCCCCCAGTGACGGATCACGAGACGGCCGCTTCGACTTCGGCGACGGTCAGCCAGCCGCCGCCGAGGATCTTGGCGACCTGCGTCGCGAAGGCCGGGGAGCCGCTGAGCACGTCGGCGGTCGAGCCGTCGCTGACGATCTCGCCTTCCGCCATGACCACGACCCGGTCGGCGATCGTCGCGACGAACTCGACGTCGTGCGTGGCCACGACCACCGCGCGTCCCTCGGCGGCCATCGCGGCGACCATGTCCGCGAGCGCGGCCTTGGCGGTGTAGTCCAGGCCGCGGGTCGGCTCGTCGAGCAGCATGATCGAGGGCGACGCGGACAGCTGCACCGCCAGCACCAGCGCGAGCCGCTGGCCTTCGGACAGGTCACGCGGGTGCTTGCCGTCGTCGATACCCGGGGCGAGCCGGTCGAGCAGGCCCCGGCAGGAGCCGGGTTCGGCACCGGATTCGGCGTCGGCCGCGGCGCATTCGGCGGCGACGGACTCGAGGTAGAGCAGGTCGCTCGCGGTCTGCGGCACCAGGCCGACGACTTTGCGCGCCTTCGCGCTCGGCAGCTCCCCCGGATCGACGCCGGCGGCACGCACCTTGCCGCCCTGCCGGGGGCCCGAGCCTTGCAACGCCCACAGCAGCGACGACTTCCCGGAGCCGTTGCGGCCCATCATCGCCACCACCCGGCCGGGCCGCAGGTCGAGGTCGAGGCCGCGGACGGCGACCACCGGCCCGTACCGCACCACCACGTCGGACGCGGTGAGCACCGGCTCGGCGACGGGCGCGGCAGGCGCGGCTTCCGCCGGTCCGAGCCGGTCGCGCAAGGGCTTCGCGACGCGACGGGCGTCGCGCACCGACATCGGCAGCGGGTCCCACCCGGCCAGCCGCCCGAGCCGGACGATCGGCGGCGCGATCGGCGACGTCCGCAACACCTCCGGCGGAGTCCCGTCGAGGACGCTGCCGTCGCCCGGGACGTAGAGCATGCGGTCGGCGAACGGGATCACCCGTTCCATCCGGTGCTCGGCCAGCACGACAGTGGTGCCGAGATCCTGCACGAGCCGCGCCAGCGTCGCGAGCACCTCCTCGGCCGCGATCGGGTCCAATGCGGACGTCGGCTCGTCGAGCACGAGGACCTTCGGGTGCATGGTCAGCACCGAACCCACCGCGACCCGCTGCTGCTGACCACCTGAGAGTGTCCGAAGTGGACGGCGGCGCAGCTCGGCGATGCCCAGCAGGTCCAGGGTTTCCTCGACCCGGCGGCGCATCACCTGCGGCGCCAGGCCGAGCTGTTCCATGCCGTAGGCCAGTTCGTCCTCGACGACGTCGGTGACGAACCCCGCCAAGGGGTCCTGCCCGACGACGCCGACGAGGTGCGCGAACTCCCGCGGTGGCCGCTCGCGCGTCGTGACGCCCTCGACCGACACCGTGCCTTCGAGGTGGCCGCCGGTGAAGTGCGGGACCAGGCCGTTGAACGTGCCGAGCAGCGTCGACTTGCCCGACCCGGTCCGGCCGGCGACCAGCACAAGCTCGCCTTCGCCGATCGTCAACGAGACGTCGGCGAGGACAGGCTCCGATTGTCCGTGGTACCAGAAGGACACGTGGTCCAGCTCGATCATGCGGGGACTTTCTCCTTCTCGGGCACCGCTTCCGCCTCGAACGGCAGCGCGGGCGGCGGGGTCAGGAAGGCCGGGAGCACGCCGAGCAGCACGCCCGCGAGAGGCAGCCAGGACAGCAGCGGCCAGGACAGCGTGCTGAGCGAGGGGTTGAGGTTCGTCGGGTCCACACTGGACGTCGTGAACAGCACCACGGCCACGCCGATTCCGCTCGCCGCGGTCACGAACTCGGCCGGGTGCCAGCGGTCCGGCCGGTAGCGGCTGCGCCGGACCCGGGTCCCGGCGGTCCGGAAGCCGATCAGGCCGAGCACCAGCCCCACCGCCAGGAACGGTGTGGCCAGGAACCGCGGCGTCGAGCCGTCAAGCGTGGCGTAGACGCCGACGCAGATACCGATCAGCCCGGTGATCATCAGCGTTCCGGTGAGCAGCCGCGCCCGGGCCTTCACCACGCCGGCCCGGCCATAGCCGCGGGAGTCCATCGAGGACGCCAGCTGCAACGACCGGTCCAGCGCGTCTTCCAGCACCGGGATGATCACGGCGTGCAACGCGCGGAACCGCCGTCCCTTCGCGCCGCCACGCAGCTTCCGCGCGCGGTGCACGCGCTGGACGCTTTCGGCCAGCTGCGGGAACACCGAGAGCGCGACGATCACCGCCGTCCCGATCTCGTACAGCGCCGGCGGCATGGCCTTGAGCAGCCGTTTCGGGTTCGCCAGCGCGTTCGCCGCACCGAGACAGAGCACCATGGTCGCCAGTCGCAGGCCGTCGTAGAGCCCGCCGAGCACCGACTCGGCCGAGACGTCGCCGAGCAGCCGGATGCCCGCCGCCCACGCGGGCAGCGGGATCTCCGGCAGGCGCAGGATGATCGTCGAGCCCTCGGCGCCGCCGAAGACGATCCGGAAGAACACCCGCACCCCGATGATCACCGCGGCCAGGTAGGCGTACATCCGGAACGCCATCGCCCACGGCGCGTCCGCCCGCCGCGCGATCACGACGTAGCAGAGCACCGCGCAGATCGTCAGCAGCAGCCACGGGTTCGTCGTCCGGCCGGCCGCGACGGCCAGCCCGAGCGCCCACACCCACCACGCCGCCGGGTGCAGGTCGCGGGGCAGGAACCAGGAAGCGAGCATCACCTTTCCCGCGCGCGTTTGCGCTGCCGGGCGGTGAACCACGCCGCCGCGCCCAGCAGCACGACCGCTCCCCCGGCGACCCAGGGCGCGTAGTCGCTGGCTCCGGCCTGCTCCTTGATCGCCTGGTTGACGTCCGGCGCGCTCTCACCGCCGGTGAACGCGACGTTCTTCGCGGGATCGGGCGCGCCCTGCGCGCCGCCGCCCGGCCGCGGCTTCGGCGGCGGCAACGCCCGCGAGGACGCCGGATCCTCACCCGGCTGCCCCGGCGTGGCCGTCTGCGTTCCTCCGGCCGGTGCGCCAGGGGTGGCGGCGGTGCCGCCGCCCCGCTGTCCCCCGGCGACGCTGCCCGGCTGCTTTTCGTTGAGGTCATCGGACGTCGGCACCGGCTCGGCCGCGGTCGTGCAGCCCTCGCCGGCGCTGCCGGGCCGGACCGGGGCGATCCGCGGGACCGGGTTGGAGTCTGCGGTCGCGTTGAGGGAAAACGACCAGCCCTCGAACCCGCCCGGGGTGAAGTCGCGGTTCTTCACGCCCCACTGGCTGTACTCCCAGGCACAGTTGTTCCCCGAGTGCCAGTACGACCAGTACCCCGCCGCCGGCGGAGTGTCCACACAGGTCTCTTTGTAGTGTTCGTTGCCCTTGACCGGGATCTCTTCGACCGCGGACGGCCGGTTCTCGATCCGGCAGATGAACGCTTCACCCCACCGCTGCACCCCGGCGATCTGGAACCCGGCGTTCTTCAGCGCGTCCAGCCCGGTGCCGCGGCCGGTCTGCGGGTCGCAGCGCACGATCGTCGTGCCGCCGAGCTGCTGGAAGTCGATCACGACCGTGACGCCGGCGCCGTCGGTGCAGAAGCCGGGCTTGCCCTTGCTCTGGTCGATGGCCTGGGCGGTGCCCGGCGTCAGGGCGGCCACCAGGACGGTGGCCGCCGCGACGCCGGCTGCGCGTCGGATCACTGCACCGTCAACGACGCGGTCGAATACACCGTGCCGCCCGTACCGGTCGCCTTGATCGTGTAGACGTAGGTGCCCTTGGCCGTCAGAGTGATCGACTTCGTGCCGCCCGGCACCGCCAGCGAGCCGGTCCAGGAGCCGCCGCCGGTGGCCGGGGACACCGACTGCGCCGTGAGCGTCGTGGAGTTGGTGGAGGTCCAGGTCAGCGTCGTGCTCTGGCCGAGGGTGATCTTGCGGTCCAGGTCGTCGACCGAAAGGCTCACCGTGGGGTTGGTGGCGTTGACCGCCGAGTTGCGCGGCGTCACTCGCGGCTCCGGGTTAGTGCTGGCGGACTTGTTCAGCGAGAACGACCAGCCCTCGAAACCGCCCGGAACGACGTTGCGGTTGAGAGCGCCGTAGCTGCTGTAGGTCCAGGTGGTGTTCGCGCCGGTGGCGTTCCAGTACGACCAGTACGCGCCCGCGGGTGGGGTGCGCACGCAGGCTTCCTTGTAGGTCGGGTTGCCCGAGACCGGGATCGGCTCGGTCGCCGACGGCCGTCCCTCCAGCCGGCACACGAATCCCAGGCCCCACTGCGCGACGCCGGCAACGGCGATTCCGGCGTCCTGCAGGGCCTGGATACCGTTGCGGTCGGTGCCCGGGGTGGCGTTCGGCGAGCAGCGGGTGATCGTCGGGGCTGCCGTTCCGCCGTTGCCGTTGAGCTCCTGGAAGTCGATGACGACGGTGACGCCGGTGAGGGCGTCGTTGCCGGTGCAGATCCCGTTGTAGCCCTTGGTCGGATCGACCGCCGACGCGGGCGTCGGCGCGGTGACGACGAGACCGGCCAGGACGGCGAGCCCGGCGAGCAGCGAAGGAATGCGTCTCATGGTGTTACCCCCTGGTGCGTGATGTGCGGTGGACGAGGTGGCGCAGACCCAAGGCCAGCGCGAAGACGAAGAGGACCACCGCGCCCGAGAAACGGGCCGCCAGCCAGACCGCGGACGTGCTCGTCGCCGACTGCGCGATGGCGGGGCCGTGTCCGGCAGCCGGCGGCTGATCGGTCAGAGGCAGCCGCGCGGCGGTGACGAGCGGGGAGCCGTCAGCATCGAACCAGGTCCGGCCGGCGATCCCGGGAGCCGACGCGATGCTCACACCGGGGTCGCTCGGCCCGCCCGGTGCCTTCGGCAGCCCGCCGTCGGCCAGCACGAGCGCACCGAGCGCCTGCGCGGCCTTGCTCGCGTCGAGTCCGGCTGCCTGGCGGCCTCCGGCGACGACCGCGGTGAGCGCGGGATCCGGCTGTCCGTCGGTGCCGGAGATCGTGGCGTCCGTGCGGGTGCGCGCGGTCAGAGCCGCGGCGGCGGACTCGAGGGCGCGCCGGTGTCCGGACGTCCAGGCGGCCGGTGCGGCGTTGCCCGGCATTCCGACCGCGGCGCTGACCGGTTCGCTCACCGTGCGAGGCTCGGCGTTCAACGCCTGGACCGCGGCGGCGGTCGCGGCCAGGTCCCCCGTGGCACACGGCTCCGTGGTGAACGCGGCCGGGAAGAGACCGTCCGCGCACTGGTGCGTCACCAGCGCGTCGACGGCAGCCTTTGCCGCCGCCGGATCCGCGCCCGCGGTGGTGGCCAAGGTCGCCCAGGCGTGGCGTTGGAGGGAATGGGTGCCGTCGGCGAATTCGCCGGTGTCGGTGAACTCGCCGGCCGGGGTCCGCAGCGCGGTGAGGTCCTGGGTCAGCTGGGCAGTGACCGGCGTGAGGTCTTGCTCGCCGGCTTCGAGGAATCGCGCGATGGTCTGCAGCTTCGCCAAGGGTTCGGCGTAATTCGCCGCGCCCTTCTCGTAGGGGGCGCCGTGGGCGTAGGCCTCGATCGAGTCCGGGTTCAGCAGGAAGCGCGAGGCACGAGCCACGGCGTCCGGCTGCTGCCCCAGCGTGCGCAGGGCGAGCACGAGGTCGGCGGTGAGGTCGTAGTCGACGAAGGTCTTGCCGTCCTGGCTGACCTCGACGTGGTCGCCGTCCACCAGCCGTCCGGCGAGGTAGCCGCCGAGGCGGTCGGCCGGGGTCGGACCGGCGACTTGCGCGGGCGCGCCGGGAGGCGTCACCACGGTGCCGCGTAATGAACCGGGCCGCACGGCCGGGGTGCCGGCCTTCTTGCTGACCGGCGGAGTCGCGGCGGGGCCGCCGGTCGCCGGGGGCTTCTCACCGGAGGGCGGAGGAGGTGGCGGCGGGAGGCAGCCGGGGTCAGGTCGCCTCGCGACGGGGGCGTGTCGCAGGGTGAGGTCGTGGAACCCGACCTGGGACAGGCCGAGCGCGGCCTGGGCGCTCGCGCGGATCCAGGTGTCGAGCCCGCCGATCCCGTTCGCCCGCGCCGCCTGGTACTCCGCCGGGGTGTAGGCGATCGCGCCGAGCTGGTCCGCGAGCCGGTTACCCGAGTCGGCCGCGGTCACCTGCGCGGACTTGAGGAACGCCGTCCCCGAGGTCATCGCGGCGTCCACGCACCCGGCGTCCGCGAGCGCTTGGAGGATCAGGCCGGTGCTGTTGGTGTTGGCCGCTTCTGTCCCGACACCGCCGCCCCAACCGCCCGTCGCGGTCTGGTGCGCCTTCAGCCACCGGACGGTCTTGGTGATGGGCGCGTCCAGGCCCGCCGCGCCGGCGTCGCGGGCGGCGAGCATCGCCGAAAGCGCGACGCCGGTCGTGTCGCCGTCCGGTGCCGACTGGTCGAACGGCTTGCCCTCGTCGCAGGTCGAGATCTTGTGGCCGTCCGGGGTCACCTGGTCGCCGGTCTCGGCGGTCGGGATGAGGCCGAAGAAGATCCGGAAGTAACCCTCCGAGCACTGCTGCTTCAGCATCGTGTCGATGGCGAGCCGGTCAGTGAGGCCCGCGCCCGCCAGCCCGATCACGGCCAGAGCCTGGCCGAACATGTTGGCGTTGTTGCTGACGAAGTCCTTGAAGTCGGGGTTCTTCGAGTAGTCGCTGACGCGGCCCTTGTCGACGCCCGAACGCATGATCGTGCCGAGGGTTTCGGCGACCATGTCGTGCCCGCCGAAGTTCCGCGGGTCGCGCCCGGCGACTTCCGCCGCGACCAGCACCTTCGCCGCGGCACCACCGGTGATGATCGCGTCGTAGCCCTGGCCCGGGACGAGGCCGTCCCACGTGTAGTAGTCGGTCGCGTGATGGTCGTCGTCGAGGTACTTCACGATCGGCGCGGCCAGGGACCCGTCACCCGAGGCATACATCGCGAACAGGGTGTCGATCATCAAGCCGTGGTCGGGCAGCTCCCCGCCGAGCGGGTTCTGCAGGGTCCCCTCGGGCGAGAGCTGCGCAGCCAGCCACGTCGACGTGGGTTTCGAAGCAGCGACATCACCGGCGAAAGCCGGGGTCAACGAGCCCACCGCGAACACGACGATGGCGGACGCCAAGGCCGCGACGGGCCTGAACCGCTTGCCGGCCACCTGCTCTTTCCTCTCCCCAGACGCCGGCGCGCACCACGAGAGAGACCGACCCTCAGGGCCGGGCGTCACTCACTGTTTACGCGACAGCGGTTCGACAACACCTGCCCGAGGAGGTAACCCGACTCGTCACCCAAGGTGACCTACGGTTGCGCGACAGCGCCGGACTTCGACCGGCTTCCCCTGCCACGGGCAGAAAAATCATGAAGTTGTACTGGCCAAACGAACCGACAGTAACACCTGGTCAGCCGGACGGGAACGGCAAACTCACGTCGGCTTGACGTCTGGGGTGTCGTCAGGGGCCGCCGATCCGTTTCGGTGATCCGCCCCACAGGACCGACGGCCGCCACGCGCTGCGGGTGCTGACCGTCGCCGTCCGCACGACAGGCAATCCGCGTGCGGTGCCGATCGCCGTCATACAGCTCGACGGCGTCCAGTACGCCTGCTCACCGGACCGCCGGCGGCAAACTCGTCCTGAAATCGGGTGGAAGCCGGGTGTCGAATCGGGAGTGAGCCGTTCGTGGAGGAGGTGAGCGGCCGCCATGAGGGGCGCCGCCGGAACCCACAGGAGACGAGATGTCGCACCCGGAACCCGTCGCCCGCCGCATGTACGACCTGGTCGAGCCCATCGGCCTGGTGCCCTACTTCGCCGACGAGGCGGACGAGGCCCTGCTGGCGCTGGGACTGCGCAACCCGTGGGACGCCTACTTCGCCGGACGGGCCGCGCCGTTCGGCCGGACGGCGCCGGCCGAGGTGGTCCACGCGATCTTCTACAACTTCGCCCCGGGGGAGGTGGCCCGCCACCTCCCCCGGGTGTGGGACCTGACCACCCCCGAAGCGGCGCTGGCCGCCCGCGAACGGGGCTGCGTCACGGGCATGCGGCGGATCCTCGGCGACCTCGCGGACGACCCCGCCGTCGCCCGCGCCGGCGACCTCCTGCTGAAGGCGGCGGCCAGCGCACCGGTGGAGGGACGCGCCCTCTACGCCGCCCTGCGCGCGCTCCCGGCGCCGCACGAGCCGGTCGCGCGGCTGTGGCACGCTGCCACGCTGCTGCGCGAGCACCGCGGTGACGGCCACACCGTCGCCTTGCTGACCGAGGGCATCGGCGGCACGGAAGCCCACGTGCTGCACGCCCTGTCCGTCGACATGCCCGCGAAGGACTTCGGCCGCGTCTGGCACCTCCCCGCCGCGCAGCTGGACGCGGTCATCGACGGCATGCGCGCCCGCGACCTCGTCGGACCCGACGGCCGGCTCACCGCCGCCGGCCGGGCCACGAAAGAACGGGTCGAAGCACTGACCGACCGGCTCGCGGAGGCGCCGTACCACGCACTGAGCCCCGGCGATCTCGACCGCCTCGTCGCCGACCTCGAACCGATCTCGGCTGCCTTCCGGGCGAAGTTCCCGATGTAGCGGTGGACAGCGCAGACCTGAACGTCGGGCGGGCCGGCCCGCGGCCGGTAGGCTGGACGTTCAGCATCGGGAGACAGGAGGCGGGCGTGGACTACGGCGACAAGCTCTTCTGGCTCTCGGTCCTGATCCAGCGCAGGTACGCGGAGATCTGCGCCGAATACGACCTGACCCCCACGCAAGCCACGCTGCTGTGCGCGATCAAAGACGAGCCGAAGCGGATGGCGTACCTCGCCAGCTCACTCGGCATGACCAAGAACGCGCTGAGCCAGCTCGTCGACCGCACCGAGCGGCGCGAACTCGTCAGCCGGGCGAACTCGGAGCAGGACCGGCGGGTCATCATGCTCGGCGTGACACCCACGGGGAAGGTGCTCGCCGAAGCCATCTACGCCGAGACGACCAAGCGCCTCCCCGACATCGCGGAGAACCTCGACGCCGACGACCAGCGCGACTTCGAACGCGTCGCCACCGCCATCGTGGACGCGGCGGGCGTCCCGGGGTCCGCCTCGCCCTGACTCACCGCGCAGGTTGCCATCAGTTCATGCCGTGAACTAATATGGTTCACGACATGAACTGATGAGAGGTGGTCGACATGCGGGAAAACGGCACGATCGCGGTCTTCGGTGGGACAGGGCAACAGGGCGGGGCGGTCGTCGACGCGCTACTCGCCCGAGCAGCGCGGGTGCGGGCCCTCGTCCGCTCCCCCGAGTCCGAGCGGGCGCGGGCGCTGGCCGCCCGGGGCGTCGAACTGTCGGCCATCCGGATCGACGACCCGGCGTCAACGGCCGCCGCGCTGGAGTCGGTTGCTGCCTTCTACTTCATGACCCCGGAGGCGAACAGCCTCGAGGAGATCGAGGAGGAAATCCGAGTGGGCACCGCCCTCGTCGATGCGGCGGCCGCGGCACGCGTGCCGCACGTCGTGTTCAACTCGGTTTTCGGGGCGGATCGCGAAACGGGCGTGCCGCACCACGACTCGAAGCACCGGATCGAGGAATACCTGAAGCTTTCCGGCCTGCGGGCCACGATGGTTCGCCCGACGGCCTTCATGGAGAACTTCGCGACCGTGATGGCGCCGCGCCTGGAGAACGGAACGATCGTGCTGAGGCTGCCGCTGCCGGACGGCATCGCCCTGAAGATGATCTCGATCAAGGACATCGGCCGGGTCGCCGCCTCGATCCTGCTCGGCACGGCGGACGTGCCGAGCGGAGCAGTCGAGGTCGTCGGCGACGAGCTGACGGGTAGCCGGATCGCCGCCGCGTTCGGCGCACACGCCGGGCTCCCGGCGCGCTACGAGGCCCTGCCACTGAGCGTCCTCGGCAACGACCTCGACAAGGCGATGTTCCGCCAGTTCGCCGAGGCGTCCGAACACCCGTCGGACCTCGCAGCAGTGCGGGCGATCGAGCCCGCCACTTGGGACCTGGCCGAGTGGATCCGCTCCAGCGGCTGGAGCGCGCCCGCACCGACGCGCATGAGCTGAACACCGGGGAACTGCCTGCAGCCGGGGATGGCAGCGGAGCGGATGTTCGCGAACCCGGAGCCGCTACCCGGTGGTGATCCGGCATGCCCCGCTTTCACGGTGTCAGGCTGTTCCGTCGGCCATCGCGGTCAGGAAAGCCGTCCACGGGCCGTCCGGGAAACGCTCTTCCACCCGCGCCAAGTTGGCCCGCATCACCACAGCCAGAGACTCGTCGCCTTCGCGCAAGGCCGACAGCTGCCGCGCCAGTTCCCGGCCGGCCGGGCGCGGTTCCTCGGGGTCCACCTCGACGCGGGCGAAGCCGGGGCCGAAGTGCGCGCCGAACGCGTCGTAAGGCGTTACAGCGCAAGGGATGCCCGCCAGCGCCGCGAGGGCCGGCCCGAGCCCGACCGTCTCGACGTCGACGCAGCTCGGCGTGAACAGCACCGCGCCGTGCGAGGCTCGCGCCACCCGCAGCAGGTCGATCTCGTCCAGCCGCCACGTGCCGCTGCTGTCGCGGTGGCTCGAAATCGGGACCCCGTCGAGGAACCGGACGGCGTCGGCGGTGCTCGTCTCCGCCACGGCTTCGCGCACCACCTCCGCGTACCCCGGCTCCTCGTCGAGGCTGCCGAACACCAGCAGGACCGGGTCGGGGACACCGAGACGCGCGCACTCCTCACGCACTCCGGCGAACACCCGCACCGAGATCTCAACCCCTTTCACCGCGAAGACCCGCACAGGCACCAGCACGACCGGGCGTCCCGGCTCGATGTCGCGTTCGGCCAGGAACTCTTGGTGGCGGGACTCGAGCGGGCCGTCCGGGACCAGCGGGAGGACGTTGGTGAGCAGCTCCGGCTCGAGCTCGGACGGGTACTTCTGCGCCTCGGTCAGCAGCGCCGGCGACACCACCGCCCAGCGGTCCGATTCCGTGGTGCCGGGCACGGGCGTGAAGTCGTTGGGCGCGGCGGGGTAGAAACGCTTGCCGTCCTCGAAGATCGCGCAGCTGCCGAACAGGTCGTGGTCCCAGTACAGCACTCCGCCGGGCCGGTCCCCCGCCCACCGGCGGGCCGCGGCGCGGTGCAGCGCCGTGGTGACCGGGACGGCGTCCGAGAGGGTGAGGTTGATCGCGACCACCCAGTCGACGTCGTGTTCGGTGAACCAGTCGTAGAAGTACTCCTCGTAGTACGCGCTGTAGATCTCGATCTCGCGCCGCAAAGCGGCGGCTTCGGTCTCGTCCAGCTCCTCCGGCGCGGCCACGGTCCGGCGGAGCGTGTCGAGCTTTTCCATCCACGGCGCCGGGTCCATCGGCACGGGAACCGCGTCGGAGACCCGCAGCCACGACGGGTACTCCGCGCCCGGCAGGCCACGCGGGAAGAACCGCTGCTTGTCCGCCCGCCACGAATAGCCGAGGTCCGCGGTGACCGGGAACTCCAGCAGGTCCGCCGCGCGCGCCCGGTCGACGATGTTGCGGAAGATCGTCAGCAGCCCGCTGACCGGCAACCCGTCTCCGCTGACAACAGCCCAGCGCATCTTCTGCCCCACTCCTGGCCTCCCGTTCGTCCGGTCACTCGGTCCCCATGCCACCACAGTCCCCGGCACACCGCCGATCGGGACGGGACGGCGCCACGCATGCTCGGCCCGGCCGGGCGAACCGAACGGGACGTCTTCGAGGTAGGCGCGGATGCCGACTACGGCTCGCCGGACCAGCGGCAAGCAGAGCGGGCAGCGATCTTGAACCTGCACATCCCTGGGAAAGGTGCCGGCGATGCGCCGTTGAAACGCGGCGCCCGGGTTCGACGTGCTACTCGCCTAACCTGTCCGCGAGGTGGAACAGGGCCGGGCGGATCCGGTGCACCGGCTGACCACGTCCGCGCGCAGCCGGGTGCCGTCGCTCCACACAGGACCGCTCGGCGGACCGAGGGCAGCGCGACGATGGCATGGGCGCGACGCGTCGTATTCCTGACCGCCGTCGCCAAGGTGCCGCGTCGTTCGGCTCCCGATGGCTCTCCATCGACTCCTTGCAGAGCACCGCAATAAACGCCCTCGCATGCCCAGGCCCAGCTCGTAGAGCCGCATCGCCGCCCGCAAGGCCATCGCAGCCGTCGCCACGAGGCGTTCGGCCACGCAGCAACTGGTTGTCAAGGACCGAGCGGCACTTGGGCGCTGACAACCCACGAACACCGTCGGAGCCATCCTTGCGAAAACCATTGGTGCCCGGGTTGCTCCGCTGATGGACTGTGTCCCACCGTGAGTCTGCCGCGCGACGGAGGTGATAGTCGTGACAGATTATGACGTGCTTGCCGAGGTGTACGAATGGCTCATCTCGGAGGCGAAGTTGCCTCCGGCCGAGTTCGCTGCGTCGTTCGGCGACGTCCTCGATCTGCTGCCGCCGAACGCTCACGTCCTCGACTGTTCGTGCGGAACCGGACAGCTGGCGGTCGGCCTCGCCGGTCGTGGCATGCAGGTCGTCGCAACCGACGCCAGCGAGGCGATGGTTCGTCGGACCGCACAGTTGTCCGAGGAGTTCGGGGCATCCGTCCGGGCCGTGCGGGCGAACTGGGAAGAGTTACCCGGCCATTTCCAGGACAACACGTTCGACATGGTGTTCTGCGTCGGCAACTCGCTCCACCATGCCGCGGGCGCGACAGGCCGAGGTGCTGCTCTGGAGTCGATGTCACGGCTTCTGCGCCCTGGCGGGCGCTTGGTACTCACATCCCGCACTTGGGAACTCGTGAGGGCCAGGGGTTCCCGGCTGGACATCGGTGACCGGCTCGTCCGCCGGAACGGTCGCGATGCCGTCGTGGTTTACCGCTGGGAGATCGCGCAGCATTGGGAGGAGGAGCACCACATCGAGATCGCGATCGCGCAAGTCGATGTGACCGGGTCGGTTCTCGTCCGCTCGGAACTGCTGTCCTGCTGGCCCTACCGGTACGAGGAACTCGAAGTCGAGCTGCACCGGGTCGGACTCCAGAGGGAACTGAGCACATTCGATCTTGAGGCCGAGAACTACATGGTGGTCGCGAGCAAGGTACTCCGATGAGTCCGGCTGGACTGCGCCACGTGGAGCCTGTGGAACGCCGTTGCGGGGACCGTTCCTGCCGCGTTGACAGTCAGCGAGGTCGCCCTTCAGCAGAAGCGGCAACGCCTACGTCGTAGGCGATCGCGCTCTCCACCGAGTGACAGATCAGTTCGTCTCTTGGCGGACGTCCGTCCCCTGCTCGGCGAACGCCTTGAAGTCCTGCATGTGCTGCCGCGACTGCTTGCGGAAGGCGCCGGGCATCAGACGCCCCATCAGCCGCATCGGCAACCCGTCGAACCGGAACTCGCTTTCGCTCTCCCACAGCGTCGTGCCCGGACCGGCGGCGATGATCCGGTCGCGCTGGGCCTGCCACATCCCCTCGCCGACGATCTCGCGGTCGTAGTGCACCACGACCGAACTGGGAACCGCGTGCAGGTCCGCAGGTTCCAGGCGCGTGATGGTCTCGGTGGCCTCCATCCTCCGCTTCCCCGTTTGGAACACGACTCGCGAGGTGGTGCCGACCTGGCCGTGCACCCCGTTCACCGGCTCGTGCAGGACCAGGCCACGCAGCCACTTCGGCAGGTGCGCCGGGTCGGCGACCAGCTGGACCACCTTCTCGCGGGGCAGGGCGATCTCGATCGAGGTGGTGTACTTCATCGCGCGTTCCCTTCGGGCGCGTAGAACGCGGTGGTGGCGGCTACCGCGGCCGCCACGTGATCCGGATGGGCGCCGGCCGCCAGGTGCGCTTCGCCCCATGCCGCGGCGCTGCGCCGAGCGAACTCGCGCCCCTCGGGCAAAGTCCGGAACTCCTCGTGGTCCAGGGTCTCGCCGTCGGCCAGGAACCCGGCCAGGGCGAGGAGATGCAGGCCCCAGCCCACACCGCCGGCACCGGGGCCGTAGGTGGGGAACAGGGGCTCCCCGACGGCTGCCGCGTGGACCAGTTCGAGCTCGGTGTCCCCGGCCGGGCCCGGGACAGGCGTACCTCGACCTCGCTCGTCCCCGGCCACTCGTCGGCGTCCGGTCCGAAGAGCCACGACACCCGCAGCCGCCGCGGCGGGTCGCACCGGAGGATTTCGCCGTGCTCACCGCCGTCCAGCACGAACGACCCGCCGAGCCGCAGGTCCCCGGTGACCGGCTTCAACCAGCGGCCCAGTCTCTCGGGGTCGGTGATGGCGTCCCACACGTCTTCGACCGGCGCGTCGTAGCGACGCCGCAGCTCGATGGTGTACGCGTCGCCGGCGGGCAGGGTCGATGTGCCCATCGCCCGGCGGGCAGCGGCCAGTTCGTCGAGCACGTCCTTCATGTCATGGTCCTTTCTCGCCGGCACCCGAGGTCCGGGATGCGCGTCTGCCGCGGGCCAGCTCGGTTCCCAGGGCATCGAGCCGCTGGTCCCAGAACCCGCGAAACCGGTCCAGCCACACGTCAACCTCCCTCAGCCGCAAGGGATCGACGGCGTAGAACCGGCGAGCCCCCTCAGCCCGGACCGACGCGAATCCGCTCTCACGCAGAACGCGCAGGTGCTGGGAGACAGCCGGCTGCGACAGCGCGAACTCGGCCCGGATCACCTCCGTGATCGCGCCACATCTGCCTTATATAAGCCAGTGCTGATATCCTGGCGTGCGGGACTACGCGGGATTCTCCGCGACGGCGAGGTAGTCCGTGTAGATCTGCGGTGAGCCGGAAAACGAGGCCAGCTGCTTCCACTCCTCGTACATCTGTTTGGTGTCACGATGGGCGGACGCGAACTCCGCCGCCTCGCCGGTGGCGATGTCGGGCTCGGGGTAGAACACGTCCAGCGCGTCCAGGCTCGCGATCTCCATCATCATCACGTACTGGTCGAGGCGGTTGCCCCGCTCGCCCTTGAGCACGTGGAACCGCCAGTCCGGGTAGTCGTCGATGCGGTGGTGGTTCTCGGCGATGAAGCGGTCGAACATCTCCTCGGTCACGCCGGCGCGCAACGCCAGGTTGTGGATCCCGACGACCCGGGCGACGGGCTCCTCCCCCGGGCGGTCGCGGTAGCGGGGGCCGGGCGTGACCGTGCTCCGCGGGTTGTCGGCCAGCAGCCGGTAGTCGGTGAACAACGTCGGCAGCCCGGCGAACGTGCCCAGCCGCCGCCACCGCGCCAGCACCGCCTCCGCCTCCGGGTGCTGCGCCCAGAACAGCCGGGCCTGCTCGGTCTGCTCACCCCGGGCCGTGACGTAGCGGTCGCGCTGCTCGGCGCTCTCGATCTCGTACAGCATCAGGTACTGGCCGGTCCGCTCGCCGCGCAACCCGCGCAGCAGAGTCCACCGCCACCCCGGGTACAAGGGCAGGTGAACGCCTTCGGCACGCACGAAAGACTCGAACTCTTCCGGCGTGACACCGGCCTCGGTGTCGATGGCGATGTACTGGAAGGTGAACACCGACGAGCGTCCCAATTGCGTCCAATCCTCGGGCCGGAAAGGGATCGTGCGTCCGGCGAGCACGACTCCCCCGCACCCCATCCTGCCCGCTCCGGAGCCCGCGCGCCCTCTCCGGCGTCAGCGCTGTGCGCGCCTGACACCCCCGTGCCAGCGCCGTGTGCGCGCCCTGAGCGCGGCCCGCCGCAGCCTGAACCGGTCGCCGAGATCCGGTGAGCGGAAGGGGATTTCTCATGCATGACGTGGTGATCGTGGGCGCCGGGCCCGTCGGGCTGTTCCTGGCCTGCGAACTGGGCCTCGCGGGCTGCTCGGTCCTGGTTCTCGAGCGGGAGCCGGAGCCTGGCGCGCCGTGGCGGACGGCCCCGCTCGGGCGGCGCGGGCTGTTCGCCGCTTCCGTCGCGGCGTTCCACCGGCGCGGGCTCCTCGAGCCACTGCTGACCGAGGCCGGTCCCGCGTTCGGCGCCGCCGAAGACGACGACCCGGCTCGGCCGCGGTTCGCGGGGCACTTCGCCGGGATCGTGCTCGACGCGGCCGACGTCGACCTCGCCGCCCTGCCGTTCCGGCTGCCCGGCTCGGTGCCGGACGCCGTCATGACCAGCCTCGACACGGTCGAAGCGGTGCTGTCCGAGCGGGCGGCCAAGCTCGGGGTCGAGATCCGCCGCGGGGTCGCCGTGGACGGTCTCACCCAGGACGACGGGCGCGTCGTCGTGCGCGCCGGCGCACGGGAGTACCCGGCGCGCTGGGCCGTCGGCTGCGACGGCGGGCGCAGCGCGGTGCGCCGGCTCGCGGGCTTCGAGTTCACCGGCACCGAGCCGCAGTTCACCGGGTACGTCGCCCTCGCCACCATCCCCGACGTCGAAAAGCTGAGGCCGGGGTTCACTCCGACGCCGCGCGGCATGTACATCCGGATGGCGGCGGAGGGGCACATCGGCGTGATGGACTTCGACGGCGGCGCGTTCGACCGCTCGCGGGAGGTCACCCGCGAACACCTCCAGGAAGTGCTGCGGCGCGTCTCCGGCACCGACGTGACACTGACGGAGGTCCACCTCGCCTCGAGCTACACCGACCGCGCGATGCAGGCGACGACCTACCGGCGGGGCCGCGTCCTGCTCGCCGGCGACGCCGCGCACATCGTTTCGCCCCTCGGCGGGCAGGGGCTCAACACCGGCATCGGCGACGCCGCCAACCTGGGCTGGAAGCTCGCGGCGACCCTGCGCGGCCAGGCCCCGGACGGGCTGCTCGACACCTACACCCGCGAGCGCCACCCGGTCGGCGCCTGGGCGCTCGGCTGGACGCGGGCCCAGGTGGCGTCGATGCGGCCGGATCCGCACGCCCAGGCCGTCCAGAGCGTGCTGCGCGACCTGCTCCGGACCCGGAACGGGACGACCTACGTGTTCGAGAAGCTTTCCGGCATGTCGGCCCGCCACGACCTCGGCGACGACCGGCCGCTGGTCGGCCGCGTCGCGCCGGACTTCCGGCTGGACGACGGCACGAGCCTCGCCGACCTCATGCGGGACGGCCGCGGCGCCGCGCTCGACTTCAGCCCCGACCAGCACCTGCGTGCTTCCGCGGCGGGATGGGAAAGCGAGCTGCGGTACGCCGCGGGAACCGCGGAAAACGACCTCGGCCTCGGTGCGCTCCTGGTCCGCCCCGACGGGGTCGTCGCCTGGACCGGAGAGCACGTGCCCGATCGCGGCTCCTTCGAACGAGCCGCCCGGCGCTGGTTCGGCGAGGCGAGCGTCTGATGTGACCCCTTCCTAGCGACTTGCTTCAGGGACGAAGGCGGGCAGCTTCTCGAGACTGCTGCGCACGGCTTCGGCGCCGTACTCGAACATCTGCCGCTCGTAGCCGTCGACCGCGTCGAGCAGGTCCTGGCGGCCTTCGCCGGCCTCGATGAGGCAGCGGCGCAGCAGGTCGGCGTCGCGCAGTGCGGTGTTCGCGCCGTTGCCGCCGGTCGGGGACGTCGCGTGGATCGCGTCGCCGAGCAGGGTGACCGGCCCGGGCGCCCAGCGCGCTCCGGGCCGGACCACCCGGATGGACAGCAGCGTGCTGTTGTCCGGGTCGGCCTGTTCGACCAGTGCCCGCAGCTCCGGGTGCCAACCGTCCACATGGGACAGCACGGCGTCCTGCGCGGTCAGGCCCGCCGGCGAGCCGTCCGGCGGCAGGATCATGGCCCAGCGCACGTAGTCGCCGATGTCGGGCAGCGTGACTTCGGGGGCCAGGTGCTCGGCGGCCTGCTTCGGCGGAGTCCGGAAGCGCATCGCGCCGAGCAGCAGGCTGACGCCGTCACCGGTGATCTTCGAACCGTAGGCCTTGGCCAGGGTGGCGAACTCGCCGGTCAGCGGGGTGCGGCCGATGACGAACCGGACGCCGGTGTCGGCCGGGGTGGTCCGCGGCGACAGCACGCCGCGAACCGCGGAGTTGACGCCGTCGGCTCCGACGAGCAGGTCGGCGGTGGCCGGGTCGCGGCGGGCGAACCGGGCTCGGACGGTGCCGTCGGCGAGGGTGTCGTAGCCGGTCAACGCGGCGTCGGTGTGCACGGTGAGGCCGGTGGTCAGCAGGTGGCGCAGCACCTGCCGGTCGACCACGAGGCCGGTCCGGCCCGCGCCGAGCCTGCCGATCTCGTTCAGCTGCGGGTCCAGGATCAGCTGCTCCGCGGCGGCCTCCATGACGATCTCGTCCAGCAGGGCGTGCCAGCGCGCCGGCAGGCAGTCGCGCACCGCCTGGAAACCGGCCGGGTTCAGCACGAGCCGGTAGCCCTGGAACCGCGCCGCGATCGCCGGGTCACGCTCGAACACGTCGGCTTCGATCCCGGCGCCACGCAGACCCTGCGCGAGAGCCAGCCCTCCCAGGCCGGCCCCGACAACGGACACTCGCATCCGGCTACCTCCAGACGATCGGAACGAACTAAGTTCGTTTTGACGATCTAAGTTCTATCTGACGAACTAAGATCGTGTCAAGCTATAGTGACGGCCATGCCCGCCGAGCCCCGCCAGCGCCGGAAGCCGATCACCGTCGACCGGATCACCGACGCCGCCCTGGAAGTCGTGGCCACCGAGGGGTACGACGCGCTGACCATCCGCCGGGTCGCCGCCGTGCTCGGCACGGGTCCGTCGTCGCTGTACGCGCACATCGTCACCAAGGGCGACATCGACGACCTGCTGATCGGCAGGCTCTACGCCGAGGTGGTGCTCCCCGAACCGGACCCCGCTTCCTGGCGCGAGCAGCTGGCCGGGGTCTACACGCAGATCCGCGACCTGTACCTGCGGTACCCCGGGGTCTCGCGCGCGGCGCTGGCCATGGTGCCGACGCACCCGGAAACGCTGCGGGTCGGCGAAGGGATCCTGGCGATCCTGCTCGCCGCCGGCATCGAGCCGAGGACGGCCGGCTGGGCCCGCGACGCGCTGTCGCTCTACGTCAGCGCGTACACCCTGGAGCGGTCACTGGTCGAGCACCGACGCCGGCACCAGGACCAGGAATGGGTGCTCGGCCCCGAGGAGCTGCTGGACCGCTTCTCCGCACTGCCCGCCGAGAGGTTCCCGCATACGCGACGCCACGCAGCGGAGCTGATTTCCGGCACCGGTGACGACCGCTTCCGGTTCGCCCTCGGCCGGCTCATGGACAACCTGCGGCCGGAAGTCGCTGCGCCGTCCGGGAAGCCGCGACAGCGTTCGTCCACATAGGCCCGGACGCCGACGATCGTTCACTTGATCCACCTTCACCCTCAAGGGTGAATACGGCGCGGGGTACCGGCACGTAGAGTTCCGTCACCGTGATCAAGTAAACAGACCTTAAAGAGCAAACCCCTGCGAGCCGCCATGAAGCACGCCGTACTCATCGGCCCGGACAGCATCGATCGCGCGGCGATCGCGGCGCTCCTCGCCTGCACGTACGACTTCGACCCGGAGCGGGTGTTCGGCTTCGGGCAGCTCGCACTCGCCCGCGCCGCGCTCGCCGCCGCCGACGGCTTGGTCTTCGTCCTCCACCCGCGGGAGGCCGACCGGCACCGCCCGCCGCCCTCGCCCCGGCCGGAATCGCACGGCAAGCGGCTGATCTTCCTCGTGTCGTCGTTGTCCAGCCAGGACGCGCAGGAGATCCTCAGCCTGAAACCGCGCGGAGTGGTCTTCCTGCACGAGGGGGTCGACCGGCTGCACGACGTCATCACCACGGTCGGCAACGGACAGCGCGCCGTCAGCAGCAGCTTGACGCTGTCGGCCTGGTCGGTCAAGGAAAGCCCGCTGACTCCTCGGGAACAGGAGGTCCTGACCGCGGCCGCCGCCGGCAGCCCGCCCAAGGAGATCGCCACCTCGCTCGGGCTGGCGCCCGGCACCATCCGCAACCACCTGACCGCGATCCAGACGAAGCTGCGCACCCGCTCGCTCGTCGACAGCATCCGCGTCGCGACCGACGCGGGCTGGCTCGGCTGACGCCCCGCTCAGCGGCGGCCGGCGGCCAAGATGACGAGGAACTGACCGCCGCCCGGCTCGACCGCGGCCGTCACCGGCAGCCCGGGCAGCAGCCGGGAGAACCGGTCCACCAGCCAGTCCGCCGCCTCCCGGGCGTCCTTTTCGGTCGGGCACCGCGCGACCATCTCGCGGCCGCCCTTGCGCTCCAGCCGGCCGGCGACCGTGCTCAGCGGCGCGGGTTCGACCACGTGCAGGCGGTCCGGCCAGGCGATGACCACCTTGACCGCGCCTTTGCGCGTGTTGCACCCGCGGTGCGCGAGCCGTTCGGCGATCTTGGCTTTGCGGTCCGCGGTACGGCTGTCGACGCTGGGCCCGCGCGGATCGTTGACCGACATGTCCGGGTCGACGGGTTCGTCGCAGACCCAGCACCGCCAGCCGTCACGTTCGGCCACGTCGTCGAGGAGACTCACCCGAGCAAGCTAGCAGGAGACCGAGCTGTGGCCGAGACAGCTACCGGACGAGCGCCGTCAAGGCTTGGCGGAGGTCCGCCGGATGGCGGATCCAGAGGTCCGCCGCCGTGCCCTCGGAGGAGGTGAGCGTCAGGCAGCCCTGGTCTCCCGGGCCCCGAAGCGGGACGACCTCCGCTGTCCACGACCGGTCGAACGTCAGCGGGCCGACGCCACGGTCGCGATCTGCTTTTCGCGGCTCCCAGCACAGTTCGCCGTCTCGGAGGGACAACCGGCCGAGCAGCTCACCCACCTCGTCGGCGCGGCGGGCGTGACGGCCGGGCGCCTTGGCGCCGAGGAGCTGGGCGACCGGCACCGGCAGCTGAGCCGACCACGACGGCGGCTGCCCCGCGGCACGTCGTCGGCGCTCGGCGCGGGTGTCCCGCCACGCGATCAGCGAGAACACCACGTACACCAGTGCGAGGAGGCCGAGCAGGGTGGCCGCCGCCGGGACCCAGCCGGTCTTGAGACCGAGCAGGGCCGTCAACGCCGTGACGTGACCGGCGCCGAGCACCGTGCGGGTGCGCCGCCTGCGTTCCCGGTCCCGGCCGTACCCGGTCATGCCCACGTCCGATCGGTTCGTCTCAGCAGACGATCGCCCGCCCCATAGGGAGAATACGTGCGCGGCGCGGGTGCGGCGGTGACATCGGCGACCGGCACCGCTCCCCCGATCAGGACGTAGCCAGCACCGAACCTCGCCAGGCCGAGGCCGACCGCGCCGACCGCGAGCCCCGCGTAACCGGCGGAGGTGCCGAGGTGCCGGACCGAAGTCCGCCGGTTTCGGCGGCGCAGGCGGTTTCGGTGTCGCACCGACCACGCACGTGGTCGCTCCCGGCGGACGGAGTATCGGGCATTACTCCGAGTTTCTCCGCCTCTGTCGGAAATCCGCATTCTCAAGCAGCGTCCACAGTGGCGGATTGCCTGATGCCACGAGCAGGCCTTGGTCGCGGTGGACGAGCCGGACGACCGCGATGTCGGCGTCCGGACCGAACAACTTTTCCACATAGGACAGCGCTTTGTCCAGGCCTGGTCAGCCGCCGGCGTCGGCCGGCAGGAACGCCACGGCGTCGCCGGCGACCAGCGGGAGCAGCGGGTCCCGGGTCACCCGGTCGCCGTTCAGCGCGGCCACCATGTGCCGGTCCAGGGTGAGTTCGGCCGCTTCGGCGGCCGCGCCGAGCGTCGCCGCGGGGACGCGGCGGGGGCAATGGCCGTCGCCGCGGGCCAGGGAGCCGAAGCATTCGATGGTGACCTCGGCCGGTGGCCTGGCCCGGGCCGCCGCGTAGTCCTCGGGGGTGTTGACGTTCACGACGGATTCGAGCGTCGGGTCGTCGCGCTCCAGGGCGCTGTCGTCGAGGAGCTGGTCCTCTTCGAGCTTCGCCACGGTGCAGTGCTTGGCCAGCATGCCGGGACGCAGATCGCCTTCGGTCACCAGTTTCGCGATCAGCCCGGCCAGCTCGGCGCGGTAGCCCGCGGCGAGGGGTTGCCGGAACCCGCGAGCGACCGGCAGGAGCATGTCGGCGCCGGTGTCGGCCAGCCCGCGCAGCACGCGGCGGACGAACGCCGGGTGCAGGAACGGCATGTCCACCGAGCACGCGAACGCGACCGGCGCCTCCTGCGCAACGGCCGCGAATCCGGCCGCGAGGCCCTGCATCGGCCCGAGGCCTTCAACCGGATCGGTCACGACGCGCACGCCGCGCGGAAGCGCGGGCAGCTCCTGCCCGGGCGCGGCGACGACGACCACGGGGCCGTCGAGCGTCCGGGTCAGCAGGGCGGTGGTGCGGTAGAGCAGCGTCGAGCCGTGCCATTCGAGGTCGGCCTTGGCCTGTCCCATGCGGGTGGAGCGCCCACCCGCGAGAACAACACCGGCCGCGGTCTGCATGCCGACGATGCTATCCGCGCGCCGGCTCAAAGTGCGTGTGGGAAAATCCGTGGCTCCGCGGACGGCAGCGGCGCCGGCCCCGACCCATCCGCTGTGCCAGCGGCCTCGAACGAGAAGAGCGCCGACTGGCTCGGGTATCGCCCGCCCTGTACCCGCGACCGGAGGTCACGATGTTCGGACTCAGCCCGGAGCACCTGCTCGTCCTGCTGGTCGCCGCGCTGTTCATCCTCGGACCGGAACGACTTCCCGGCGCGATCGCGACCGTCCGCAAGACCACCCAGAAGGCCAAGGACGCCCTCGCGAACGCCCACGAGCAGATCCGCGGCGAGGTCGGCCCGGAGTTCGAGCAGCTCCGCAAGCCGCTCGGCGAGCTCAACCAGCTCCGGGCACTCAGTCCCCGCACTGCCCTGACACGGCTGATACTGGACCCGCCGTCCGACGAGCCGGTCCCCGCCCCGGTGCCGCCGACCGGGCGGGCAGCCGGTGTGGACATGGAAGCCACCTGACACAACCGAAAGGACCGCGGTCAAGATCGACGACACCATCCGTTCCGTGGACGGCGAGGCCGCCTCGGTCGCGCATCGGGTCCTGCAGGCGCGGGCGCTACGACGGCGGCGGACCGTGACGGGAGTCGCGGTGGCCGCGGTCGTCGCGGCCGGTGGCGGCGCCGCGCTCGCGACGGCCTTCGACGGTGATCAAGCCACGGCCCAGCCCATCGCGGTGACCCAGTGGCCCGCGCGTGGCCCCCTGGCCGGCGACACCGCGCTGGTCGGCCGCGCCAAACTGGCTTGGGCGAACGCCAGCCTCGCAGCCGCGCCCGGATCAGAAGCCGCCGTGCTCTACGCCGGGCCGCTCGGCGGGCAGAACGCCACTCTGGTCGTCCTGCGCCGCACCGACGCGACCGGAAGGACGTCGCTGGGCTTCATGACCGCGCCGTCGACCACCGGCACCACGACGGTGACGGTGCGAGCCCAGCTGACCGTCTCCACGAGCGCGCCCGTCCCGGCGGCTTACGGCTTCGTCGTCTCCAGACCCGCGCCCGGGGATCAGCCCCCGGCGAGCTGGGCGGCCGCCCTCGTCGCGCCAGGCATGCCCGGCGCCCGGTACAGCACCAGCGCCGTCGAGCAAGAGATCGCGGCCACCGCCGGCTCGCCCCTCAACGGGTTGCTGACTGTGGCCCTGCCGCCGCAGGCAGCCGCATGGAACACCGAGCTCGCGTTCGGCGACCGCGGAGAACGGGGCATCGCCGCCCTGGCCGCGGCAGCCGACGACCCGGCCACTCGTACCGTCACCGCGGACCCCCGTCTCGACGGCACCTTCACCGTCACCGGTGCGGCGGACGCGCAACCGGGTGACCTGCTCACGGTCCACGACGGGCTGATCGGCGTCGTCACCAGCGGCGGGCCCACCGCTTCGGCCGGCACAGACCTGACGACGCTGCGGACATCCGGGCTGAGCGCCCGGACCGCGACCAGCGATCGCCCGGTCGGCCTCGCCACGGGCCCCGGCGAGCTGACCACGCTCACCGCCGGTCCCGGCGTGCTGCGCGAGGGCGACCGCATCGTCGCCGGCGGGTTCCCCGGCACCGCGGCGGTCATCAACCTCGGCACCGCCCACCCGACCGCGGACGGCACCTGGATCCTGCGGCGGGACACGTGGTTCCCGCTGACTCCCGCACCGGCCGGCCTGATCCGGCACCCGTGAGCGGCCGGGGTGTCGAGTTACGGTCGATCCGTTCGTCATCCTCTTCGACGACAGCACCACAGCTCGAGCTGGAGGCCACGTGCAGTACATGCTGCTGATCTACAACTGCCATCGCCCCGAACCCGGCGACCCGGCCTTCCCCGACGCACTGGCCAGGGTCAACGCCTTCGCCGAGGAATGCCGCCGGCGGGGCGCGTTCGTCTCCGGCCACCCCCTCCAGGGTGAGCACACCGCCACCACCGTCAGCGTCCGTGACGGCAAGACGCTGATCACCGACGGCCCGTTCCCCGAGACCCACGAGCACCTCGGCGGCACCTACGTCCTGGACTGCCGCACCCTCGACGAAGCCCTCGAGCTGGCCGCGCTCTGTCCCATGGCCGCGGACGGCACGATCGAGGTCCGCCCGATCGCCGGGGTCCCGGACCTCGACCACCGCGCGTCGACGGGCGCATGACGGCCGCGCCCGTCCTGCAGGAGACCTACCGCGAACACCGCGCCAAGATGCTCGCCGCCCTGGTCCGCGTGCTGGGCGACTTCGAACTCGCCGAAGACGCGCTGCAGGACGCGTGCGCGCTCGCCCTGCGCAAGTGGGACCAGCCGCCCGACGACCCGGTCGCCTGGCTGCTGACCGCCGCCCGCAACGCCGCGATCGACCGGCTCCGGCGCGCCCGCCGAGGTCGCGAAAAGCTCGCGCAGCTCGGCGAACCACCGGAGGTGACGACCGTGGAATTCGACGAAGATCGCTTTCCCGGCATCGGCGACGAGCGGCTCAGCCTCATCTTCACCTGCTGCCACCCGGCCCTGGCCGAAGAGGCGCGAGTCGCGCTCACGCTGCAAGCCGTGGCCGGCCTGACCGCCGGCCAGATCGCCCGGACCTTCCTGGTCGCCGAACCGACCCTGGCCCAGCGGCTCGTGCGGGCCAAACGCAAGATCCGCGACGCGGGAATCAGCCTCGAAGTCCCCGCCGACCGCCTCCTGCCCGAGCGGCTCTCCGGCGTCCTCACCGTGCTCTACCTGATCTTCACCCGCGGCTACACCGCCGGCGGCGACCAGCCGGAGTACCGCGAACTGCAGCAAGAGGCGATCCGGCTCGCCAAGCTCGTCGCCACCCTCATGCCCGACGAACCGGAAGCCCTCGCCCTGGTCGCGCTGCTGCTGGTCCACCACTCGCGCTCGGCCGCCCGGTACGCGCCGACCGGCGACCTGGTCCTGCTCGACGACCAGGACCGCGCACGCTGGGACCACGCCGAGATCGCCGAAGCCGTCGGCCTGCTGGACCGGGCCCTGCGCTTCGGCGCGCCCGGGCCGTACGTGCTGCAGGCGACCATCGCGGTCCTGCACGCCCAGGCGCCGACGGCTGCCGACACGAACTGGGCCGCGATCGCCGCGGTGTACGAGCAGCTGCTCGGGTTGACGCCGTCTCCGGTGGTCGCCCTCAACCACGCCGTGGCCGTCGCGATGGCCACCACCCCGGCCGAGGGGCTGGCGTTGGTCGACCGGATCGAGGGTCTCGACGGCTACCACCTGCTGCACGCGGCTCGCGCCGATCTCCTGCGTCGCCTCGGCCGCGCGGACGAAGCAGCCGCGGCGTACCGGCGTGCCCACGACCTCGCCACCACCCTCGCCGACCGGCGTTATCTCGCCGGCCGGATCCAGGAAACCTGACGGGACGAGCCGTCGAGAAGCCGGGCGGCCGTTCGTCCTCTGGTGAGTCAACCGACGACTCGCCGAAAGGACACACCCATGAGCAGCACGTCACCGGCCGCCACCTCGGTTCAGGCCGACACCGTTGTCGACCTTCCCGTCGAGCAGGCCTTCCGCGTGTTCACCGAACGGTTCGACGAGGTCAAGCCGCGCGAGCACAACCTGCTCGCGGTGCCGATCGAGCGGACGGTTTTCGAGCCCCAGGCCGGCGGCAGCGTGTACGACGTGGGCACCGATGGCAGCCGGTGCGCTTGGGCGCGGGTTCTCGCCTTCGAGCCGTCCGAGCGGCTGGTCCTCAGCTGGGACATCAGCCCACGCTGGCAGCTGGAGTCCGATCCCGGCCACACCAGTGAGGTGGAGATCCGGTTCACCGCCGAAGGCGCCGGCCGCACCCGGGTCGCCCTCGACCACCACCACCTCGACCGGCACGGCGAAGGCTGGGAAAGCTTCACGAGCCTCGGCTCCGGCTCGGGCTGGCCGCGGTACCTCGACCGGTTCCGCGCGGCAACGCGACGGGATGCCGCGGAGGCCTGAAGCGGATACCGTCCCCTGACCCTGGCAACAGCGGAGAGGCCACATGAGCACACACCGCGATCGAGCGGAAGAACTGCGCGCGGCGGTGAGCAACACCGGAGTCACCGATTCCGCGCTCCGGACCGCGGTCGCGGCCCGGGCGGCGGGCGGGCCGCCGGTGGCCGAACCGTACGACGCCCTGGCCCGGCAGATCGGTGTCGCCTCCTACCGGGTGACCGACGACGAGGTCGCCGCCGTCCGGCAGGCTTCCGGCAGCGACAAAGCAGCGTTCGAAGTCGTCATGTCCGCCTGCGTCGGAGCGGGTCTGGCTCGCTGGGACACCGCTACCCGGGTCATCGAGGAGGCGACCGATGCGCCTGCCTGAGGTCGAACGCGGTGACGGTCTCCGCAGCAGGCTGCTGATCCGGGTGATCTCCCTGGCGCTGGGCGCGCGTCTCCCGGACGCGGCCCGGGTTGTTTTCTACCACAAGGGTTTCGTCGGCACGGCCCTCGGCACGTGGACGCAGGACGTGATGCGCGGACCGAGCGACTGGTCCGTGGCGGAGCGGGAACTGATGGCCGCGATGGTCGCCCAGTGGAACTCGAGTCCCTTCTGCATCGGGGCGCACCGGGCCATCGCCGTGCACGGGATGGACAAGGCCGTGGCGGACGCGGTCCTCGCCGACTACCACACCGCGCCCATCTCGGAGTCCCTGCGCGCCACGCTCGCCGTTCTGGAAACCATCACGGCGAGCCCCGATGACCTGCAGGGCGACCAAGTCCGGGCGGCGCTGGCCGCGGGTGCCACCCGGGGACAACTCGAGGACGCGGCCGCGGTCGCGGCCGTGTTCGGCATCATCACCCGCTACGCCAACGCACTGGGCTTCGCGATCCCGACCGACGCCGAGTTCGACAAGGCCGCCGGCATGATGCTCGAACGCGGCTACGCCTGAGCAGCTGTTGCCAGGCAGGCAACCCCGTCCCCGGTCACATGTTCCGGGCCCCCGCCTGGATCGCCTCCCGGATCCTGGCGTAGGTGCCGCACCGGCAGATGTTGCGGATCTCGTCGAGGTCGGCGTCGGTGATCGCGTGGCCCGCGGCGGTCGCCTGCTTGACCTTCGCGACCGCGGCCATGATCTGGCCCGGCTGGCAGTAGCCGCACTGGGCGACGTCCAGCTGCAGCCACGCCTCCTGCATCGGGTGCAGGTCCTTCCCGACGGTCGCGGGCAGGCCTTCGATCGTGGTGATCTCGTCGGTGTCCTTGATGTCGGCGACCCGCACCGAGCACGGGTTGAACGCCTTGCCGTTGATGTGGCTGGTGCACGCCTTGCAGACGTCGAGCCCGCAGCCGTACTTCGGGCCGGTGATGCCGAGCAGGTCGCGCAGGACCCACAGGAGGCGGAGGTCGTCGTCGGCGTCGACGGTGACCTGCCGGCCGTTGACCTTGAACGTGTGTTGCGGCACGGCTGGCTCCTAGTAGGCGTGGTCGAGGCCGTCGGTGGGCGACGGCGGCGTGGACGGCTGCAGCGGCAACGGCTCGAAGCTCAGCGTGCCGTGGTTGATCGGGAACGACGTCGGCATCTTGCCCACCGCCCGGGCGTAGGCGCAGGCGACCGCGGCGAACGACGGCGCGACCGCGAGCTCACCGGCGCCGCTGGGGCTGGTCGACGTGTTCGGCATGACGACGACCTGCGTCTCGGGCGGGGTGTTCCACTCCCGGGTGTAGAAGTAGTTGTCCCAGCTGCCTTCCAGCGGGATGCCGTCCTTGATGTGCACGCTCGAGGTCAGGCACATCGCGATGCCGTCGTTGAGCCCGCCGATCATCTGCGCTTCCAGGCCGCGCGGGTTGATCGCGAACCCGGGGTCGACCACGACGAGCGCCTTCGTCACCCGCGGACCGGTGACGGCGTCCGGGATCTTGCGGTTGACGGTCTCGGGGCGGCAGTCGATCTCGACCAGTACGGCGATCGCGCCGCGGTACTCCGAGTGCAGCGCGATTCCCTGTGCGGTGCCGGCCGGCATGGCCCGGCCCCAGTTCCCGACCTGCGCGGCCTTGTCCAGGACCGCGCGCAGCCGGGTGTCCTTGAGGAACTCACGGCGGAACGCGACCGGGTCCTTGCCGAACTTCTTCGCCAGCTGGTCGACGACGAGCTCCTCGGCGGTGACCACGTTGGGCGAGTAGATGTTGCGCATGCTGCCGGTGTTGAACTTCAGCGGGATCTCGTTGAGCAGCTGGGTGGTCACGCCGAAGTTGTAGGGCGAGGACTGGGTCAGCAGGAAGATCGACTCGGCGAAGCTCAGGTTCCCGGCGATCGGCAGCCGCGACGCGAAGGCCGTCAGCATCTCGCCGAGCCCGTGGCTGAACTCGGTCTGGACGCTGGTGTGCCGCTGTTCGAAGCTGATCACGTTGCCCAGCAGGTAGGTGGCCCGTACCCGCGACACGCACATCGGGTGGATGCGGCCCTGGCGGAAGTCGTCGGTGCGCGACCACATCAGCTTGACCGGCTTGCCCATCTTCTGAGACGCCTCCGCCGCTTCGGCGGCCGCATCGTGGAACAGGTGCCGGCCGAACGAGCCGCCGCCCTGGGTCACGTGCACCTTCACCGCGTCCTGCGGCAGGCCCAGCTGCTTGGCGATGTCCTCCTGCGCGACGATCGGCACCTTCAGGCACGACCAGATCTCCGCGCGGTCCGGCCGGACGTCGGCGATCGCGGCGCCGGTCTCCAGCGGGCTGTTGCTGGCGGCGGCGAAGGTGAACTCCGCGTCGATGTACTGGTCGAGCAGGCCGGGCACGGCCATCGGCAGCTGCGCGGCCTTGAGCTTCTTGAGCACGGTCGCGTCGGACTCACCGTCCACCGTGCCCGGTCCCCAGGTGACCTTCAGCGCGCGGATCGCGTCGATGCACTGGCCGAACGTGCGGCCGCGCACCGCGACGCCGTGCGAGATCGCGGCCACGTCGGTGATCCCGGGCATCGCCTTGACCTGCGCGGCGTTGGCGATCGTCCGCGGCGTTCCGTTGATCGTCGGTGGCCGCGCGACCATGGTCGGCAGCGCGTCCGGGACGTCGACGTCGAGGGTGAACTGCTTGCGGCCGGTGACCGCGGCGTGGGCGTCGACCCGGTTCTGCGGGGTGCCGAGGACCTTGAACTCCGAGCGTGCCTTCAAGGTGGCGACCACGCTGATCGTCGTGGCCGACGCGGCGGCCTTCGACAGGGAGCCGTACCCGGCCTGCCGGCCGCCGGCGTCCCGGACCGTCCCGGCCGACGTCGTCAGCTGCGACACCGGGACGCCCCACTGCGCGGCGGCCGCGGCGAGCAGCCGCTGCCGGGCGATCGAGGCGGCGGTGCGGACCGGGGTGTAGATGCTGCGCATCGAGTTCGACCCGCCGGTGAGCTGGTTCATCAGCAGCTCGGGCCGCGCGTCGGCGAGGGTGACGTCGATCCGGTCCAGCGGCAGGTCGAGCTCCTCGGCGATCATCATCGCGACCGCGGTGGTCATCCCCTGCCCGACCTCGGCCCGCGGGACGGCGAAGGACGCGCGTCCGTCGGTGCCGACACCGACGGTGACCAGGCCCGAGGTCGGGAGGGCGGCGAGGTTCTGCAGGTCGCCGAGGTCGAAGATGTCCTCCGGCTGCGGGAGGGACGGGATCGACGCCTCGGCCTGCCCCGGCGCGAGTTCGGCGGCGCCCAGCTGCGCGGCGACGGCGAGCGTCGGCGCGGCGAGCACGAAGCCGAGGAAGCGGCGACGGCCCAAGCTGCGTGGTTCGGGTTCGGGTGGCTGCGCGGCGGGGACGTGGTGGGCCATGAGCGGCTGGTTCCTCTCGAACAACGGTGTCGGAGAAGTGCGGGGCTGGGACGCCGCCGGCCGGAGTGTTACACAGATCACGGCGCCGAAAGAATGCCCCGAGTGCCTACGTTTGGCCTAGTGCCGTTGTGCACCGTGCACAGCCCGCGCCCGTCAGGGCAGGCGCGGTGGCGGGAGGAACGGCAGCGCGCGCACGATCAGCGCCAGCTCCAACGGCACTTCCCCGCCGGTGAGCCGCTGCTCGATCAGTCCTTCGATCCGGTGGATCCGGTTCAGCACCGTGTTGCGGTGGCAGTGCAGCGCCTGCCCCGAGCGTGTCGCCGACCCGCCGGTGCCCACCCAGACCGCGAGGGTCTCCAGCAGGAGACCGCGTTCGTCCCCACCCAGGTCCAGCAGGCCACCCAACCGGGTCTGCAGCAGCGAATCGGTCAGTTCCGGCGAGCTGAGCAGCAAGGCTTCGGGCAGGCGTTCGGCCAGGCACACGACGCTGGTCCGGCCCGGCGGCACGGTCCGCATCGCCAGGACCGCTTGGCGGTAGGCGGTGTGCACGGCGGCGAGCCCGTCGACGACCAGTGAGACGCCGGCCGCGGTGGCCAGCACGGACCCGACGGTCATCGTGGCCTTCGCGACCTCGCGGCCGGGCAGCGAAACCAGGCCGACGAGCACGTCGGCGCGCAACTGCCAGGCCGACGCCGAGCCCAGCTTCTCGAGTGCGACACCCAGCGGCTCGACGCAGTCGTCGCTCCCGGGACCCGCGGCCGCGACCACGACGTAGGGCCCGGAGATCGGCAGGCGGAGGGTGCGGCCGGCCTCGTAGGCGAACCCGGCGTCGGCGGCTCGCCCCTGCAGCAGTCCTTCCCACAACGACGCGCGTCGTTGCTCGTCCGCGCGCACCAGACTGCGCTCGGCCGCGTGGTAGGCCTGCGCGACCTGGGCCGAGATCGCGTCGACGACCTCCCACACCCGGGTCGCGAGGTCGAGCATCGCCTCGTTGTTCACCTCTCCGGCGGCTCGGGCGTGGTCGGTCAGGGCCTGCCAGACCAGCCGCCCGCCGATCCGGAAGGACCGCAGCACGTCATCGAGCGGCAGCTGCTGCTCGGCGCGGCGGCGTCCGGTCGCGCGAGCCGCGTCGTAGAAGTCGCCGGCGTCGCCGGGGTGCCCGATGAGCTGCAGCACCCGCCGGAGGTTGTCGTGGCACGAGTGCCACAGGTCGTCCCGCGGCACGACGTCGACCAGGCGGTAGCCGGGGTTCTGGTCGCCGATCACGGAGACCAGGAGGTCGGTCAGCTCGTCGAGCCCGCGCAGCACGCCGGCCGCGAGCGACCGCGCCGTGTCGCCGCTGTCCACCCGCACCTCGGTCATTCTCACCCACCGTCGCCGCCCGCGCAGGGGTTCGGAGCCCGCGGCCGCGCGGATCGGTCCTGGATCACGTGAGTCGGATGATCACGCGACGATCCTGACTCTCGTAGCCGCGCTCGACAGCTGTCGGCCGGGAGTTCGCGCAAGGCCTGGCCGTCGGGGTACCAGCAGTACCTCCCTTCGGCCGCCGACAGGGCCTACCGTGACGAGATGGCCAAGATCGACCTGCGTACCGAGATCAAGGAGTTCCTGCGCTCGCGTCGCGCGCGGATCGCGCCTGAGCGGGCCGGGCTGCCCGCCTACGGCGGCAACCGCCGGGTTGAAGGGCTGCGTCGTGAAGAGGTGGCCCTCCTGGCCGGGGTGTCGGTCGACTACTACGTTCGGATGGAGCGCGGCAGCCTCGCCGGCGCCTCCGACGGGGTGCTCGACGCCCTGGCCTCGGCCCTGCAACTCGACGAGGCCGAGCGTGATCACCTGTTCCACCTCGCCCGGCAGTCCAGGCCGCCCAGTGGTCCACGCCGCCGGGCCGCCGTGACGGTGCGTCCGGCGCTTCAGCGGGTGCTCGACGCCGTCACCGATGCGCCCGCGTGGATTTGCAATGGGCGTTATGACGTGCTGGCTATGAACCACCTTTCTCGCGCGCTTTATTCACCTATGCTCGCCGACACACGACGGCCCGCGAACACCGCGCGGTTCGTGTATCTGGATCCCGAAGCGGCTAAACAATTCTTCGTCGACTATGACGAAATCACCTGCATTGTGGCCGCGAAGCTCCGCATGGAAGCCGGGCGCGATCCGCACGATGAGGAACTGATCGCCCTGGTCGGTGAGTTGTCGACGCGCAGTGAACTGTTTCGGCGGCGGTGGGCGACTCAGGACGTTCAGCTCCACCGGTCCGGACGCAAGCGCGTGCACCATCCGGTGGTCGGGCGGCTCGACCTGGACGTCGAGACCATGGAGCTGCCCACCGACCCCGGCTTGCACCTGAACGTCTACACCGCGCCCGCGGGCACGGCGACCGCGGACGGCCTGGCCCTGCTGGCGTCGTGGGTGGCAGGCTAGGTCCCTGTTGCGGTGGTGGCGATGCCGCCGTCGCTCGGGATGATGGCGCCCGTGAGGTAGGACCCCGCCCGGCTGGCCAGGAACACGGCGATGCCCGCCATGTCGTCGTCGCGGCCGAGCCGGCGCAGCGGGGCCTTCGCCGCGATCGTGTCGCCGATCGCGTCGAGCGTGGACGCCATCATGTGCGACGGGAACGGTCCTGGGGCCACCGCGTTCACCGTGACGTGCTGCGGGCCCAGTTCCCTGGCCAGCACCCTGGTGAGCTGGTGGAGTCCCGCTTTGCTGCTGGCGTACGAATAGTTCGGCGACTCGGCGACGTGGATGCCGGCGATGCTCCCGATGTTGACGACCCGCGCGGGATCATCGGCCGTGCCCGCCTTGCGAAGTGCGGGCAGCAGCGCCTGCACCAGCCAGAACGGCGACTTGAGGTTGAGGTCGAGCACCGTGTCCCAGGCCTCGGCCGGGAACGTCTCCAGCGGCTCGCGCCACATCGCTCCCGCGTTGTTGACGAGGATGTCCAGGCGTCCCGAGTCGGCCTGGACGAGATCAGCGAGGCGCCGGCACTCGTCGTGGCTGGACAGGTCGGCGGGAACTGCCCGGACGTCGCCGAACTCGGACAGCAGCCGCTGCGCCTCCGCGCACGTTTCCGCGTTGCGTGAGCTGATCACGACGCGCGCGCCCGCCTGCAGAAGCCCGCGCGCAATCATCATCCCGATGCCCTTGGTGCCGCCAGTGACAAGTGCGTATTTCCCGCTCAGATCGAAAAGCTCTTCGTGAGTGGTGGGCTTGTTGTCCGCCATGGGTATCTGTCCTCTCTCCCTGTGTCGCTGAATTACAGCCTGACAGGCGTACTGGACGTCCGGGAGATCCTGGCGATACAGGTACTGGGAGAGCCACCTTGACCGGGCCGACCGGACCCGGGCCGGGACCGCCGGGAATCATCTACCCATGCCGACCTCAGCACCCCGGGCGCGAGTCCAGCGAACCGAACGCTGGTTCCTCCGGCGCGGGACCCCGACGATGATCGCCGGGTACGGCTTCACCGAGCACGTCCTCCCCCGGATGCTGCCCGTGCTCGTCTTCGTCACCCTGGCCAGCCTCGCCTGGCTCGTCCCGCTCAAGACGGCCGGCTCGGGCCGGTGGGTGCTGCTCGGCGTCGTCGTGGCGGTGACCCTCGCGGCGTGGGTGACGATCTCCCTGTTCGTCCGGCGCCTCCCCCGCTTCTCCCGCGCCACGACCGTCGTCATCCTGGTCACCTACGCCGCGATGCCGGTCGCCGTTCCGCTGCTGCAGCTCGCCTTCGACGGCGCCATCACCCTCCCCGGCGCCCGCGCGCTGGGCGTTCTGGCCTTCCTCTTGTTCTTCGCCGCCGTCTTCGCGGCCACCTGGGTCGCCACCGTCTACGGCTTCGGCACCCTCGTGCGCCAGGGCATCAAGCAGGCGGTCACGGACCTCCGCAACAGCGTGCAGGTCCTCGGCCGGGCCCTGCCGGTCCTGCTCTTCGTCACCCTGTTCCTCTTCTTCACCGGTGAGCTGTGGCAGCTGATGAACCAGCTCGCGTGGTGGCGCCTCGCCCTGGTCGTCGCCCTCTTCGGCGCGGTCACCGTCCTCGCCGCGGCGGCTCGCCTCCGCGAGGAGATCGGCCGGGTCGAACAGGATTTCAGCCCGGCCATGCTGACCGCCGCCTGCGCCGGCACCCCGCTCGCCGCCGTCACCATCGACGGACCCATCCGCGCGGTCAGCCTCAACGGACGTCAGAAGCGCAACCTGCTGCTGATGCTCGCCACCCGCCAGCTCGTCCAGGCCGCGGTCATCGGTCTCGCCCTGTTCGCCTTCTTCGTCCTGCTCGGCGTGATCATCGTGACCCCCGCCGCGGCCGAACAGTGGATCGGGACGACACCGGCGATCTCGCCGCTGCTGCCCGGTGTCCCGGTCGCCCTGCTCCGCAACGCCACCCTGCTCGCCGGGTTCGGCAGCATGTACTTCGCGGTCACGTCGATGAGCGACAGCGAGCACCGCAAGCAGTTCTTCGCCCCGATCATCGACGAGATCGAGCGCACCCTGGCCGTCCGGGCCGTCTACCTCACCCTCCAGACGAACACCGCGAGCTCCTGACGCTAACCGGCGGTGATGCTCTCCGTGCCCAGCACGTTCAGCAGCGCCAGCGCTTCGGCGTCGCGAGAGCCCGCCGCCGCGGTGTAGAGCACCAGGTGCTGGTCGCGGTCGGTGAGCGCGAGCGAGTCGCAGTCGACGGTGACGTCCCCGACGACCGGGTGGTGGAAGGTCTTCGTGAGCATCGGCGCGGCCTGCACGTCGTGGCGCTCCCACAGCCGGGCGAACTCGGGGCTGCCGTCGCGCAGCTCCTCGACGAGGCCGGTCACCGCCGGGTCCGCCGGGTAGCGGGCGAGCGTGGCCCGCAGCGCCATCACGACGTGGTGGCGGAATTCGGCGGCGTCGGAAACGCCGTAGAGCGTGGTCGCCGGGCGCAGGAACGCGCGGCGGGCGAGGTTGCGCTCGGCCGGGGGCAGCTTGCCGAAGTCCTCCATGAGCGCGGCCGCGAGGTCGTTCCACGCCAGCACCTCGAACGTCGCCGACGTCACGAACCCGGCGGTCTGCGGGAGCCGTTCGAGCAGCGTGAGGATGCTCGGCCGGACGTCGCGGCGGTGCAGCCCGGTGCGGTTGGGTGAGGTGCCCGCGAGGACGTGCAGGTGGTCCGATTCGGCGTCGGTGAGCAGCAAGGCGGCCGCGATCCCGGCGAGGACCTCGCCCGACGGCCGTGGCGCGCGGCCCTGTTCGAGGCGGACGTAGTACTCGGTGGAGATGTGCGCGAGGACGGCGACCTCCTCGCGGCGCAGCCCGGGCGTCCGGCGGCGCGGACCAGACGGCAGCCCGGCGTCCTCCGGCCGGAGCCGTTCCCGGCGGCTGCGGAGGAACGTGCCGAGCTCACGCTTGTCCATACTCCGAGTATGCGCGCCGCGCGGGGGCGCAGCCTGGTACACCCTGTGCCTGTCTCGGGCCGGCGACCGCTCCGAAACTGGAGCCATGACCACGAACACCACTGCTCTCGGCCTGCTCACGGGCAAGGTCGTCTTCATCACCGGCGCTTCCCGCGGGATCGGCGCGGCCGCGGCCCGGCTCTTCGCCTGCGAGGGCGCCGCCGTCGTGCTCGCCTCCCGCGGCGCCGACGCCCTCGACGGGATCGTCACCGAGATCCGCGGCGACGGCGGCACCGCAGACGCCGTCACCATGGACCTCGCCGACCGGGCGAGCGTGCGCGCGGCGGTCGCCCGCGTCGAGGAGCTCCACGGCCGGCTCGACGGCGCGTTCAACAACGGCGCGGCCATCCAGCGCCGGCCCGGTCCGCTCGACACCACCGGCGACGACGACGTGGACGAGCAGTTCGCGGTGAACTTCCGCGCGCACTGGACCGCGATGAACGCCGAGGCCGAGCTCATGCGCCGCACCGGCGGCGGCGCGATCGTCAACACCTCCAGCATCGGCAGCCGCCGCGCGAACCCCGCACTGCCCGCCTACGGCGCGATGAAGCGGGCGCTCAACAGCCTCACCGAGACCGCGGCGGTGACCTGGGCGCCGCAGGGGATCCGCGTCAACGGCATCACCCCGGGCGGCACGGCCACGGAGATGATCGACGCCTGGGAGGCCGCGACGCCCGGCGTCGTGGCGCGGATCAGCTCGTCGACCCCGCTCGGCCGGATGGCCGAACCGCACGAGATCGCCGAGGCGGCGGCGTGGCTGCTGTCGGACCGCGCGTCTTTCGTGACGGGTGCGATTCTGCCGGTTGACGGGGGCGCCGGAGCCTGAACCCGCACGGCCTTGCCCGCCGAGCAACGTCGGCACCCCCGTGGACGTCTTCCCGTCGTGGGAGACGGAGATGTGCCCGTGCCACAGCGGCGCCGCCGTCGTGGTGTGGTCGTTCTGCTCGTGGCGCTCGTGGGGATAGGCGCTCTGGTCGGCATCGCGTTCCTCCCCGCGATGGCGAACCACTTCGGCTACGCCCTGCCGCGCGAAGACGGGCTGCCTTACCGCGTGCACCACGACGGACGTGACTACCGCAGCCACCTCACCTGTGCGGGTGCGGACTGGTGCGAGGCGGAGAAGACCGCCGCCGACCGGGCGAGGCCGTTCTGTTCGTCGCGCGCCGAACTGCGGGTGGGCCCGGACGAGTCGCTGGCCGAAGTCGACGAGGTCGGCACGTTGTTCGGGCCCTCGCACGGGGTTTACGTCATCAGGAACAACGTCACCGGCCTGGCGCCCATGGCGATCCTGGTCGAAGCGTCCGCCGGTTGTTATGTGTCGTACTCCTTGATGGGCGGGCCTTGACCGGCCACCGGGTGCCGGACGCGCACCCGGTGGCCGGCGGTAGTGCTCAGATACCCATGCTGGTGCCGAGGCTGTCCAACGCCTTCTGCACCAAGGCCTGGGCATTGGCGTTCAGGGCGGAGTTCGCGCCGTTCACGACCCAGGACGAGCCCGAGAAGATCACCACGGTCACGCCGTTGTCGACGCCGCCGGTGGTGCCGCTGCTGGGAATGCCGAGCGACGAGGCCGCCTTCACCGACGCCTCCCCCAGTTCGCGAGAGTCGTTGTCCGAAGTGGTCTGGTCGTTGCCGGTCTGCGTGTCACCGAAGATCGCGCCGATCACCTTGCTCTTGTAGAACATCAGCGCGAACTGACGGCCCTTGATCCCGTGCTCCTTGTAGAAGAAGTGCGGGCACGGGCTCTTGCGGTCGTAGCAGTCGTCGCCCAGCACGTAGAACGGGACGTGGTGCGCGGCCAGCTGCTTGCCGTTGCTGTCCTGGAAAGTCGTCTCGTCCTGGTGGTCGGGGTCGGAGTCGGGGTCACTGCCGTCGTCGTCCACGGCCAGGCCCGAGCTGTACGCGTAGACGCCCGACGACACCTGGAACACGTTGACGTTCTGGGACCGCGTCATGGTGTTGATGTGGGGCTTGGAGTTGACCTTGTTCGCGGTGGTGCTGTTCTTCTTGACGCCGGCCAGCACCTCGGCCGCCGTGTACGTCTTGTCTGCCGTGGCCGGGGAAGCCGTGGTCGTCGTGGCCGCGTCAGCGGCCTTCACACCGAGCGGCGGCGCGATGAGCGTCAGAGCCGCGGCGGCTACCACGGCGAAGCGCTTGCGGGATGACATGGGCGGGGGCCCTCCGTCGTTAGTTAGGAAAGTTACCTAACAGAGGGAACCACTTGTGACGCCGGTCACGTGAAAATTTTACCAACATTTTGGAGAAATGTTCCGCTCGCCGGGGCATGCCCAGGCATAAACCCCTTGCCCGGCCGGAAAAGGGGGATGCTCAGCCCAGCGACGCGCTCGCCGCACGCAGCTCGTCGAGCGCCCGGAGAAGGTGGACGGCGAACCCGTCCTCGGATGCCCGGTCGCCGTCGGCCCACTCGACGTACCCCCGCTTGAAGGCAAGGACGCCGAGCTCGCCGGCCAGCGCGGCGGTTGCGCCGGGCACTCCCCTGGCGACGAGGGCGGCGGTCATGGCGGCCGCCAGGCTGACGCTCTTCAGGGCGTCACGCTCCTGGAGCTCGGCGCTGGCGGCGACGGCCGCCTTCAGCCGCGGGGCGATCTCGCGGTTCATCGGGCCCATCGCGGTCGACGCCCGGACCAGGCCGGCGGCGACCGCGTCCAGCGGGCTCGCGTCGCCGGGCGCTTCGGCGATGCCCTCGCTCAGCAGCCGGCTCAGCGTCTCCTGGCCTGCGACCAGCAGCTCACGCTTGTCGGGGAAGTGCCGGAAGAACGTGCTCTTGGTGAGCCCGGCGCGCTCGGCGATCTGCGCGACCGTCGTGGCGTCGTAGCCCTGCTCGGCGAACAGGTCGACGGCCGCCACGACGAGGCGTTCGCGCGCTCCCGGTTCCCATCGGCCCATGTGCCCATCCTAAGCGATAAGACTCTTGTCCCATCACTCTGGTACCGTGACGAGACAAGAGTCCCATCACTCGCGGGAGCGTTCCATGCACGTGTTCATCACCGGCGGCACCGGCCTGATCGGCTCCGCCGTCGTCGCCGAACTCCTCGGCAACGGCCACACCGTCCTCGCCCTCGCGCGCTCCGACGCTTCGGCACGAGCCGCCGAGGCGGCCGGTGCCGAGCCGATCCGGGGCGGCCTCGCCGACCTCGACGTCCTGCGCGCCGGCGCCGGCCGGGCCGACGGGGTGGTCCACCTGGCCTTCGCCAACGACTTCAGCAGCCCCGAGGCGCTGGCGAACGCCGTCGCCGAGGAAAGCGCCGCCCTCGCCACCCTCGGCGAGGCCCTCGCCGGCAGCGGCCGCCCCTTCGTCACCTGCTCGGGGACGCCCGCCGCCCCGGGCCGCGCCGCCACCGAAGCGGACCCGGTTCCCACCGACGGCCCGGTCGGGGGCCGCGGTCGTGCGGTGCAGGGGGTGCTGGACCTGGCTTCGCGCGGGGTCCGGAGCTCCGCTGTGCGCCTCCCCCGGACCGTCCACAACAACGGCGCCGGCGGGTTCGCCGGCGTGCTGACCGGGATCGCGCGGCAGAGCGGGGTGTCCGGCTACCCAGGCGACGGAACCCAGCGCTGGCCGGCCGTGCACGCGCTCGACGCCGCGGTCCTGTTCCGGCTCGCGCTGGAGGGGGCGGAAGCCGGCACGTCCTGGCACGCCGTGGACGACGAGGGCGACCAGGTGCGCGACATCGCCGCGGTCATCGGCCGGCGGCTGGGGGTGCGCGTCGAGTCAGTGCCCGCGGAGAGCTTCGGCGCCCTCGGCGTGATCTTCGCGGCCGACCAGCCCGCGTCGAGCGCCCACACGCGGCAGGCGCTCGGCTGGGAGCCGAAGCACCCGAACCTGCTGGAGGACTTGGAAAACATCCGGCCCTGAAAGTGGCCCGTCACCCGTTGCGCGAAAAGAAATTTCGTGTCCTCTGTGGAGGGCCGTTAGCTTCGCACCATGGAATGGAGCTTTCGGACGGCCGAAGAACTCGTTGCCGCGATGCGTGCCGGTGAAGTGTCCTCGGCGGAGCTGACCGACGAGGCGATCACCCGCATCGAGCGGGACGACGAGGTGACCAACGCGATCTGCGTGCCGGACTTCGACCGCGCGCGGGCCGCCGCACAGCAGGCGGACCAGGCCCGCGCCCGCGGTGACGACCGGCCGCTGCTCGGCGTTCCGGTGACGGTCAAGGAGTCCTACGACATGGCCGGGCTGCCCACGACCTGGGGCATGCCCCAGCATCGGGACCACCTGCCGGCCGAGGACGCGGTGCAGGTGTCGCGCATCAAGGCCGCGGGCGCGGTGGTGCTGGGCAAGACCAACGTTCCGTTGGGGCTGCAGGACATCCAGAGCTTCAACGAGATCTACGGCACCACCGCCAACCCGTGGGACCACGACCGCACGGCGGGCGGCTCCTCCGGCGGGTCGGCGGCGGCACTGGCGTCCGGGTTCGGCGCGCTGTCGATCGGCTCCGACCTCGCCGGGTCGCTGCGCACCCCCGCGCACTTCTGCGGCGTCTACGCGCACAAGCCGACCCTCGGGCTGGCGGCGCCCCGCGGCATGGTCGCGCCATCGGCGCCGCCGTTGCCGGTCGACCTCGACCTCGCCGTTGTCGGTCCGATGGCGCGTTCCGCCCGCGACCTGACGCTCCTGCTCGACGTCATGGCCGGACCGGACCCGCTGACGCTCGGCGTGGCGCACCGGCTGGCGCTGCCGCCGGCCCGCCACGAGCGGCTGTCCGACTTCCGGGTCCTCGTCGTCGACGACCATCCGCTCATCCCGACCGGGTCCGCCGTGCGGGCGGGCGTCGACCGGGTGGCCGAGGCGCTCGCCGACGGCGGCGCCCGCGTCGAACGGCACAGTCCGCTGCTGCCCGATCTGACCGAAGCCGCGACGCTTTACATGCAGCTGCTGATTTCGGGCGCCACCGCGAGGTTTCCCATCGAATCACTCGAACGGTTGCGGGCCCGCGCGACCGGGCTCGACGCCGTGCGGCTGCGCGCCATGGAGTTCAGCCACGCCGACTGGCTCGAGGCGAACCACCGCCGCGAGGTCTACCGCCACGGCTGGCGGCAGCTGTTCGCCGAGTTCGACGCCGTGGTGTGCCCGATCACGCCGACCCCCGCGTTCCCGCACGACCACCACCCCAACCCGATGGAACGGCGGATCGCCATCGACGGCGTCGAGTACCCCTACTTCGACCAGCTCGTCTGGGCCGGCTTGGCGACCATGCCCGGCCTGCCCGCCACCGCCGTGCCCACGGGCCGCTCCCCCGAAGGCCTGCCCGTCGGGGTCCAGCTCGTCGGCCCGATGTCCGAGGACCGGACGCCGTTGCGGCTGGCCGAGCTGCTCGAGCGGGAGCTCGGCGGCTTCCGGGCGCCGCGGGCTCGCGACCGTCAGGACGTGAAATCCGTGAGATAGTCGGCCAGCAGCCGGGGCTTCCGGCCCGTGAGGTGTTCGAAGCGGCCGGGCTCGACGGCCATCGTCGGGCCCGCCGCGGCGACCAGCGCGCCGACCGCCGGGATGTGGGCCGCCATCTCGCGGGTGATCAGCGGGTGGTCGGAGCCCTCCAGCTCACGTCGCCACGTCGGCGCGTCGACCGGCTCGAAGCGCACCGGCCGCCCCAGAACCGAGGTCGGGGCGGAGGCGATCTCCGGGTGGCTCACCGTTTCCGTGCCGCCGACCGGCACCACCGGGCCGTCGAACACACCGGGCCGCAGCAGCGCGGTCAGGGCCAGTTCGGCCGCGTCGGCGCCGCTGATCCACGTCACCGGGCCCGGGCCGAACGAGCTGCGGATGACGCCGTCGGCGGCGACCGTGCCGCCGTGCAGCAGGCCCAGGTTCTCGTGGAACAGCGCCATCACCTTCAGCACCAGCAGGTCGATCCCGGCCCACTGCAGGACCTGTTCGGCGAGCCACTGGCTGCGGCCGACCGGGCTCGGGCTGCCCGGCTGCGCGGGCGCCATCGACATCATCACCGTCCGAAGTGGACCGGAGCGGCTCCGGACCGCTTGGGCCCAGCTCGCCGCGGCCGTGATCACGCTCGCTTCGAGCGGGTAGGTGAAGTAGGCCTGGGTGACGCCGTCGAGCGCGGGCACGAGGGTCCGGAAGTCGAGCAGGTCGCCGACGACCACCTCGACCCCCGAGGCCGCGAACTGCCGCGTCGTCTCGGATTCGCGTCGGACGAGGATGCGGACCGGGACCTCGTGCGCGAGCAGGCCGCGGACGAGGTGCGCGCCGGTGCCGCCGTGCCGGCCGCCGGCGCCGGTCACCAGGATCGGGCCGGTCACTTCGCCGCCACGAAGTTCGGCCCGCTGGTCTCGAAGTCCGCGCGGCGGTCCCGGACGAACTCTTCGACCGACAGCGGCACCCGGCCGCCGATCTTCTCGACGACGGTGTTGGTGCCGGCGAAGATCCCGTTCCGGTAGTCGACGGCGACGTTGCTCAGGTGCTGCACCAGGTGTGCGGGCAGCCCGCGCGCGGTCATGGCCGACGCGAACTCCTCGACGCCGATCGGCTCGTAGTGCACCGGGATGCCGAGCGTCGCGGCCATCGCGGCCGCGATGGCGTGGTGGTCGAGCTCGACCGGGCCGTGCAGGGTGTAGGCCGCGCGGTCGTGCGGTTCCGGCTCGCGCAGGACGGCCGCGATGACGTGCGCCTGGTCGCTCGCCGCGATGGGGGCGTGCCGGCCGTCGCCGAACGGGAGGCGCAGGTAACCCTCGCCGTCGCGGCGTTCCCACCACGTCGTGAGCCACTCGGCGAAGAACGTCGGCCGCAGGTGCGTGGTGAGCAGACCGGTGCGGTCCAGCACCCGTTCGGCGAGCCAGTGCTGCCGGGCGGCGTTGCTGCCGGCCTCGCGGCGTGCGGAGATCTGCGACATCGTCACCACCGAGCGGACGCCGGTCTCGGTCGCCGCCTGCGCGAAGGTCACGGTCGCGTCGAGCAGGCCGGGCCGGATCGGGTAGCAGAAGTACGCGCCGCTCACCTCGGTCAGCGCGGCGGTGACGGCGTCGAGGTCGAGGAGGTCGCCCACCACCACCTCGGCCCCGGCTGCGGCCAGGGCGCGGGAGCGTTCGTCCTTGCGGTGGACCAGCGCGCGCACGCGGTGCCCCTGGGCCAGCAGCTGCTCGACGGTGCCGCGGCCGGTCTTGCCCGCCGCCGCGGTGACCAGGAAGAGCCGGGTCATTTCGCCACTTCCGCCGGGTCGCCGACGAGAGTGCCCTTCATCAGCCACGTCGGTCCTTCGGCGTAGGCGCCGGCTTCGGCGAAAAACGTGGCGAAGTAGGGACCTTCGGCGTGGGCGCCGAACGCCTCGGCGTCGGCGTAGACCTCGTTGAGGTAGTGGACGTCGGGGTTCTCCGCGTCCGCGACGACCTCGAACCGGAGTGAGCCCGGCTCGTGCGCGAGCGAGTCCCGCGCGACGGTCCGGGCCGCCCGGACGAAGTCGTCGTGGTGCTCCGGCGGGACGGTGAAAGACACCAGGAACTGGTACATCGCAGTGACCTCCGCAGGGGGTAGTTCATTCACTGAACTGACCGTAGCACAGCCGGTTCACTGAACGAACTGCCGAGGTAGACTGGCCGCATGGCCCTCCCCAGCACCTACGCCGAGCGCAACTGCTCGATCGCGCGCTCCCTGGAGGTGATCGGCGAGCGGTGGACGCTGCTGATCATCCGCGACGCCTTCTTCGGCATCCGCCGGTTCGGCGACTTCGCGACCCAGCTCGGCATCCCTCGCGCCGTGCTGACCAGCCGCCTGAAGTCCCTGGTGCGGGAGGGCGTGTTCGTGCGCGAAGACGACGGCGCCGGCGTGGTCGAGTACCGGCTGAGCGACCGCGGCGTCGCGCTCTGGCCGGTGGTGCGCGCGCTGATGCACTGGGGCGACGAGGCGTATTCGCCGTCCGGCGCGAAGCGCATCCTGCGCCACGAAGCCGACGGCGGGCTGATCGACGGGCAGAGCCGGTGCGGCGCCTGCGGCGCGGACGTCCCGGTGACGGAGACGGAGATCGAGCCGGGCCCGGGGTACGACCCGGCGGCCGGGGTCCCGGACCCCGTGTCCACCGCGATGAACCGGCCGCGACGGCTGCTCGAACCGATCACCGTGGCCGGGCGGTGACCGGGGCCGGGGCGGGGTGGCCGCCCCGGCCCGGAGCGCTCACCGCACCAGGGCGTCGTGCCCCAGGAGGTCGCCGAACACCGAGACCGCGCGGTCGACCGCGTCGTCGTCGACGCCTGCGTGGGTGACCGCGCGGATCTTGTCCGTGCCCAGCTCCTCCACCCGGATCCCCCGCCGGCGGGCCGCCTCGATCAGCGTCCGGGTCGTGTAGCGGTCGTCGCGGACCTTGAAGAACACCATGTTCGTCAGCGGCGGGCCCGGGTCGAGCCGGACGCCGGGGATGCGCGACAGGCCGCGGGCCAGGCGCGCCGCGCGGGCGTGGTCGTCGGCCAGGCGCTCGGTCATGTCCGTCAGCGCGACGATGCCGCAGGCCGCGATCATCCCGGCCTGGCGCATGCCGCCGCCGAGCATCTTGCGCATCCGCCGCGCCGCCGCGATCGTCACGCGGTCGCCGACCAGCACCGACCCGATCGGCGCGCACAGGCCCTTGGACAGGCAGATCTGCACGGTGTCCGCGTGCTTGGCCACCTCCGCCGCGCTGACGCCGAGCGCCACGGCGGCGTTGAACAGCCGGGCGCCGTCGAGGTGCAGGGCGACGCCGTGCGAGCGGATCAGCCGGGACACCTCGCTGAGGTAGTCCAGCTGCAGGGGCAGGCCGCCGCACCGGTTCTGCGGCGTCTCCAGGCTGAGCACGGCCGGCGGCGCGATCTGCGGGTCGCTGCGGTCGACCGCGCACGCCTCCGCGATCGCGGCCGGGTCGATCGTGCCGTCGGGCAGGTTCGGCAGCGGGTCGTAGACGATGCCACCGCACAGGGACGCGCCGCCGGCTTCGTAGACGTACACGTCGGACTCGTGCCCGACGATCGCCTTGCCGCCCCGCGGGCAGTGCGCGAGCAGCGCGGTCAGGTTCGCCATGGTGCCGCTGGGCATCAGGCAGCCGGCCTGCTTGCCGAGCAGCTCGGCGGCGAGCTGCTCCAGGCGGTCCACGGTGGGGTCCTCGCCGTAGACGTCGTCGCCGAGCGGGGCGCGCGCGGCGGCTTCCAGCATCGTCGGCGTGGGCAGGGTGAAGGTGTCACTGCGGAGTTCGACGTAGGTGTCCTGGGTGGACGCGCTCTCCGGGCGGAGGGTCGCGAGGTCGTCGGCGAACGTGGTCACAAGAGGCTCCTCGAGGTCAGCGGGTGGCCATGCGTTCGCGGAGGCTCCGCGGGCGCATGTCGGTCCAGACGGTGTCGATGTGCGCGAGGCACTCCTCGCGGCTACCGGTCACACCGGCGCTCAGCCAGCCCGGCGGCAGGTCCCGGCCGGCGGGCCAGATCGAGTACTGGTCTTCGTCGTTGCGGACGACGGTGAAGGTCACGGAAGGCTCCGGGGGTCGATGAGGGATCGGACGGCGTCGTCGAGGCCGACTTCGGCCTGGCTCCAGCGCCAGCGGCGTTCCTCGGCCGCCGCGCGGATCCGGGCGAACCCGGTCTCGGCTTCGGTGACGGCGGCGAGCACGGACGCGCGCGCCGGGCCGCCGCCGTGGGCCGCCTGCTGGGCGACGTCGGCGGGGTCGAGCGCGGCGAGGACGTGCGCGGGCTGCCCGGCCAGCCGGACGCGGGCGACGTCGTGCAGCGGGACGCCCTCGGCCAGCGCTTCCTTCGCGATGGCCCCGACCTCGTGGTGAGCCTGCCGGAACGGGACGCCGGCGTCGACGAGCCGTTCGGCCAGGTGGGTGGCCGCGGTCTGGCCGTCGACCGCGCGCTCGTACATCCGCTCCGGCACCGGCTCGGCACCCTCGACCACCAGCCGCAGCAGGACAACGGCGTCGGTCGCCGCCTCGAGCGCCGACCACGCCGGGGCGACGGCTTCGGTGCCGACGGCGATGGCGTTGGTGAAGCGGGCGGTCGCCATCGCACTCGCCGACGCGGTGAACGCGCCGAGCGGGGCCAGCGCCCGGCCCTGGACGTGTTCGAGCAGGAACGGGTTGCGCTTCTGCGGCATCATCGAGCTGGACCCGACGACGTCGTCGGCGAGCCGCAGCAGCCCGGCCTCGGCGCTGGTCCACGCCTGCAGGTCGTGCGACACGCGGCAGAGCAGCACCCCGAGGACCGTGGCCGCGGAAAGCTGGCGCAGCACCAGGTCCCGCGACGCGACGGCGTGCAGCGAGTTCGGGATCGCCGTGGCGAAGCCGAGCAGCGCGGTGGTGCGCCGCGGGTCGACCGGCAGCGACGTGCCGCCGACCGCGCCCGCGCCGAGCGGGTTCTGGTCGATCTCGGCGCCGGCCTGCCAGACACCTTCGACGTCGCGGACGAGCGCGCCCGCGACGCCCGCGAGGTAGTGGCCGTAGGTGATCGGGACGGCGGGCTGGTGGTGGGTGTAGGCGGGCATGGTGACCCCGGCCCAGCGCCGGGCCCGCTCCAGCAGGGCGCGGCCGAGGGCGTCGGACTCGGCGAGCAGGCGTTCGTGCGGTTCGCGGAGCCGCAGCCGGACAACGGTGGCGTTGAGGTCGTTGCGGGAGCGTCCACTGTGGAGTATCCCGCCGACCTCGGCGCCGAGGGTGTCGATGAGGTGGGACTCGTAGGCGAGGTAGCGGCCGCGGGGCGCGGGGACGTCGTGCAGCGGCGCGAAGCCTTGCCGCCGAAGGCTTTCGATGCCGCGCAGCAGTTCGCCGGCCCGCGCCCGGTCGACGATGCCGCGTTCGGCGAGCATGACGACGTGGGCGCGGTCGACCTGGCTGATGAGCCCGAGCTCGGCCGCGACCGGGTCGGGCCCGGGGGCGGTGTCGCGGTCGAAGAGGATCTCCCGGGCCGCGGCGGAGACGGGGCTGGTGAGCCGGCCGGTTCCGCCTGGGGCGATGGTCATCGAGGTGCTCCTTCCGGGGTGTCCGGGTGGGGTTCGGGACGTTCTTCGTCCCGTTCGTCGCGTGCACGGTCGGTCTGCGCGACGGTGGCGATGAGGAACCGCAGGGTCATCGGGGTGCTCCTTCGGGGACGAGGGCAGCGCGCAAGCGGTCGAGCCCCGCCGCCGCGGCCGCACGGGCGCCGCGGGGGCGGTCCGAAACGGCGAGGACGTGCCCGGCCCGGTCGCGGTAGTCCCGTGCGGGGCGGACCACCGTGCCGTCCGGGCGGTAGAGCCGGGCTTCGGCCACCCCCGGCACCGTCGAGGCCTTCGCCACCGCGTCCCCGGCCGCGACCACCGAAGACGAACTGGCCGTGAGAAACCGCAGGGACGCACACACGCGCCGCGTCGGGCGCAGGTTCGGCGGCAGCCCGAGCACCGCGGCGAGCTGGGCCGCGACCAGGTCGACACCCGTGGCCGCGCGGACCAGCTCCGGGATCATGCCGCCCGCCGGGCGCGGGTTGACCTCCATCAGCCGCGGCCCGCCGGGGGTCAGCCGGATCTCGACGTGCGCCGCACCGAAGCCGAGGCCCAGCGCGGTCACCGCCGCCCGGGCCGTGTCTGCCAGCTCCGTCTCGTCCGACGGCGGCAGCGCGGCCGGGACGTCGTGGCCGACCTCGACGAAGAACGGCGCCGGCCCGAGGTGCTTGCGCACCACCGCCACCACGACCTCGCCGAACAGCTCCACGGAGTACTCCGGCCCGCTGGCGTACGGCTCGACCAGCACCTGCGGTGGCACCGGCAGCCCGCGTTCGTTGTGGGTCACCGAAAGCAGCGCCGCCGCCTGGGACGCGACGGCGTCGGGCGTCTCGCACCGCAGCACCCCGACGCTGCCCGAGCCCTCGGCGGGCTTGAGCACCACCGGGAACTCGACCGCCGCCGCGACGGCCGCCTCGACCGACGTCGCCACCGTGCACGGAGCCCCGAGGACCGCGCGCTGGTGCGCCTTATTCCGTGACTCCGTCACGGCCACCGGGTCCGGCCCCGGCAGGCCGAGCTTCGCCGCGATCCGCGCCGCGACCGGGATGAAGTACTCCGAGCTGCTCGTCACGCCGGCCGGCTCGCCGATGTCCGAACCCAGCACCGCGCACGCGTCCGCGGTGTCGCACCGGACGACGCGGACGCCGTCCTCGGCCGCGTACGGGTAGCGCGCCGGGTCGGCCGCGGCCAGCACCGGCTCGAACCCGAGCGAACGGGCCTGCCGCGCGAACAGCCGCCCGGTGCCGGTCGTGTTGCTCTCCACGAGCAGCAGCGTGCGCGTCACGACGCGTCGGCCAGCGAGCGCCGGCCCCAGTTCAGCCACGTCCACGAGCCGCCCGGCTCGGCGGGCGCGACGACCTCGTACGGCTCGGCCGCACCGGCGTGCGCCAGCCCCTGCGCGCGCAGCCACTCGTCGGAGTAGACCGTGTCCTGGTAGCGGTAGCCCTCGTCCGGCAGGAGCGCGACGACCGTGGCGTCCGGGTTCCGGCGCGAGAACCAGTCGGCGACCTTGAACGACGCGCCGCTGGTCGGGCCCATGAACAGGCAGTGCCGGGCGTACAGGTCGCGCGTCGCGGCGAACGCTTCGGCCGCGCCGATCCAGTGCACCTGGTCGTAGCTTTCGTGGGAGACGTTGGGCGGCACCAGGCTGTTGCCGAGCCCGCGCAGCACCCGCGGCCCGTCCTCCTGGCCGAAGATGGCGCTGCGCTGGGTGTCGACGCCGACGAGCGTCGTCTCCGGCACCAGCATCCGCAGGAACGAGCTCGTCCCGGACGTCGAGCCGCCGGAGCCGACCGCGCCGACCAGGCAGTCCGGGACACCGATCGTCTCGGCGAGCTGCTCGGCCACCAGCGCGTACGAGCGCGGGTTGTCGGGGTTGCTGTACTGGCCGGGGACCCAGTGGTTCGGGTACTCCGCGCGCAGCTCCTCGAGCCGGTCGAGCCGCGCGCGCTGGAACCCGCCGACCGGGCTGGGCTCCGGGCAGATCTCGACACGGGCGCCGAGGTGCTCGAGGCGGCGCTTGAGCGGGGCGTCGATGGCCGGGTCGCCGACGATCGTGAGCGGGTAGCCGCGCAGCCGGCAGACCATGGCGAGGCCGAGACCGAAGGTGCCTGACGACGTCTCGAGCACGGTCGTGCCCGGGCCGACTTCACCGCGTTCTTCGGCGCGGTCGAGCATGAACCGGGCGGGCAGCAGCTTCATCAGGCCGAAGGCGGCGACGTGGAAGTTGGGCCGGATGCGGATGATCCGGGGCAGCTCGGTCGCCTCCACGACGGACCGGCTCACGGGTGCGGCAAGGGTCATCGGACTCACCTCTCGGTTTCGAACTGCCAGGTCTCGGTCACGTCGAGCCGCGTCGCGGCGAACTCCAGCCGCGCCGGGGTCTCGGCGTCGGTCGCGTCGAAGATCAAGCCCGCGACGTCGCCGCTGTGGGCGACCTGCACACCGGCGGCCCCGGCGGCACGGGCGACGGCGAGGATGTCCTCCAGCCCAGGGATGGGCAGGTGCCGCTGGTTGAGCACGGTGCTGGCGGTGGCGACGCGGCCGAGCAGGCCCGCGTCGCCGTCACGCACGGCTCGCCGGAGCAGGCCGCGCAGCGGGCGGAACGCCTCGATCTCCCACGACGTGTAGCGCGCGGGCGTGAGTTCGAGCGTGTCGACGCCGCGGCCGCCCGGGCTGGTGCCGAAACCCAGTACTGCCAACGGCATCAGCTCCCCCAGGTCCTCGATGGGCTCGCCTTCGCGGTGGGCGAAAACAACGGCCCGGCAGCCGTACATGAGCGAGTCGGACGCGGTTTCGGCTTCGACGGCCAGCGCCCCGACCTCGGCGGGTGAGAGCCGCCGTCCGGTCGCGGCGAGGACCGCGCCGATCGCCGACGTCACGTCCGCGGTCGAAGAGCCGAAGCCGCGGCACAGCGGGATGTCGCTGGTGATGTCGAGCAGGCCGCCGGGGACCGGGTGGCCGAGCCGGGCCAGGGTGAGGTCCGCGGCGCGGCGGGCCTTGGTGCGCCAGGCGGGACGCACGGTCGTGCCGTCGTCGTCGGTGGGCAGGAACGTGGCGCGAGTGCTGTAGAGCGGGCACGGCAGGGTGACGAGCCCGCGCCGCAGGCGGCCGTCGGCGACGAACACCCCTTGCAGGATTTCGCCGTGGTGGGCGTCGACGCGGAAGCTGCCCGCGCGAGGATCGGTGACGGTGGCCGGCGCCGGTGCGGCGACCGCGACGTCTTCGGTCATGGCGTTCTCCTTCACTCGTCGGCGGTCACGGCCAGCCCGGCCAGCACGGCCCGGGCCAGCTCCGCCACGTGCGGCGGTTCGACCATGTCCCAGTGGTGGCCCGGCACCGGCGTCACCGTGAGCTCGCCGCGCGTGCGGGCGCGCCAGCTCTCCGGCCGCACCTCCGGGCGGCCCTTCACCGGGTGGGTGCCGGTGGAGGTGATGAGGTGGATGCCGGTCTCGACGACCGCGCGGCAGCGGTAGGACTCGACGGCGTCCTTGCCGGCCAGGTACACCCGCGCCATCTGCTCGACGACGGCGTTGCCCGCCACCTCCGAGACCATGCCGCGGTCGCGGGCCTCGGCAAGCATCTCGTCGAGCGTGTCGACGGCCCCCGGGGCCAGCTTCAGCACGGCCTCGCCGAACCACGCGAGGGGGTCGCTGGTGTCGACCTCCGGGAGCGGGTTGCCGTAGTCGTCGACCCCGAGGACGGTCGCGTCGATGACACACAGGTGCTCGACCGCACGGCCCGCTTTTTCCAGCTGGGCGGCCATTTCGAACGCCACCGACCCGCCCTGGGACCAGCCCGCGAGCCGGATGGGAAGGTCGCCGGCGACCGGCAGCAGGTCGGCGACGAAGGCCGCGGCCAGCTCCTCGATGGTGTGCACCGGGTCCTCGCCGGGGGCGAACCCGGGCGCCTGCAGGCCGAACACCGGCAGCGCCGGGTCCAGCTCGGCCACGAGCTGCAGGTACGGGAACGGGCTTCCGGCCGTCGGCGGCAGCAGGAACAGCGGCGCGACACCCGCGCGGCCCGGCGAGAGCGGGACGACCAGCCCTCCGCCGCTGCCGCCGGCGCGGATGAGGTCGGCCAGCGCCCGGATGGTCGGGGCGCGGAAGACCTCGGCCAGCCCGACGGTCGCGCCCAGCTCGGCCTTGATCCGGTCGACCAGCACCACGGCCAGCAGCGAATGGCCGCCGACGTCGAAGAAGCCGTCGGTGACGCCGACCTTCCGGCCCAGCAGGTCTTCCCACAGCTTCGCCAGCGCCATTTCCAGCTCGTCGCGCGGGAGGACGCCGGACGTCGGCACCGGCGCGGCGTCGGGGACGGGCAGCGCGACGCGGTCGATCTTGCCGTTGGACGTCAGCGGCAGGGAGTCCAAAGTGGTCAAGGTCGACGGGACCATGTACTCCGGCAGCCGCTCGGACAGGTGCGAACGCAGCGCTTCAGCGTCCACAGTGGACGGCGCGACGTAGCCGGCGAGCGCGCCGTCACGGACCACGGCGACCGCCTCGGTGACGCCGGGGCCGCCGACCAGCGCGGCCTCGATCTCGCCCAGCTCGATGCGGTAGCCGCGCACCTTGACCTGGTGGTCGGTGCGGCCGACGAACTCCAGCCGGCCGTCCGGCAGGTACCGGGCGAGGTCACCGCTGCGGTAGAGGCGGCCGGGGCCGAACGGGTTGGGCACGTACTTGGCCGCGGTCAGGCCGGGGCTGCCCGCGAAGCCGCGCGCGACTCCCGCGCCGCCCGCGTACAGCTCACCGGTGACGCCGGCCGGGACGGGCCGCAGGTGCTCGTCGAGGAGGTAGACCTCGGTGTTCCAGATCGGCCGGCCGACCGAGATCGGCGTGGTGACGCACTCGGCGGCGGGCAGCAGGTTGATCACGTTCGCCACGGACGTCTCGGTGTGGCCGTACTCGTTGGCCACCACGACGTCGGGGGCGTTCTCGCGCCAGAACTCCAGGGCCTCGGCGGTGAGCTGCTCACCGCCGACGACCAGGTGCGCGGCCGCGGCCGCCGCTTCGGGCTCCAGACAGCGGCGCAGCGGTTCGAGGTGGGCCGGGGTGAGCTTGACGAAGCTGAACTTCCGGCCGCTCGACAGCACGTCCGCGAGGCCGGCCACCGGGTGCTCGTCCTCCGGCACCAGCGTCACGGTCGTGCCGCACAGCAGCGGCAGGAACAGCCCGGTGACGGTGAGGTCGAAGGCGAGCGACGAATGCACGGGCGCGCCGTCTCCCTCGTCGGCGCGGTAGGCCTGGCGGCACCAGTCGAGGTAGTGCAGCACCCCGCGGTGGCTGATCATCACGCCCTTGGGCCGCCCGGTCGAGCCGGAGGTGTAGATGACGTAGGCGAGGTTCTCCGGGTCGACCACCGGGTCCTGCCACGGCACCGGGTCGTCGGCGACCGGCTCGTCGGCGTAGACGACGACGTCTCCGAGGTCCTCGCCGGCGTACCGGCGGGTGGTGACGAGGACGCGGGCGCCGGCCTGGCGCAGCATGTACTCCTTGCGGTCCCGCGGGTAGGCCGGGTCGAGGGGGATGTAGTGGCCACCGGTCTTGAGGATCGCCAGCAGGACCGGCAGCAGCAGCGGGCCGCGTTCGCAGAGCACGCCGACCGGGGTTTCGACGCCGACGCCGTGGGCGCGCAGCCGCTGGGCGAGCCGGGTCGCCCGGGTTTCGAGGTCGGCGTAGGTCAGCTCGGCCGCGCCGCAGCGGACGGCGATCGCGTCCGGGTTCGACGCGGTCTGCTCGGCGATCCGCCCGTGCAGCGTGCCGCGCAGGTAGGGCTCGGCGGTGGCGTTCCAGGTGTCGAGGAGCAGTGTCCGCTCGTCCGCGCCGAGGACGTCCACTTCGGACAGCCGGGCGCCGGGCTTCTCGGCGAGCTCGGTGAAGAGCCGGACGAAGTGCTCGCCCATGCGGTCCATCCGGGCCTGGTCGAACAACGCCGTCGCGTACTCGAGGACACCTTCGACGGATCCGTCGGCCTGGCGGACGAAGGAAATCATCAGGTCGAACTTGGCGGTGCTCGAAGCCAGGTCCACCGGCGAGACGGCGAGGTCGCCCAGGGAGGCCTCCCCCGACGACGAGTCGTAGACCGCGAACATCACCTGGACGACCGGGGTGTGCGCGAGGTCGCGCTCCGGGGCCAGCTCCTGGACGAGACGCTCGAACGGCAGGTCCTCGTGGGCCTGGTCGGCCAGCCGGGCCACGCGGACGCGGTCGGCGAGGGTGCCGAAGTCCGGGTCGCCGGAGAGGTCGCCGCGGGCGACGACGGTGTTCACGAAGAACCCGACCATGTGCTCCAGCTCGGCCCAGCCACGGCCCGCGACCGGGGTGCCGACGGCGATGTCCTCTCGCCCGGTGTGCCTCCCGAGCACGACGTACGCGGCGGCGAGCAGGGTCACGAACGGCGTCGCACCCGTGCTCTTTCCCTGGTTCAGCACCGCTTCGGCGGCGGCCGCCGGAATGGTGAAGCGGGCCGACGCGCCGTGGGGGTCACGCTGGGCCGGCCGCGGGCGGTCGGCGGGCAGCTCCAAGGTCTCCAGGCCGGCGAGCCGCTCCTTCCAGTAGGCGAGATCCGCGTCGTGAGCGTCCACCCGGGACTGCTCCCAGACGGCGAAGTCCGCATAGGACAGTTCGATCGGCGGAAGCTCGGCGCCGGTGTAGAGCTTGCGCAGGTCCTCGAGCAGGATCGGCAGCGACCAGCCGTCGCAAGCGATGTGGTGGACGTTCAGCGCCAGCACGTGCCGCTCGGGCGCCTCGCGGACCAGCAGGGCGCGGAACACCGGCCCGGCGGCGAGGTCGAACGGCCGGCCGACGTACTCCGCCAGCACCGCTTCCAGGTCACCCTCGACCACCGGCAGCTCGACCGGCTCCGGCGCCCCGATCACCTGCCGCGGCTTGGTGTCCTCCGCGAGGTAGGTGGTGCGCAGGATCTCGTGCCGGGCCACGAGGGCGTCGAGCGCGTGCTGGAGCGCGCCGACGTCGAGGGCGCCGTCCAGCCGGAGCAGGAGCGGGACCGCGTACTCGGCGCTGTCCGGGTCGAGGCGGTCGAGGAACCACAGGCGCTGCTGCCCGGCCGACAGCGGGAGCGGGACGTCGCGGTCGGCGCGGCCGAAGGTGCGGACCGGCGCGGTGGCGCGTCCGCGCAGGCGCTTCGCGAGCACCGCGGCCCGCAGCCGGGCCGCCCGATCGGCGTCGGCGGGGCGGGTGTCGAACGTGGTCATGCGCTGGCCTCCTCGGTGAGGGAGTCGAGGAGCTCCTGCTCGGACATGCCGGCGAGCTCGGCCTCGATCTCGGTGTGGACCACGGCGGCGAGCGCGGCGACCGTGGTGGTCTGGAACAGCACGGGCAGGGGCAGGTCCACGCCGAAGGCGGCCTGCAGCCGCATGCGGACCTTGGCGGCGAGCACGGAATGCCCGCCCAGTGCGAAGAAGTCGTCACCGAGCCCGACGCGGCGCACACCCAGGACCTCGGCCCAGATGTCGGCGATCAGCTGCTCCTCGGGACTGCCGGGAGCGACGTAGTCCGCCGACTCCTCGGCCGGTTCGGGCAGCGCGGCCCGGTCGAGCTTGCCGCTGGCGTTGACCGGCATGGCGTCCAGCACGACGAAGGCCGACGGCACCAGGTGGTCCGGCAGGCGCCGGGCCAGGAAGGTCCGCAGGTCGGCGGCGGTGACGTCGCCGACGGTGTAGGCGACCAGCCGCTTCTGCCCGGCCGGGTCCGGCTTGGCGAGCACGACCGCCGCGGTGAGCGCCGGGTGGGCCCGCAGCGCGGACTCGACCTCGCCGAGCTCGATGCGGAAACCGCGGATCTTGACCTGGTCGTCGGTCCGGCCGAGGAACTCCAGGTTCCCGGCGCGAGTGCGGCGGACGAGGTCGCCGGTGCGGTACATCCGGCCGCCGGCCGGGTTCGCGACGAACCGCTGGGCCGTCAGTCCCGGCCGCCCGAGGTAACCGCGGGCCAGGCCCGGGCTCGCGACGTACAGCTCGCCCGCCACACCCGGCGGCACCGGCTGGAGCCGGTCGTCGAGGACGTAGGCTCCGGTGTGGTCCAGGGCGCGGCCGATGGTGACCTGCTCGCCCACCACCAGGGGCTCGCTGACCGTCGAGACGACCGTGGCTTCGGTCGGGCCGTACATGTTGAGCATCCGGCGACCCGGCGCCCACTTCGCGACCAGCTCCGGCGGGCAGACGTCGCCGCCGACCACGACCGTGCGGAAGTCCGGCAGGTCCGGGTCCTCGACCGTGGCCAGGGCCGCGGGCGGGATCAGCGCGTGCGTCACGCGGCCCTCGGCGAGGACGTCCCGCAGCTGGTCGCCCAGCAGCGGGCCCGGCGGGGTGACGACCAGCGCGGCGCCGGTCATCAGCGACGCGCACAGCTCGAGGATCGACGCGTCGAAGCTCGGGGACACGTACTGCAGCACCCGGTCGCCGGGGCCGACCCGGTAGGCGTCGACGGTGTTGGCGACCAGCGTGGCGAGGCCGGCGTGGCTGACGACGACGCCCTTCGGCCGTCCCGTCGAACCCGACGTGTAGATGACGTACGCCGCGTTCGCCGGCTCGACTTCGACGTCCAGCGGACTGTCGTCCATTGTGGACTCCGGCAGCTCCCGGAGAGTGAGCACCGGGTCGGCGTCGTCGAGCATGTAGCGGATGCGCTCTTCCGGGTAGCCGGGGTCGACCGGGAGGAAGGCCGCGCCGGTCTTGACGACCGCCAGCTGGGCGACGACCAGGTCGGCCGAGCGCGGCAGCAGCAGCGCGACCACCGTCTCCGGTGCGGCGCCGCGGCTCCGCAGGACGCGGGCCACGCGGTTGGCGGCCTTGTCCAGTTCGCCGTAGGTGAGGGAGTCCGGTCCGGCCACCACGGCCGGGGCATCGGGATTCCGCCGCACCTGCGCCTCGACGAGCCCGGCGAACGTCCCACCCGGCGCGTTGCCGTCGAGCGGAGTGACCTCGGCCGCGTCGAGCATCGTGACACGGTCCACCGGGCGGTCCGGCTCGGCGGCGAAGCCGGTCAGGAGCCGGACGTACCGCTGCGCGAACCCGGCGACCGTGTCCTCGTCGAACAGCGCCACCGGGTATTCGAGGACGCCGTCGACCGCGCCGGTGGGCTGCTCGCGCAGCACCATGGCGAGGTCGAACTTGGCCGCGCCGGTCTCGACACCGAGGGGCTCGCAGTCCAGGTCGCCGAGCTCCCAGCCACCCTCGGACACCGTCTGCAGCGCGAACATCAGCTGCACCAACGGGTTCCGGCTCGGGTCGCGGTCGGGGCGCAGCTCGGCGACGACCCGGTCGAACGGGACCTCCTGGTGGCTGAAGGAGTTCAGCGCGGTTTCCCGCACGCGTCCCAGCAGTTCGGTGAAGCCGGGCGAGCCGGTCAGGTCCGCGCGCAGGGCGAGGGTGTTGACGAACTGGCCGATCAGCCGCTCGGTGTCCGGGTGGTCGCGACCGGCGACCGGGCTGCCGATGGCGAACTCGCGGAGTCCGGTGTGCCGGGAGACGAGGACCTGGAACCCGGCGAGCAGCGTCATGAACAGGCTGGCCCGGGCTCCCGCACCCAGCTCGCCGAGCCGGTTCGCCAGCTCCGCGGGGACGCTGAACTCGTACCGCGCACCTCGCGGGTCGCGGACCGGCGGCCGGGGCCGGTCCGTGGGCAGCCGCACCACCTGCGCCACCCCGGCGAGCTGCGTCCGCCAGAACTCGACGTCCGCTTCGGTCGGCTGGGACCAGACCGCGACGTCGGCGTACTGCACCGGCAACGGGGGCAGGGTGACGCCCGCGTAGAGGTCGCGCAGCTCCTCGGCGAGGAGGCCTTCGGACCAGCCGTCGAGCACGATGTGGTGGGCCGACAGCACAAGGACGTGGTCGTTCTCGGCCAGCCGGCCGAGCGCCGCCGAGAACACCGGTCCGGTGGCGAGGTCGACGGGCCGCGCCTCCAGGACCTGCGCCACCTCGTCGATGTCGGTCACCGGCAACGGAACCGGGCCGGCGGGATCGACGACCTGCTTGGGCTCGCCGTCGATCTCGACGAACCGGGTCCGCAGGATCTCGTGCCGCTCGACCAGCTTCGTCAGGGCGGCCGCCAGCGCGTCGACGTCCAGCGAGCCGCGGAGGCGGACCGCGTTGGGCACCAGGTACTCCGCGCTGGACGGCGCCATCCGGTCGGCCAGCCACATGCCGACCTGGACCCCCGCGAGGGGTGCGGGACCGTCGGGCCGCTTCGGGATCGCCTCGAAGTCGCGCTCGCTCGCGCGGCCGACGGCATCGGCCAGCTCCGCGACCGTGGGCGAGTCGAAGATGAGCCGGATCGGGATGTCCGCCGAGAGCCGTTTGCGCAGCTCGGCCACCACCCGGACACCCAGCAGGGAGTGCCCGCCCAGGTCGAAGAAGTTGTCGTCGGCCCCGACCCGCTCGACGCCGAGGACGTTCTGCAGCACCTCGGCGACGAGTTCCGCGACCGGGCCTTCCGGCGCGCGGTACTCGGCTCCGGCCGCGGCGGGCGCGGGCAGCGCCTTGCGGTCGATCTTGCCGCTTGTCGTGGTCGGGAACTCGGGCAGCACGCTCAGCGCGGTCGGCACGAGGTAGACGGGCAGGCGCTCGCGCAGCTGCTCGCGGATCGTGGTCTCGGTGAGCGTGACGCCGGCCTGCGCGGTGACATACCCGGCGAGGCGCTTGTCACCCGGCGACGGCTGCCACACCGTGACGGCCGCTTCGCGCACGCCCGGCAGCTCCAGCAGCACCTGTTCGACCTCGCCGGGTTCGACGCGGATGCCGCGGATCTTGACCTGCGAGTCCTGGCGGCCGAGGAAGGTCAGCGCGCCGTCGGGGGTGCGCAGACCGCGGTCACCGGTGCGGTAGAGCCGCTCGCCGGGGTGGAACGGGCTGGGCAGGAACGCCGCCGCCGTCTTGCCCGGGTCGCCGAGGTAACCCCGGGCCAGGCCGACACCGCCGATGTAGAGGTCACCGGGGACGCCGACCGGGACCGGCCGGAAGTGCTCGTCGAGGACGTGGATCTGGTTGTTCGCGATCGGCGAGCCGACGCTGACCGAGCCCGCGCCGTCGAGGTCTTCGCGGACACACTCGCGCATGGTCGAGTCGATCGACACCTCGGTGGCGCCCCACTGGTTGTGCAGGGTCGCGTGCTCGCCCAGCCGGTCGAAGAACAGCTTCAGCAGCTCCGGCTGCAGCGCCTCGCCGCTGGTGATGACATTGCGCAGCGGTTTGAGGGCCGCGCGGTCGGCCGGGGTCAGCTGCTCCAGGAACAGCGTCAGCATGCTGGGCACGAACTGCAGGTTCGACACCTGGTGCTTGATCGCTCCGGCCAGGATCGCGGCCGGGTCGCGGTGCAGGCCCGGCGGGATCAGCGCGACGCGGCCGCCGACGATGAGCGGCCACAGGCACTCGACGGCCGAGTCGTCGAAGACCAGCGTCGTCTTCTGCAGGACGCCTTCGCCCGGCTGGAGGCGGTAGGTGTCCTGGTGCCAGCGCAGCCGGTTGACCCAGCCGCGGTGGGTGCTCGCGACGCCCTTCGGCTTCCCGGTGGAGCCGGAGGTGTAGTAGATCGACACCAGGTTGTCCGGGTGGGTGGTGTCGTCCGGCTCCGGCGCTTCCCCGTCCAAATCGGACACTTCGAGGAAAGTGATCCGGCTGTCGGCCGGGGTCTTCGCGCCTTCGTCGACCAAGCAGACGGGTGAGTTCGCGTCGCCGAGGATGCCGAGGACCCGGGGTTCGGGGGCGTCGGTCTCGATCGGGACGAACGCGCCGCCGGCCTTGAGGATCGCGACGAGGCCGACGATCAGGTCGATCGAGCGGTCCATCCGCAGGCCGACCGGGACGTCCGGGCCGACGCCGTGCTCGGCCAGCCGGGCGGCGAGGACGCCGGCCCGGCGTTCCAGCCCGGCGTAGTCGAGGTGGTCGTCCAGGTACTCGACGGCGACGGCGTGCGGGGTCTTCGCCGCCTGCCGGGTGATGAGGTGGTGCAGGCAGACGCTCTCGTCGTAGGCGACGTCGGTGCTGTTGACGCCCTGCACCAGGTGCGTGCGCTCGGCGTCGCCGAGCAGGTCCAGCTCGCCGACCGGGGTTTCGGGGGCGTCGGCGATCCTCCTGAGCAGGGTGGTGAAGTGGCCGGCCAGCCGCTCGATCGTGGTGGTGTCGAACAGCGCGGTCGGGTACTCGAAGATGCCGGTCAGGGCGCCGTCGGCGTCCTGGGCGAGGGCGAGCTCGAGGTCGAACTTGCTCACCCGGGTGTCGACGGCGAGCTGTTCGACGTCGAGGCCCGGCAGCGCCCAGCCCGCCTTCTCGTTGTTCTGCAGGGCGAACACGATCTGCACCAGCGGCGTGCGGGTGAGGTCGCGCTGCGGGCGCAGGAGCTCCACGATCCGGTCGAACGGGACGTCGTCGTGGTCGAACGCGGCGAGGGTGCCCGCGCGGACCCGGCGCAGCAGCTCGGTGAACGCCGGGTCGCCGGTGAGGTCGGCGCGCAGGGGGACGGTGTTGACGAAGTGGCCGACGAGCGGCTCGGTCTGCGGATGGCTGCGGCCGGACACGGGGGTGCCGATCGCGAAGTCCCGCATCGCGGTGTAGCGGCTGATCAGGACCTCGAAGGCGGCGAGGACGGTCATGAAGAGGCTCGCGTCGTGCTCGGCGCCCAGCGCGGCCAGCTTGCCGGCTGTTGCCGCGGGCACGTGCACCGGGGTCTTGGCCCCGGCGATGTCCCGGGTGAGCGGCCGAGGCCGGTCGGTGGGCAGTTCCGCGACGTGCGGCATGCCGTCGAGGGCCTCCTGCCAGAAGGCGAGCCCGGCTTCGTCGGAGGTGGCGTTCTGCCACGCGGCGACGTCGCCGAACTGCACGGGCAGCGCAGCGGGGCGGATCCCGGCGTAGTGGTCGCGGAGTTCGGCGGCCAGGATGCCCATGGACCACCCATCGGCGACGATGTGGTGCAGGAGCAGGACGAGAACGTGCTCGGTGCCGGAGATCCGGCCCAGGGCGGCCCGGAAGACGGGGCCGTGTTCGAGGTCGAGCGGGGTGTCGACCCGGGACCGGAGGAAGGCCTCGACGTCACTCACCTCGGTGACCGGGAGCGGCAGCGGCCGTAACGGGTCGACCACCTGGGCCGGCTCGCCGTCCACCTCGACAAACCGGCTGCGCAGGATTTCGTGCCGGGCCACCACCGCCGACAGCGCGCCGGCCAAGGCCCCCTCGTCCAGGTCGCCGTTGATGCGCAGGGCGAGGGGCACCAGGTACTCCGCCGAGCCCGGGGCCAGCCGTTCGGCGAACCAGAGTCCACGCTGCACCGGCGAAAGCGGGGTCCGGACCCCGTGCTCGCGAGCCGGGATCGGCTCGACGTCCACAGTGGACGCCGCCGGCACGAGCCGGGCCAGGGCGGCGATCGTCGGAGCCTCGAACAGCGCCCGGACGCCGAGCCGCACGCCGAGCTCCGTGCGCATCCGGCCGGTCACCTTCGCCGCCAGCAGCGAGTGGCCGCCCAGCGCGAAGAAGTTGTCCTCCACCCCGGGCTCCGGAATGCCGAGGACGTCGGCCCAGATCGCGGCCAGTGCGACCTCCACCGGGTTCCGCGGCGCGACGTGCCCGGTGACGACCCGCTGCGGCGCGGGCAACGCGGCCCGGTCGAGCTTGCCGTTCGCGGTCCGCGGCAGTTCCGCCAGCGGCATGATCACCGACGGCACCAGGTGCTCCGGCAGCCGCGCGGCGGCGAGATCGGTGAGCACCGCCGGGTCCGCCGTGCCCACGACGTAGGCGACCAGCAGCCCGTCCCGGACCACAACAGCGGCTTGCGTGACCCCCTCGAAGCCGGCCAGGACGGCCTGCACCTCGCCGGGCTCGACGCGGAAGCCGCGGATCTTGACCTGGTCGTCGGCTCGGCCCGCGTACTCGAGGACGCCGAGAGCGTTCCACCGGGCGAGGTCGCCCGTGCGGTACATCCGCTCCCCCGCCCCGAACGGCGACGCCACGAACCGCTCCGCGGAAAGCCCCGGCTGCCCGAGGTAGCCGTGGGCGGTGCCGACACCCGAGAGGTACAGCTCGCCCACCACCCCGGCGGGCACCGGCCGCAGCCGCGCGTCGAGGACGTACGCGTGCTTCCCGAGCACCGGCCGCCCGATCGGGACCGGCCCGTCGACCGCCGTCACCGTGTGGACCGTGCTGAAGCCCATCGTCTCGGCGGGCCCGTACCCGTTGACCACCGCGACGTGCGGGTACGACCGCAGCACCTTCGCCAGGTGCGCCGGGGACGCCGCCTCGCCGCCGGTCATCGCGCGGCGGACCGTCGCGAACACCGCCGGGTGCTCGTCGACCAGGAAGTCGAACAGGCTGGCCGAGACGTCCAGGACCGTGACGCCGTGCGCCACGACCAGGTCCTCGATCAGCGCGGGCTCCGGACGCTGGCCGGGCTGGAGCACGACCGTGCCCCCGGCCAGCAGCGGCCCGAGCAGCTGCGTGCCGAACGCGTCCCACGACACCGGCGCGCACTGCAGCCAGACGTCGCCCGGGCCGAACCCGGCGTAGTCCTGGCCGGTCAGCGTGCCGGCCACCGCGCGGTGCGGGGCCGCGACCGCCTTCGGCACGCCTGTCGACCCGGAGGTGAACATGACGACGGCGAGGTCGTCCGGGCTGCCGGGCAGACCGAGGACACCACCGTCGCGGACGGCGATCGCGGCCGCGTCGGCGACGACGTCGATCCGGCGCCACGGCAGCTCGCGTCCGTCGGTCAAGACGACCGCCGCCGACGTCCGCCGCAGCGCGCCGACCAGACGCTCGGCCGGGAAGTCCGTGTCCAGCACGGTGTAGGCGGCCCCGGCCTTGAGCACGGCGAGCAGCGCGACGGCCAGGCGCGGCGACCGTCCGATGTGGACTCCGACCAGGTCCCCGCGCCGGACGCCCTCGGCGACGAGGTGCCGGGCGAGCCGGTTGGCCTCGGTGTCGAGCTGTCCGTAGGTGAGCGACGAGCCCTCGAAGACCAGCGCGGTCGCGTCCGGCGCCCACTGCGCCTGCCGCTCGACCAGCTCGTGCAGCCGCATCGCCGGGGCCGTGGCCTCCGTGGTCCCGAAGGCCAGCAGCTCGGCCCGTTCCGCGGTGGCGAGCAGGTCCAGCTCGGCCAGCGGAACGTCCGGAGCAGACACAGCCGCGGTGAGGAACCGCGCGAACCGCGCGGCGATCGACTCCGCGGTCGCCGCGTCGAACAGGTCGGCGGCGTACTCCAGCTGCCCGGTCAGCCCGGCCGGGGTGCCGTCCGAACCGTGGTTCTCCTCGATGCCCGCGGTCAGGTCGAACTTGGCGACGTCACGGCGGACCGTCACGCCCTCGGTGACCAGACCGGGCAGGCTGAGCTGCGCGGTGGCGTTGTTCTGCAGCACCAGCATCACCTGGAACAACGGGTGCCGGGAGGCCGACCGCGCCGGGTTGACCTCTTCGACGACCCGCTCGAACGGGACGTCGGCGTGCGCCAGCGCGGCCAGCCCGGCGTCGCGGACGCGGGCCAGGAGCTGCCGGAACGTCGGCTGCCCGGAGACGTCGGTGCGCAGGACGAGGGTGTTGACGAAGAACCCGGCGAGGTCGTCGAGCGCCGTGTCGCCGCGGCCGGCGACGGCGGTCCCGAGCGGGACGTCGTCGCCCGCGCCGAGCCGCGACAGCAGGGCCGCGAACCCGGCCTGCAGCGCCATGAACAGCGTCGCACCCCCGGAGCGGGCCAGGTCGACGAGCGCTGCGTGGACATCCGCGCTGAGCGCGAACTCCACCGAACCGCCGCGGTGGCTCGCCACAGCCGGGCGGACCCGGTCGGCGGGCAACGCCAGCTCCTCGGGCGCCCCGGCGAGAGCGTCGCGCCAGAACGCGAGCTGGCCGGCGATCTCCGGCTCGTCGAGGACTTCTCGTTGCCAGAGCGTGTAGTCCGCGTACTGCACCGGCAACGGTGTCCACTTCGGAGCGTCCCCGTCGAGGCGGGCCGCGTAGGCGGTGGCCAGGTCGCGCCACAGCGGTGCGGCCGACCAGCCGTCGGAGGCGATGTGGTGCAGCACCAGCAGCAGCACGTGGTCCTCGGCGGCCACCGAGACCAGGTGCGCCCGGATCGGCAGCTCGGTCCGCAGGTCGAACACGTGCGCGGCGGCTTCCGCGAGCACCTCCGGCAACGAGTCCTCGGTGGACCGGGTGAGCGTCCACGGCACCGCGGGCGCGGTCAGGATCTTCTGCCACGGCTCGCCTTCATGGGACGGGAACACCGTCCGCAGCGACTCGTGCCGCTGCACGACATCGGCCACCGCGGCTTGCAGGGCGGCCACGTCCAGGGAGCCGCGCAAGCGCAGCGCACGCGGGACGTCGTACCCGGCGTTGGCCTCCTCGGCCTGGTCGACGAACCACAGCCGCTGCTGCGCGAACGACAGCGGCAGCCGGTCGGGCCGGTCGCGGCGGGTCACCGGCGGCCGCGCCGGAGCGGCGTCACCGAGGACTTCGGCGAGCCCGGCGACAGCCGGGGTGCGGAACAGGTCGCGGATGCCGAGCTCGACCCCGAGCACGGCGCGGACGCGGCCGATCAGCCGGGCCGCCAGCAGCGAATGCCCGCCCAGGTCGAAGAAGCCGTCGTCGAGACCGACCTCGGGCAGCCCGAGCACCTCGGCGAAGAGTCCACAGAGGACGTTCTCGGTCACGGTCCGCGGCCGGCGGCGCAAGCCGGCCGCGAAGTCCGGGGCGGGTAGCGCGCGGCGGTCCAGCTTGCCGTTCGCGGTCCGGGGCAGCTCGGCCAGCGGCACGATCGCCGACGGCACCAGGTAGTCCGGCAGCCGGTCGGCCAGGTAGGCCCGCAGCTCGGCCGGTTCGGCCGCACCGACGACGTAGCCGATCAGCCGACCGTCGCGGACGACGACCGCGGCCTGCTCGACCCCGTCGTGGCGGGCCAGCACGGCCCGGACCTCACCGGGTTCGACGCGGAAGCCACGGACCTTGACCTGGTCGTCGGCGCGGCCGACGTACTCGAGGACGCCGTCGGCACGCCAGCGCACGAGGTCGCCGGTGCGGTACATCCTCTCCCCCGCCACGAACGGCGACGCGACGAACCGCTCGGCGGTGGCGCCGGGCAGGCCGCGGTAGCCGTCGGCGAGGCCGTGGCCCGCGAGGTACAGCTCACCCGTGACACCGGGCGCGGCGAGGGCGAGGTGCGCGTCGAGGACGTAGGCGCGCTTGCTCGCCACCGGCCGGCCGATCGGGATCGCGGTCCCGCCGAGGTCGGCCACGGTGATCGGGTGGAACGTCGTGTAGCCCATGCTTTCGGCCGGGCCGTAGCCGTTGATCAGCGCGACGTCCGGGTACTCGCGCAGCGCCTTCGTGACGTGCTCGACGGACGCCGGCTCGCCGCCGGTCATGGCGCGGCGCAGCACCGAGAAGACCTGCGGTTCCTGGTCCAGGAGGTAGTTGAACAGGCTCGCCGAAGCGTGCAGGACGGTGACGCCGTGCTCGACGACCAGCGCGGCGATGCGGTCCGGCTCGGGGTTCTGGCCGGGCTGCAGGACCGTCCGGCCGCCGTAGAGCAGCGCGCCGAACAGCTGCAGCGCGAAGCCGTCCCACGACACCGGCGCACACTGCAGCCACACCTGGTCCGCGTCGAAGGTGGCGTAGCCCTGGCCCATGGTCGCGACGACCCCGCGGTGCGACGTGGCAACGCCCTTGGGCACACCGGTGGAGCCCGAGGTGAACATGACGCAGGCCAGGTCGGCCGGGGTCAGCTCGACGTGGGGGTCGGCCGCGTCCGGGTGGTCCGGGATCGCCGTCAGGACCCGCCGCACGCCGGCCTGCTCGGTGACGGCGGCCAGGCGCTCGGCCGGGTAGCTCGGGTCCAGCAGGGTGTACGCGGCGCCGGACTTGAGCACGCCCAGCACTGCGGCAGCGAAGTCGAAGCCGCGGTCGAACAGGACACCGACGACCTCGCCGCGGCGGACGCCGTCGTCCAGCAGGTGGTGGGCGACCCGGTTGGCACGGGCGTTCAGCTCGCCGTAGGTCAGCGTCTCGCCCTCGAACAGGATCGCGACGGCCTCGGGGTCCTGGCGCTCGACGATCGTGTGCAGGCACTCCTCCGGCGCGGCGCTCACCTGGACCGCGTGGCCCGAGGTCAGCACAAGGTCGCGGTCGGCCGCGGTGAGCACGTCGAACGCCGCGACCGACGTCGCGGGCGCGTCGGCGATCTGCCCCAGCAGCCGGACGAACGCGGTGGCCAGGCGCTCGGCGGTGGCGGCGTCGAACAGCGCGGTCGCGTACTCGAACGCACCGGTGATTCCGTCGCCGTGGTCCTCCAGCGCGACGGTGAGGTCGAACTTGGCGACCGAGCGGGTCACCTCGTACGGCTCGGTGTCCACACCGGACAGTGCGACGGGCGGGTTCTCCTGCTGCAGCACCAGCATCACCTGGAACAGCGGGTGCCGCGACGCCGAGCGGGCCGGGTTCAGCTCCTCGACCAGGCGCTCGAACGGGACGTCGTCGTGCTCGAACGCGCTCAGGTCGGCTTCCCGGACGCGGTCCAGCAGCTCGGTGAACGCCGGCGCGCCGCTGAGGTCCGTCCGCAGGACAAGGGTGTTGACGAAGAAGCCGACCAGGTCGTCGAGAACCGGGTCCGGACGACCCGCGACGGGGGTGCCGATCGGGATGTCGTCACCGGCGCCGAACCGCGCGAGCAGGGTGGCGAGCGCGGCCTGCAGGACCATGAACAGCGTCGCGCGCTGCCCGGCGGCCAGCTCCAGGAGCCGCGCGTGCAGCTCGGCCGGGATCTCGATCGCCGCCGAGCCGCCGGTGTGGTCCGCGGTGGCGGGCCGGACGCGGTCGTAGGGCAGGGCGAGTTCTTCGGGCACCCCGGCGAGCGCGGCCGTCCAATATGCGACGTCGCTGTCGAGTTCTCGTTGCCACAGCGTGTAGTCCGCGTACTGGACCGGCAGCGGCATCCACTCCGGCGCGCGGCCGTCGAGCCGGGCCGCGTAGGCGTCGGCCAGGTCGCGCAGCAGGACCGGGATCGACCAGCCGTCCCCGGCGATGTGGTGGGTGAGCACGAGCAGGACGTGCTCGTCACCCTCACTGAACAACCACGACCGCACCGGCGGCGCGGCGGCCAGGTCGAACGGCGTCCGAGCGGCGTCGGCGACCGAGCCGGCGCCGACCTCGAACGGGACCTCGTAGGAGTCGAGGACTACCTGGTACGGCCCGGATTCGTCCTCGGCGTAGTACGTGCGCAGGGCTTCGTGCCGACCGGCCACATCGGACAGTGCGGCCGCCAGCGCGGCAGCGTCGACGTCGCCGCGCAGCCGCAGCGCGATCGGCATGTGGTACGCGGTGTCCGCACTGTCCATCCGGGACAGGAACCACAACCGTTCCTGACCGGGAGCCAGCGGAAGCCGGTCGGGCCGCTCGCGGCGGGTGATCGCCGGGCGCGCCGCGACGGCGTCCCCGAGGCTTTCGCTCAGCCCGGCGACCGTCGGGTTCGCGAACAGCGCCCGCACGGTGACGTCGAGGCCCAGCACCGCGCGGATCCGCCCGGCCAGCCGGGTGGCCAGCAGCGAGTGGCCGCCCAGGTCGAAGAAGCCGTCGTCGATGCCGACCTCGGGCGCGCCGAGGACCTCGGCGAACAGTTCGCACAGCGCGTGCTCACGAGCGGTGCACGGAACCCGGCCCGCAGCGGTTTCGAACGCCGGCGCGGGGAGAGCCTTGCGGTCGAGCTTGCCGTTCGGCGTCCGCGGTAGCTCGTCGAGCAGCACGAACGCCGACGGCACCATGTACCCGGGCAGCGCGGCGGCCAGGTGCCGGCGCAGATCCTCGACCTCGACCGGCTCGCTGGGCACGACGTAGGCGACCAGGCGCTTGTCGCCGGGCCGGTCTTCGCGGACGACGACCGCGCGCAGTGCGACGGCCGGGTGCGTGGCCAGCACGGCCTCGATCTCGCCCAGCTCGATGCGGAAGCCGCGGATCTTGACCTGGTGGTCGACCCGGCCGAGGAACCGGATCTCGCCGTCGCGGCGGCGGGCGACCAGGTCGCCGGTGCGGTACATCCGCTCCCCCGGCGCGAACGGCGACGCGACGAACCGGTCCGCGGTGAGGTCCGGGCGGCCGAGGTAACCGCGCACGACGCCGTCACCGGCGAGGTACAGCTCACCCGGCACACCCGCCGGGACCGGCCGCAGCGCGCGGTCCAGCACGTGGACCTGGGTGTTCGCGATCGGCGTGCCGATGGTCGGCGCGCCTTCGCCGACGCGGGCGGTGGTGGACCAGATCGTCGTCTCGGTCGGGCCGTACATGTTGGTCACCGACGCGGCCCGGGCCCGCAGCTCGACGGCCAGGTCGTCCGGCAGGGCTTCGCCGCCGACCAGGACGTGCACGCTCGTGAGGTCGACGGGCTCGGCCAGCAGCGCGTGGAAGAGGCTCGGCGTCGCCTGCAGGAGCGTGACGCCGTCCTCGGCCAGGGCGGCCAGGGCGCGGGTGTCGCGGACGTCGTCGCGGCTCGCGAGGACGACCGTGGCCCCGGCCAGCAGCGGCGCGAAGATCTCCAGGCCGGCGATGTCGAAGCCGACGGTCGTGACGGCCAGCAGCCGGTCGCCCGGGCTCATCGCGAAGCGGTCGACCATGTCCAGCAGGAAGTTCAGCAGCGGCCGGCGCGGGACGACGACGCCCTTGGGGCGGCCGGTCGAGCCGGAGGTGAAGATCACGTAGGCCGGGCTGTCCGGCGACGCGGTGTGCGGCAGGTTCTCCGCCGGGCCGTCGAAGACGAGGTCGTCGCAGCTCAGGACCAGGGCCGGGGCGGCGTCCTCCAGCATCATCGCCAGCCGGTCCTCCGGGTACTCCAGGTCGAGCGCGAGGTAGCCCGCGCCGGTCTTGAGCACGGCCAGCATCGCGATGATCAGCTGTTCGTCGCGGGGCAGGGCGAGGGCGACGTACCTCTCCGGCCCGGCGCCGCGCGCGGCCAGGCGGTGGGCGAGCTGGTTGGCCCGGGCGTTCAGTTCGGCGTAGGTCAGGGTTGTGCCGCCGAACTGCAGGGCGGGCGCGTCCGGGGTGGCCGCGGCCTGCGTCTCGAACAGCTCGATCACCGAAGTGTCCGGCCGTGGCCGGGCCGTCTCGCTGTTCGCCGTCTCGATGGCCTTGCGCTCGCCGTCCGACAGCAGGTCCACAGTGGACAGCGCGACGTCCGGGGCGGCGACCGCGGCGGTGAGCAGGCGGACGAACCGCTCGGCCAGGTCGGCCGCGGTACCCGGGTCCAAGAGGTCGGTCGCGTACTCGAGGTACCCCCCGATCCCGGCGGTGGTCTCCTCCAGGTTCAGCGTCAGGTCGAACTTCGCCGTCGCGGTGGCCACCGGCACGTCGGCCACGGCCACGCCGGGCAGGGCCAGGTTCGCCGCGACGTTGTTCTGCAGCGCCAGCATCACCTGGAACAACGGGTGCCGCGCGGTCGAGCGGGCCGGGTTGAGCCGCTCGACGACCCGCTCGAACGGGACGTCGGCGTGGTCGAACGCCTTGAGCGAGCTCTCCCGGACCCGGCGCACCAGCTCGGTGAAGCTCGGGTCGCCACTGAGGTCGGTCCGCAGCACCAGGGTCTCGACGAAGAAGCCGACGAGGTCGTCGAGCGCGGCGTCCGGCCGGCCCGCCGACGGGGTGCCGACGGCGACGTCGTCCCCTGCGCCGAGGCGGGACAGCAGCGCCGCGAACCCGGCCTGCAGCACCATGAACAGCGTCGCGTGCTCGCCGCGGGCGAGCTGCAGGAGCCGGGCGTGCAGGTCCGCGCCGAGGGTCACCGGGACGGTCGCGCCGCGGTGGCTCGCGACCGGCGGGCGCGGGTGGTCGAAGGGCAGCGAGATCTCGTCGGGCAGACCGGCGAGCGCGTCGGCCCAGTAGTCGAGGGAGTCGTCGGTGAGGTCCTGTTGCCACAGCGCGTAGTCCGCGTATTGCACCGGCAACGGCGTCCATTTCGGACCTTCGCCGACGACGCGGGATGTGTACGCGGTCGACAGGTCGCGCAGCAGCGGGCCGAACGACCAGCCGTCGCCGGCGATGTGGTGGGTGACGAGCACCAGGACGTGCTCGTCACCGTCGGGGATCAGCGCGGCGCGGATCGGCAGGTCGGCGGCCAGGTCGAACGCGCGCGCGGCGAACTCGGACACGTCGGTGGCCGACTCCGTCCACGGCAGCTCGGTGAGCGGGCGGATCTCCTGGCGGGGCACACCGTCGGTGTCCGGGAAGACCGTCCGCAGCGCCTCGTGCCGCTCGACGACGTCGGCGAACGCCTGGCGCAGCGCGGCGACGTCGAGGGCGCCGGTCAGCCGCACCGCACGCGGGACGTTGTAGGTGGCGCCGGCCTGGTCGAGCTGCTCGACGAACCACAGGCTGCGCTGCGCCGACGAGAGCGGCAGGACGTCCGGGCGCGGCCGGGCCACGACGGCGGGGCGGGCCGCGCGGGCGGTGTCGAGCACCGCGGCCAGCCCGGCGACGGTCGGGGCGCGGAAGACGTCCGCGACGCCGATCCGGACCCCGAGCATCGCGCCGACGCGGGCGACGAGCCGGGCGGCGAGCAGCGAGTGCCCGCCGAGGGTGAAGAAGCCGTCGTCGACGCCGACGTTTGCGACGCCGAGCACGTCGGCGAAAAGTCCACAAAGGACCTCCTCACGCGGGGTGCGCGGCGCGCGGCTGGTGGTCGTGCGGTCGGGCGCGGGCAGCGCGCGGCGGTCCAGCTTGCCGTTGGGGGTCAGCGGCAGCGCGTCGAGCAGGACGAACGCGCTCGGCACGAGGTGCTCCGGCAGCCGCTCGGCGAGGTGGGCACGGAAGTCGGCCGGCTCGCCCACGACGTAGGCGACCAGGAGCTTCTGGCCGGGCCGGTCCTCGCGGACGACGACGGCGGACTCGGTGACGGCCGGGTGCGTGCCCAGCGCCGTCCGGATCTCACCCGGCTCGACGCGGAACCCGCGGATCTTGACCTGGTCGTCGGCGCGGCCGGCGTACTCGAGGACCCCGTCGGCGCGGCGGCGCACCAGGTCGCCGGTGCGGTACATCCGCTCCCCCGGCTCGAACGGGCTGGCCACGAACCGGACGGCGGTCAGGTCGGAACGACCGACGTAACCGTCCGCGATGCCGCCGCCCGCCGCATACAGCTCGCCGACCACGCCGGGCGCGACCGGCCGCAGCCGCTCGTCCAGGACGTACGCGCGCTTGCCGTTGAGCGGCGTGCCGATCGGGATGGGCGCGCCGGTGAGGTCGGCCGCCGTGACACGGTGGCAGCTGACGAAGATCATGTTCTCCACCGGCCCGTAAGCGTTGTGGAACGCCACCGCCGGGTGGTTTTCGAGAGCCTTCGCCAGGTGCGCGACCGAGGCGACCTCACCGCCGGTGTAGACGTCGCTGACCTGCGAGAACACTGCCGGGTACTCGTCGAGGAGGAAGTTCAGCAGGCTGGCCGAGGCGAACATCGTCGTGACGCCGTGCCGCTCGGCCAGGTCGGCGATGAGCGCGGGCTCGGGCTTCGGGCCGGGCTGCAGGACACAGGTCGCGCCGGTGAGCAGCGCGCCGAACAGCTCGAACGCGAACGCGTCCCAGGAGACCGGCGCGGTCTGCAGCCAGACGTCGCCGGTGTAGCCCTGGCCGAGGATGGTCGTCACGACGGCTTCGTGAGAGGCGACAACACCCTTCGGCGTGCCGGTCGAGCCGGAGGTGAACATGACGCAGGCGGGCCCGGCCGGGTCGGTGTGCCGCACCGGCGCAGGCGCGACGGCGTCCACAGTGGACAAGTCGTCGAGGACCAGCGGAGTGCCCACCTGGTCGGCCAGCAGCTGCCGCCGCTCGGCCGGGAACGAGGGGTCCAAGAGCGTGTAGCCGCAGCCGGCCTTGAGCACACCGAGGATCGCGGCGACCAGCTCGGGACCGCGGTCGAGGCAGATCGCGACGATCCGCCCGGCCCGGACGCCGGCCAGGTGGGCGGCCACGCCGTTCGCGCGGGCGTCCAGCTCGGCGTAGGTGACGGCCTCGTTCTCGAACAGCAGCGCGGTGCGGTCCGGGGTGCGGCGAGCGTGGCTCTCGACCAGCTCGTGCAGGGTGGCGGCCGGCGCGGCGGGGGCGGGCCTGCCGCCGGTGACGGCCTGGGCGCGCTCGGCGGCGTCGAGGAGGTCGAGGTCGCCGAGGCGCGTGTCCGGGTTCGCGGCGACGGCGGTGAGGACGCGCACCAGCCGGCCGGCCAGCGTCGCGGCGGTGGCGCGGTCGAACAGGTCGCTCGCGTACTCCAGCAGGCCGGTCAACTCGCCGTCGCGCTCTTCGAAGATCGCGGCCAGGTCGAACTTCGCGTACCCGATGTCGACGCGCTCTCCGGTGGACCGGACGCCGTTGATGCCGAGCTCGGCGGCGACGTTGTTCTGCAGGACGAGCAGCACCTGGAACAGCGGGTGGCGGCCCAGCGAGCGGGCCGGGTTCAGCTCTTCGACGACGCGCTCGAACGGCACCTCGGAGTGCTCGAACGCGGCCAGGCACGTCTCGCGGGCGCGGTCGAGGAGCTCGCGGAACGTCGGGTCGCCGCCGGTGGCGGTGCGCAAGACGACGGTGTTGACGAAGAACCCGACGAGGTCGTCGAGCGCGGCGTCGGTGCGACCGGCCACCGGGGAGCCGACCGGGACGTCGTCGCCGGCGCCGAGGCGGGTGAGCAGCGCGGCGAACGCGGCCTGCAGGACCATGAACAGCGTCGCGCCTTCGGCCGCGGCCAGGTCCGCGAGGCTGCGGTGGACGTCCGCGGGCACGTCCACCGGGACGACGCCGCCGCGGTGGCTCGCGACGGCCGGGCGCGGGCGGTCGGCGGGCAGCGGCAGCTCTTCGGGGAGTCCGGCGAGAGCGTCGCGCCAGTAGGCGAGGTCGCGCTCGACGGGGAGTTCCTGTTGCCACAGCGTGTAGTCCGCGTACTGCACCGGCATCGGAGTCCACTTCGGACTCTGGCCTGCGACACGGGCCGCGTACGCGGTCGACACGTCGCGCAGGAGCGGGGCGAAGGACCAGCCGTCACTCGCGATGTGGTGCACGACCAGCAGCAGCACCACTTCTTCGGCGTTCAGGCTGAAGAGCGTGGCGCGGATCGGGAGTTCGCGGGCGAGGTCGAAGGCGGCCTCGGTGGCGGCGGTCAGGTCGGCGGCGAGAGTGTCCTCGGTGGACGTTTCGAGAGCCCACGGGACTTCGCCTTCCGGCAGGATGTGCTGCGCGGGCTCGTCGCCGTCGCTCGTGAAGATCGTGCGCAGGGTTTCGTGCCGGGCGACGACGTCTTCGACAGCGCTCCGCAGCGCGTCGGCGTCGATCGGGCCGGTCAGGCGGACGGCCTGCGGGATGTGGTAGCTCGCGTTGCGCGTGTCGGCCTGGTCGAGAAACCACAGCCGGCGCTGCGCGAACGACAGCGGCATCGGCTCGGGGCGCGGGCGCGGGGTCAGGGCCGGGCGCGCTTCCGGGGCGTCTTCGAGCAGTTCGGCCAGGCCGGCCGGGGTCGGCGCGCGGAAGACGTCACCGATGCCGGCCTCGACGCCGAGGGTCGTGCGGATGCGGGAGACGAGCTTGGCGGCGAGGAGGGAGTGGCCGCCGAGGGTGAGGAAGCCGTCGTCGATGCCGACGCCGTCGACACCGAGGATCTCGGAGAACAGCTCGCAGAGCGCCGCTTCACGCGGGTTACGCGGGGCGCGGCCGGTGCGGGCGGCGGACCAGTCCGGCGCGGGAAGGGCCTTGCGGTCGAGCTTGCCGCTCGGGGTCAGCGGCAGCTCGGCCAGGACGACGAACGCCGCGGGCACCATGTACTCCGGCAGGTTCTCCGCCAGCGCCGCACGCAGGGCTTCGACGTCCGGGGTGCCGTCCGAGACGACGTAGCCGACCAGGCGCTGGTCACCCGCGCGGTCCTCACGGGCCAGCACGCACGAGCCGCCGACGCCGGGCTGCCGGTCCAGGACGGCCTCGATCTCGCCCAGCTCGACGCGCAGGCCGCGGATCTTCACCTGGTGGTCGGTGCGGCCGAGGTACTCCAGGGCGCCGTCTTCCGTCCAGCGCGCGAGGTCGCCGGTGCGGTACATTCGCTCCCCCGGCTCGAACGGGCTGGCCACGAACCGTTCGGACGTCAGGCCGGGTCGGCCGTGGTAACCGCGGGCCAGCTGGATCCCGGCGAGGTACAGCTCTCCCGCGACACCGGGCGCGACCGGGTTCAACCGGGCGTCCAGGACGTAGGTGCGGGTGTTCCACACCGGCCGTCCGATGGGGACAGTCCGTTGCGCTCGATCGCAAGCCCAGTATGTGACGTCGACGGAGGCTTCGGTCGGGCCGTAGAGGTTGTGCAGCTCGACACCCGGGAGCGTCTCGAAGAACCGGGCCTGCAGCTCGGCGGGCAGCGCCTCACCACTGCACAGCACGCGGCGCAGGCCGGTGCAGGTCGCGGCGGCCGGGTCGAGCAGGAACGCCTGCAGCATCGACGGGACGAAGTGGACGGTCGTGATCCGCTCGGCGCGGATCAGCCCGGCCAGGTAGGCGGGGTCACGGTGGCCGCCGGGGCGTGCGATGACCAGCGTGGCGCCGGTCAGCAGTGGCCAGAAGAACTCCCAGACCGAGACGTCGAAGCTGGACGGCGTCTTCTGCAGCACGCGGTCGGTCTCGTCGAGACGGTACTCGGCCTGGGTCCAGGCGAGCCGGTTGACGATGCCTTCGTGCGGCACCAGCACACCCTTGGGGCGGCCGGTGGAGCCGGAGGTGTAGATGGCGTAGGCGAGGTCCTTTGTGGACGTATCGACGGTGCTGGCCGGGCCGGTCGTCAGGTCGAGCTCGTCGAGGCAGAGCGTCTCGGCGTCGAAAAGGGCTCTGTGGCGGGTCTGGGTGAGAACGACCGGCGCGGCGCTGTCGGCGACCATGTAGGCCAGCCGGTCGGCCGGGTAGTCCGGGTCGAGCGGGACGTAGGCGCCGCCCGCCTTGAGCACCCCCAGCAGGGCGATGACGAGCTCAAGGGAGCGGTCGGCACAGACGCCGGTGAAGACGCCGGGGCCCGCGCCCCGCTCGACCAGGAGGTGCGCGAGCCGGCCGGCTCGCTCGTGCAGGGCGCGATAGGTCAGGGTCGCGCCTTCGAACACCAGCGCCGTCGTGTCCGGGGTGCGGGCCGCCTGCTCGGCGAGCAGCCGGGCGAGCGTGCGGCCCGCCTCCGGGACGTCGGTGGTGGTGTCGTTCCAGGCCGCCAGCAGCTGCCGGGTGTCGTCGTTCACGTAGATCAGCTCCAGTTCGGTTCTGCCGGCGGGTGGGTGGTCAGCGCATCGAGGCGACGAGGCTCGCCGGACGCAGGTCGGTCCAGTGCGTCTCGACGTACTCCAGGCACGCGGCGCGGGTGTCCTCGCCGTGGACCTTCGTCCAGCCGGCCGGGACGTCCACAGTGGACGGCCACAGCGAGTGCTGGTTCTCGGCGTTCACCAGGACCAGGAAGGTGCCGTTCTCGTCTTCGAAGGGGTTGGTCATGACTGCTTCTCCTCTGTGAGTGCGGCCCGGCCGAGTGCCGGGGTGGCGACGAGCAGGGCGAGCGCGACGAGCGCGACCGCGGCGTGGGCGAACATGGTGAGCGGGACGCCGATGGCCTCGGTCAGGACGCCGATCAGCAGGTTCCCGACGGGGGTGGCGGCGAGGGTGAACAGCGCCAGGATCGACATGACCCGGCCGCGCATCTCCGGCGTCGCCCACCGCTGGGCGAGGCTGACGAGCACGAGCGCGGTGAGCCCGGCGACCAGCCCGAGGGTGAAGAAGGCGGCGATGCCGACAACGAGGTTTCCGGTGGCCAGCAGGGCGAGGCAGCCGACCTGCGCGGCGAGCCCGCCGGTCGCCAGCCGCCCGGCCTTCTCACGCGGCGGCCACTTGACCGAGACGACGAAGGCGAGGGACGCCCCGAGCGTCATGGCGGTGAGCAGCCAGCCGGCGCCCTGGGTGCCCCCGAGCAGGACCAGGCCGAGGTTGATCGGGCCGGCGCCGCTGAGCTCGAGGAGACCGGTGACGATCATGGCCGTCCGCAGGGCGGGCCGTCGGGCGACGTACCGGCAGCCCTCGCCGATTTCCCTGCCGAGCTGCTTGAGCTTGACCCGTTCCCGGGGCTCTTTGCCGGCCAGGGTCTTGGTGTTCCCGGCGGCGAGCGCGGAGATCCCGAAGCTGACCCCGTTGACGACGGCGACGGTGACCAGCCCGCCGAGCCCGGCCAGCCAGGACCCGAGTGCCCCACCGGCGGCCTGCCCGCCCCGCACGGCCGCGAGGTAGACGGCGTTGCCCCGCACGAGGTGTTCGGGCGGGAGGAGGTTCGGCCGGAGAGCGTCGGAGGCCGGGATGAAGAAGGCACTGGCGACGGCCATGACGACGATGAGCCCGCCGAGGAGAGGCAGCACCGGCCCGACGAGCAGGACGGCCGCCGCCCCGGCGAGCATGGCCCCGGCCCGGACGAGGTCGGTGGTGACGAGGACGCGCCGCGGACCGCTCCGATCGGCGACGGCGCCGCCGACGAGCAGGGTGAGGACCTTGGGGAGGGAGCCGAGGGCGAGGACGAGGCCGGCGAGGGCCGGTCCGGCCGTGCCGACGAGGGTGACGGAGAGGGCGATGAGCCAGACCGCGTCGCCGAGGGAGGACAGGCCCATGGCGAGGACCAGGCCGAGGAAAGGCGCGGGAAGGCCCTTCCGCACCGGTCGTGAGTGAAAAGTAGGGTTAGAACCCGACTTACCACTCACGAGCGGCTGCGGCAGACCACCCGGCTCGACCGTGCCCGGCTCCTCGACCGCCGTCATGACAGCACCTGCTCGCGGACCTGCTCCGGCGTCCCCGGGAACCACACGTCCTCGGGTGTCAACGCATCCGCCCGGTACTGGCCCAGCGCGCTCAGCAGCATCCGCAGCTCCAACGCCAGCGCTTCGGCGAACCGGACCAGCCCGTCGACCGGGTCCGTGTCCACCGCCAGCAGCGCCGCCCGGCCCAACCCCGCCGCCGACGCGCCCAGTGCCAGGACCTTCGCCACCCGCGTGCCCTCCCACATGCGGCCGGACGCCAGCAGGCACCCCGCCGGTGATCCGATGCGGGACAAGCACTCCGCCAGCGGCAGCCCGACCGAGGCGAACGCGGTGGGCGCCCAGCCCGATCCGCCCTCGGCGCCGTCGACCGTCACCGCCGACGCTCCCGCCGCCCATGCCACCGAAGCCGCGGCCGCGACATCACGGCCCGGTGGGAGCTTCACCCACACCCCGGCCCGCGGGAAGTTGTTGCGCATCAAGCGGATCTGCTGCCGGAGGATCTCGTCGGTGAACGTCCCCGGCGAACTGCTCCGCAGCACCGAAGAGCCCAGCGGAACGTCCACTGTGTACAGATCCGACAGGGAAGCGGCAACGGAAGGCGAAACCAGCGTCATCCCGCCGAGCCCGGGCTTCGCGCCCTGCCCGACCTTCAGCTCGAACGCCAGCCGCCCGGACTCCAGCAGCGAGGCCGCCGACGGGTCCGAGTACACGAGGTTCCAGACCTCCGCGTCCGCGTCCTCGGTGCTCTGCTGGACGACCACCCCGCCGAGCCCGTCGGGCACCGCGTCCGCGTACGCCCGCATGCGCTCCAGCAATGTCCCGTCCGACGCGCCGCCGGACCGGCCGTGACCGTGCACCGGGACGACGTTCTCGCCGATCACCATCGGGATCCCGAGCCGCGCGGCCTGCGCCGACGCCGCCGCGCCCAGCCCGGCCCCGGCCACCTGCGTCGACCCGAAGGCCGACAGGTACAGCGGCAGCGAAGACTCGAACCCGCCGATCGACGCCGACAGCGAGACGTCGCCGTACAACGGTTCGCGACCCAGCTCGATCAGCTTCTCCAGCCGGCGCGGCACGAACACCGGCGGGACCAGCCGTGCCGACTCCAAGACGTCGCCCGAAGCCGAAGAAGATGCGCCGAACAAGGAAGTCCCATAGGAAGAAGCGGAAGGGAACACCGCCGCGGCACCGTGCAGCGCCCGCGTCCGGACCTCATCGGCAGGGAAACCGAATGCCGCCAAAGCGCTCACGGCGAGACCACCCCCGGCAGCTTCGGGAACGCCGTCGCCTGCCACACCGCGTCCAGCCCGGCCACGTACCGGGTGAACCGCTGCACGCCCAGGCCGAACCCGGCGCTCGCGGGAATGCCCGAACGAACGAGATCCAGGTACCACGCGTACTTCGCCGGGTTCTCCCCCGTCTCGCGCATCCGCGTGACGATCCGGCCGTAGTCGTGCTCGCGCTCGCTGCCGCTGCACAGCTCGCCGTAGCCCTCCGGCGCGATGAGGTCGAAGTTGCGCAGGACACCGGCGACCGAAGTGCTTTCGCGGTCGTAGAACCCGCGCGACCCCTTCGGGTAGTCGACCAGGAAGAACGGCCTCGCGTGCTTCTCCGACAGGATCGCCTCGCCCGCCCAGTCGATCTCGGCGTCCGCGCTCTGCGGGTGCCCGAGCTCGCGCAGCGTCTCGACGGCGGTGGCGTGCGACAGCCGGCCGAACGCGCCGCCGAGCAGGTCGGTGAACGCGCCCGAGTCGCGGCCGAGCGCCTCCAGCACGTCGCCCGCGTCCTCGACGACCCGGCGCACCACGTGCGCCACCAGGTCCTGCAGCAGGTCGAGCACGTCGTCGCGGGACGCCCCGGCGACCTCGACGTCGAGCTGGTGGAACTCGGCCAGGTGCCGGCTCGTGTTCGCCGTCTCCAGGGGCTCCAGCCGCACGTTCGGCGCGACGTAGAAGATCTTCGAGAAGCCCAGCAGCGACGCCTGCTTGTACAGGATCGCGCTGGTCATCAGCTTGTAGCGGTGGCCGTAGAAGTCGACGTCCACCTGCTTCGCGCCGCGGCCGCCCGGGTCGGTGACCGGGCCGATCACCGGCGGCAGCAGCTCGGTGAAGCCGCGCGCGCCCAGGAACGCGCGCGCCTCGGTCAGCAGCTTGTGCTGGAGGCCCAGCACGTGCCGTGTGGTCTCCGAGGTCAGGTGCGTGCGCGGGTCCGGCGGATCGGTGTGCTCCATGGCGTTTCACTCCCAGCTGGTCGGGCGGTTCAGGACAGGACCGGGTCGAGCCTTCGGCGGTGGTAGGACAGGTCGGCGAGCAGCCGGGTCGCGCTGACCCGGTCGTGACCGCGGCGGCCGCCCAGCTCGGGCGGCAGCGGCATCCGGCCGGTGTGCCACCACTGCAGGCGGCCTTCGTCGTCGAGCACGCACCGGGTTTCGCCGCCGTTGTCGGGGTGCAGGCAGTACGGGACGTCGAGCAGCCCGCGTTCGAACGCCGCCGGCAGCGCCTCGGTCAGCGTCGGGGCGAGCGAGCGCACCTCGTCGACGAGCCGCCGCGCCTGCGCGTAGACCTCGGTGTCCCCGGCGGGCGGCGGCCCGGGTGAAGGAGCGTCCAGTGCGGTGGCGTGGGCCAGCCGCAGGGCCTCGACGTTCTCTTCGACGGTCGGGATCCGGTGCGCTTCGGCGGTGGTCTTGACGATCAGCCGCTCGGTGCCGGTGCGCACGGCCAGCCGCACGCTCTCGGCGACCAGCTCCCGCGCCCCGGCCGCGGACTCCGGGAACAGGCCCATGTAGGTGTAGAGCACCACGTGGTGGTCCACGCCTGCCAGTTCCTCGGCGCAGAGCCGCCGCATCGCCCACAGCGCTTCGGCGTCCTGCTCCGGGCTGGTCTGCTGCGCGTAGCTGGCCGACACACTGCGCACGCCGTGCTCGGCGAAGAACAGGCACTCCAGCACCGACAGCGCGACGAGCAGGCCCGGCGGGCACAGCTGGCCGAGCATGCAGCCGCCGAAGCTCTCCAGGTGGCAGTCCACGCCCCGGTCGGCCTGCCCGGCCAGCAGCGACGCCGAGCGCGACCACGACTTCGCCGCCGTGCGCAGCGGCACGCTGCTGTAGGGCAGGCAGTAGGACACCGGCCCGCCTTCGGAGGCGTCGAGCCCGGCTTCGAGCATCACGGCGAAGATGTCTTCCGGCTGCGCCGAACCGTGCCGCACCTGGACCGGGAACCGCGGGCCGTACAGGCCGTCCACCAGCTCGGCGGTGACGGCCGCGCCCAGCGCCACCAGCGGGTAGCCGTTGAGCCGGACGCCGGAGGCGATCGACATGGCGGCGAGGTCGTGCTGCCCGGTGCGGGTGTAGCTGTCCAGGGTCACGGTGCCGATGGCGGGCACCCGGGCCCCGGCGACCGCGCGCAGCCCGCGGCGCATCGCGGCGGGGTCGGAGAACCCCATGCGCGGCTGGACGAGCAGCGTCCGGCGACGCCGGTGCTCGGCCACGAAGCTGCTGAACACCGACCGGGCAGGGGTCACCGCAAGGTCCGGACGTTCGCCGCGACGAACTCGCGGAACGACTCGATCGCCTGGCCGGAGTCGCCGGCGCCGACGTGGAACACCGCGTCGTAGCCCAGCGCCAGCAGCTCGGTCTCCAGCTCGGCGTTGGCGTCGCCCTGCACGCCGAGCTTGCCGCCGATGACGGCGGGCAGGCCGGCCAGGCCGGGGTCGGCGCGCAGCGCGGAGATCACCCGGGCGCCGTCGACGTGGCCGTGGCCGTTGATGGTGCTGATCACCAGGCAGTCCGGCCGCTCGGCGCGGCACGCGGCCAGCAGCCGCTCGACCGGGACGCAGGCGCCGAGGTTGACCACCTCGTGCCCCATCTCCTCCATGATCAGCTGGAGGGCGACGAGGTTCCACATGTGCGAGTCGGACTGGACGCTGGACAGGACGAACTTGAGCAGGGGCCCGGCGGCCACACCGGGCCCGTCGGGGGTCTGCTCGATCTGGAACGTGGTCATCGTGCGTCGCTCCCTGTGCGTTCGGGGAACGTCCGCGGGGCGAGCCGCGAACTTCTCACGACGAATCGTCATCGCCGCGGGGCTCGCGCACATGGGTGCGGCGGCCCCGCATTCCGGCGCCGGGGTCCGCCTCGCGCGCGGGCGACGCGGCCGCGCGCGCGATCGCGGAGTCCGGTGTGCCGGAGCTGCCCCGCATGGGGGATCAGGGCCGCGCAGGCCTTCGCCGGGCCCGGCGTCACCCGCCCGCCGAACGGAGCAACCGCCGCGTCCATCCAGCGTAGCCACGTAGATGGTGACCAGGCGTTTCGCCGCCGACGCCCCCATGCGCCCCCAGGACGCCCCCATGCCGCGCCGGAATGCGGGCGTAGCACCCCCATGTAACCCACGTCACCCGCTGGCATGCTCGATCCCGTGATTCCCCCGCAGCCGAACCCGGCGACCACGACGCTCCCGCCCACCTGGTGGGCGGCGGCGCTGACCGCGCGGGAACGCCGTCCCGGCGCCCCGCTCCCCGAGTGGGCCGCCTTCGCCGAAGCGTCGCTTTCGCGCCTGCAGGCGGAGCTTTCACGTGAAAGCTCCGGGCACTGGCGCACCGCGTTCGCCGCGGTGTTCCGCCCCTTCACCGACGCGGCCCGCGCCGCGATCGCCGGTGCCGCAGCGGCTTCGCCCGCCGTCGACGCCGACGCGGTCGCCGACGGGTGCGCCGCGCGGCTGGGTCACCAGCTCGCCGGGCTCGCCGCCCGCACCCTGGTGCTGGAGCTGGGCCGGGCGCGCCGCGCGGAGGACCTGCCGGGGGAAACGCCGGAAGAGCGCTTCGCCGGCTTCGTGCGGCGGACCGGCACGCAGGCGGGGCTCACCGACCTGCTGCACCGCTACCCGGTGCTCGCCCGGCTGGCCGCGCAGACGGCGCTGCACACGATCGCGGCGGTCACCGAGCTGCTCGGCCGCTTCACCGCCGACCGCGCCGCCCTGACCGCGTTCTTGGGCGCCGACCCCGGTCTCCTCACCGAGATCAGCGGCGGCACCGGCGACGCCCACCAGCGCGGCCGTTCGGTCCGCGAGCTGCGGTTCGCCGACGGCGCGCGCGTCATCTACAAGCCCCGTCCGCTCGACCTGCACGCGGCGTTCACCGGCCTGGTGGACTGGCTCAACCCGCGGGTGCCCGGTCTCGAGCTGCGCACGGTCGACGTCCTCGTGCGCCCCGGTTACGGCTGGCTGCGCTTCGTCGAGCACCGGCCGTGCGCCGACCTCACCGAGGTCGACCGGTTCTACCGCCGCCAAGGGGTGCTGCTCGCCCTGCTGCACGCCCTCGACGGCACCGACGTGCACTTCGAGAACATCATCGCCGCCGGCGACCAGCCCGTCCTCATCGACATCGAGACGCTGTTCCAGCCGGTGCTGCCCGCCGAAGAGTCGGACGTCGACCCGGCTTCCGAGCTGCTCGCCCGGTCGGTGCACCGGACCATGCTGCTGCCGCAGATGATCGTCGGCGAGCACGGCGCGGTCGACATCTCGGGCCTCGGCGGCGGCCGCGCGGCGGCCCCGGCGCTGACCCGCGTCGACTGGCTCGACGCCGGCACCGACCGGATGCGGCTGACCCGGGTGCCCGGCGGCGTCGGCACCGGCGTCAACCGGCCCACCCTCGGCGGGGTCGACGTCGAACCGGCGGAGCACGGCGCCGCGCTGCTCGCCGGGTTCCGCGCGGGCTACGACACGATCGTCGCCGGCGCGGCGGAGTTCACCGCGCTGCTGGACCGCTGCGCCGGCGCGGGGATCCGCGTCCTGGTCCGCCCGACCAGCTTCTACACGCGGCTGCTCGACGAGACCACCCACCCGTCGCTGCTGGCCGAAGCCGACGAACGCGACGCGGCGTTCGGGCTGCTGGACGACGACAGCACCGACGACGTCCGCCGCGGGCTCGTCGCCGCCGAGCTCACCGACCTGTGGGCGGGCGACGTCCCGATGTTCACCGGCCGGCCCGGGTCCACGGACCTCTGGGACGCCGACGGCAACCGCCTGCCCGGGCTGCTCGGCGAAGCGCCGCTGACGACGGTCCGCACGAAGGTCGCCGGGATGACCACGATCGACCGGCGCGACCAGGAGTGGCTGATCTCCGCCGCGCTGGCCACCCGGCCGGCCGCCGAGACCCACGCCGGCACCGGCGTCACCGACACCGTGCTGCCGAGCAAGAGCCCCGAACCCGCGCACCTGCTCTCGGCCGCGTGCGGGGTCGCCGACGCGATCATCGCGCGCGCGTCGTCGGCCGGTGGCCGCGTGAACTGGGTCGGCCTGGAGCTCGTCGACGAAAAGTACTGGACCGTGCTGCCGATGGGCGCCGGGCTCGGCGAGGGGTACACCGGCGTGGCGCTGTTCCTGGCGCAGCTGGCCGAGCTGACCGGCATCGACCGCTACCGCGACCTGGCCGCGAAGGCCGTCTCCGGGCTGCCGTGGCTGGTGTCGGCGCTGGAGGACGACCCGGAGCTCGCCGCCGCGGCCGGTCCCGGCGGGCTGCTCGGGCTCGGCGGCGTCGCCTACGCGGCGGCCCGGCTGTCCCGGCTGCTCGACCGGCCCGAGCTGCTCGACCTGACCGCCCGCACGGTCGCCGTCATGCCGGCCCCGACCCCCGAGACCTCGCCGCGGTACACCACCGGCCTGGCCGGCGGCCTGGTGGCGCTGCGCTCGGTGGCCACCCAGACCGGGTTCGCCGAAGCCACGCTGCTGGCCGACGCCTACGCGGCCGAGCTCGCCGTCCGCTCGCTCGACCCCGACCTCGCCGACCCCGGCTTCGCGCACGGCGCGGCCGGCGTCGACTGGGCGCTGGCCGGGTACCCGCGGGAGACCCCGACCCTGCCACCCGCCGAGGCCGCCACCGGGCACGGCTGGTGCTCCGGCCTGGCCGGGCAGGTGCTGGCCTACGCCGGGCAGCCCGCGGTGCTCGGCCTCGACGAGCAGGTCGCGGCGCTCGCCGCCCAGGACCCGCTGCGCGACCTGAGCCTCTGCCACGGCGAAACCGGCATCACCGACGTGCTCGGCGTCCTCGCCGAAGCCGGCCACGAGGGCGCGGCCGCCGCGGTCGCCACCCGCACCGGGCAGCTGCTCACCGCCGTCGAGCAGGACGGCGCGCGCTGCGGCACCCCGGACGCCGTCCCGTCCCCCGGCCTGCTGACCGGCCTGGCCGGCATCGGCTACGGCCTGCTGCGCCTCGGCTTCGGCCGCCGTGTCCCGTCCGCCCTGCTCCTGCAACCCCCGACCCGCTGAGCACAACCGTCCCCACTCACGAGGAGAGAACGCACGATGCCCGAACCCACCGCCGAGACCGTCGAAGCCACCATCGGTGCCCTGGCGCTCCCCCGCGCGAACCGCTGCGGGGCCCGCAACCAGGCGCTGGCCGGCGCCCGGCCCCGGTTGTCCGGGATCACCCTGGAGACGCTCGGCGACCCGACCGTCGTCACCAACGGCACCTTCGCCCTCTGACGTCACCTTGAGTGTCGGCTTCGCCGATCAGCCCCGTTTCCGCCCAGCACGACCGAGAACCACCGAGAACTACCGAGAGTGGAGCCACCCGCATGACCGAGCACGACTTCGCCGCCACGGACAACCCGATCGGCGACTTGACCCTCCCCCGCACCTCCCGCACCGGCGCCCGCAACCACGCGCTGTCCGGCAAGGCGGCGCGGGTGAGCCAGAACTCCTTGACCACGATGGACATCACGGTCGTCACGGGCGGTTTCGCCGAACAGTGAGACACCCGGACGTCGGCAATTCGACCTACGTCCGGAGGGCTCGCATCCGGTTATAGTGACCGCGATGGGCATCCGGTCGACGCGTCTCATCGGACGCGACAGGGAGCTCGGCGCACTGTCGGAGGCTCTGGAGAAGGCCCGCACCGACCACGGTGGGGCCTTCTTCCTTGTCGGCGAAGGCGGGATCGGGAAGTCCCGGCTCGCCGCCGACATCGCCTCGCGGGCACTGGCGACCGGGCTCCCGGTGCTACGCGGACGAGCCAGCTCGATCGGCCCGATGGTGCCGTTCCGGCCCTTGGCCGAAGCGCTGCTTTCGCACTTCCGCGGCGGCCTGCCGCCCGCCGCGCCCGAGCTCGACCCGCTCGTGCCGGTGCTCGCCCGGCTCGTGCCCGACTGGTACCGCGGCGACCGGCCGCACGACAACGGCAACCTGCTCGTGCTGGCCGAAGCCGTGTTCCGGCTGCTGTCGGTGGCCGGCCGCGACGGCGGCTGCCTGATCGTGCTGGAGGACCTGCACAACGCCGACGCCGAGACGCTGTTCATCGTCGAGTACCTCGTCGACAACCTGGCCTCCAGCCAGGTCATGCTGATCGGCACCCTGCGCGGCGAGCCGGGCGAGGCGCTGCGGCTGGCGACCGCGGCGGCGCAGCGCTCGTCCAGCCACACCTTCGAACTGGCCCGGCTCGACGCCGAGCGCACCCGCGAGTTCGCGGCCGCCTGCCTGGAGACCGAACCGGCCGCGGTCCCGGCCGCCGTCGCGAACCTGTTGTGGCAGAACAGCGAGGGCGTGCCGTTCGTCGTCGAGGAGCTGTTGCACGGCATGCTCGGCGACGGCCTGCTCGTCGGCGGGGCGAACGGCTGGCAGGTCGTCGGCGAGCTGCAGGCCCGCGTGCCCGAGGCGCTGATCAGCAGCATCGCCGCCCGCGTCGACGCACTCGGTCCCGACGGCGAGACGCTGCTTTCGGTGGCTGCCGTGCTGGGCCGGCGGTTCCCGCTTTCGGTGGTGCAGGCGGTCACCGACATGGACGACCGCATGCTGCACAACCACATCAGCGCGAGCGTCGCCGCGCACCTGGTCACCACCGACGAGACCACACCCGGCTGGTACGCCTTCCGGCACCCGCTCACCGCCGAAGCCCTGCTGGCCCGGCTCGTGCCCTCGACGAAGGCGAACCTGGCGCGCCGGGCCGCCGACGCCGTCGAGCTGCTGCACCCCGGCCTGCCGGGCGAGCTGTGCGCGCTGGCCGCCGCGCTGCGGCTGACGGCGATGGACCATCCCGGCGCCGGCCGGCTGTTCGCCGAGGCCGGCCGCCGCGCCCTGGACGGCGGCGCGGCCGACACGGCGGTGACCATGCTGACCCGCGCCGTCGAGCTCCTGGCCACGGCGAGCCCCGACGACCGGGCCGACGCCCTCGAGACCCTGCTGCACGCGCTCGGGCAGACCGGGCAGTTCGACCGGGCCGTCGGGTTCTCCGCCCGCTTCGCCGAGATCGGCCGGCTGGAACGGGCGGTCGACCTGCACATCCAGCTGGCGTGGGCGGCCTACATCGGCGGGCGCCACGACGAGTGCCTCAACCAGATCGAGCAGGCCCGCGCGCCGCTCGGCGGCGAGATCACCGAAGAGCAGAAGGCGGGCCTGGACGCCGTCGAGGCGACGCTCTGGCTGGACATCCCCGGCCCGTCCCACACCGAGCGGGCGCGCAAGCTCGCCGAGCAGGCGTGGGACGTCGCCGAGCGCGCGGGGGTGCCGTTCGTGTCGTGCCAGGCGCTGCAGGTCCTCGGCATGGTGGCGCTGGAGACCGACCTCGCCGAGGCCGAGCGCTTCCTGCAGCTGGCGCGGCGGCTGGCCGAGCAGCACCAGCTGACCCACCTGCGCACCCAGGTGCTGGTCCGCCTGGGCGGGCACCGGATGCTGGCCGAGGGCGACGTCCGCACGTTCGACCTGGCCCGCGCGGAAGCCCAGCGCACCGGCGCGATCACGCTCACCTGCGCCGTCGACGCGAGCCGCGCGGTGCACGCGGCGATGCGCGGCGAGTTCGCGCAGGCCGACAAGATCCTGGAGGAGAACCTCGCGGTGCTCGGCCGGCTCGGCCTGGTCGCGCTGCTGCAGTACACGCACATGACCCGCGCGATGGTGGCCGCGCACCAGGCGGACCGCCCGCGGATGGAGCGCGCGCTCGAGGACTTCCGCGAGGCGGGCGGCGCGAGCGCGCAGGAGCTCGTGCTGAGCGTCGGGCTGGCGCAGGTGTTCTGCTCCCTGCTCGAAGAGGACGCCGAACGGGCCCGCCGCGAGCTGGACCAGGTCCTGGCCCTGGAGGAACGGCAGCCGAGCCGGTTCCACCTGGCCGGCCAGCACGGCCTGCGGCTGCTGGTCGAAGCGCTCGACGGGACGGAGCCGGACCCGGCCCGGCCCCCGGCGGCGGTGAGCGGCATGCGCTGGAACCGCCAGTTCGTCCTGCTCGGCGACGCGGTCCGCCACGGCCGCGCGGGCGCGCCGGAGCTGGCCGACTCCGCCGTGGCCGAGGCGATCGAGGCGGCCGCGCCGTTCCCGATGAGCCGCCACCTGGGCCTGCGCATGGTGGCCGAGTCCGCGTCGGCCGACGGCTGGGGCGACCCGGTGACCTGGCTCAAGGAGGCCGAAGAGTACTTCCACCAGGCCGAGGTGAGCGCGGTGGCGAGCGCGTGCCGCGGCCTGCTGCGCAAGATCGGCGCCCCGGTGGGCCAGCGCCGCACGGGCTCCGAGCGCCTCCCGGCCATCCTGCGGACCGTGGGCGTGACGGTCCGCGAGTACGAGGTGCTGCAGCTGCTGGCGGACAACATGGGCAACAAGGACATCGCCCGCCGGCTCCACATCTCCCCGCGCACGGTGGAAAAGCACGTGGCGAGCCTGCTGGCGAAGGCGAACCTGCAGAACCGGGGCGAGCTGACGGAGTACGCCCGCAACACACCCCACTGACCCCGGGCGGGAAAGGGGCACCCATCCGGCCGCCGTCCCGCTCCGAACCACCGGGACGACCGCCGACACCGAGGGCTGCCCGATGGACGACCTGGAAGACCTTTCCCGCACCCGGGCCTGGTTGACGCGGTTCCTCGCCGAGCACGCGCCCCACGCACCGCGGCACCGGGTCGTGGACGTCGTCATGGTGCTGGACGAGCTCCTCTCCCAGGCCCTCGCCGGCGGCGGCGCGGCGGAGAACGTCGCGCTGACCCTGCAGCCGGGAAGCGTCCGGCTCGAAGTGACCGATCCCCGGACCTCCCCGAACGACCACGTCCTGCCCGTGCTGTCCTTCGCCTGCTCGCGCTGGGGTCGCCGGGCACGCTCCCGCGGCACCACGGTCTGGGCCGAGGTACCGCTCACCTGAGGAGGCGGAACCCGCGTCATGAAGCTCCGGGACCGGATCACGGCGATGGTTATGCACGGCTCGGCGCGGTGGACCGTGCGCTACGGCGAGGGGCTGCGCTTCGCCGGCAGTGAGCTGCCCGGCCCCGCGGTCGTCCGCGTCCCCACCCGGCACGGGCCGGTCCGGGTCCACGTCTACCGGCCGCCGGGCGCGGTCCGCGGCGGCGCGTACGTGCACTTCCACGGCGGCGCCTGGCTGATGCGGCACCCGGCGATGGACGACTGGTGGTGCCGCTACATCGCGGCCGAGGCGCGGGTGACGGTGTACAACGTCGACTTCCGGTGCGGCCCCTACGTCGCGTTCCCGGTGGCGCAGCACCAGTGTTCCGACGTCGCCACCTGGGTGGCCACCGGCGACGCGGCCGCCGAGCGCGTGGTGGTGGGCGGCTTCTCCTCCGGGGGCGGGCTCGCCGCCGCGGTCTGCCTGCAGGCCCGGGACTCGGGAGCGTGGCGGCCGGCGCTGCAGGTGCTCGGGGTGCCCGCGCTGGACCTGGCGGCCGACCCCGCCCCGGCGGCGGCCGGGATGATCTCGCCCGGCCTGCGCGAGCTGGTTCGCCGGGTCTACTTCCCCGACCCGGCGACCCGGTCGCACCCGTACGCGTCACCGTTGCTGGCGCCCGACCTGACCGGACTGCCGAGGGCCGTGGTCCTCACCGCCGAGCGCGACGTCCTGCGCGAGGACGGCGAACGGTACGCGGCCCGGCTGCGCGCGGCGGGCGTCGACGTCGTGCACGACCGGACGCCCGGTGTGGACCACTACTTCCTCACCGAGGACCCGGTCCGGGCGCGCACCACGATGGCGCTGGTGGCCGCCGAGATCCGCCGGGCCGTCTCAGCGTGACGCGGTGGCCCGCCCGGCTCACGCGGCCCGGCGCCGGGCGGCCGCGCACAGCGCCACTCCGACCAGGAGCAGCACGCTCGACTCGGCGAGCAGCCTGCCGACGTCCACACCGGTCTCGGCCAGCTCGTGCGGACGGCCGGGCGCCGGCCGCGCGGCGACGACCGGAACCTCGGCGTCCGCAGGCCCGGCGGAGACGGGCGACCCGTCGGGTCCGACGCCGGTCGCCGTGGCGACGTTGCGCACCCGGCCGGCGGCCACGTCCGTGGCGGTGACCGGGTGCGCCGGCACCGTGCACGTCATCGCCTGCCCCGGCGCCAGCGCGGACGCCGGGCAGGTCACGGTGCCCGCGGCGGGGTCGTCGACCCGGATCTCTCCGACGGTGACCGCACCGGTGTTGGTGACCGTGACGGTCCACTCGATCCGGTCGCCGGCGCCGGTCACGCCGTCGCCGTCCACGTCGACCGGGTGCGCCGCCTTGGTGATCGCGAGTGCCGCGGCCGCGGTGACCCGCACGGTCGCGCTCGCGGGCGCCGAGTCCACCGGTGGCCCGCCCGCCGGCGGAGTTCCCGACGCGACGGCGGTGTTGTCGATCCGCCCGGAGTCCACATCGGACTGGGTGACGCGGTAGGCCGCTGTGCACGTCACGTGCCGGCCCGGCGCGAGCGAACCGGCCGGGCACACCGGAGCCGGTGGCTCCCCGCTGCCGGTGAAGCGCGTTTCGCGCACCGACACCGCGGTGAGCGTGACGTTGCCGGTGTTGGTGACCACGAACGAGTAGGTGACCTCCTGCCCGGCGGCGGAAACCGTTCCCGGCGAGACCGTCTTCGCCAGGGTGAGCGCGGCGTCCGGCGGGGCCGGCACGACGACCGTCGACGGATCCGAAACCGGCGGCTCGCCCTGGGGCGGGTTACCGGTGGCGACGGCCGTGTTGACCACCTTCCCGGCGTCCACATCGGACTGCGTGAGCACGTAGGCGGCGGTGCAGACCACCTGCTCCCCCGGCGCCAGCGCGGCCACCGTCGCGCCACCGCCCGGACAGGACGGCTCGGACAGCCGGCCGGTGCCCGAGAACGCCGTCTCGCGCACCGTGACCGCGGTCAGCGTCCGGTTCCCGGTGTTGGTGACCACGAAGGAGTAGGTGACCGTCTGCCCGGCGCGGAAGTGCCCGTCGTCGGCCGGGTCCGCCGACTTGACCAGCGACAGCGCCGGGTTCCCGGGCACGGTCACCTTCGCCCGCGACGGCCCGGAGGTGACCGGCTCACCGCCGGGACCGGTGCCGGTCGCCTCGGCGGTGTTGGTCACGGCCCCGGCGTCGACGTCCGCCTGGGTCAGGGTGTAGGTGGCGGTGCAGGTCTGCGCCTGCCCCGGCGCCAAGGTCCGTGCCGGGCACTCGACGACCGGTGCCGGGCCGGTGCCGCTGAACGCCGTTTCGCGCACGGACACGGCGGTCAGCGTGCGGTTGCCGGTGTTGGTCACGGCGAAGCGGTAGGTCACGGTCTCCCCCGCGCCGCCCACGGTCGCCGGTTCGACGGACTTGAGCAGCGAGAGCGCGACGCCCCCACCGGCGGTGACGACCGCGGTCGCCGGTGGTGTGGTCACCTTCAGCAGGTTCGCGGGCGGGGTGCCCTCCGCGGTCGCGCTGTTGGTGATCCGGCCCGCGTCGAGGTCGGCCTGGGTCACCGCGTAATCCGCCGTGCAGGTGACGACCTGGCCGGGGACCAGCGTCCCGCTGCCGGCGGGACAGTCGAGGGCCGACAGCGGCCCGCTGCCGCTGAACGCGCCCTCGGTGATCGCCACCCCGGTCAGCGTCACGGTGCCGGTGTTCTTCATCGCGAACGAGTACCGGACCCGCTCCCCCACGGCCGTGACGGTGGCCGGGTCGGCGGACTTCTCCAGGGTCAAGGCGGCCGAGCGGGTAGCGGTCACCTTCGCCGACGAGGGCTCCGACCTCGTCGGTTCCGTCGCGCGAGGCGCCGTGCCGTGCGCGACGGCGGTGTTCTCGACCGCGCCCGCGTCGATGTCGGCCTGCGTGACCGGGTAGGTCGCACGGCACGTCTGCGCGGCGCCGGGGGCGAGCACGGTGTCCGGACAGGTGATGACGGGCGCCGGGCCGGAGCCGGTGAAGCGGGTCTCGGCGACCCCGACGTCGCGCAACGTCACGTCACCGGTGTTGGTGACCACGAACGTGTAGGCGACGGACTGACCGGCGTGGTCCACGGTCGTCGGATCCGCGGTCTTGACCAGGGTGATCGCCGGGTGCGCGGGCGTCGGGACCGAGACGCTCGACGGGTTCGACGTCGTCGGGTCCGGCGAGCCGGGCTGTTTGCCGTGCGCGGTGGCGGTGTTGTCCAGCCGGCCGGAATCGACGTCGGCCTGGGTCAGCACGTAGGTGGTGGTGCAGGTCGTGCTCGCGCCGGGGGCGAGCGTGGCGACCGGGCACGTCGCGGCGGGCAGGACACCGCTGCCGGAGAACGCGGTCTCGTCGACGCCGATCTCGGCGAGCGGCACGTTCCCGGTGTTGGTGACCCGGAAGGAGTAGGTGATCGGCCGGCCGGCCGTGTAGGCGTCGGGGTTGTCGGGTGAAGCCGACTTCTTCAGCGTCAACGCCGGGGCCGCCTTCTCGGTCGGCGTGCGGGTCGACGACGGGTCCGACGTCACGCGCGTCGTGCCGCCCGGCGGGAGCGCCGAGGCCGTGGCGGTGTTGACCGCCGCTCCGGCGTTCTCGTCGGCCGGGGTGATGACGTACGGGGTCCGCGCGGTGCAGGTCTGCGACTCGCCCGGCGCGAGGCTCGGCCGGGGGCAGGTGACCGGTCCGGCCTTGGCGTCGGACACGGTGATGTCGTGCAGCGCCAGCGCGCCGGTGTTGGTGACGGTGAAGGTGTACGCGACGGTGTCGCCCGCGTCGGTGATCCCGTTGCCGTTCACGTCGACCGGCGCGGCGGCGTGCTTTTCGAGCTTCAGCGTCGCGGGTTTCGCCGTGTTCGTGACCGTGCAGGAGACGAAGTCGCCGATGTCGACGTGCACCCCGCGCCGAGCCGCCGGCGTCGCCGTCGGGCAGCTCCGCGTCCGGTTTTCCGTTGCGGGTGCAGGACCACGCTCTGTCGTAGTTGGACTCCAGGCCCGAGGTCGCCGTCTCACGCAGGGTGTAGTCACCACCCCGGGCGCCGGCCAGCACGGTGACTTCGCCGGTGCTCGCCGAGGTGCCGCCGCCGGTGTCGGCGGCGCCGAGCACGCTCCCACCCGGCGCCGCGACCGAAACCGCGAAGGAGTCGCCGGGGAAGCCCCGCACGACCTTCTTCGTCAGCTGCAGGCTGGAGACCAGCACGCCGAACCCGACCGCCTGCCGGCCACCGCCCACCATGCGCTGGCTGAACGACGTGGGGTCTTCGGCGGAGATGATCGCGGTGCCCGTCTTGTTCGCGCCCGTCCGCCCGGCGCACCGCACCGTCCGGGTGCCGACACCGGTGTACCCGCCGCCGCACGCGTTCCCGATCCCCGGGTCGGACCCGGTCGCGGTCAGCGATTCGAGCGGCGAGGAGGAGGTCCACTCGATCGACTCGCCGGCGTCGGTCGACTCGGCGTCGGCGCCCACCAGCCCGTACCCGTGCACCACGGACCCGGTGCTGTCGGTGGCCACGATGTCGCTCAACGCGGCAACGGTCGTCGTGCCGAAGGCGGTCTGGTAGAGCGCCGGGCGTCCCGGCACTCCGGTGTAGTGCCCGGAGTTGCCCAGGTAGGCCGCCGAGTACGTCGGCAGCGGGTTCGCGGCGACCGGACCGCCGGACACCTTGAGCGTGACCGCGAGCCGATAACCCCCGGGCAGCGCGAAGGTCAGCCGCTGGCCCGCCGCGGAGCCGGCTGCCGCGGCGTCGTACCCGGAGAGGTCGAACCAGCACAGCGTCCGCGCGTAGGTTCCGGTGCCCGCCGAGGCGAACCCGCAGCCTTCGGTCGCCGCGGTGGCGCGGGCGACCGGCCCGAAGGCGGCCACGCACAACGCGAGCAGCGTCGCCACCACCAGGAGCGCCGGCCCCTTCCGCCCCGACACGCCACTCATCGACCGGCACCTCCGCCTCGGCTGCTGTTCCGGCCATCGTGCGCGAAGGGCCGGGAAACGGCTGGCGGAAAGATGATCATTCAATCGATCGTGGTGGCCGGACATACTCCATTGCCGCGCATCCCGCAGCACGAATGCGTCCGTTCGGGGGACTTCACCTTCGGCGCCGGACCGTGGTGATATTTTCCGGTTCGAAGTGCCGCACCCGCCGAAAGGAACCCACTGTGCCGGAGCCCGACCCGGCACCGGACGCCGAGGAGATCGGGAACCGGCTCGCCGTCGCCGAAGAACGGTTCGCGCTGTTCTACCGGCATTGCCCGATCGGCGTTGTGCTCGCCGCGCCCGACGGTGTGGTCGGAGCCGCCAACCCGGCATTTCTGCGGCTGCTCCGAATCGACGAGGAAACCGAGCTGGTCGGCACCCGGGTCGAGGACCTGGGGGCCGGTGAGCACGACCGATCCACGCTGGCGAAGGCGATCGCGGACAGCGAAGTGGTGGCCGACGAGGTCGTGATCCGGTCCGGGGCGGACGTCACCCGGCTCGTCCGGCTGACCGTCACGACCCTGCCGGGCAACCGCGGCCGCTACCCGATCCTCATGGTCGAGGACGTCGACGAGCTGCGGCAGCTGCAGGAGACGTTCCAGCACCAAGGCCTGCACGATCCGCTGACCGGCCTGCCGAACGCGGCACACTTCCGCGCGCGGCTGGAGGCGCTGTGCGCCGGGGAAGACCCGATCACCCTGTTCTACGTGGACATCGACGGGTTCAAGGTCGTCGACGACGCACTCGGCCCGGAGGTCGCGGACCTCGTGCTGCGCGGTGCGGCGGGCACCCTGCGCACGGTGTTCGGAAGCCGGGGAACGTTCATCGCGCGGCTGTTCGGCGACAGCTTCGCCGTCGTGATGCCCGGCGAGCCGGACCGGGCCGCCCTCGCCGAGCAGGCGATCGGCGAACTGGCCAAACCGGTTTACGCGGCCGACATCGGCATCGGCGTGAGCGCCAGCATCGGCATCGCCACCGCCGGTGCGGGCAACGCCGCCCACGAGAAGCTGATGCGCTCGGCCCAGATCGCCCTGCACCAGGCGAAGTCGCTGGGCAAGGCGCGATGGGTGCTGTTCGACCCCGAGACCGGGGACGCCGACCGTGAGCGTTACCGGCTGGCGGCCGCCATCGCCGGGGCGATCGAGCTCGGCGAGATCACCGTGGCCTACCAGCCGCACGTCGTCCTGCCCGACGCGCACATCGTGACGTCGCTCAACGCCGCGCTGGTGTGGAACCACCCGGCCCGCGGCCGGCTCCGGTCGGCGGAGTTCCTCCCGCTCGCGGAGCTGACCGGGATGTCGGTGCCGCTGGGCAGGCACCTGCTGGCGCAGGCGCTGCGGACCAAAGCGGAGTGGCAGCTGCGTTTCGGCGACGGCGCGCCGGTCGTCTGCCTCGCCCTGCCGCCCCGGATGGCGATCGACGCCGACCTGGTCGGCATCGTGCGCGCGGAGCTGGCCGAGCACGGTTTGGAGCCGCGGCACCTGATGCTGTGCGCGGAGGCGGAGTCCCTCGTCGACCCACGGGGCAACCTGCTCGACTCCCTCAGCCGGCTCGCCCGGCTCGGGGTGATCTTCGTCGTCACCATCACCGGCCTGCCGGACCTGGAGCTGCTGGCCGCCCACGAGGTCCCGGCGCCGGGCGTGATGCTGGCCGGGCCGATCGTCGAAGCCGTCGCGGCCGAAGACGCGCCGGCCTGGACCCGCCGCAACGTCCGCCAGCTCGTCGAGCGGGCGGAGGAGCTGGGCATCAAGGTCGGGGCGTACGGCGTGGCGTCGCAGAAGCAGGCGGAACTGCTCTACGGCCTGGGAGTCGTCGTGGCGGCGGGGAGCTACCAGCCCGAGTACCTGACCCGCACCGAGGCGGAGGTCTGGGCGGGCCGGACCTTTCCGATGGGCTGAGCGCCGTCGCGGAGGTCAGCTGCCGGGCTCTCCGGCGAGCGCCTCGTACACCGGCCGGAGCAGCTCGGTGACGTCTTCGCCGCCCGCCGTGACCGCGAACGGCGGGGCCTGGTCCAGGAGCGCGTCGAACGGCGTCCGCGGAACGTGCAGCGGCGCCGCGCCGCCCAGGCCCGGGGCCGGACCGCAGTCGAAGAAGGTGTCCATGACCTCGGTCAGGGCCGGCGACCGGTCGTCCGGGTCGAGCGGCTCGGCCGAGATGAGCCGGTTCTTCAGCTCCTCCAGCAGCGTTTCGCGGTCCCGGCCGCGCAGCGCGAGGAGGGTGAACGGATCGTCGCCGACCCGCGCCACGAGCGCCGAGAAAACGGCGTTCAGGTGGCCGCACGGCACCTCGACGTCCGGGCAGGTGCAGTCGAGCGACACCTCCCGCGCCGACGAGGGGAACAACGGCAGCCGGACCGCTTTGAAGATCTGTTCGACGTCTCGGGGCAGCTCGCCGCTGAGCAGCTGGACCGTGACCGACGCTTTTGCCGCCAGGGCATGGGTGATTGCCGCCCAGTCCGCCTTCCCGAACGCCGTCAGGCCGATGCGGACCCGGTGAGGGACGCCGTCCGCCACTTCGGCGTCGACACGCCCGGCGCCGACCTCCAAGGACACGATGCGCCCGCTGCCGTGCGCCGGCAAGAGGACGCCGAGCGCGGTCAACGCCCGGATGAACCGGGTCGCCCACCACGGGAGTGGCTCAGTCATCGATCGCCTCCTCCCCCAGGGTGAACGTCTCGCGCAGCGCGTCGGTGGACAGTTCGGTGAGCCAGCTTTCGCCCTCGCCGACCACCATTCCGGCCAGCGCGCGTTTTTTCGTGATCAGGGTGTCGATGCGTTCCTCGATCGTGCCCGGGCAGATGAACTTCCGGACCTGGACGGTGCGGCCCTGCCCGATCCGGAACGCCCGGTCGGTGGCCTGGTTCTCCACGGCCGGGTTCCACCAGCGGTCCAGGTGCAGGACCTGGCCGGCGGCGGTCAGCGTGAGCCCGGAGCCGCCCGCTTTGAGCGAGAGCAACAGGATCCTCGGTCCGTCGCCGGACTGGAAGCGTTCGACGATCGTGTCTCGCGCCCCCTTTGCCAAGCCACCGTGGAGAAACGCGACTTCGGCGCCGAGCCGGTCCGACAAATGGGGCACCAGCAGGTGCCCGAACTCCGTGTACTGCGTGAAGCACAGGACCCGGTCACCCGACGCCAGGATTTCGGCCAGGATCTCTTCGAGGCGGCTGACCTTGCCGGAGCGCTGCCCGATCGGGGAACCGTCGTGCAGCAGGTGCGCGGGGTGGTTGCAGACCTGCTTGAGCTTGGTGATCGCGGCGAGGACGTTGCCGCGGCGTTTGATGCCGTGGCTGTTCTCAATCTTCTTCATCATTTCGTCGACGATCGCGCTGTACAGCGTGCCCTGTTCGCGGGTGAGCCGGTATTCCTGCCGGATTTCGATCTTTTCCGGGAGCTCGGGGACGATCGCGGGGTCCGTCTTCACCCGGCGCAGCAGGTACGGCTGCGTGAGCCGGCGCAGCTCGGCGGCCACGGCGGTGTCGCCGCCGCGTTCGATCGGAGCCGCGAACCGTTGCCGGAACTCGAACCTGCTGCCGAGCAGCCCCGGGTTGAGCAAGTCCAAAACGGACCAGAGATCCGTCAGCCGGTTCTCCACCGGGGTGCCGGTCAGCGCGAGCCGGTGCCCGGCGGGGAACCGCCGGACCGCCTTGGCCGTCGCGGTGTCGGCGTTCTTGACGGCGTGCGCCTCGTCGAGCACCAGACGTCGCCAGGCGAACGTCTCGAGCTCGTCGGCGTCACGGGCGGCGGTGGTGTAGGTCGTGACGACGAGGTCCGCCGCGGCGACCTGCTCGGCGAGCGCGTCCCCGTGCGCGCGTTCGCTGCCGTGGTGGGCGAGGACACGCAGGCCGGGGGCGAAGTCCGCCGCTTCCCGCTGCCACATGCCGACCAGCGACATCGGGCACAGCACCAGCGTCGGCCCACGATCGTCGCCGGCACGCTCGACCGCCTCGAGCGCCAGCGTCTGGACAGTCTTGCCGAGGCCCATGTCGTCGGCCAGGCACGCACCGAGCCCCAGCTCCGCCATGAACACCAGCCAGGCGACCCCTCGCTGCTGGTAAGGGCGCAGCGTGGCGCGGAACGACGGCGGCAGCTCGACCGGCCGCAGGCGCTGGTGGACCCGCTCGGCCAGGATGTCGCCGACCCAGCCGTCGGCATGGACGTCGACGACCGGCAGCGGCGCGTCCGGCCCGACGTGGACGAGCTCCAGCAGCTCGGCCGCGGTGGGGCGAAGGCTTTGCCGGTGTGGGTCGCGGCGCAGGTACTCGAGACCGGCGCGCAGGCGATCGGCGTCGACGCTGATCCACCGGCCCCGCAGCCGCACCAGCGGCGACTTCGCGGCGACGAGCCGGGCCAGCTCTTCCTCGCCGATCTCGTCGTCGCCGACCGCGATCGACCAGCGGAACGCGCCCAGCTCGTCGCGGCCCACCCGGCTGCGGGCCACAACCTGCTCGGACGGCGTGCTGTGGACGGAGAGCCGCAGCCCGAGCCGGCGCCGGCCGTCCCAGGTGGCCGGCAGCTGCACTTCGAAACCGGCCTCGACCAGCCGGGTCGCGCCGGAGGTCAAGAACTGTTCGGCCTCCTCGACGCTCAGGTCGTATTCGGAAGGCCGGGTCCGGCGCAGGGCCGGCGCCAGCATCGGCTCCACGAGCGCCGCGCGGCCCAGTTCGGCGACGAACAGCCCTTTCGGGTCCCGGACCAGCCCGGCCGCCTCGCCCGACCAGATCTGCCCGGCCGACAGCAGCAGGCTGGCGTCGGCGGCCGCCCGCAGGAGGAACTGCAGCTGCCACTTGGTGCTGTCGCCGGTCTGGTCGTCGGGATCGTCCGTGTCCTGCTGCCGCAGGGTGCCGACCTCGGCCAGCCGGAAGCACGCCCGCCCGTCGACGACGTCGGTGTCGGCGACCTCGTCCCACTTCGCGACGGCGTCGGCCAGGACGCGGAGCTCGTCCAGCGGCAGCTCGACGCGGGCGGCGCCGCCCGGCAAGGCGGACAGCCACACGCCGGCCGTGCCGCGGCTCGTGTGCAGGTCGACGGGCGGATCCGCGCGTCCCAGCCGGTCCCGGACCGCCGTGTCGACCAGCGTGCGGAGGGCGTCGGTGACCAGCGCACGCGGCGAGCCCCCGGTGAGCGGCGCGACCTGCTCGGCCCGCCCGACCGGCGGCATGGCCGCGACCAGCGCGTCGAACGCGACGAAGTCGACACCCTGCAGCACCGGGCGCCACCGCGCCTCGGCCGCGTCACCTCGGCGGACCAGCGTCGGCAGCACCCGCCCGCGCCGCACGAGGTCCGCGGCCAGACGGGACACCGCCCGCAGATAGGTGACCGAGGCGCCGTAGGAGGCCGAGTCGTCGAGGTCGTCCAGCTCGGCGGCGTCCACGACCAGCGCGGGCACCGACCACGGCCGCAGCACCGGCGCCGGGCCACGCCGCTTGCCGCCCGCCGACGCCTCGGAGGAGGCGAGCGGCCGGTTCGCCCGCGACGGCAGCAGCAAGGTCGCCGAGGTGGGCTTGCCGGGGTGCAGGGCGGTCAGGTTCGCGCTGGAGACCGCGAACGGATGCGGAAGTGCGATGTGCGCCGACCGGCTCGACGTCCCGGCCGGGCCCCGGTCGTGTTCCGCCCAGAGCAGCAGCCCCCGGCCCGGGGACCACAGAGCGTGCACCAAGGGCAAGGTCAGGCGCTCCTTCGTCCGGTCCGGGTTCCCCCCGATCGTCGCACGGGGCGGCTCACTCCGGTGACTGGGCGCTCTTGCGCTGGTTGGCGGTGAAGCGGGCTTTCTTCTGCCGGTTCCCGCACGTGTTCATGTCGCACCACCGGCGGGTGCGGCTCTGGCTGGTGTCGAAGAACGCGGCCCGGCAGGTCGGCGACGCGCACAGGGCCAGCTTCCCGTCGCGTTCACCCGAGACGATGCTGATCGCGTCCGCGGCGATCACGCCGAGGGCGTCCTCCACACAGGACGCCGAGCCGAGCCGCCAGCGCCGCTCGCCTTCGGGCGTCAAGACCGCCGCCGCGCGGCCTTGAACACTGCGGTCGTTGAGGACCTGCACGGCGGACGCGGGAAGCGGGTCCTGGACCGCGGCCGCGGTCGCGACGGCGTGCACCGCCTCCCGCAGCTCCCGGGCGAGGGCGAACTGGGCGTCGGTGCAGGAGTCCACCGCGAGACCGCTCACCGCCAGCCAGTCGACCAGCCGCTGCGGCACGGGAATGCGCTCCACGGCGTCGCCACACCGCTCCGTCAACGTCGCCGTGAAGCTGGTCGCCAGCACGCTGCCGAGGCGAAAGTCGGGGAACCCACCACGCATGGAACCACCTTAGCCGGTTGCGTCACGCCGTGTCGGCCTGCTAGAACCGTCTAAGCCGGTTCACCGATGGCCGAGGAGGTCTCATGCCCAGCACCGTCGAAGTTTTCGCAGCCCACACCCCCGAAGCCGACCTCGAGGATCTGCGCGCACGGCTGGCCGCCGCGCGACTGCCGGAAGCCGAGACGGTCCGCGGCCCCGGCCGGTGGGACCAGGGCGTCCCGCTCGCCGACCTCGCCGAGGTCGTGGACTACTGGCGCACCGGGTACGACTGGCGCTCGTTCGAAGAGCGCCTCGACCGGATCGGCCAGTTCCGCACGACGATCGACGGCCTGGGAATCCACTTCCTGCACCGCCGGTCGCCGCGGGCGGACGCCACTCCCCTGCTCATGACGCACGGCTGGCCGGGCAGCGTCGCCGAGTTCGTCGACGTCGTGGACGACCTGGCGGATCCGCACGACGCCGGCGCGCCCGCGTTCCACGTCGTGGCGCCGTCGCTCCCCGGCTTCGGCTACAGCGACAAGCCGGCCACCACCGGATGGGGAACCGAAAAGATCGCGGCCGCCTGGGTGGAGCTGATGCGGCGGCTCGGCTACGACCGGTTCGCGGCCCACGGCGGCGACTGGGGCGGCAACATCACCACCGTGCTCGGCGGCCGGTTCCCGGACCACGTCCTCGGCATCCACACCACGTTCGCGGAAGGACCGCCCGGGCTGACCACGGACGGGCTGACCGCGGCCGAGCGCCGGTGGACCGAGGAGACCCACGACTTCTGGCACCACCGCGCGGCGTACGCGAAGCAGCAGGCGACCCGGCCGCAGACCATCGGCTACTCGCTCGTCGACTCACCGGTCGGGCTGCTCGCCTGGATCCTCGACAAGTTCGCCGAGTGGTCCGACACCCGGGACAGCCCGTTCGAGACGATCTCCCGGGACCGCGTCCTCGACGACGTCACCCTGTACTGGCTGACGCGGACCGGCGCGTCGGCGGCCCGCATCTACTACGAAAGCCACAACTCGCTCGACCCCGAGCTCCGGGTCGACGTCCCGGCGGCGATCACCGTGTACCCCCGCGACATCGAGAAGTACCCGCGCCCCTGGGCACGGGAACGGTACCGGCAGATCGTCCGGTGGCGGGCACCCGAAGCCGGCGGGCACTTCCCGTCGCTGGAAGTTCCCGGGTACTTCGTCGACGACCTGCGACAAGGCCTCGCGGCCGTGCTGGCCGCCCAGCGGTCAACCGCTACGAGGTGACCCGCGCCCCGGAGTCCGGCACGTCGGCGTACTCGGGCAGCTCGACGCCGTTGATCGCGCGTTCGGCCAGCGCCATCATCGCCTCCATGTCGGGTTCCGCGGCCGGCTCGGCCGCCGGGTCCGGGCCGGCCGCGCCGCGCATGGCCGCGTGCAGCCGCCCGATCTCCTGGTTGGCTTCGACGAACGGGCGCATCCGCTCCTCGAACGCAGCGAACGCGGGCTCGGGGTCCCACCCGGCGGTGGCCAGCTCGCCGGCCAGCAGGTAGGCGCCGACCAGGGCCAGGCCGGTGCCTTGCCCGGACAGCGGCGACGAGCTGAACGCCGCGTCGCCGAACAGGCCCACCCGACCGCTCGACCAGCGGTCCATCAGCACCTGGGCGACCTGGTCGAGGTAGAAGTCCGGGGTGTCGTCCAGGTGCTCGAGGATGCGCGGGGTCAGCCAGCCGAGGCCGGCCACCCGCTCGCGCAGCAGGGTCTTCTGGCCCTCGATGTCGCGGTAGTCGACGGCGAAGTCGGGCGAGACGAACGAGAACATGGCCATCGCCCGCGTCGCGTCGCCGATGGGCCGCAGCATGGCGGAGCGCCCGGGCTCCTGGTGCTCGAGCAGCCAGCGGTCCAGCCCGAACTCGTTGGGCACGCTGTAGAAGGCCAGCACGTGCCCGAGGTGGCGGACGAACCGCTCGTGCGGCCCGAAGACCATCGCCCGCAGCGCCGAGTGCAGCCCGTCCGCACCGAACACGAGGTCGAAGCGGCGCCGGTCGCCGCTCGCGAAGACCACGTCGACGCCGTCCGCGTCCTGGGTGAGCTCGGCGATCCGGTCGCCGAAGACGTACTCGACACCGTCGCGGGTGTCGTCGTAGAGCACCTGGGACAGGTCGCCGCGCAGGATCTCGATTTCGGAGATGTAGCCGTCGCCGCCGTCGTCCTCGGCGCTGAAGGTCTCCAGCACGTTCCCGTCCGCGTCGACGTTGTGCGCGCCGGCGGTTTCGGTCCGGGCCGCGCGGATCGCCGCGTCCAGGCCCATCCGCCGGATGACCTCCCTGGTCACTCCGCGCGCGTCCACCGCCTGCCCGCCGGGACGCAGCTCGGGCGCCCGCTCCACCACGGTCACCTCGGCCCCGCGCCGGCGCAGCCAGTGGGCCAACGCGGGCCCCGCGATGCTCGCGCCCGCCACCAACACCTTGACATCACTCACTGCGCCCCCAGGTCACCCGGTCCGGTTCTCGGTCCGGATTCTAGGGTGACTTCCCCGGTTCAGGGGGTCGCCGCGTCGAGAAACCGCTCCGGTTCGGACCGGATAGCGGGCCCGCACGGCTGTCCGGAGTGGACCGTGAGGTGCCCGGATCGGTCGGAAACAAACTTCCCGGAATTCGCCACCTTGTCCAGGGTGACTGCACTCGCTGCATTTCTACACCGGGGAAACCGACGTTCGCGTGATCCCGGAAGGCCGTCGATCGACCAGACCGGTGAACAGATCAGTGCCCGCATTCCGTGACCATTTCACAGCGTGACTCACTGAATCAGCCCAGTAACCGTCCGTCTCTTTCACGCGATTTTCACACTGCATCATCCACCAGTGAAAGAGCAGGAAATCGTATGAGACCCAGACTATGGGCGGCCGCCGGGCTGACGGGAATCGCGGGTTTGCTCGCGAGCACCGTTCCGGCGAACGCCGTTGACGGAAACCTCCCGGGCGGGACGAGCATCTCGGTGGACGTCACCGGGCCCGCCGAAAACACCGTTCTCCCGCCCGGCCCGGCGACGGTCACCGGAACGGCGGCGATCGGGACCGGCGTCGCGGTCAAGGACACCGCGCTGACCTACGTGCTGGACGTCTCCGGCAGCACGGCGTCGAACTGCTCGACCACCAATGTGCTCGGCTGTGAAATCATCGCGGGCAAGAACCTCAACACCAATGCCGCGAGCCCGAACACGGTCGTCGGGCACGTCGGCGCCGCCGTGTTCGGCTCGAACGCGGCCGCCGCGGACGTCGGTCCCGCCGCCGGCGAGCAGCTGCTCACCGGCCCGGCCACCGACGCCAACACCAACGGCACCCGTGACGTCGACGAGGTGCTGAACTCGGCCGTCATCGGCGGGGTCGGGCAGTTCACCGCGAAGAGTGTCGGCAGCGGCACGAACTACATCGCGGGCATCGGCTCCGCGACCACCGTCACCAACGCCCAGACCGAAGCCCGCAAGATCGTGGTGTTCATGTCGGACGGTGTCGCCTCGGGCGACGTGCGGCCGGCCGCGGGCGCGGTCCCGGCGGACGTCACCTACTACACCTTCGCCGTCGGCGCGGGTTCGAGCTGCGCCGGCACCAGCTACAACGCCAGCCTGCAGGCGATCGCCGACCTCACCCACGGCACCTGCACCGAGGTGCCCGACCCGGCGAACCTGCCGAACGTGGTGCCCGGCCTGATCAGCGCGAAGCTGACCGGCCTCACCTTGAAGGTCGACGGCGGCGGCGCGATCCCGGTCACCACCGTGACACCGGGCCTGCCGCAGACCGGCCCCGCGTCGGTGAACTTCACCGTCGCCACCCCGGCGCTCGGCGCGGGCCGGCACGAGCTGTGCGTCACCGCGGCCGGCACCGACGGCGGCGGCGCGGGCGCGGTCACCGACTGCACGCACGTGGTCATCAACGGACCGCTGGTGGTCTCCGCGGGCGGCCCGTACACCGGCAACGAGGGCTCGGCGGTGCCGATCGCGGGCACCGCGACCGACCCGGACACCCCCGGCGTCGGCACGACCTGGACCATCGCGCCGTCCTCCGGCGTCGACCCGGGCACCGTGTGCGCCTTCGGCAACGCGAACGCGCTTTCGACCACGGTGACCTGCAACGACGACGGCGTCTTCACCCTGACACTGACCGCGGACGACGGCGTCAGCCCGCCGGTCGTGAAAACCACGACCCTCACCGTCGCCAACGTCACCCCGGTCGTCACGATCACCGCGCCGGCCGACGGCGCCAAGGTGAGCCCCGGGACCCCGGTCGCGGTCACCGCGCCGTTCTCGGACGCGGGCGCCCACGACACGCACACCTGCGCCGTCGACTTCGGTGACGGCGGCCCGCCGGTGCCCGGCACGATCACCGGCGCCACCTGCCAGGCGAGCCACAGTTACCCGGCTTCGGGCACCCGCACCATCACCGCGCGGGTCACCGACGACGACGGCGCGACCGGCACCGCCGTGACCCACGTCGTGGTCAACGCCGCGCCGGTGGTCACCGCGGGCGGCCCGTACTCCGGCCAGGAGGGCACCGCGGTCGAGATCGCGGGCACCGTCACCGACCCCGACGGGCCGAGCCTGACCACGCACTGGACGATCGCCCCCGACTCGGGTGTCGATCCGGGCGCGGCCTGCACGCTCGGCAACGCCGACGCGCTGTCCACCACCGTCACCTGCGACGACGACGGCGTGTGGACGCTCACCCTGACGGCGTCCGACGGCATCGCCGCGCCGGTCGTCAAGACGACGACGCTCACGTTGAGCAACGTCGCCCCGCGCGTGACGATCTCCGCGCCGGCGGACAACACGGTCTTCGCCCACAACGCTCCGGTGGGCGTCACCGCGCCGTTCACGGACGTCTCGACGCACGACACGCACACCTGCACCGTGGACTACGCCGACGGCAGCCCGATCGTCACCGGCACGGTCGCGCAGGGCCCGGGTTCGGGCACCTGCACCGCTTCGCACGGCTACCCGGTTTCCGGCACGTACAACGTGCTGGTGAAGGTCACCGACGATGATGGCGGTTCCGCGACCGCCGTGGCCAAGATCATCGTCAACGACCCGCCCGTGGTGGTGCCCGGCGGTCCGTACACCGGCAACGAAGGCGCCGCGGTGGCGATCGGCGGGACGATCGTCGACCCCGACGGCCCGCCGTCCGCGACGCACTGGAGCATCGCCCCGCAGTCCGGAGTGGACAGTGGGACGGCGTGCGCCTTCGGCAATGCCGACGCGCTCGCCACCACGGTGACGTGTGACGACGACGGCGTCTTCACGCTCACCCTGAGCGGGAACGACGGCCTGCACCCGGCGGTCCTCCAGACGACCACGCTCACCTTGGGCAACGTCGCGCCGGTCGTGGGCATCACCGCGCCCACGACCGACAAGGTGTTCGGGCACGACGCTCCGGTGGCCGTCACCGCGCCGTTCACCGACGCGGGCAAGCACGACACGCACACCTGCACGGTGGACTACGCGGACGGCAGCCCGGTTGTCACCGGCACGGTCGCGCAGGGCGCCTGCACGGCGTCGCACGCCTACACCGTCTCGGGGACGTACACGATCACGGTCAAGGTGACCGACGACGACGGCGGGGTCGGCACCGCGACCGTGCGGATCATCGTCAACGACCCGCCGGTGGTCGGCACCGGCGGTCCGTACACCGGGAACGAGGGCGGCGCGGTGGCGCTCACCAGCGTGGTCACCGACCCCGACGGCCCGCCGTCCACAACGCACTGGAGCATCGCCCCACAGTCCGGTGTGGACGGTGGGACGACGTGCGCGTTCGGCAACCCGGCCGCGCTGACGACCACGGTCACCTGTGACGACGACGGGGTCTTCACGCTCACCCTGAGCGCGAACGACGGCCTCCACCCGGACGTCGTCAAGACGACGACGCTCACGCTGGCCAACGTCGCACCGGTCGTGACGATCACCGCGCCGGCCGACGGGGCGAACGTCACCCGGGGCACGCCGGTGACCTTCACGGCGCCGTTCACCGACGCCGGGAAGCACGACACGCACACGTGCTCGGTCGACTTCGGCGACGGCAGCCCCGTCGCCGCGGGGACGGTCGCGCAGGGCGCGGGTTCGGGCACCTGCACCGCGTCGCACGTCTACACCGGCATCGGCGCGCACACGGTCACGGTGAAGGTCACCGACGACGACGGCGGGATCGGGACGGCCACGGTCAAGGTCGTCACGTTCGTCAACGCGGAGGCGTGGGCGCTCAGCGCGTCCGGGCTGGTCACCGTCGCGAAGACACCGCTGGCCGGCTGCCCGCCGAGCTCGGACAAGACCACGGCGTCGGTGAACGTGCTCGGCCTCGCGACCGTGAACGCGTTGCACGCGCAGTGCTCGCTGGACGTGAACACCGGGCGTACCAACGCTTCGGCGACGGTGTCCGGGGCCAGCCTGCTCGGTGGGCTGATCAGCGTCACGGACATCGAGACGAGCTGCGTCGCGAACGAGCAGGGCCTGTCCGGCTCGTCGCGGGTCGGCAAGATCAACGGCCAGGTCATCGGCACCGCGCCGGTCACCATCGGGATCCCCGGGGTGGCCACGGTCTACGCCAACCAGACAGTCGTGGGTCCGAACGGTCAGCTCGCGCAGTACTCGGTCCGGGTGGTGACACTCCTGGGTCAGGAGATCATCCTGTCCGGGTGCCGCATGGGCTTCTGACGCAAGCCTGAGCCCGGACCTGGGGGGGGGGGAAACCCCCCCGCAAGGAGGGGGGTTTTTTTTTTGAAGTGTTTTCCCCACCCCTTTCCCAAGCCTGGGCCAGACCTCTTTTAAGGGGTTCCACA
>NZ_JBVJNO010000014.1:297588-311310 GCF_055583645.1 Amycolatopsis sp. NPDC104587
CGCCCCACACCCCCCCCCCCCCCCCCCCCCCCCTTCCCCCCCCCCACCCCCCCCCCCCCCCCCCCCCCCCCCCCCCCCCCCCCCCCCCAGGTCCGGGGTTTTGTTCGTAAAGTTCTTTAACTAACTCGGTCCGAGACCTGGACAAGCATCTCGTGAATGAGTTACAACAGAGGGCATCGAGTGCTCGCCTGCCGCAGCGCACTGGACTCAGTGGAGTTGTCCCCTCAGCAACGTCGAGCGGGTGGAGCGCAGCGGTGGGAATCACGTGAAGACGTTCAGCGCCTTCTTGATGGCTGTGGTCGTTTCGGCGGCCGTCCTGTACTCGAGCTTCGAGGACACGGGCCAGTCCAGCACTCCCGACGCTCCGACCGCGACAGTGTCCGTCACCGACGAGGCCGGTGCGCCGGTCGCGGCCACCGTGGCCGCCGACGGCGCCACCGGACGGGCTTCGAGCGCGGGTCTCGCCCGGGTGCCACTGGGCAGCGGCCCCGCGCTCGCCGTGGTGTCCGCCCCGGGGTTCCTCGCCGAACCCGTCCCGCTCGGACTGGCGGACGTCGGCCGCACTGTGCCCGTGCGGCTGCTGTCCGACCACGGCGGAAAGCGCTTCGCCGTGCATTCCGCGGGTGACGTCATGTTCGGCCGCCGTTACCAGGACGCCCCGGGCACCCCGCTGATCCCCGGCGCCGACGCCGCCCGGGGCGCGGCGGACGTCGTCGCGGCCGTGGCCCCCGCGTTCCGGCTCGGCGACCTGCGCACGGTCAACCTGGAGACGGTCGTCAGCTCCGCCCCGCCGGAAGCTTCGTACCCGGGCAAGCGGTTCATCCTCCAGTCACCGCCCGCCACGACCGAAGGGCTCGAACGGCTCGGCGTCGACGTCCCGTCGCTGGCCAACAACCACACCCGCGACCTCCAGGACACCGGGGTGGCCGACACCACGAAGACCCTGACCTCGGCGGGTTTCCCGATCGTCGGGCTCGCCGACGGCGACCGGCCGCAACCGGCGTACCACACGCAGGTGCACGGCACGGACGTGACGATGCTGTCCTACACCAGTGTGGACGGCAGCTTCGTCAACAACAGCTATCCCCACACCGGCGCCGGCGCCGAGGCTTGGCAGCACGAGCTCCGCCACTGGCGGTTCGGCTCTCGCGTGCCCGACGCCGCCCGGACCATCGGCGACGCCTGGCGCCTGTACCAAAAGCTCGAGCCGAAGCTGACCGCGGCCGAATCCGGTCCGATGTGGACTTCGCTCACCCTGGTCTACCCCGAGCTGCAGGACTGGGTGGCCGGACGCGGGCACAGCGGCCCGGCGCCGTGGAACCCGGCGACGTCCCCCGCCGAGATCACCGCCGCGAAACGCGGGCTCACGATCGTCCAGCTGCACTCCGGGTTCCAGTTCCAGACCGCCTCGGCGAAACCGGCGCGGGACATGGCCCGCGCCGCGATCGACGCGGGCGCGGACATCGTCATCTGCCACCACCCGCACGTCCTGCAGGGAATGGAGTGGTACAAGGGGCACCTGATCGCCTACAGCATGGGCAACTTCGTCTTCGACCAGGACTTCCTCGCCACCTTCTCCAGTGCCTTCCTGCGCACGGTCTGGGAAGGCAACCGGCTCGTCGAAGCGCGGCTCGTGCCGGTCGAGATCGACGGCTACCGGCCCGCGGTCGCCACCGGCGCCGCGGCCCGGCGCACGGTGAACGGTGTCTGGGCCGCGGGCCTGCGGGACGCGCAGACCCAGCGCGCGAAGGACCGGAGCGTCGTGACCACGCCGATGACGCGGGACGCGGACTCCCGCCCGGCGCAGTTCCGGTTCGACCACGGCACCGCGCGGATCACCGCCGACCCGCCCCCGGAACAGCGGGTCGCGGTCACGGTTCCGGCGCACCGCGAGGCGCCCGTCCCGGGCGGCGGGCTCGTGCGCCCGGACCCCGGCGGGCCGCCGGGCCTGGCGGTCGGCCGTGACCTGTTCGGCTGGGGGCACTTCGAAGACAACACCGCCGACGGGGTCGCGAGCGGGGCGACGCACTGGCCCGCGAGCGCCGGGCCAGTCGTCGGGAGCGGCGCCCTCGGCGCGGCCGGCCACCTGCGGGCCGGCGGCCGGCCCGCGCACCCGGTCGCGCGGGTCACGCTGCCCCGGCACCGGGAGCAGGCGCCGGACGGCTCCCCGCTGGACCCCGAGCCCACCTACAGCGTCCGCGCCCGGGTGCGGGCGCCGGCCGGGACCACGGCGTTGCTGCGGGTCGCGGCCTACCACTTCGACGACAGCGATCCGACCGAAGCCCCGGACTCCCGGCTCCTGCGCACGGTGGACCGCACAGTCGCGGTTCCGGCCGACGGCGCCTGGCACGAGATCTCCGCCGACCTCTCCCCCGCCGACCTCGACCGCGACGGCGTCCAGGCGAACATGGCCCTGCTCTACGCCGGGGCGGGCCCCGGAACCGGGCTCGTCGACGTCGACGACCTGGAGCTCGTCGAATGGCGGCCGGTCGCCGGGCTGCCGCCCGAATGGGCTCCCTACGACTACGTCCGCAATCCGGGTGGCACTCCCGCGAACGCCGTCTTCAGTGAACTGAAAGCCGAGCCGCAACCATGAAACCCTTGCTGTCACTGGCCGTCGCCGCACTGGCAGTCCTTTTCGGACTTCCAGCCCAGGCGGCCCCGCCCGCGTACCACTACGAGCGTGCCGCGGACCCGGCACGCACCCTCGTCGTGAACAGCGCCGGCGTCACCGTCGCGACCCTGACCGACGGCGCCCGGACGGCCGTCTTCCGCAGCCCCGCCCGGACGTTCGCCGAGCCGGCGGCCACCACCGCGACCGTGTCCACCCAGGACCGGGTCCGCCTCGCCCCGCGGGCCTGGCACCTCGGCGGGGAAACCGACGGCGAGCTGGGCGCGTGGCTCGCGAACACCCTGGCGGGCAGCCTGCCCGACGACGGTTCCGACGTCCTCGACCTCGCGATGCAGTACCGCCGAGACACCCCGGACCTGGTCACCGGCGCCGGGGTCCGCTACGCCGGCCGCGCCTTCTTCGGGCCGGTGGTCGGCGGCAAACGGGTCACCGGCTCGGACTTCGTCGACTACCTCGGGGTGCCCTGGACCTACGACGACGGTGTGGTGCAGGAGCCCGATGCCCTGCACAAGGACGCGTTGGACTGCAGCGGGTTCCTGCGGATGGTGTTCGGCTACCGGGCCGGCTACCCGCTCGGGCGGGAGCCGGCCCCCGGGCGGCTGCCCCGGCAGGTCGGGGACATCGCGACAGCCGGACCGGGCACGGTCGTCGTCGCCGACACCGGCGCCGCGCCCCCGGCGGCCCAGCTCGCCCGGCTGCTGCCCGGCGACCTGCTGTTGTTCGACCTGGACCCCGAAGACGGCCCGGTGCTCGACCACTCCGGCATCTACCTCGGCCTCGATTCGGCCGGGCAGCCGCGGTTCGTCTCCCGCCGCAAGTTCCACAACGGCCCGACGATGGGCGACACCAACGGCGCGTCGGTGCTCACCGGGACCGGGGTGTTCGCCCGTGTCTTCCGGCTGGCCCGGCGGCTCTGACCCGCTCGTCACCGACGGGCCACGCGTGATCGCCGGGCCGGTCTCGAGCGGGAACCCGTGCTGCGGCAGGCCAAGCGGCTCGCCCGAGCACGACCCGGCGCGGACCCGGCCGACTTTCGTCGGACCTTTCCGTGTGGTTTTTACCCACCGTGTCCCGTTTGGGGGATTTACCACTGACCGTTCGGTGGGAAACAAACCTTCGTCGGTGGTGCCGCCCTCGCGGAAGCTGGATCGTCTCGCGGTGTTCCACCGTGACACTCCCCTCTCGCCAGTCTTCTCCCCCAAGACGTCCCGGAGGATTTTGATGACTTCCCGGAAGAAACTCGCCGGCTTCACCGCGTTCGCCTCGGCCGCGCTGGCGTGCGCGCTGTGCGTGCCGGCCGCCCACGCCGCGCCGCTGTCGGCCGAAGCCGCGTTCACGCTCGCGCAGAGCAACGCGATGGCGCAGGCCGACCAGGTGACCGGCGCGCTGGGCGCCGCGTCGGGCGGTTACTACCTCGACAACGGCAAGGCGATCGTCAACGTGACGACCGACGCCGACGCCAAGAAGGTCGAAGCGGCCGGGCTCACCGCCAAGAAGGTCGCGCACACCTTCGCCGCCCTGACCGGCGTCAAGGAGGCTCTGGACAACGTCCGCAACGTGCCGCAGACCGCCTGGGGCATCGACACTTCCACCAACCAGGTCGTGGTGACCATCTTCTCGGCCGCCACGAAGGCCACCGCGGACAAGGTCACCACCGCCGCGAAGCAGTACGGCGACAGCGCCCGCGTCGAGTACCAGACGGGCAAGCTGGAGCTGTACATCGCCGACGGCGACGCCATCCAGAACAGCCAGGGCCGCTGCTCGCTCGGCTTCAACGTCAAGCGCGGCAGCACCCCGTACCTGCTCACCGCCGGGCACTGCACCAACCTCGGCGGCACCTGGAGCGGCGGCGACGTCAGCGGCGCCCGGGTCGTCGAAAGCGACTGCCCCGGCGCGGACTCCGGTCTGCTGACCCGCCCGAACGGCACCGGTCCCGGCCGCATCAACACCGGCCAGGCCATCACCAGCGCGGCCGCGCCGAAGGTCGGCGAGCGCATCTCGAAGCAGGGCTCGACCACCGGCGGCGGCACCGGCCAGGTGACGTCGGTCGACCAGTCGGTCAACTTCGACGTCGGCGTCCTCAACCACGAGTTCGGCACCACCGCCCACACCGACCACGGTGACTCCGGCGGCCCGGCGTACGACGGCTCCAAGGGTCTCGGCACCCTGTCCGGCGGGAACACCACGGTCAGCTACTTCTACCCGCTGACCCGGGAGCTCTCCGCCTACGGCCTCACCCTGGCCTGACGCGCCACCCGTGGCGCCGCTCCCGGTGGGGCGGCGCCACGGTTCGCGTGTGCCCGCGGATCGGGGAAGGATGGTGTCATGACCGACACCGCCGTGCCGCCCGCCGTCCAGCGGATGATCGACGCGACCAACCGCGGGGACGACGCCGCGTTCGTCGACGCCTTCGGCGAGGACGCCTACCTCAACGACTGGGGCCGCGAGTTCCGCGGGAAGGACGGCGCCGCGAGCTGGAACTCCACCGACAACATCGGTGTCGGCGCGCGGTTCGAGCTCCGTGGCGTCCGGCCCGGTGAGGCCGAAGGTGACTATCTGGTCGACCTGACGGTGACCAGCCGGCGGTTCAACGGCGACGGGACCTTCGAGATCCGGATCAGCGACGGCCTGATCACCCGCCTCGTCATCAGCTGAGGCGACCCGGCGCCATGATCAGTAGCCTGGTGCCGTGGCCGACTCCGATTCTCCCGACCCCGCCGCCGACGCACCTGGGGAGCACCCGGGCCCGGCCGGGCGGCGCCGCGCGCGCAAGAAGCGGCCGTTCTGGCAGGAGCTGCCGATCCTGCTGGTGGTCGCGCTGGTGCTGACCATCCTCATCCAGCAGTTCGTCGCCAAGGTCTTCATGATCCCGTCGGAGTCGATGGAGACCACGCTGCACGGCTGCACCGGCTGCTTCGGCGACCGGGTGCTGGTCGACCGCGTCACCTACGACTTCACCGGCCCCTCCCTCGGCGACGTCATCGTGTTCCGGGGCCCGCGGTCGTGGACCGAGAACGAGATCGCCCCACCGGAACCGGCGAACTTCGTCACCAAGGCGCTGCGCGAAGCCGGGTCGCTGGTCGGCTTCGCCCCGCCGGACGAGCGCGACTTCGTCAAGCGGGTCATCGCCGTCGGTGGGCAGACCGTGCAGTGCTGTGATCCCCAGGGCCGCGTCCTGGTGGACGGCAAGCCGCTCGACGAGCCGTACGTCCGGCCGCTCCCCGCCGACAGCCCGGGGCAGACGTTCGGCCCGGTCACCGTCCCCGCGGGCCGGCTCTGGGTGATGGGTGACAACCGCGGGAACTCGTGTGATTCGCGCTGCCAGGGCGGTGGCGGTCTCAACGGCACCGTGCCCGTCTCGGACGTCATCGGCAAGGTGCGCCTGATCGTGCTGCCGCCGTCGCGCTGGAACACCGTGACCGCGCGCTGATCCTCAGCCGGCCGCGGTCAGGCTGAGGGCGAGCGTGCCCGTCGCGGTGTAGTCGTCGGCCGGCTCGTTGGTCGCCCACGTCAGGATGTTGTCCAGGTAGCGCGACGTCGTCGAGTCGTACGTCTTGTACGACGGGTCGCTGCATTCCCGGTAGCCGTCGGGCAGCGGGTCGATGGTGTCGAACTGGCCGGCGCCGGTCGGGCCGTTGGCCACGCCGCCGACCGCGACCGCGCCGGAGCCGGTGAGGCTGCCCGCGAGGTTGGCGACCTGGTTGTGCACGCACTTCGGCCAGGTGCTGCCTTCGCCGATCATCATCGAGATCCCCCACGCGTTCGAGCCCAGGACGTACCCGCGCTGCTGGGTGGCGAAGGCGTCGTAGTCGTGCTTGCCGGTCAGCCGGCCGTACAGCAGCGCCGTGGTCAGCAGGCCGAACGCGTGGGTGGCGCCGTCGCCCTGCGAGACCGGGACGCCGGTGCGGAACGGGCTCTTGGCCGCCTGCGCCGTGCCGCCGGACAGCTGGCGGGCCAGGTCGGCGGTCAGCTGGGCCTCGGTGACGGCCAGTTTCGGCGTGCCCGCCTGCCGCAGCAGGCCGGTCAGGTCGGCGTGCGCGAGGGCGCTGACGTCATAGAGGTTGAGCGAGTCCTGGTCACCACTGGCGAGGTAGGACTTCGCGTACTTGCCCGCGTCGGTCGCCCAGCCGGCGGCGCGGCTGTCACCGAGTGCCTTGGCTGCCAGGGACAGTTCGGTCGCGCCCAGCTCCAGGTCGTCGAGGTACGACGACTCCGGGTAGTACCCGTGCGGGAAGACCGAGACGATGCTGCCGCCGCCGGTGTTGGCGCGCGCGTAGATCGCCGCCGCCGTCGTCAGGTACTGCGTGGCCTTCGCCCGGTCCGTGGCCGCCAGGTTCTGGGCCGCCAGCGCGAACGTCGCGGCCACGCGCCCGGCCAGGTTCGGGCTGATCTTCGCGCCGGGCTTGTTCGCCGCGAACACCGGGCGGTACTTGATGAAGTAGCCCGGGTCGCCGGCCTTGACGTCGAGCGCGTCGTCGGCTTCCGGCAGCCGCCACACTTCGTGGTCGCCGACAAAGCCGTCCTTCGTGCTGCCGACGCCGATGCCGACCTGCGCGTAGAGGACCCCGTGCTCGGCGTCCCACATCTTGTCGAGGTAGTCCAGGCCGAACCGCGCCTCCGCGGCGAGCGACGCGCTCGGGTGGGATCGCTGGGACAGCAGCAGGTTGGCCACCGTGTAGGAGGTGGTCGCGGTGAACTTCAGGAAGTCACCCGCGTCGAACCAGCCGCCCGAGGCGTCGACGGTGGCGCCCGTCTTCGTCAGCTCCCCCGTGATGGTCTCGTCGTCGAACTTCGGCACGTCGTAGACCGCGGCCGTCCGGTCGGTGAGGTGGCTCGCCTTGCGGTTCATGGGGCCGGGGACGACGTCCGATCCGTCCCGCTGCAGCTGGAAGAACTTCACCGTGTCCTCGACCAGCGGAGCGAACAGCGCGCTCGCGGTGTCCACCTTGAAGCTCGGCGAGACCGTGTCCCCCACCTTGATCCGGTAGGTGCCGGCCGTCCGCACCGCGGAGAGGTCGATCGGGTAGACGGCCGGGTAGGCCGAGCTCCACTTCCCGGTGCCCGCACCGACCTTGCCGGTCAGCACCGGCCGGCCCGCGGGGTCGACGACGGTGAACGCGGCCCCGGCGTTCGCCGTGGTGCCCATCAGGTAGGCGGCCTTGGTTTCCCCGGTCGAGTAGCCGACCTGGTCCACCCGGATCCGGACGGCGGTCGCCGCCGCGGCGGGTGGGAAGCTCACTGACACGACCGCGGCCAGCACCGCGACCGCCGCTGTTCCGAGACGCATGGGTCCTCCGGGGCAAGGGCGGCGGCCGATGGTTAGGAAAGTTTCCTAACCATGTCGGAAAGTACCGCCCCACCGGAGCACCGGTCAACGGCCCGGACCGATTCCTTTCCCGGCCCGGGCAGCGCGGCGGCCTCCCTGGCGGCGCGGCGCGGCTGCTCGGCGATGCCGATGGGCCGGCGGACCTACGACTTCTTCTCCCGGCAGTGGCCCGGGGACGCGCCAAGCACACGGAAGCTGCTCGACGCGGGCCCGGGCGCCGACCCGGGCCTGGTGTCCCTGCGCTACCGGCCGCGACGGACCTGACCGGCTACTTCTGCCACTGCCCCGGCCTGGGCACGCCCGGCAGCGCCGTGGTGTTCGTCCAGCTGGTCTGCGGGTTGGCCAAGCCACCACCGGGCTGCTTCCACAGCTGGAGGTTGATCGGGCGGCCGCTCTCCATCGCCGCGGCGAAGGAGTGGTGGCCGTCGCCGGCGAGCTTGAGCTGGTTGGAGCCCGGCGGGTAGTAGACCTTGACGTCCAAGGGCGTGTCCATCAGCCCGTCCTGCTTCCACTTCGCGATCTTGTCGTCGATCACGCCTTGGAAGACGTGCTCCTGCATCGGGGTCACGTCGCCGTAGTTGCTGCCGCTGATCTTCTGCGGCTCCGGCTTGAACGTGTACTCCCCCTGCAGCTTGCTCGGCGCGCCCGGGCCCGGCTGGTGGAAGTCGGCCTTGCCCGGCGGCGGCGTCGGCGCCGGGTTGCCCGCGGTGCCCGGCGCGCCGCCCGAGTCCGGCTTCGGGTGCGACGGCCCGGGGGTGTCCGGCTTCGGCTCCGGCGCGGCCGGCGTGTCGGGCTTCGGTTTCGGCTTGGGCGGCACGATCGGCTTGCCGTCCGGCCCGAGCTCCGGCTTCGGCTTCGGTTTCGGCTTGGGCGGCACGATGGGCCTGCCGTTCGGCCCGAGCTCCGGCTTCGGCTTGGGAGTGCTGCCGCCCGTGTTGCCGGCGTCGTGCCCGCCCCTCGGGGTCTGCGGAGCACCCCCGCCCGCGGACTGCGAGCTGGTGGAGCAGTTCATCAGGCCCAGCGCGTCGAACTCCGCGTACGGGTCGGGCACGTAGGCGTACGGGTCCGGCCCCGGTTCGAGACCGAGCGGGTCCTGGCTCAGGTACCGCGCCGTCGCCGGGTCGTAGTAGCGGAAGACGTTGTAGTGCAGGCCCGTTTCGGCGTCGGCGTACTGGCCGGGGAACCGCAGCGGTGTCGGCGCCGCGGTCAGCTCCCGGCCGTGCGCGGTGCGGCGGCTGGTCCACACCAGCCCGCCGCGCTCGTCGAGCAGGTCGGTCGGGGTGCCGACGGCGTCGGTGACGAACGTGCGCACCCGCGTGCCCTGCGCGTCCCGCTCCCGCTGGGCGACCGGCGTCACCGTGCCGGGCAGGTGGTCCCACGTCACGACCCGGCCGGGGCCGGCCTCCTCGACGAGCGTCGTGCCGTCCCAGGTGTAGATCGTGGTGGCGGTGCTGCCGTCGGCGCCGTGGCGGGTCTTGCCGATGCGGCGGCCGAGCGGGTCGTAGTGGTAGCGCCACACCGTGCCGTCCGGCGTGGCCGCGGCCGTGAGGCGGTCGCCGGACCACGTGAACCTCAGCGCGCCTTGGGCGACCCGCCGCCCATAGCCGTCCTCGGTGACCGCGAGGTCCGCGGGCGGCAGCAACGTGCCGGTGGGGTCGTACCGGTACTCCTCACGACCGTGCGCCGCGGTGACGCCGACGACGCGCCCGGCGACGTCCCGGGTCACCGTCGTCGCGCCGGCGACGTCGTCGCGCAGCGCCGACAGCGTCCCGTTCGCCTGGTAGCCGAACGACCGCCGCTGCACCGGGACGCTCCCGGCGACGACGGTCTGGCCGAGCAGCTCCCCGTTGCCGCCGAAGGTCTGGCCGAGCTGGGCCGCCCCGTCGTGACGGCTGACCACGCGGGACGCGGTGTCGTGGCGGTAGACGATCGCCTGCCCGCCCGCGAGCAGCCCGACCGGCCGGTCGAGGTCGTCGAAGAACCAGGTGCTCTCGGCGCCGCCCGGGGTGCGGCGGTGGAGGTAGCCCGACTCGTCGTACTCGAACGTCACGCTGCGGCCGTCGACGGTCTCGCGGACGACGCGGCCCAGCGCGTCCCGCTCGAACTCCACAGTGGACTCGCCGTTCGCGGCGTGCGCCAGGTGGCCGACGGGGTCGTAGCGGTAGGTGGTGGTGCGGTCCGGCGCGCGCACCTCGACGAGGTTGCCGATGAGGTCGTGCCGGTAGGTCGTCACCAGCCCGGCGGGATCGGTGGCGCGGACCAGCTGCCCGGCCGCGTCGTAGGCGTAGGTGCGGGTGCGTCCGGCGAAGTCCGTCTGGGCCTGCAGGCGGCCCAGCTCGTCGTAGCGGTAGTGCCAGGTGCGGCCCTGCGGGTTGGTCACCGAGGTCAGGCGCAGCTCGGTGTCGTAACCGTAGACCGTCCGCGCGCCCGAGGGCTCGACCAGGGCGGTGAGCACGTCGAACGGGCCGTACTCGCGGCGGGTGACCCGGCCGAGCTCGTCGACGTGCTCGGTCTCGTTGCCTTCCCCGTCGTAGCGCCAGAAAGCCCGCTCCTGCCGCGGCCCGACCCGCCCGGCCCGGCGGCCTTCGACGGTCCAGCTCAGCGCGACCGCCCCGGCCGCCGTCGGCCGGCCGAACTGGTCGGGCTCCACCCCCTCGGGAGCGGGCGGCTCGTCATCGCCGCCCAGCGAGATCGACGTCGCGACGCCCACCGGGGTGGTGCGCGGGTCCGGCGCGGTGTCCTCGTACCGGCGGCGCCAGCTGGTCTCTCCACTGTGGACGGTGATCGTGGCGCCCTCGAGCAGCACCACCGAGCCGTCGGGGCGGTGCACCTCGGCCGGCTCGCCGTCCTCGTCGTAGCCGTAGCGCGAGGTGCGGCCGAGCGGATCGGTGCGGGAAAGCAGCCGGTCGTAACGGTCCCATTCGGAGCGGGTCACGCCGCCGATCGGATCGACCTCGCGCACGACCTGGTGTGCGTCGTTGAGGTGGAACTCCGTGACGTGCCCGAGCGAGTCGGTGTGGCGGGTGACGCGGTCGCCGTAGGTGAAGGCGCCGCTGAGGAAACCGCCGTCGCCGGTGGTGCGGACGCACCGGCCCAGGTGGTCGTAGGTGTAGGCGTAGTGGACGTCGTTGCGGTCCCGCCACGCCGTCAGCCGGCCGGCCTCGTCGTACTCGAACCGCTGCGCCTGCCCGGAGGAGTTCGTCACCGCGGCCAGGTGGCCCTGCGGGGAGTAGTCGAAACGCAGCGCCGTGACGTCCGGCAGGCCTTCGCCGAGGACGACCAGCTCGGTGACACGGCCACGCCGGGTCCGCAGCGCGACGCGGACGCCGTCGTCACGGCGCAGCAGCGTGGGAGTGCCGAAGTCGTCGTAGAAGACCTCGACCCGCTGCTCCCCCTCGAACGCGCGCAGCGGCACCACCCGCCCGGTGCCGGAGAACTCCAGCACGGTGTCGTCGGTGGTCAGGGTGTACGTGTCGCCGTCCCGGGTCAGCGGCCAGCGCGCGCCCTCCAGTGGCAGCTGCTCACCGCGGGGGTAGACGAGGATCATGCCCGTGGGCGAGAAGTAGCAGACGTGCTCGTCGTCGACCTCGAGCCGCTGGTCCACAGTGGACGACCAGGAGACGCCGAACCAGTGGCCCGCCCGGTAGGTCGACACGTGCGTGCGCGCCAGCACGAGCGAGCCGAGCTCGAGGTCGCGCTGTTCGAGGATCACCTCGCCGCTCGCGACGTCGACGGGGTCGTCCTTGCAGACGCGGTTGTCGGGGCCCGGGGCGGTGTCGCGCGGGTTGTCCGGCTTGTTCGACGACGGCGTGGTGCCGTTGCCGTTGCCGCCGGGCGAGCCGTTCGAGCCGTTGCCGTGGCCGCCGCCGGAGCCGCCGGGCGTGCCGTCGCCGTTGGCGCCCGAGCCGGACGGCGACGTGGTGTCGTTCTTGGGTGGCGGCCCGTCGTTCTTCGGCGGGTCCCCGTGCGCGCCGGAGGTGGTGGTGCTGTCGCCGTTCCCGCCACCCTTGGGTTTGGGTTCCGGTGCCTTCGGCGTGCCGTCGATCTTCGGGGCCTTCGGCGGCGGGGCCGCCTTGCCGCCGGTCTTGAGGCCCTTCAACGCCTTCGCGGCGTCGTCGAAGAGCGAGCCGGCCTTCTTCAGCAGCGGGATGAGCGCCTTGAGGGCCTTGACGAGCCGGGTGACGAGGTCGGCGATCTTGGACGCCGTCTTGGCGACCGCCGCGATCACCTGCGGGACGACCCAGGTCAGGCCGATGCCGAGGGTGAACACGACCTGCAGCGCCCAGCTGATCAGGTGCCCGACCAGCTCGGCGATGATGTCGCGCACCAGCGACCGGACCGCGCCGACGACCTCGCCCGCGGTCTTCACCCCGCTGGACGCGCCCTCGCAGCCCTTTTGGGCGCTTTCCAGCAGGGTGACGGTGTCCTGCGAGCGCTGCCGGTAGGCGTCGGCCGCCGGGCCCGTCCACGACTGGAGGTCGGCCTTGACCATGTCCCCGAGGTCGGTGCCGACGCTCTGCAGCTCACCGGCGATGTTCTTCCAGGTCTGCGACTGGGCCGCGATCTCGTCGGCGTTGCCGGTGAGGCCGTTGAGCGCCTCCTTCAGCGGGCCGACGTGCTCGATCAGCCACCCCACGCCGGCGGCGAGGATCGCGCCGAAGGGGTCCATGGCCATCGAGAGGGCATCGAGGGCCGTGCCGACCGCGCCCATCGCGACCGACGCCCAGTCGCCGCTCTCGATGGCGGACTTCAGGTCGTTCGCCGTCTCCAGCAGGGAGATCCCGGAGTACGCCTTCGTCGAGTCCTGCGTCGGCGCGACCAGCGGGTTGCTCATGGGAAGGGACCATCCTCGTCGCAGAGACAGTCACGGGCTCACCGTGGCCGGCCCGAGATCGTTTCCCAAGCTACCAATCCCCCGGGGCCGGCCGCCGGGACCTCCGGTCCGGTTGCCCGATCGCACACCCACGATGTCCTTTTGGACGCTTCCCCCCGAGCCCCGTCAGCTCGCGCAGCTTTCACGTGAAAGCTACGCCCGGCGGCGGTACTGGGCTTTTCCCGAGGGTCAGGGCTTCTCGAAGTGCTGGTAGTCGATCGGGGTGTCCCAGGACCCGCCCCAGGTCCAGCCGCGGGTGGTGAACGCCTGCTCGGTCGGGTCGCCGGCGTGGATCATGCCCGGCGCGCGCTGCGTGCGGTCGACGTACGGCGCGCCGTTGGGCGGGTAGACCGCGCCGCTGCCGGAGATGTACGGGTTCTGCACGGTGTTGATGTCGATCGCGCGGCCGTAGGAGTGGTTGGACCAGGAGGTGCCCCCGGTGATCGCCCGGCAGTTGAACGCCGACGTGTTGTTCGCCGCCATCGAGGCGTCGTCGTCGGAGTTGTACTTCTCCACGGTCTCCATCCGCTCGATGGGGAACCGGCCGAAGTACAGGTCGGCGAAGGTGTACGCGACCTCGACGGCGCGGTCGGCGTTGACGACCAGCTCACCCTGGTGCGCCGCGCCGTCGAAGCCGAAGAAGGTCAGGCTCACCAGCCGCAGCTGGTCGGGCCCGACCGGGCAGCCCTCGTGCCAGCTGGACGCGAGCCGCTGCGCGGTGACCGGCTTGATGACGGCGATGAAGGGACGGAGCCCGCTGTTGGCCGGCGCGGCGAGCTCCACGGTCTGGCCCGGCGTGGGGGGGGGGGGGGGGGGGGGGGGGGGGGGGGGGGGGGGGGGGGGGGGGGGGGGGGGGGGGGGGGGGGGGGGGAGGGGGGGGGGGGGGGGGGG
>NZ_JBVJNO010000015.1:0-149131 GCF_055583645.1 Amycolatopsis sp. NPDC104587
ACAGAAGGTTGCCCACCCCCTCCCCCCCCCCCTCCTGACCCCATCGCCACGGTGGCGTCCCGGTTGCGTTCAACGCACCAAAGGGGCCCTTCGGTGCGTTCAACGCACCGAAGGCCACATTGGGGCGCTCTGGGTTAGCCCTCCGCCAGCTCCCGCAGGGCAGGAAGAAGGGCCCGCAAAGCCCGCCCCCGGTGGGAGACCGCGTCCTTCTCCGCCGGCTCCATCTCCGCCGACGTCCGGGACTCGCCGTCCGGCTGGAAGATCGGGTCGTACCCGAACCCGTTCGTCCCCCGCCGCGCGCGCACCATCGTCCCGCGCCACTCGCCGCGGACCACCGTCTCCTCGCCGGACGCCAGCACGAAAGCCGCCGCGCAGACGAACTGCGCTCCCCGGCGCTCGTCGGGAACGTCCCCGAGCTGGCCCAGCACCAGCTCCAGGTTCGCCTCGTCGTCGCCGTGCCGGCCGGACCACCGGGCCGACAGCACCCCCGGCATCCCGTTCAACGCGTCGATCGCGATGCCCGAGTCGTCGGCGATGGCGGGCAGCCCGCACGCCGCGACGGCGTCCCGGGCCTTCGCCACCGCATTGCCCTCGAAGTCGGGCGCGGTCTCCGGGGCCTCCGGGAACGAAGGCACGTCCGCGAGACCGATGACCTCCAGCCCGGAGATCCCTTCCGCGGCAAGGATCCGCCGCAGCTCGCCGAGCTTCTTCTCGTTGCGTGTGGCCAGAAGCAGCTTCGTCACTTCGAGCCCTTCTTCTTGTCCGGACGCGGTTCCGGCAGCTCGCCCGGGTACGGCAGCGCCAGCGCCTCGTTCTGCAGCCGGGTCAGCTCTTCGCAACCCGCCTGGGCCAGGTCGAGCATCTTGTCCAATGTGGACCGGGCGAAGGTCGCGCCCTCGCCGGTGCCCTGGACCTCGATCAGCGTGCCCGCGTCCGTCGCCACCACGTTCATGTCGACCTCGGCGCGCGAGTCCTCCTCGTACGGCAGGTCGAGGCGCACCCGGCCGTCGACCACGCCGACGCTCACCGCCGCCACCGACGACGACAGCGGCTGCGGGTCGTTGAGGCGGTTCGCCGCGCCCAGCCACGTGATCGCGTCCGCCAGCGCCACGTACCCGCCGGTCACCGCGGCCGTGCGCGTGCCGCCGTCGGCCTGGATGACGTCGCAGTCGATGACGATCGTGTTCTCGCCCAGCGCCGCCAGGTCGATGCAGGCGCGCAGCGAACGGCCGATCAGCCGCGAGATCTCGTGGGTGCGGCCGCCGATGCGACCCTTCACCGACTCGCGGTCACCGCGGGTGTTGGTCGCGGACGGCAGCATCGCGTACTCGGCCGTCACCCAGCCGAGGCCCGAACCGGCCCGCCAGCGCGGCACCCCTTCGGTGACGCTCGCCGCGCACAGCACCCGCGTGTTGCCGAATTCGATCAGCACCGACCCGGCAGGCCACTGCTGGAAGCCCCGCGTGATCTTGATGTCCCGGAGCTGGTCGTCGTTCCTGCCATCTTTTCGAGCCACGTGAGCACTCTAGAACCGGGCGTTCACACGTCGTAGACGGCACCCTGCTTGACGACCTCGGCCCCCGGGAACTCGGCCGACGCCTCGGCCAGCACCGCACCCGCGTCCGTCCACGGCGCGATGTGCGTCAGCAGCAAGCGGCCGACGCCGGCGTCGCGCGCCAGCTCGCCGGCCTGCCTGCCGGACAGGTGCACCCCGGCCGGGCGCTCGGCCGAGTCCGTCCACGACGCCTCGGCGAGCAGCAGGTCGACACCGTCGGCGAGCTCGTTCAGCGCCCGGCACGGCCCGGTGTCGCCGGTGAAGGCGAGGATCCGGCCGCCGTAGGAGATGCGCACGCCGAAGGCCGGCGTCGGGTGGTCGACCTCGACCGCGACGACCTCGAACGGCCCGATCCGGAACGGCTCCGCCCGCAGCGGGTGGAACGCGTAGACGTCCGAGAGGTCCGTGACGGCCCGCTCGGTCTCGTTCGGCGCGTACGCGTTCGCGAGCCGGACCGGCGCGTCCGGCGGCGCGTACAGCGGCAGCAGCCGCGGGCGCGCCGGGTAGGGCGGCGCCGGGTGGTAGCGCCGCAGGACGGTGAGCGCGCTGACGTCGGCGCAGTGGTCGGGGTGCAGGTGCGTGAGCACGAGCGCGTCCAGGTCGAACGGGTCGGCCACGGCCTGCAGCTGCGCCAGCGTGCCGTTGCCCAGTTCGAGGCCGAGCAGGAAGCCCTCGGCCTCGACCAGGTAACCGGACGCGGCGGTGTTCGGCCCGGGGATGCTGCCGGAGCACCCGAGGATGGTCAGTCGCACGTCGCCACCCTAAGCGCCGGAAGGTCTCATCACGCGGTGGTGGGAGCGAGGACACCCGGGGCGAACCCCATGAACCGCTGGGCGAGCCGGGTGAACGGCTCGGCCGAGCCGGTGGCGAGGAACTCGTGCCGCGGCGGGGTGTCCCTGGTCGTCAGCAGGTCCTGCTCGGTGAGGACGCGCACGAGGTCCTTCGCGGTCTCCTCGGCGCTCGAGACGAGCGTGACCTCCTGGCCCATCACGATCTGCAGCACGCCCTGCAGGAGCGGGTAGTGCGTGCAGCCGAGCACGAGCGTGTCGACCTCGGCGTCGAGCAACGGCTGGAGGTAGCCCTGCGCGAGCCCGAGCACCTGGCGGCCGGAGGTGATGCCACGCTCGACGAAGTCGACGAACCGCGGGCAGGCGACGCTGGTGAGCGTGATGCCCGGCGCCGCGGCGAACGCGTCTCCGTAGGCGCGCGAGCGCACGGTGCCCTCGGTGCCGATCACCCCGACCCGGCCGGTGTGCGTGGCGACGACGGCGCGGCGCGCGGCGGGCAGGACGACCTCGATCACCGGGACGTCGTAGCGCTCGCGGGCGTCGCGCAGGCAGGCCGCGGACGCGGTGTTGCAGGCGATGACCAGCGCCTTCACGCCGCTTTCGACGAGCTCGTCGAAAGCCGCGAGCGCGTAGCTGCGGGCGGTGGCGATCGGGAGCGGGCCGTATGGGTTGTGCGCGGTGTCGCCGACGTAGCGGAGCTGCTCGGCGGGCAGCTGCTCCAGGATCGCCCTCGCGACCGTCAGCCCGCCGACGCCGGAATCGAACACGCCGATCGGGGCATCAGCGGGCGGGGACGTCACACCCCGAGGTTACCCGGGGCCGCGGGCTCCGTTTTCGCGGACTTGCCGGTGCGGCTGGTCAGCCAGGCAGCGAGGACCCCGGCCAGCGCGCCGAAGACGTGCCCCTGCCAGGAGACGCCGGGGTTGCCCGGCAGCAGCCCGGCCAGCATCCCGCTCCACACGCCCAGCAGGACGACGGCGACCAGGATCTGGCCCGCCGCGCGGTTGAAGATGCCGCGGACCAGCAGGTAGGCGAGCCAGCCGAAGGCCAGCCCCGACGCGCCGACAGTCACCGTGTCCGACGGCCCGGCCAGCCACACCCCGAGCCCGGACAGCACCCAGATGATGGCCGTGACCAGCGCGAACCGGCCGATCCCGGCCGCCATCGCGAGGAAGGAGAACACCAGCACGGGCACCGTGTTCGCGAACAGGTGCGACCAGCCGGCGTGCAGCACCGGCGCGAACAGGACGCCGTCCAGGCCGGAGAGCTTGCGGGAGATGATGCCGCCCTGGTCGAGGTCGCCGGGCAGGATCACGTCCACCAGCTCGACCAGGTACAGCACGACGACGAACGACAGCGCCACGAGCGCGGCCGCCTTCGGTTTCGGCGGCAGCACGCGCTTGCGGACGTCGGGTTCCGGGGCCGGGTTCACGGGCAAGGTGCTCACGTCTTCGAGGCTACGTCGGTGCTCGGCGGCCCCGCCTCGGGTGAAATCCCTGATCCGGGGTTTTTGTCGGTGCCCCTCGCTAGCGTGGCCGGCATGAACGTCACCGGTTACCTGGCGCGGCTCGGCCTCGAAGCGGAGCCGCCGAGCCTGGACGCGCTGCGGCGGCTGCACGCGGCGCACGTCGAGCGCGTGCCGTACGAGGCCTTGGAAATCCAGCTCGAGCGGCCGACGCCGCTGGAGCCGTCGGCGTCGCTGGCGCGGATCCTGCGGGGTCGCGGCGGGTACTGCTACCACCTCAACGGCGCCTTCTCGGCGCTGCTGCGCGAGCTCGGTTACCAGGTCACGCGCCATCTGGGCGGGGTGCAGGGCGAGCCGGGCGTCGCGCCGAACATCGGCCGGAACCACCTGGCGCTGACCGTCGAAGGCCTGCCGGACGAGCCGGAGACGGCGTGGCTGGTCGACACCGGCCTCGGCGACGGCATCCACGAGCCGCTGCCCCTGCGGGAGGGCTCGCACACCCAGGGCCCGCACACCTACCGGCTGCGGCCGTCCGAGGTGGCGCCGGGCGGCTGGCACTTCGACCACGACCCGGCGGGCAGCTTCGCCGGCTTCGACTTCGCGCCCGGCGTCGCGGAGATGACCGACTTCGCGGAGAAGCACGCGTACCTGTCGACGTCCCCGGAGTCCGGGTTCGTCCGGGTCTGCGTCATCCAGCGGCGGGACGCGGCGGGCGTCGACACGCTGCGGGCGCTGACCCTGAACCGCCACGGCGCCAAGGAGCTGGTCGAGACACCCGAAGCCTGGTGGGCCGCCGCGGCCGACGTCTTCGGCATCACGCCGGACCTGTTCACCGCCGAGGAGCGCGAGCGGCTGTGGGGGAAGGTCGTGGCCCAGCACGAGGCCCACACGGGCGGCGGGCCGGTGGTCGCGGTGTGACTCATTCGGGCAGCGGGGCCTTGCCCAGCGCGTAGTCGACGGCGGCCTCGGCGTGCAGCCGCGTCGTGGGGAAGGTCGGCACCGGGGCGTCTTCCGGGCCGACCAGCAGCTCGATCTCGGTGCAGCCGTAGATCACGCCTTCGGCGCCCGCCTCGACCAGCCGCGCGATCACGCCGCGGTAGGCGTCTCGGGACTCAGGTTTCACCACCCCGAGCACGAGCTCTTCGTAGATCACGCGGTGCACGAGGTCGCGGTCTTCCTCGGCGGGCACGAGCACGTCGAGGCCGTGCGCGGCCAGGCGGTCGCGGTAGAACGGCTGGCTCATGGTGAACCCGGTCCCGAGCAGGCCGACCCGGCCGATCCCGGCGGCCTCGACCGCGGCCGCCGTCGCGTCGGCGAGGTGCAGCAGCGGGATGCCGAGGCCGTCGGTCAGCCGGTCGGCGACCTTGTGCATGGTGTTGGTGCAGAGCACCACGAAGTCGGCCCCGGCGGCTTCGAGCGCGCGAGCCGCCCGGTTCAGCTCGGCGCCGGCGTCGTCCCAGCGGCCGTCGGCCTGCATGGCCTCGATCGCGGCGAAGTCGACGGAGTAGAGCACCGTGTGCGCCGAGTGGAACCCGCCGAGCGCGGCTTTCACCCGTTCGTTTACGAGCCGGTAGTACTCGGCCGAAGATTCCCAGCTCATCCCGCCGAGCAGCCCGATGACCTTCATTCTGACAGCATGCCCGAACTGCGCACGACGTTCGCCGGGGTTTCTAACGTCCTGGTCACCGACGGCCGTTCCGCCGTGCTGGTCGACGGCTTCTTCTCGCGGCCGTCCCTGCTGAAGCTGGCGACCCGCGTGGCGCCGGACCGCGGCCGGATCGAGCAGGCCCTCCGCCGCCTCGGCGTCACGGAGCTCGACGCCGTCGTGGTGGCGCACTCGCACGTCGACCACGTGCTGGACGCGCCGGTCGTCGCCGAGCTGACCGGCGCCACGCTGGCCGGCTCGCCGTCGACCCGGAAGGTCCAGGAGGGGTACGGCCTGGCCGCCGAGCCGTTCGAGGAGCTGGTGCCGGGCAAGCCCGTCGAGTTCGGCGCCTTCACCGTGACCCCGGTCGAAGCCGAGCACAGCGCCGGCGACCGCTACCCGGGCGAGATCACCGAGCCCGTCCGGCCGCCGGCGAAGACCGCCGCGTTCAAGACCGGCCGGTGCTACTCGTTCCACCTCGCGCACGCGGCGGGCAGTGTCCTGGTCCACGCGTCCGCGAACTTCGTGCCCGGTGCACTGGCCGGCTACAACGCCGACGTCGTCTACCTGGGCGCCGGAGCCGCCGGCAAGCAGACGGAGGAATGGCGCGAAGAGTACTGGCGGGAGACGGTCGGCGCGCTCGGCCCGCGCAAGGTCCGCCCGATCCACTGGGACGCCTTCTGGCGCCCGCTGTCGAAGCCGCTCAAGCTGCTGCCGAAGCTGGTCGACAACCTGGGCACGACCATGGCCACCTTCCAGCGGCTGGCCGAGGCCGACGGCGTCGACCTCGCCCTGCCCGAGCTGTGGAAGGCGGAGTGACTCAGGCCCAGAGCTGCCCGTCGAGCCGCTCGGCGGCCTCGTCGAGCGAGCCGGAGTAAGCCCCGGTCGACAGGTACTTCCACCCGGCGTCCGCGACGACGAAAGCGACGTCGGCGGGCTTGCCGGCCGCCGCGGCCTTCTCCGCGACGGCGAGCGCCGCGTGCAGCACCGCGCCCGTCGAGATGCCCGCGAAGATGCCTTCGTGCTCCAGCAGCTCCCGCGTCCGGCGCAGCGCGTCGTACGCGCCGACGGAGTACCGGCCATTGAGCACGCTGGCGTCGTACAGCTCCGGCACGAACCCCTCGTCGAGGTTGCGCAGGCCGTACACCAGCTCGCCGTAGCGCGGCTCGGCCGCGATGATCTGGACGTCCGGCTTCGCCTCGTGCAGGTACCGGCCGCAGCCGACGAGCGTCCCGGTCGTGCCGAGGCCGCCGACGAAGTGCGTCAGCGTCGGCAGGTCCTTGAGCAGCTCGGGCCCGGTGCCGCGGTAGTGCGCGTCGGCGTTGGCCGGGTTGCCGTACTGGTAGAGCATCACCCATTCCGGGTTCGCCTCCGCCAGCTCCTTCGCCCGCCGGACGGCCTCGTTCGAGCCGCCCGCGGCCGGCGAGAACACGATCCGCGCGCCGTAGGCCTGCAGCAGCTGCTTGCGCTCGGTCGAGGTGTTCTCCGGCATCACGCAGACCAGCCCGTAGCCCTTGAGCTTGGCGGCCATGGCCAGCGAGATGCCGGTGTTGCCCGACGTCGGCTCCAGGATCGTGGAGCCGCGGCGGAGCCTTCCCTCACGCTCGGCGGCTTCGATCATGGCCAGCGCGGGGCGGTCCTTGATCGAGCCGGTCGGGTTGCGGTCCTCCAGCTTCGCCCACAGGCGCACGTCGTGCGTGGGCGAGAGCCGGGGCAGCCCGACCAGCGGGGTGCCGCCGAGCGCGTCGAGCAGGGACTCGAAGCGAGCCATCGATCAGCCACCGGCCACGGCGGGGAGGATGGTCAGCGTGTCGCCGTCCTTGACCTCGGCCTCGAGCCCGCCGGCGAAGCGCACGTCCTCGTCGTTGACGTAGACGTTGATGAAGCGGTGCAGCTTCTCTTCCTTCACCAGGCGGCCCTTGATGCCGGCGTGCCGGGACTCGACGTCGTCGATGACCTCGAGCACGGTCGCGCCCTTCGCCTCGACGGACTTCTCGCCGCCGGTGTGGGTGCGCAGGATCGTCGGGATGGAGACGGTCACGGCCATGGGTTCTTACCTCCGGTGGGTTCCTACACGCAGACGCCGGTGGCGCGCGGTTTGTTCCGAGACGGCTCAGCCGACGATCTCGACCGGCTCCTCGGTGATCTCGGCGTCCACGATCCGGTACGAGCGGAATTCGTGCACTTCGGGGTCCCGGGTCGACACGAGCACGTAGTGCGCGCCGGGCTCGGCCGCGATCGACGCGTCGGTCCGCGACGGGTACGCCTCGGTCGCGGTGTGCGAGTGGTAGATGACCACCGGCTCTTCGTCGTTCGCGTCGAGCTCGCGGTAGAGTTTCAGCAGGTCACCGGAGTCGAACTCGTAGAACGTCGGCGACCGCGCGGCGTTGAGCATCGGGATGAACCGTTCCGGCGAGTCACTGCCCTCGGGCCCGGCGATCACCCCGCAGGCTTCGTCGGGGTGGTCACGGCGGGCGTGGGCGACGATCTCGTCGACGAGTTCACGGCGAATCCGGAGCACACCGACATCTTAGGTGGTGGACGGGAACAATCCATATCGTGAGATGCTGTGCTGCGGCGCACACCAGCTCAGCCGAAGGCCTCCGGCCAGACGTCCCGGTAGGCCGGCACCCCGCCCGCGGTGGTCGCCGCCAGCAGGCCGTGCACCATCGCCCGCGCGAACACCCGGGCGGCCGCCGCGCACAGCGTGTCCAGCGCCGCCGGCCGGGCCGCTGCGCCGAACGGGCCGCTCGCGTCCGGCAGCTCGTGCGCGCCCGTGGCCAGCGCGAACACCGTGTCGCCGTCGAACATCGAGTGCGCCGGGCGGACCGCGCGGGCGAGCCCGTCCTGCGCCGCGACGGCGATCCGCCGCGCCTCGGCCTTCGACAGCGCCGCGTCGACCGCGACCACGCCGATCGTCGTGTTCAGGTCCGTCCGCTTCGACGGCAGGTCGGCGGGCCGCGAGGGCCACGTGACGCCGAAGTCGCCGTGGTCGGCGGCGTACGCGCGGCCGGTCGAGAGGTCGACGGCTTCCCCGGCCGCGTTGACCGCCGCCAGCGCGCCCACGGTGAACTCGCCCACCACTTCGCTCGCCGTGCCGATGCCGCCCTTCAGCGACCCGACGGCGGCGCCCGCGCCCGCCCCGACCGTGCCCTGCGCGACCGGACCCGGAGCCGCCGCGTCGCAGGCCGCGTAGCCGAAGGCCGCGTCGGGCCGGTTGCCCCACTCGCTGCGGGGGAGGTCGAACAGGACCGCCGCGGGCACGATCGGCACGACCTCGTGCGGCTGCGCCCCGACGGGGAACCCGAGGTTCCGCTCCGCCAGCCACCGCATCACGCCGTCGGCCGCGGCCAGGCCGTACGCGCTTCCGCCCGAGAGGCAGACGGCGTTGACCCGCTGCACCAGGTTCTCCGGTTCGAGCAGGTTCGTCTCGCGGGTGCCGGGCGCGCCGCCGCGCTGGTCGACGGCCCCGACCGCGCCGCCCGGCACCAGGACCACCGTCGTCCCGGTCGCCCAGCCGTCACCGATCCGCTCGTGGTGCCCGACGAGCACCCCGGCGACGTCGGTGATCATCCAGTCAGCGCCTGGATCAGCGTCTCCTGCACCCAGGTCAGCCAGTGGTAGACGCCCAGGTGCGGCGCCCGCGGGTCGTCCTCGGGCAGCTCGTCCGGCATGTCTTCGGTGACGTCGAGGGCGGTGCCCAGCGCCAGCCGGACGTCGTTGAGCGCGCCCAGCCAGGCGTCGGCCTGCTCCTCGGTCAGCCGGACGTGGCCGCCGTCGCGGGGCAGCGTGTCGAGCACGATCTTGGCCACGCCGACCTTGATGTCCAGCAGCTCCGGCTCGTGCAGCGAGCGCATCGCCGAAGCGGAGTCGAGGTCCTCGCGGGTCGGGTTGTCCGGGTCGAGCTTGTGGAAGTCCGGCAGCAGCCGCGAGAGCACCGGGTCGTCCGGGGACTCGGTGGGCCCGGTCCGGATGCCGGTCAGCTCGGCGAGCTCGTCCTGCGGGGCCTCCTCGGCCCGCGCGGTGAGCATGTCCTCGAGCTGGCTGACCAGGCCGCGCAGCACGGCGGCCTCCTGCTGCTCGAAGCCCGCGTGGATGACCGCGCCCTTGCGCCGCCAGCCGTTCACGAAGGCTGCTCCATGGTGGCCCACAGGCCCGCCGCGTGGAGTTTCGCCACGTCCGTCTCCACCTTCTCCTTGCTGCCCGACGACACGATCGCCTTGCCCTTGTGGTGCACGTCCATCATCAGCTTGGTGGCGTGGTCGCGGCTGTAGCCGAACAGCTTCTGGAAGACGTACGTCACGTACGACATCAGGTTCACCGGGTCGTTCCAGACCACGGTCCGCCAGGGGGTGTCCGACTCCGCGACCTCGGCCCCGGCCGGTTCGACCTGCGTCTGTTCGGATGCGACAGGCGTGGACATGCACCCATGGTGTCACGGGGGTGACGGGGTATGCCGCGCCAGGTCCGGCCATGTGGGTGAATAGGCTGACCACATGGGTTCACCGGAGCCGGCCACGGCCAGCACTGCGCTGCTCACCGACCACTACGAGCTGACCATGCTGGGCAGCGCGCTCGCCGACGGGACGCACGCGCGCCCCTGCGTGTTCGAGGTGTTCGCCCGGCGCCTGCCGGACGGGCGCCGCTACGGCGTCGTCGCCGGCACCGCGCGCGTCCTGGACGCGATCGCGGACTTCCGCTTCACCGACGCCGAGCTGGCGCAGCTGGAGGCGACCGCCGTCGTCGACGACGCGACGCTGGCCTGGCTCGCGGACTACGAGTTCGCCGGTGACCTCGACGGTTACCCGGAGGGCGAGCTGTACTTCCCCGGCTCGCCGATCCTCACCGTCACCGGCTCGTTCGCCGAGTGCGTGCTGCTGGAGACGCTGGTGCTGTCGATCCTCAACCACGACAGCGCCATCGCGTCGGCGGCGGCCCGGATGTCCGGTGCCGCGCACGGCCGGCCGATCATCGAGATGGGCGGGCGGCGCACGCACGAGTACGCCGCCGTCGCCGCCGCGCGGGCCGCCTACCTGGCCGGCTTCGCGACGACGTCCAACCTCGAAGCCGGCCGCCGCTACGGCATCCCGACCCGCGGCACCGTCGCGCACGCCTTCATGCTCCTGCACGACAGCGAGGAGGAGGCCTTCCGCGCGCAGGTGAGCAAGATGGGCTCCGACACGACGCTGCTGGTCGACACCTACGACATCACCGCGGGGATCGAGAGCGCGGTCCGCGCCGCCGGGCCGGAGCTGGGCGCGATCCGGATCGACTCCGGCGACGTCGGCCCGCTCGCCCGCCGCGCGCGTGAGCAGCTGGACTCCCTCGGCGCCAAGGACACCCGGATCGTCGTCTCCGGCGACCTCGACGAGCACGCCATCGCGGCGCTGCGCGCGGAGCCGGTGGACGCGTACGGCGTCGGCACCTCGGTGGTCACCGGGTCCGGCGCGCCGACCGCCGGAATGGTCTACAAGCTGGTCGAGGTGGATGGCAAGCCGGTCGCCAAGCGCAGCGCGCACAAGGAGTCCCGCGGCGGCCGGAAGTCCGCGCTGCGGCGTCACCGCGGCACCGGCACGGCGGTCGAGGAGGTCGTCTGGACCACGGCGGGCGGCGCGCCCGAGCCCCAGCCGAACGACCGGCCGCTGCAGATCCCGCTGATCCGCGCCGGCCGTGCGGAGGCGGACCTGCCTACGCTCGACGACGCGCGGCAACGGCTGCGCCAGGGCCTGGTCAGCCTGCCGTGGGAGGGCCTCAAGCTCTCGCACGGCGACCCGGCGATCCCGACCCTGTTCCTCTGAAAGGAGTCCGGCCATGGGAACCGCGCTGATCGTGGTGGACGTGCAGAACGACTTCTGCGAAGGCGGCTCGCTGGCCGTCGCGGGCGGCGCGGCGGCCGCTTCGACGATCTCGGCGCTGAGCGCCACCGGCGGCTACTCGCACGTCGTCGCCACCCGGGACCACCACATCGACCCGGGCGCCCACTTCAGCGACACCCCGGACTTCCAGGAGAGCTGGCCGCCGCACTGCGTGGCCGGCACGCCCGGGGCCTCGTTCCATCCGGCGCTCGACGTCGTGCCGATCGGCGAGGTGTTCTCCAAGGGCGAGTACAGCGCGGCCTACTCGGGCTTCGAAGGCGCGTCCCGGAGCGGGCAGTCCCTGGAGGCCTGGCTGCGCGAACACGACGTGACCGACGTCGACGTCGTCGGCATCGCGACCGACTACTGCGTGCGGGCGACGGCGCTGGACGCGGCCCGCGCCGGGTTCGGCGTGCGTGTCCTGCTCGACCACACCGCCGGGATCGCGCGGGCTTCGGTCGACAGCGCACTGCGGGACTTCGACGAAGCCGGCGTCACGCACACCGGAACGGCGCACGTCGCGTGAAGGACCTGAAGGCTCTTCTGGCCGAGCACCGGCTGGTCGCGATCCTGCGCGCCTCCGACGCGTCGCGGTTCGCGGACGCGGCGATGGTGCTGCACGCGGCGGGCATCCGCCTGCTCGAAGCGACGCTGACGACCCCGGGCGCGCCGGCGGCCATCACCTCGCTGCGCCTGGCGCTCGGGGCCGACGCGCTGATCGGCGCCGGCAGCGTCCGCGAACCGTCCGATGTGGACGTCGCGGTCGACGCGGGCGCCGCGTACCTGATCACGCCGACGGTCAACCCGGCGGTCCTGGAGCGCGCGGCGGCGCTGGACACCCCGGTGGTCTGCGGCGCGCTGACGCCGACGGAGATCGACCAGGCCTGGCGGCTCGGCGCGGCCGCGGTGAAGGTGTTCCCGGTCGCGGCCGTCGGCGGGATCGCGTACCTGCGCGCGGTGCGGGCGCCGCTGCCGGACGTCCCGCTGGTGCCGACCGGCGGTGTCCACCTGGCCGACGTCGAGGGGTACCTGCGTTCGGGCGCGATCGCGGTGGCGGCGGCGACCCCGCTGCTGGGCGACGCGCTGACCTCGGGCGGCAGCCTGCCGGACCTGGCCACGCGGGCCGGCGAGTTCGTCGCCGCCGCGAGCCGCTTCGCGACCGCGTAGCTACTTCTTGCCGTACGGGTCGCAAGCGGCCGTGCCCAGGTAGATGTCCCCGCTCGCCGGGCCGCCCTGCGGGAACAGCTTGATGTGCACGGCGTGGGTCACGAGGCTGCCGTCCGGCGGCTGGGGCGTCACGGTCTCGTTGAGGATCACCGTCGCGAGCGCCGTCCCGGCCGGGCCGCCCGGGATGACGATCCGGTCGTTCGCGGGGATCTCCGCCGGCACGGTGATGCCGGTGACCGCGCCGATCGAGACCTCGCCGCCGCTGCCGGTGGCGTTCGTGGCGCACTTCGCGGAGTAGGTGCGCACGGTGAGCACCGGGCCGCCGTAGCGCTTGAGCACGGTGGCTTCGAAGCGGTGCCCGGACGCCTGCGCGACCGAGACGGCGCCCGAGCGCCCGCAGCCGCTCTCCCCGAGGCCGAACGTGGCGACGTCACCGGTCACGCCGCCCGGCGTCCGCGCGCTCAGCGGGCCGTCGACGGTGCATTTGGCCAGCTCACCGGTCATGACGTGCTCGTTGTCGAGCATCACGTCCAGTGAGCCCGAAGACGCCCATCCGGTGGACGTCCCGGGGGTCGCCGCGGCCAGGAGTGGCACGGTCAGTGCGGTCACCGCCAGCAACCGGAATGTCCTCTTCCTGGCGTTTCGCATGCACCGGCCTCCTCGGTTCCGTGACTGTTCGTAGTTACCCTTTTCGTCATCGGCAGCCCCGGGCCACGCCCTGATCGGGTCCACCCGGTCGGGTGGCCGGTGAGGAACGCAACTTCCGGCTTTTTCCTGGGGTAACGAGCGTTAACCTCGGGCGTCCGCTCACCCAGGGAGGTTTTGTGTCTTCGCTGTCCTTCGCCGGCAGGCGGCCCGTGCTGGCCGACCTCGTGCCCGGTTCGCTCGTCCGGGACATCGCGCTGGTCGCGGGTGGCGCCGTGCTCACCGGCGCCGCCGCGCAGCTGACGATCCCGGTGCCGGGCAGCCCGGTGCCGATGACCGGCCAGACGTTCGCGGCGTTGCTCGTGGGCGCGTCGCTCGGCATGTCGCGCGGCGCCGCGTCGATGCTGGTGTACCTGATCGTCGGCGCGGTGGGCGTGCCGTGGTTCCAGCACGGCACCGCGGGCCTGTCCGGCGCGAGCGCGGGTTACATCGTCGGGTTCGTCTTCGCCGGCGCACTGGTCGGCGCCCTCGCCGGCCGCGGCGGCGACCGGACCCCGGCGCGCACGGCGGGCACGATGGTGCTCGGCAACATCGTGATCTACGCGTTCGGTGTGCCGTGGCTGATGGCCTCGACCGGCTTCGACCTCTCGACGGCGTTCGCCAAGGGCGTGACCCCGTTCCTGGTCGGCGACGCGATCAAGATCGTCGTGGCGGCGGGGCTGCTGCCGCTGACCTGGAAGCTGGTCTCGGGCCGCACCGAGGAGTGAGGTACGGGGCGTCCTCGCCTCTGTTGGGCTCGAAGGGGGCTTCTCCGCGACTGTCGCGGGGAGGTCCCCTTCGCCGTTGACTGCAGGCCCGACCTTTGCGGGGAACCCTTTCGCCGCACCCACCACCCAACTTCTGGCGCGCCGCTTCCTCCCTCGTCGCGCCCAGCCCAGTCACCCACGCGCCAGGCCTCGTCACCGCAGGCCACCCCGGCTCCGCGCCCGGCGAGCGTCCGCCACACCGCCCCGCACCCCAGCCCTTCCCGAGCGGCGCGAGTGGCCCGTTCGCGACGGATCACCGATCCTGTCGGGCCCGGCGGCTAATGTGTCGCTGTGCCCGCTCGAACTGATTTCCCCGGCGTCCTCGAACTCCTCACCCACGCGGTGGAGTCCGTCGGCGGCGCCGAGCGTCCGGGGCAGGTCGAGATGGCCGACGCGGTCGGCCGCGCCATCCGCACCGGTGAGCACCTGGCCGTGCAGGCCGGCACCGGCACCGGCAAGTCCTTGGCCTACCTCGTGCCCGCGATCCGCCACGCCGTCGAAAAGGAAGCCACGGTCGTGGTCTCCACGGCCACGATCGCGCTGCAGCGCCAGCTCGTCGACCGCGACCTGCCGCGCCTCGCGAAGGCGCTGAAGAAGCCGCTCGGCCGCGAACCGACCTTCGCGATCCTCAAGGGCCGTCGCAACTACATGTGCTTGCACCGGCTGGACTCCGGCGCGCCGGACGAGCCGGAGGACGCCCAGCTCTTCGACCCGTTCGCGGTGTCGCGCCTCGGCAAAGAGGTCACGCGGCTGCGGGAGTGGGCGTCGGACACCGAAACCGGCGACCGCGACGAGCTCGTTCCGGGTGTCACCGACCAGGCGTGGCGCCAGGTATCGGTAACGGCGAAGGAATGTCTCGGCGCTTCGCGCTGCCCAATCGGCACGGACTGCTTCGCCGAGAAGGCCCGCGCCGAGGCCGGCCGCGCCGACGTCATCATCACCAACCACGCGCTGCTGGCCATCGACGCGCTGCAGGGCTACCAGGTGCTGCCGGACCACGACGTCGTGATCATCGACGAGGCCCACGACCTCGTCGACCGGGTCACCTCGGTCGCCACGGGCGAGCTGACCAGCGCGATGTGCGCGTCCGCCGCCCGCCGCTGCGGCAAGCTGATCGACGCCGACGTCGCCGACGGCCTCCTGGAGGCGGGAGACGGCCTGGCGCTGATCGTCGACGACCTGCCCGCGGGCCGGATGGACCAGCTGCCGCAGCCGCTGAAGGGCGCCATCCCGGCGGTCCGCGACGCCGCGCACCGGTGCATCACCTCACTGGGCTCGGACCGCAAGGAGGACGTCGAAGGGGCCACCGCGCGCAAGCTGGCGCGCTCGCTGCTCGACGAGGTGCACGACACCGCGGTCCGCCTGCTGGAGGCGTTCGACGACGACCAGGCGCACCAGCGTGACGTCGTCTGGCTCTCCGGCGACAAGTACTCGTCGAACCCGCGGCCGCCGGCGCTGAAGGTCGCGCCGCTGGGCGTGGCCGGGCTGCTGCGCGAGCGGGTGTTCAACCAGCACACGACGATCCTGACGTCGGCGACGCTGACCCTGGGCGGCACGTTCGACACGATGGCGCGCCAGTGGGGGCTCCCGCCGGCCGCGGCGCGCGTGGAGCAGGCGCCGGGCGCCGCGACGGAGAAGGAAGTCCCGTCGGACGTCGACTCCGGCCCGAAGTGGACCGGCCTGGACGTCGGCTCGCCGTTCGACCACAAGCGCAACGGGATCCTCTACCTGGCCAAGCACCTGCCGCCGCCGGGGCGCGACGGCCTCGCATCGTCCACAATGGACGAACTGGCCGAGCTGGTCGAGGCCGCCGGCGGGCGCACCCTGGGCCTGTTCTCCTCGATGCGCGCGGCCAAGCAGGCCGCCGAGGAGATGCGCGGACGGCTCGACTTCCCGATCCTCTGCCAGGGCGAGGACGCGACGTCGCTGCTGGTCCAGAAGTTCTCCGAAGATGTCCGCACGTGCCTGTTCGGCACGCTCAGCCTGTGGCAGGGCGTGGACGTGCCCGGGCCGTCGCTGCAGCTCGTGGTGGTCGACCGGATCCCGTTCCCGCGCCCGGACGACCCGGTTTCCTCGGCGCGCCAGCGCGCGGTGGAAGCCCGCGGCGGCAACGGCTTCCTCACCGTGGCGGCGACGCACGCGGCGCTGCTGCTGGCGCAGGGCACCGGCCGGCTGCACCGGTCGGTCACCGACCGCGGGGTGGTCGCGGTGCTGGATTCGCGGCTGGCGAACGCCCGCTACGGCGGATTCCTCCGTGCGTCCCTGCCGCCGTTCTGGCCGACGATGGATCCGAAGGTGGCGCGTGACGCCCTGCGCCGGCTGGACGCAGCCGCGCCCGCATGACGCGGTCCACAACACCGACCGGTACGGTGAAGCAACCGAAGCAGCAAGGGAGCACCGGTTGAGCCAGGATTCCTCCAGCGCCCAGTCCCGGACCGTCAGCGTCGACGACACCGGCGTGCGACGGCGGCTCGCGGACGGCAGCGAAGAGGCCGTCACGTGGTCCGACCTGTCATCGGTGATGGTGCGGGTGATCCCGGACGGCCCGTGGAACGAAGACGTCTTCTTCATGCTGGTGGGCACCGACGGCAAGGGCACGGCGATCCCCAGCGGCGACCCGGCGGCCGACGCGCTGATCGAGCGCCTGCAGGCGCTTCCGGGCTTCGACAACGAGAAGTTCATCGAAGCCATGACCACGGACGCCGACCAGGCCTACGTGGTCTGGGAATCCAGCGAGAACTGAGATGCGCTGTCCCGCCTGCGGTGCCGAAGGCAGCCTGAGCCCGCTCGGCAAGCTGGTCAGCACCACCCCGCACGGGGGCAGCCCGCAACTGCGCTTCAAGCGGCGGAACGCGATCCACTCCGAGCCGGCGTTCACCGCCAAGCTGGCGCGCGCGTGCGGCGAGTGCGGGGTCCTGCTGCCGTTCCTGGACTTCCAGCAGCGCAGCACGCTCGCCACCGCGATGGACGAGCTGATCCCGTACGACCGTTAGGCCTCCGGGAAGCTCTCCGTCACCGGGATCCCCTTCTTGAGCGTCCGGCTCACCGTGCAGAGCCGCTCGATCGCCCGGTCCACCGCGCCGGCCAGCGCTTCCCGCTGGTCCTCCGCCAGTGTCGACACGTCGACATCGAAGGCGACGTGGACCGCGTCCAGCTCCGAAGCGCCCTCACGCCGGTCGGCCGTGACGGCGACGCGGAACTTCGCGTCTTCGCCGATCCGCCGGGTGATCAGCTCTTCGGCCGTCACCGCGCTGCAGCCCGCGGCCGCGATCTGCAGCAGCTCCGCGGGTGAGAACGCCCCTTCGGCGCCCGTGCGGCCCAAGCGGACCTCGGCGCCCCTCTCGTTGCGGCCGACGAAGGAGTGCTGCCCGTCGCGCTGTACTTCGAGTCCCATGCCCGCTCCAACCGGCTCAGGAAGCTGCTTGTTCCGGCTCCCACTGGGCAAGAACCGTGAGGGTGCCGGGGTCGACCTCGGTGAACCCCGCGTCCCGCACGGCGACCACGCGGTCGCGTCGCCACGCGCCTTCGGGGTCGTCGCCGGGGTGCAGCTCCTTCCACCGCGCCTCGCTCGCCGTGCGCACCGCCGTCCGGTAACCCCGCTCGGCCCAGGCGGCCCGCTCGGCGTCGCCCAGCAGCGCGGCGAGGATCATCGTGGCGTGCCCGACCTGGGCCGCGGCCTTGCCGACGGTCATCGGCGTGTGCGGGTTGAGCAGGAGCAGCGGCACGCCGGCCGGGACCGGGCCCGGCTCGTCCGGCGGCAGCTCGCTGCCCGAGATCTGCAGCCGCGCGATCTCCTTGGGCGTCTCGGTGACCAGGCCGGGCACCAAGGCCCGCGCTTGGGCGCCGTCGACCTCGACGGTGATGCCGGGGAAGGCTTGGGCCACCGCCCAGTGCGCGCCCCGCGCGCGGCGGGCGACCTTCCGGATCCGGTTGTCGAGCCACGCGTGCATCGGCTCGGCCCACTCCCCGCCGGGCTCGGCGCGCTCGTCGAGGCAGACGGCGAGCGCGGCCGCCGCCGCGGCCTCCAGCAGGGCGGTGCGGGCCGGCGGCTCGGCGCGTTCGATGCGCAGGATCACCGGCATCGCCCGGACTTCCTCCGGGAGCTCGTCGGAGGTGTCCGACGTGTCTTCGGCCGGGAGCCCCAGCCAGTAGGCGTACCGGGCGCCCAGCGGGTCGAGAACGCTGCTCATGGACGCAGCAGCTCGAGGCCGTCGGCGGCGTCGGCCGCTTCGACCTCGCCCCGGGTCAGGCCGAGCACGAACAGCACGGCGTCGAGGTACGGGTGCGACAGCGCGGTGTCGGCCACCTCACGCAGCGCGGGCTTGGCGTTGAACGCGACGCCCATGCCGGCCGCCGAAAGCATGTCGATGTCGTTCGCGCCGTCCCCGACCGCGACGCACTGCTCGAGCGGGATGTCGTACTCGCCGGCGAAGCGGCGAAGCACCTTCGCCTTGCCCGCGCGGTCGACGATCTCGCCGACCACCTTGCCGGTCAGCTTGCCGCCGACGATCTCGAGCTCGTTCGCCGCCGCGAAGTCCAGGCCGAGGTCCTCGACCAGGCTGCCGATGACCTGCGTGAACCCGCCGGACACCACCCCGGTCTTGAACCCCATCCGCTTGAGCGTGCGGATGGTCGTGCGCGCTCCCGGTGTCAGCTCGATCGACGCGGCGACCTCGTCGATCGCCGTCGCGGGCAGGCCCTCCAGCAGCGCGACCCGCTGCTCCAGCGACTCGGTGAAGTTCAGCTCGCCACGCATGGCCGCCTCGGTGATCTCGCGGATCTCCGGCTCGACCCCGGCGTGCGCGCCCAGCATCTCGATGACCTCACCCTGGATCAGGGTCGAGTCGACGTCGAAGACGACCATCCGCTTCGCGCGCCGGGTGATCCCGGCCCGCTCGACGGCGATGTCGATCCCGGCCTCGACCGCGGCGTCGGCGAGCTCCGAGCGCAGGGCGGCGTCCGCTTCCGGCGTGTCCTGGTCGACCGAGACGTACAGCTCCAGGCCGGTCACCGGGTAGTCGGCGACACTGCGGATCGCGTCGATGTTGGCGCCGAGCGACGCCAGCCGGCGCGCGACCTCGGAAAAGCCCCGCGCGGTGACCGGGCGGCCCAGCACGACCAGGACGTGGGTGGAGTCGCGGCGGCCGAGCGCGAACGGGTCGTCCCCGATGGCCGCCCCGATGGTGACGTCGACCTGCATGCCGACCGACGCCATCGCCTGCTCGACCGACTCCTGCAGGCCCTCGGGGTCGCGGTAGACCCCGGCGAGCACCCCGAGCACGAGCCGTCCGCGGATGACGACCTGCTCCACGTCGAGCACGTCGACGTCGTGCCGGGTCAGCACGGCGAACAGCACGGACGAGACACCGGGCTTGTCGGGGCCGGTCGTCGTGATCAGGACGGGCGTCTGGCTCACTGGTCATCCCTCGTTCGGCAACGCTGCACGGTCAGTCTGCCGGTCCGGACCCGGACACAAGTAGAGCGCGTGCCCGGCTTCACAAAAGCCGGGCACGCGCTCACTCGATCAGGGTCCTACTTGTCGCCTTGCTCGCTCGCGTTGTCGTTCGAGTGGTCTCCCGGGATCAACGCCTCGGTGAGCACCTGCGACGGCGCCCGGTGGCCTTCGGCCCTCTGCTTCCCGAAGAAGCCGATCTCACCCTCGCTGTGGATGCGCTCGATCATGTGCGGGTAGTGCAGCTCGAAGGCCGGCCGTTCGGAGCGGATCCGGGGCAGCTCGGTGAAGTTGTGCCGCGGCGGCGGGCAGGACGTCGCCCACTCGAGCGAGTTGCCGTAGCCCCACGGGTCGTCCACCGTGACGATCTCGCCGTACCGGTAGCTCTTGAAGACGTTCCAGATGAACGGCAGCGTCGAGGCGCCGAGGATGTACGCGCCGATCGTGGAGATCGTGTTCAGCGTCGTGAAGCCGTCACTGGTCAGGTAGTCCGCGTACCGCCGCGGCATGCCCTCCGCGCCCAGCCAGTGCTGGACGAGGAACGTGCCGTGGAAGCCGATGAACGTGGTCCAGAAGTGCCACTTGCCGAGCTTCTCGTCCATCATCCGGCCGGTGATCTTCGGGAACCAGAAGTAGATGCCGGCGAAGGTGGCGAACACGATCGTGCCGTAGAGCACGTAGTGGAAGTGCGCGACGACGAAGTAGCTGTCCGACACGTGGAAGTCGATCGCCGGCGCGGCCAGCAGGATGCCGGTCAGGCCGCCGAAGAGGAACGTGACGATGAAGCCCATCGAGAAGATCATCGGCGTCTCGAAGGACAGCTGGCCCTTCCACATCGTGCCGATCCAGTTGAAGAACTTCACGCCGGTCGGGACCGCGATCAGGAACGTCATGAAGGAGAAGAACGGCAGCAGCACGGCGCCGGTGGCGTACATGTGGTGCGCCCACACCGCGACCGACAGCGCCGCGATGGCCAGCGTCGCCCAGACCAGGCTCTTGTAGCCGAACATGGGCTTGCGGCTGAAGACCGGGAAGATCTCCGACACGATCCCGAAGAACGGTAGCGCGACGATGTAGACCTCTGGATGGCCGAAGAACCAGAAGAGGTGCTGCCAGAGGATCACCCCGCCGTTTTCGGGGTCGAACACGTGCGCACCCAGATGCCGGTCCGCCAGCAGGCCCATCAGGGCCGCGGTCAGGATCGGGAAGGCGAGCAGGATCAGGATCGACGTCACCAGGATGTTCCAGGTGAAGATCGGCATCCGGTACATCGTCATACCGGGCGCACGCAGGCAGACCACGGTGGTGACCATGTTGACCGCACCGAGGATGGTGCCGAGACCGGAGACCACCAGGCCGGAGATCCACAGGTCCGCGCCGACGCCCGGCGAGTGGATCGCGTCCGACAGCGGGGTGTAGGCGAACCAGCCGAAGTCGGCGGCGCCACCCGGCGTCAGGAAGCCCGACAGCACGATCAGGCCGCCGAAGAGGTACAGCCAGTAGGAGAACGCGTTGAGCCGCGGGAACGCGACGTCCGGCGAGCCGATCTGGAGCGGCAGGATGAAGTTCGCGAACCCGAAGAGGATGGGCGTCGCGTACAGCAGCAGCATCACCGTGCCGTGCATGGTGAAGAGCTGGTTGTACTGCTCCTGCGAAAGGAACTGCTGCCCGGGGCGCGCCAGCTCGGTACGGATGAGCATGGCCATCGCGCCGCCCGCCATGAAGAAGGCGAACGACGTGACCAGGTACATGATCCCGATCTGCTTGTGGTCCGTCGTGCGGAACAACCGCAGCAGGTACGAACCCTTGACCGACTCGTGCGCGGGGTACGGGCGCGTCGCGATCGGCTTGGGGGCTACGGCCGTCACTCCTGCCTCCAACACTTGAAACCTTGTGGTGGTCATCGTCGCGCCACCGGCCCGGGAACACCCGGTCCGACGGCTTAGGGGGATCGTAGCCCTCGCTACCGACAGTCGCGCGCACCGGCTGGCAAGATCGGTCCGTGGCCGACGAATACACGCGCGCCGCGGTTCGCGCGGCACTGACCGTGACCTCGCGGCTGGGCCTGCGCGAGCACGAGCCGGAGGTGCTCCACGAGCGCTCGAACGTGCTGGTGAAGCTGGGTCCGCTGGTCGCGCGGGTGCCGGGGACCACCCGCCTGGCGCGGCCCGGTCCGGCGTGGCAGGAGCGGGACGTGGCGCTGTCCCGGTTCCTCACCGAACGTGGTGTGCTCGTCGTCTCACCGGCCACGGATCCCCCGGCCGGGCCGCATTTCGCCGAGGGCCTGCCGGTCACGCTCTGGCACCACACCCCGCACGATCCGGACCACCGGTACGCACCGGACGTCGTCGCGCGCTCGCTCGCCGAAGTGCACGCGGCGTTGCGGGAGTATCCCGGCGAACTGCCCCGGCGCGGCCCGCTCGACGACCTCGAGCGCATCTTCGAGCGGCAGGACCTCGACGGCGAAACACCCCGGTTGCGCGCGGAGGCGGCCCGCCTCGCCGCGACGCTCCCGGACGTCGCCGTGCAGCCGCTGCACGGCGACGCACACCCCGGGAACCTGATCGCGACGCCGACGGGCCCGTGCTGGCTGGACTTCGAGGACACCTGGCTCGGCCCGCTGGCCTGGGACCTGGGGATCCTCGGCCGGCAGGGCGGCCCGGAGCTCCTCGCCGCCTACCCCGGTTCGTTCGACGAGACCGCCCTCGAGCCGTGGGTCCGCGTGCGGGAGCTGTACTCGGTCGTGTGGCACCACGTCGTCGCGATCCGGTTCCCGCACCGGCTCCCCGGCGCCCGGTCGGCGCTCGCCGCCTACTTCTCCTGAGTCGCCGGGTACCAGGACAGGATCGCCTCGACCACGCCCGCCGGGTCCTCCAGCGGGGTCAGGTGCCCGGCGTCCGGCAGCACCACGAGCGTCGAGCCGGGCATGGCCTCGCTCATCGCGCTCGCCGCCTCGACCGGCGTGATCGGGTCCTGCTCGCCGACGACGACCAGCGCGGGCACCTTCGCTTCCCGGAGCAGGTCGAGCGAATCCGGCCGGGTCCGCAGGGCCAGCGCCGTCCACGAGATCCCGGCGGGCGGCTGCGACTCGATGATCTCCCGGACGGTTTCGACGATCTCGGGACGTTCCTCGCGCGTCGACTCGGCCAGCAGGTTCGGCAGGTTGGCCTCGGCCAGCCAGCCCTTGATGCCTTCTTCTTCGACTCGCCTGGCGACGTCCAGCCGGCTCTGCGCGGCCTCGGGCGTGTCCGGCGCGGCCTTGGTGTCGATGAGGACGAGCCCGCCGACCCGCTCCGGCGCCAGCCGCAGCACGGCCATCGCGAGGTAACCGCCCATCGAGCAGCCGCCGAGCACGACGCGGTCCAGCTCCAGGCGGTCGAGCAGGGCGACGACGTCGCGCGCGGCGTCTTCGAGGCTCGGTTCCCGGTCCGAGTCCGGCAGCGGTGAGCGGCCCAGCCCGCGCTGGTCCGGAGTGATCACCCGAAGGTGTGAAGCGAGGGGCTCGCGCACCGCGTTCCACATGCGGGCGTCCAGGGGAAAGGCGTGGAGGAGGACCAGCGGCAGTTCGGTCATGCGCGCCATTTTGTCGGACCCCCGCGCTAGCTTCGCCGATGTGTTCACCGACATCGAAACCGACCGGCTGCTGCTGCGTCCGCTCCACGAGGCGGACCGGCGGGCGATGGTCGACATCCACACCGATCCGCGCACCAACCGGTTCCACCCCGACCCGCCCGACGTGCCGGCCGCGTCGGCGATGTTCTCGGACTGGCTGGCGCACTGGGCCGAGCACGGCTTCGGCTACCCCGCGGTGACCGAACGCGGGGGCGCCGAGGTGCTCGGCATGTGCGGCGTGCGGCTGCGGGAGTTCCACGGCGAGAAGGTGCTGAACCTCGGCTACCGGTTCCGGCCCTCGGCGTGGGGCAAGGGTTACGCGGTCGAGGCCGGGCTGGCGGTGCTCGAGTGGTGCGCCCGCGACCTGCCGTCGGTGCCGGTGCTGGCGAGCGTGAGCATCGCGAACAAGCCGTCGCTGCGGGTGGCGGAGCGGCTCGGCTTCACCGAGTACACGGAGGAGATGTACGACGGCGCGATGTCGCGCCACTACCGGCGCTGAGCCGGGCGGTGTTTGACAACTCCAGAGCGAATCAACGGCGGCGTTGCGGCCGCCGCCGCGCACGGGCTTCCCAGCAGGGCCGGTGCCAGTGCCGGCGGTCGGCGACCGAGCCGGTCTCGTCGGCGGGCCAGACGACGAGGTGCGGGGTGCCGGGCCGGATCTCGTGGTCACAGCCGGGACAGCGGTAGAACTTGGTGGCCTGCGAGCCGGGCACGGTCCGCACGAGCCAGTCCCCGTCGGCCCCGGCTTCCGCACGGGCCCAGCCGGTCGCGGCGCCGAGCTCGCGTTCGGGCGGCCCGCCGTCCGCCCGGCGGCCGGGACGATTCCGTCGAGGCACCCCCGAACGGTATCTCCCGCCCACCCACCCCCGACGCGACCTCCACCCCACGCGTCGTCTACCTGAGTACGCGTGTCGACCCTCCAATCACGAGTGTCGACCTTCCAATCACACGTGATGCCCCCTCAATCACACGTGATGCCCCTCCAATCACGCGAGATGCCCGCTCAATCACGCGAGATGCCTGTCCAGTCACGCGTGATGCCCGTCGGCGCTCAGGCCGCACGCTCCGCCACCCGGTCACCGGCCCGCAACCGGCGCAGGATGCCGTCGTGGCCGAGGCCTTCCCAGCCGAGCCGGTCCAGTGTCCGGCCGGTCCGGCGGAAGTCCTCACCGCCGAGCACGGACATGATCGTGATCGCGGCGTCGACCATCGGCGTGGCGACGCCGGCGCACCGCGCGAGCGCCTGCAGCGGCACGAGCGTCGAGCGGATGTCCTCGCTGAGGAACCGGTGGTCGAGGCTGGTCGGCGCGGCGATCGTCCGGTACGGCTCCACGGTCCGCAACGCGTCGAGCAGCGTCGTGGCCGGGCAGCCGTAGTAGCGGTCGAGGACCTCGGTCATGGGCAGCAGCCGCGCACCGTACGCCCGGGCGACGGCGGCGAACTCGGCCTCGGTGCGCTCCAGCAGGGCGATCGTCCGCGGCGAGACGCCTTCGACGTAGAAGAGCAGCTCCTCGGCGCGGTCGATGGTGCCGAGGTTGGCCAGCGCGATCGGCACGTGCGCGACCGCGCCGAAGTCGTGCAGCCCGCGTTCGACGGGGTTGCGCGCGACCTCCAGCATCGGGAACCACTCGCGCAGCAGCCCGGCGTGCCGTCCGACGGCGGCCGCGGTGCACCCGGAGACCAGGTTCCAGCCCTTGACGCCGAGCACGCGCACCCCGTCGGTCCCGGCCGGCCGCGCGGCGAACAGCGCGTCCGTCTCGACGACGTCGACCGCCGGCGCCCCGGCGGCGGCGAGCGCGTGGGCGAACTCGACGCTCCCGCAGAGCTTGCTGGAGAACAGCACCACGACCTGCCCGGCGCCGAGGTGCGGCGCGAGCCGGGCGGCGACCTCCGGGTAGGCGGTGGTCACGGTCGCGACCAGCACGACGGCGCGGCCGCCCAGCCCGGCCGGGTCCGCGGTCACCTCACGGAGCGGGAACCGCCCGTCGAGCACCCCACGCGCGGCGATCTCCCGGCGACGCGCGATCTCCGCCACGGCCCGGAGATCCCGGGTGTACAGGTGCACCGGCAACCCCCGCGAAGCGAGGTACGCCGCCACGGCCCGTCCCTCGCCGCCCGCGCCGACCACGCCGATCCCGTCCAGCACGCTCATCCCGCCCACTCCCCGTCGATCCGGTACGCAGTGGACAGGTCGGCACACCGGCGGGGAAAGTTCCCGCCAGCGCACATTCCCGGAAATCGGGACGTCAGCCCTGCGCGAGCGCCAGCGGGACCAGCTGCTCGGCGGTGGTCAGCGAACCGTGCTGCCCGACCAGCGACGTCTCGACGGCCTCGGCGAGCCCCCGCACCATCCCGAACCGCCCGCGCGCGGCCGCGACGACGTCGCCGATCCGCGGCAGCACCCGGTCGCTGACCGTGTGCCCGAACCACCCCTCGGCGACGGCTTCCTCCCGCGACCGCACCCACGCCCGCTCGCCCAGCACCGCCCGCCAGGCCGCGAGGACGTCCGCGGCCGCGCCCGGCTCGGTGTAGACGTGCCGGGCCCGCACCTCGCCCCCGAAGGTCCGGACGCCGGACAGCAGCTCCGGCACGTCTTCGAGGTCGAGCTTGTCCTCGACGGTCACCATCCCGTGGTCGGCCACCACCGCGAGCAGGGCGCCGGCCGGCAGACCGTCCACAAGGGACTCGACGAGCCGGTCGATCTGCCGCAGCTGCATCCGCCACGCGGTCGAACCCGGGCCGTAGACGTGCCCGAGCAGGTCGAGCTCGCTGTGGTAGGCGTAGCAGAACGCACGCCCGTCGAGCACCGACAACGTCCGCGCGGCGAGGTCGCCCAGCGCGTGCACCCCGGCGTAGCGCGCGCCGCCCTGGGTGGCCATCGTCAGTGCGGTGTCGCGGAACTTCGCGGACGACACCACCGCGGCGTCGATGCCTGCCGCGGCCGCCCGTTCGAACGTCGTCGCCAGCGGCTGCACCTCACGCGGCGGGAGCGCGCCCCGCAGGTCGCTGCCGTCGTCGTGGCTGCACCAGCGCAACGCGTTGAGCACGCCTGTGCCCGGCATTTCGAAGGTGTAGCCGACCATCCCGTGCTCACCCGACGCGAGCCCGGTCCCGATCGCGGCCAGCCCGGCGGCCGTCGTCGACGGGAAGCCGACGCGCAGCGACTCCCGGGCGAGCTCGGTCAGCACCGGGGCGTCCGCGGCGTGCTCGGCGAGCAGCTCCCAGCCGAGCCCGTCGACGAGCAGCACCCCCGCACTGCGCGCCTCCGGCAGCGTCAGCGTGTTCGCGCAGCCGGGCACCCCCAGCGCGGCGAGCAGGGACGGGACGACCTGGCCGAGGTGCGGGACGCCGGCGAGCGAAGGGGGCTGCACGCGCCCAGCTTCCCATCCGCGGGCCCCTCCGGCGATAATCGCGGCATGCCGACCTACGCCTACCGCTGCCGCGAGTGCACCGAGACCTTCGAGCTCCTGCGCCCGATGAGCGAATCGAGCGCACCGGCGGCCTGCCCGGAGGGCCACGACGACACCGTCAAGCTGCTCACCACCGTCGCCCTGACCGGGGCCGCGAGTGGTCCCGCGGCCCCGGCCGGCGGTGGCTGCTGCGGCGGCGGTTGCTGCGGCTAAACCGCCTTCAGCGCCTGCTCGAGGTCGTGCCAGAGGTCCTCGACGTCCTCGAGCCCGGCCGACAACCTGATCAGCTGGTCGGACACCCCGGCGTCGTGCCGGTCGCCGGCGTCGACGATCCGGTGGCTGATCGAGCCCGGGTGCTGGATCAGCGTGTCGACGCTGCCGAGGCTGACGGCCGGCGTGATCAGCCGGACCGCGCCGATGAGGGCGTGCGGGTCGCCGTCGACCTCGAACGCCACCAGCGGCCCGCCCAGCCGCGGGTAGTGGACGGCCGTCACCGCCGGGTGGTCGCCGAGCCGCGCGGCCAGCGTCGCCGCGGTGGCGGACGCCGCGTTCACGCGCAGCGGCAGCGTGGAAAGCCCGCGCAGCAACAGGTATCCGGCCAGCGGGTGCAGCACACCGCCGGTGGCGAAGCGGATCTGCCGCAGCCGCGCGGCCTCCGAGGCGTCACACGCGACGATCCCGCCCATCACGTCGCCGTGGCCGCCGAGGAACTTCGTCGCGCTGTGCAGCACGATCCGCGCGCCGTGCCGGCCGGGGCGCTGGAGCACCGGTGTCGCGAAGGTGTTGTCCACCACCAAAGGCACGTCACCGCAGGCCGCGGCCAGCGCGGCGATGTCGACCTCGGCGAGCGTCGGGTTGGCCGGGGTTTCGACGAACACCAGGCCCGTGTCGGGCCGGAGCGCGGCGGCGACGGCGTCGGGCGCGGCCCACGTGACCTCGGTGCCGAGCAGACCGGACTCCAGCAGGTGGTCACTGCAGCCGTAGAGCGGGCGGACCGCGACGACGTGCCGTTTCCCTTGCGCCACGGCGGAAAGCAAGCAGGCCGAGACGGCGGCCATCCCACTGGCGAACGCGACGCCGTGCTCGAAGCCCTCGAGCTCGGCCAGCGCGCGCTCGAACCGTTCGACGGTCGGGTTGCCGACGCGGCCGTAGATCGGCGGGCCGTCGACCGCGCCCCCGGCGGCGAACTCGTCGATCCGGGCGGCTTCGGCGGCGCTGTCACGGGACGGGTAGGTCGTGGACAGGTCGAGCGGGGCGGCGTGCACGCCGAGGTCCGTGAGGTCATCGCGGCCGGCGTGGACGGCTCGGGTGCGCAGAGCGGAAGTCATACGAGCATGCTCGATCTTTCCCCGGATCGAAGGCAACAGTCTCGGATATCATTCGCCGATGCCCGATTCCGTCGAACTGAGCCCGGTGGACCTCGAAATTCTGCGGTTGCTGCAGAACGATGCCCGGATCACCAACAAGGACCTGGCGGCCGCCGTCGGCATCGCGCCGTCAACGTGCCTGGACCGGGTGGCCCGGCTGCGGGACACCGGCGTGATCACCGGCCAGCACGCCTCGGTCGACGCGGCGAAGCTGGGGCGGCCGCTGGAGGCGTTCCTGTTCGTCCAGGTGCGCCCGCACCGGCGGCCGCTGGTGGACCCGTTCGTCGCGCACCTGCTGTCCCTGCCGGAGGTGCGCGCGGTCTACCACCTGACCGGGCCGGACGACTTCCTCGCGCACGTCGCGACCAGCTCCGCCGCCGAACTGCAGCGGCTGGTCCTCGACGAGCTGACCGCGCGCGACGAGGTCGCCCGGGTGCACACGAACCTGGTGTTCCAGCACTGGAGCGGCGGGCCGCTGCTACCGCCGAGCTCCTGACGTCACAGCGTTTCCAGCCACCGGCGGGTCCCGCGTGGGGACGTCAGCCGGACGACCGCGGGGCACGGCGGTTCGGCGGCCCACATCCGGATCCGTGCCCGCTTCCGCGCGAACGACGCGAAGTGCCAGCGGATGATCGAGTCCGCGGAGAACATCTGGCGGAGCGACTCGACGTTGCCGTTGCAGATGCGCTCGCGGGTCAGCGAGCGCCAGGCCGTCCGGCGCACCAGGCGGCCCAGCGAAAGCCAGCGCGGGTAGTCGAGACCCACGATGAGCTGCACGCGGGGCAGCACGACGTCCGCCCACCTGGTGTACGCGGCGTCGAGGACCCAGCGCTCCCCCGCGCACACCTCGGCGATGCGGCGGCGCTGCTCGTCGTCGGGGACCGCGACCCAGCCCGGCAGCCAGGTGAGGTCGTCGGCCGAGACGTACGGGAGGCCGGTGCGTTCGGCGATGCGGGCCGCGAGCGTCGACTTGCCCGAGCCGGTCACGCCGTAGACGACGATGCGCTCAGGACTCGAGGTCACGGGCGGCTTCCTGCGGCCCGCGGTAGGGCAGGGTCTGGCTGTACACGACGTTCGTGGTCGTGCTGCCGAACTGGGCCAGCTCGTCCATGGTGTGCTCCAGATGGGCCATGGACGCCGCGGCGATCTTGAGCGTGTAGCAGTCGTCGCCGGTGGTGCGCAGGCACTCCAGGATCTCGAAGCGCTCGGCGAGCAGCTTGTGCAGCGGCTCGTGGCGGCTGCCGGGGTACTTGAGCCGGACGACGGCGAGCACCGGGTAGCCGACCTTGCCGAGGTCGATGTCCGCGCGGTAGCCGGTGATCACCCCGGCGGTCTCGAGCCGCCGGAGCCGTTCGGTGGCCGCGGACGCGCTGAGGTTCACCCGCCGGCCGAGCTCGGTGAGCGGCAGCCGGGCGTCCCGCTGGAGCTCGACGAGGATGGTCCAGTCCGTCGGGTCGAGACTCTCGGTCATCGGCCGAACATACCGCGAGATCCACGGCGAAAGCGTCCCAACGCCGTGATCGTTCCCTTCCGATCAGGACGTACGCATCGATAGCCTTTCCCGGTGAAGATCGGCGTGAACGTCCCCAACTTCGGCCCCGGCACGGACCCGGGCGCGCTGCGCGCGTGGGCGCAGACGGTCGAGGGGCTCGGCTACGACCTGCTGATGGTGTCCGACCACGTCGCGATCACCCACGACGTCGCCGGCCAGTACCCGGCGCCGTTCTACGAGCCGTTCACGACGCTGTCCTGGCTGGCCGGGATCACCAGCCGGGTGCGGCTGGGCACCACCGTGCTGGTCGTGCCGTACCGCCACCCGCTGCTGGTGGCCCGGATGGCGGCGAACCTCGACGCGCTCAGCGGCGGCCGGCTGGTGATCGGCGCCGGGATCGGCTGGGCGAAGCAGGAGTTCGACGCGCTGGGCGTGCCGTTCGAGCGGCGCGGGAAGCTCACCACCGAGTACCTGCGGGCGATCCGCGCGGCCTGGGCCGACCACGACGACTACCGCGCCGGCCCGATCCCGCTGTGGCTCGGCGGGCACAGCGACGCCGGCCTGCGCCGGGCGCTGGAGCTCGGCGACGCGTGGCACCCGCTGCGGATGACCATGCCGGGCTTCCGGGAGTCGTTGGCGCGCCTGGAAAAGCTGGCCGGTGACCGGCCCGTGCCGTCGTTCGCGCCGCGGATCCTCCTGCGGGTCACCGGCGCCCCGGTGACCGGGCCGGACCGGCGCGCCGGCGAAGGCACTCTCGACCAGGTCCTCGACGACCTGGCGCAGCTGCGGGACCTGGGCGCGGACACCGTCGTGCTCGACCCGTTCGACTCGGACCCCGCCGAAACCCTCCACCCGGAGGCGGCGTGGCGTGACCTCGCGGCGGTGGCCGCGGCCTGGAAGGAGATCCGGTGAACGACACCGAACTGACGTTGCTGCGGCGGGCGATCGAGCTGGCGCGGGAGGCGCGCGAAGAGCACGGCAACCCGCCCTTCGGCTCCCTGCTGGCCGACGCGGACGGCCAGGTCCTGGTCGAAGACCGCAACACGTCGTTGACGGACAACGACATCACGGCCCACCCGGAGCTGAAGCTGGCCCGCTGGGCGGCCCAGAACCTGACCCCGGAAGCCGCGGCGGCGACCACGATGTTCACCAGCACGCAGCCGTGCGGGATGTGCACCGGCGCGATCGAGCGGTCCGGGCTGGGGCGGGTCGTCTACGCGCTCTCGACCGAGCAGTTCCTCACGCTGCGCCCGCCGGTCACCTGGGGCGACCACAAGCTGGAGGGCCCGGCCCTGTTCGACGAAGCCCGGGTCCCGGTCGAGGGCTACTACCAGTGACGAGCTACGACGTCCGCCCGGTGGCACGGGTGGAGTCGCCGCTGTCGGACCGTTCGACGGCCCCGAAACAAGGTGACGAAGGAGCACCTCCGGCCCGCGTGGTGATCGCGCCCGAGTTCCACCACGCGGCAGCCGACCTCCGCCCCGGCGACCGCCTGGTCCTCCTCACCTGGCTGCACGAAGCCGACCGGGCGGTCCAGACGGTCCATCCGCGCGGCGACCCGGATCGTCCGAGCACCGGCGTGTTCTCGACCCGCTCACCGGACCGCCCGAACCCGATCGGCCTCCACGTGGTCACGGTGACGGCGGTCGAGAACGGAACGCTCACGGTGACGGGCCTGGAGGCGATCGACGGCACCCCGGTGCTCGACGTGAAACCGGTCCTCGGCGAGGTGGCCGCCCGCTGATCAGTAGTCCTTGAAGCCCTTCCCGGTCTTCCGGCCCAGCCGCCCGGCCGTCACGAGGTGTTCCAGCAGCGGCGCCGGCGCGAAGCCCTCTTCGCGGAACTCGTTGTACAGCGTCCGCTGGATGGCGAGCGAGACGTCCAGGCCCACGACGTCGAGGAGCTCGAACGGACCCATCGGCAGGCCGCAGCCGACCTTCATCGCCGTGTCGATGTCGTTCGCACCCGCGTAGTGCGCCTCGAGCATCTTCACCGCGTCGTTGAGGTACGGGAACAGCAACGCGTTGACGATGAAGCCGGCCCGGTCACCGCAGTGGACGGCGTGCTTGCCGACCGCGCCGCAGACCGCGTTCGCCGTCGCCACCACGTCCGGGTCGGTCGCGATCGTCGAGACGACCTCCACCAGCTTCATCACCGGGGCCGGGTTGAAGAAGTGGAGACCGACCACGTCGGACGGCCGGGACGTCGCCGCCGCGCATTCGATCACCGGGAGCGAGGACGTCGTCGTGGCGAGGACCGCGCCGGGGCGCACCACCTCGTCCAGCGCGGCGAACACCGCCTGCTTCACGGAAAGCTCTTCGGCCACCGCCTCGACGACCAGGTCGACGTCGGCCAGTGCCTCGAAGTCGGTGACCGGGGTGATCCGCGCCAGCGCGGCGGCCGCGTCCTCTTCGGACAGCTTGCCCTTGACCACGGCCTTGTCGAGCGACTTCTTCACCTTCGCGACGGACGCCTGCGCCTTCTCCAGGCTGCGGGCGCGCAGCACGACGTCGAGGCCGCGCTTCGCGAACACCTCCGCGATGCCGGTGGCCATCGTGCCGGTGCCGACCACGCCCACCCGCGCGACCGGACGCGGTGGCACGGAGTCCACAGTGGACGCGCTGCCGGAGTCGACCACCGTGGGCGAGTCCGGGGCATCGTAGGTGTAGAAGCCACGGCCGGTCTTGCGGCCGAGCAGGCCCGCCGTGATCATCTGCTTGAGCAGCGGCGCCGGCGCGTGCAGGCGGTTGCGGGACTGGTGGTACATCGTGTCGAGGATTTCGTACGCGGTGTCGAGCCCGATCAGGTCCAGCAGCGCCAACGGCCCCATCGGGTAGCCGCAGCCGAAGCGCATCGCGGCGTCGAGATCCTCGCGCGTCGCGTAACGCTGCTCGTACATCCGCACGGCGTGGTTGAGGTAGCCGAACAGCAGCGCGTTCGCGATGAACCCGGCCCGGTCGCCGATCACCACCGGCGTCTTCCCGAGCCGTTCGGCGAACGCGACGATCTCGGCGACCACCTCCGGCTCGGTGACCACCGTCTTCACGATCTCGACGAGCTTCAGCACCGGTGCCGGGTTGAAGAAGTGCATGCCGACGACCTTGCCGGGCCGCGCGGTGTGCACGCCGATCTCGGTGATCGACAGCGAGGAGGTGTTGGACACGAACACGACGTCCGGCCGGGTGACCTTGTCCAGCTCGGTGAACACCTCGGCCTTCAGCTCGAGGCTTTCCGGGATCGCCTCGATCACGAGGTCCACTTCGGACAGATCCGACAGCGAGGTGCTGTACCGGATGCGCTCCAGCAACGCCTCGCGGCCGGGCTCGTCGAGCTTGCCGCCGGAGAGCGCCCGTTCGGTGGAGTGCCGCAGGTGGCCGCGGCCCCGCTCGAGTCCCGGCTGGTCGAGCTCGACCGTGACGACGTCGAGCCCGCTGCGCGCGAGCACTTCGGCGATGCCGGCCCCCATGGTGCCCAGGCCGACCACTCCGACCGTCGAGATGTCCCGCGCCATCGAGGCCTCCAGAGATGTTACTCGCTGGTAATTGGCCCCTGACTCTGCCACACCGCACCTTCGGAAGCCCACACGGAATCGAGTCAGTACCGCGCAAGTCACCCGGTCGGCAAAACCGGCTTCACTCGCCGAAGTTGCCGTCCACCAGCTCCTTCGCCTTGTTCAGCGCGGCGGAAGCCTGCGTCCCGCGGGCCTGCAGCACGATCCGGTCACCCTGGCGCGCGCCGAGGGACATCAGCGCCAGCACGCTCTTGCCGTCGGCCTCCTGCTCGCCGAGCCGGACGGTGACTTCGGCGTCGAACGCGCTCAGCGCGCGCACCAGCACCGCGGCCGGCCGCGCGTGCAGGCCGACCTCGTTGTGCAGCTCCAGCTCGATCTCGGCGCCCCCGGCCGTGGCCTCGGCAGGGGTCAGGTCCTCGGGCATCCCGGCCGCCGCGGCGGCTTCCGCCACGGCCTTGCGGTCCTGCCCGGCCTGCGCCGCGACCGCCGCCGCGATCGCGCCCTCGACCAGCGGGCCGTCCGCCACGACGGCGGAGGAGGGGTCGGCCAGCGACTCGACGGCGAGCTCGGCGGTCATCTGCGCGCTGCCGAGGTCGTAGAGCAGCACCACACCGTCGCCGGAGTCCGCGCGCTGGGTCGCGGCGACGACCTCGTCGTAATCCGTGCCGATCGAGCCGTCGGGCAAGCCGCCGGCCGGCCGGATGGTGACGTCCGGCGCCATCTGGGCGGCCAGCTCGGCCAGGCCTTCCGCGAGCTTCGCGCTGTGCGAAACGAGCACGATTCCGACGCTCACCGGGCGGCCTCGGCGAACGCGCGCAGCAGCAGAGCCGAGGACCGCGCACCCGGGTCCATGTGCCCGACCGCCCGCTCGCCCAGGTAGGACGCGCGGCCCTTGCGCGGCACGAGGTCCACAGTGGACTCCGCGCCGCGGTCGGCCGCGTCGGCCGCCGCCGTCAGCACCGCGGCGACGTCCCCGCCGTCCTCGGCCGCTTTCTCCGCGGCCGACAGCGCGGGGGTCAGGGCGTCGACCATCGTCGCGTCGCCGCCGACGGCCTTCCCGCGGGCCTGGACCCCTTCGAGCCCGGCGCGCAGCGCGTCCAGCAGCGCCGGGACGTCGAGCTCCCCGGCCGTGCCCAGCTTGGCCGAAGCACGCAGGAAAGCCGTGCCGTACAACGGCCCCGCGGCGCCGCCGACCTTGGAGATCAGCGTCGTCGCGACGAGCTTCAGCACGCCTCCCGGCGTGTCCGGCGCGCCTGCGTCGAGCGCCGCGACTACGGCGGTGAACCCGCGGTTCAGGTTCTCGCCGTGGTCACCGTCGCCGATCGCGCGGTCGAGCTCGACCAGCTCGGCCCGGTGCTCGGCGACCACGCCCGCCGCGGCGCGCACCGCGGCCGCGACCCCCTCGGCCTTGCAGGTCATCAGACCCCCCACCGCAGCGCCGCGGTGGTGACCGGGGCGTCCCAGAGCTCGGTCAGCTCGTCGTCCAGTTTGAGCAACGTCAGACTCATCCCCTGCATCTCGAGGCTGGTGATGTACGGCCCGACCAGCCGGCGTTCGACCACGATCCCACGCTCGGCCAGCAGCCGCTCGGCGATGCCGTGCGCCAGGTAGAGCTCGACGAGCGGGGTGCCGCCCATCGAGTTGGTGAACAGCAGCACGCGGTCACCGGACTCGAAGGGAAGGTCCTCGACCACCGCTTGGACCAGCCGCGCCACCAGCGCGTCGGCCGGCTCGAGCGGGATCCGCTCGCGGCCGGGCTCGCCGTGGATGCCGATGCCGAACTCGATCTCGCCGTCGCCGAGGTCGAAGCTCGGGGTGCCGGCGTGCGGCACGGTCGGCGCGGTCAGCGCGACGCCGATCGAGCGCACCTGGCCGATCACCTTCTCCGCCAGGGCGGTCACGGCGTCGAGCGAGTCGCCGCGCTCGGCGGCGGCGCCGGTGATCTTCTCCAGTAGCACCGTGCCGCCGACCCCGCGGCGGCCCGCGGTGTAGGTCGAGTCCTTGACCGCGACGTCGTCGTCGATCACGACGCTGCGCACGTCGAGGCCCTCGGCGGCGGCGAGCTCGGCGGCCGTCTCGAAGTTCAGCACGTCGCCGGTGTAGTTCTTCACGATGAGCAGGGCGCCCGCGTCGCCGGTGGTCGCCGTGACGGCGGCCTGCACGGCGTCCGGCGTCGGCGAGGTGAACACCGCGCCCGGCACGGCGGCCGACAGCATGCCCCGGCCGACAAAACCGCCGTGCAGCGGCTCGTGCCCGGACCCGCCGCCGGAGATCACGGCGACCTTGCCCGCGACCGGCGCGTCGGCCCGGACGACGACGTCCGGGTCGGACTGGACCCGCAGGATGTCGGCGTGCGCGGCGGCGAGGCCCCGTAGCGACTCCGCGACGACGTTCGCCGGATCGTTGATGATCTTCTTCACGGCAGCCTCCGGCACATCGGCGGGTGGGGTGTCCCCTTCCTACCTCTCCGCGGGGTCCGCCGCCAGGTCAGGCTTTGGGGAGCTTCGTGACCACGTTCTTCGCGACGCCGAGAGCCTTGCCGCACGGGTCGTCGGCGTCCGGTTCGGCGGTGTAGCTCTGGTAGTCCACTTGGGCCAGTTCGACGTCGTCGCCCTGCCACGGCCGGTGCTGCCACTCCACCGTGCACTGCGACGAGCTCGTCGCGCCCTGCTTCCGGTAGGCCGTGACGCCGTTGCCGAGGTCCACCTTGGAGTACCCGTCCCCGACGATCGGGGGCAGGCCCGGCAGGAACTCGACGGTCACGGTCGGGTTGGCGCCGTTGCTCTGCCACGCGCACGAGTGCAGGCCGGACGGCGCGGACTTCGCCGACGGCACGGCGGGGGTGACCGCCGCGGTGTCGGCCATCGCGCACGGGTCGGCGGTCAGCAGGGTGCCCGGCGGCGTCGAGTACTTCTCCGGCGAGTTGTGCAGCTTCTGCACCACGGCGTCCATCAGCGTCTGCCCGGGGCGGCAGGGGTCACCGGGGTAGGCGACCGTCAGCACCAGGGCGTTGTCCGGGTTCAGCGCCGTCATCGCCGCGACCGTGCAGTCGGTGTCGTCGGTCTTGTTCACCCGCAGCGGCAGCCCGCCGACCTGCCCGGCCGTCTTGTCCGCGTGCGGCAGCAGGGTGCTGCCGATCTCGAAGTCGAACCGGATCTCCTTGCCGCCGGGGTCCTTCACTTTGTTGGCGCACTTGTCGAAGGCGATCGACGACGGCGACGGGTCCTCCTCGACCGTGCCGAGGCCGAGCGCGCCGAGGGCGTCCTTGGTGAGGAACTGGCACGGCTTGATCGTGCGGAGCACGTTCGCCGCCACCGCGGCGTCGGTGATCGGGCCGTCTGCGACCTGGCCGGTGCCGGCCGCGGCCGGCACCGTCGTCCGCGCGAAGTTGGACCGGCCGAGGTCCTGCCCGCACGCGGTCAGCGGCAGCGCGAGGGCGGTGACCAGCAGGAACAGCTTCGGAAGACGGCGGCGCCGAACGTCAAGGAGCACGCGGTGCACGGTAGCGGCAACCTCGCGCCACTGTCCGGACAACCCGGCTATTCACCCGCCGCGGGGGTGGTGTCCCCGGCCTCGGTCCCGGTCTCCGCCGGCACGACCAGCGGCCGGAGCTGCGCCCACAGGATGAACAGCGCGGAGACCACCAGCATGCCGATGCCGGCCCACAGGTTGATGTTCACCCCGGCGGCCTTCTCGATCTCCTGGTCGGAGGTGAAGCCGATGCCCATCACCGTGAGGATGACGCCGTACACGCCGATCAGCAGCGCGATGATCAGCCGGATGTCGAAGGCGCCCGCCTTCCGCGGTCGCGCGCCGGACTCGGTGGCCATTCCGACCTCCTAGAAGATGATGTTGAGGGCGATGGTCAGGATCAGCACGATGCCCGCGAGCAGGCCCGGCTTGCGGTACCAGCCCGCGTTCTCGCCGGTGTCGTCGTGCTTGCGCGTTTCCTTCGGGGTCAGCGAGTAGACCAGCCCCACCAGCTCTTCGTCCGGCTTCGGCTTGGTCGCCAGCGACACCACGACGCTCACCACGATGTCGACGACGAACGCGGTCCCGGCGGCGACGAAGCTGATGCCCTGGCCGGTGAGGCCGAGCACCCCGGCCTGCGACAGGCCCCAGACGGTGACCGCGGACGCGGTGCCGAGCACCAGGCCGCTCCACCCGGCGTGCGGGGTCATCCGCTTCCAGAACATGCCCAGGATGAACGTCGCGAACAGCGGCGCGTTGAAGAAGGAGAACAGGTCCTGCAGGTAGTTCAGGATGTTGCCGGAGTTCGACGCGATGAACGCGGTGCCGATGGCGAGGATCGTGCCGACCGACGTCACCACGCGCCCGAGGCGCAGGTAGTAGCCGTCCGGCTTGTCCTTCTTGATGTAGGTCTGCCAGATGTCGTACGTGAAGACGGTGTTGAACGAGCTCAGGTTCGCCGCCATGCCGGCCATGAACGAGGCCAGCAGACCGGCGATCGCGATGCCGAGCATGCCGTTCGGGAGCAGGTCGCGCATCAGCAGCAGGAGCGCGTTGTTGAACGTGACGCCGCTTTCCGCGGTGCCGCCGTCCAGCAGGACCTGCTTGTCCTTGACGTACTCGGACACGGTGACCGCGGCGATCATGCCGGGGATGATCACGATGAACGGGACCAGCATCTTCGGGAACGCGCCGATGATCGGCGTGCGCCGCGCGGCGGACATGCTCTTCGACGCCATCGCGCGCTGCACCTCGACGAAGTTCGTCGTCCAGTACCCGAAGGAGAGCACGAAGCCCAGACCGAACACGATGCCGAGGATCGAGAGGATGTTGTTGCCGAAGCCGGTCAGGTTGTCACCGGGCCACGAGTGCAGCTGCGCGGTGCCGCCGGGGCTGTTGGTGACCTTGTCGACCAGGCCCTGCCAGCCGCCGACCTTGACCAGGCCGATGATCGTCAGCGGCACCAGCGCGATGACGATCACGAAGAACTGCAGGACCTCGTTGTAGATCGCGGCGGAGAGCCCGCCGAGCGCGGTGTAGGAGAGCACGATCACGGCGGCGATGATGATCGACACCCAGAGCGGCCAGCCGAGCAGCAGGTTCACCACGCTGGCCAGCAGGAACAGGTTCGCGCCCGCGATCAGGATCTGAGCGGCGGCGAAGCTGATGCCGTTGACCAGGTGCGCCGGCTTGCCGAAGCGGCGGCGCATGAACTCGGGAACACTGCGGACCTTCGAGCCGTAGTAGAAGGGCATCATCACGATGCCGAGGAACAGCATCGCCGGGATCGCGCCGATCCAGAAGTAGTGCACGGTCGGCAGGCCGTACTGGGCGCCGTTGGCCGACATGCCCATGACCTCGACCGCGCCGAGGTTGGCCGAGATGAACGCCAGGCCGGTGACCCAGGCGGGCAGGGACCGGCCGGACAGGAAGAAGTCGAGACTGCTCGACACCTGTCGTCGTGCCAGGTACCCGATGCCGAGCACGAGCACGAAGTAGAACGCCAACTCGATGTAGTCGATCGCGCTCGCGTCGAGTCGCAGGTTCGCATCGGCTAGGACGAGCACCCGACCCACCTCTTTTCAAACTGGACAACAACCCACAGGAATCACCACTGTCCTGTCGGATCCGGACAGTACTGCATGGATTCAGGGTCGGCACGCTGACCTGTCCAAAGTGGCCGGAAGGCGCGCCTCCCCCGGCATTCACCAGGGGAAACGCGCCTTCGTTCACGCACCGCGGGAGCGGCTGCCGATCACCGATCGGTGGGCACGGCGATCTCGCCCTCCTCCTCGATCAGCTTGCCGAGCACCTCGTCGGGCAGGTAGGTCCGGTGCGGGTAGCCCGGACCCCACGAGTTGAGCAGCGGCACGGCGCCGAGCTCGTCCGCGCGCGGGTTGGCCAGCACGGCGTGCACGTCCTCGACCGACTGCGCCCAGCGGAAGGCCTTGATGCCCTGCTTGCCCTCGGGCACGTACTTCTCGCGCGCTTCCCAGTCGTCGTTCTGGTACGAGTCGTCCCACAGGACGTGCCCGGCCTCGGCGAGCACCTCGGCGGCCGCGCGGACCGATGTGCCGTTGTCGTCGCCGGGGTTGGTTTCGGGCCACTCGTCGCGCTTCTTGGCCGAGTCCCACAGCCACCGGGCGGTGTACTCACTGCCGTTGAAGATCGACATGCAGCGCGACCAGCCGAAGCCGACGCAGGCGCCTTCGCGGCCCTGGTCGTAGAACGCGTACCAGGCGTCGGTGTCCGGGGAGCCGCCCGGCTCGAGGCACACGCAGTGCCCGCCGCGGATTCGGCCGAGCTTCGCGACGCCGGCCTTCGCGATGAAGAACTCACCGGAGGCCTCGTCCTGTTCCGGGGTGTCGAACGCGGAGTACCAGTTGACCCCGATCACGACGGGCGCCTGCGTGGGCCGGTCGTCATCGGACAGCGCGGTCAGCGGATACCTTTCCACGTGCCGCCAGTCGTCCGGAATGAACCGGCCCAGGCGCGGGTCGGCCGGATCGGAACCGAGTGGGCGATAACGCATGACTTCCTCCTCCGTGCGTGCGAAAAACGCGCGCACACCGGCCGGACGGACATGCGCACACCGAGCTCGAAGGCGGACTGAAACGTAGGCACGACAAAGAAAGACGGCCGAGCGCACCACCCTCCGGCCACGCCGGAAGCACCGGCGGAACCCCTCGAAATCGAGTGTCGCACGACTCCGGCTAATGAGATCCCGGACTCACCCGAACAGCGCAGAAAGGCGGGAACGGAAAAGATCTGATCACTCCGCGGCCGCCTATCGGGTTAACGATTTCCGGCCGGAGAGTCGCGAGCACCGAATTAGATACGCGATCCAGGCATCGATCCGGCTACGAACGCCACCTTTCGGTGATGCCGTCCGAAGGACGCGTAACGCGGAGGCCTCACCCCGACGACTCCGGGGACGCGTGCCGGGCCCCCGGCCGCTCCCACACCGGAAGGACCCCAGGATGTCCGCGCCGAAGTGCCCGCACTGCAACGTCACGATGTCGATCTACGAGACCGTGCAGAAGCTGGACGGCCCGTACGGCCGCTACGAGTGCAAGACCCAGTGGTGCCCGAGGTGCAAGGGCAGGTGCACCCACCGGGAAGGCGCGACGATCCGCTAGGACGGAGGCGAAATGGGGTTGTTCGGCAACCACGAGGAGATTCGGTCCGTCGACTGGACCGGCCTGGATCCGGATCCTGAAGTCGCCGCCCGGCTGCCGGACCCGGGCGCGTACCTCATGGACCTGCTTTCGTTCCTCCACGACGAAAGCCTGCGTGAGCTCGAAAAGGAGCTCGCTCGGGTGCGCCACCCCGGTGGCGGCATCCCGGGCGTGAACTTGAAATCAGTCGGCATTCACGACTGGAAAAACGGTCCGCTCACCCATCTGGTCTGGCTGACGGCCAAGGACAAGATCATCGTCGGGGTGTGGGCTTCGTTCGGGCTCGGCCGTCAAGATCGGCGCATGGTCGAGGAGACCACCACGCGCATCCTGGACGAGCGGGGAATCGCGACCGCGGCGACGTGGGCGAGATGCACCAGACCGAGCGGCCGCCTCGACGTCGGTTCGCTGGCGGAACAGCTGGAGGACTCCTGGGCGACGAGCGCGGGAACGATCCGCAACGGTGACATCATCAAGTCGTTCAAGAAATGGCGTCGCTGACCGAGTGCGGTTCGCCGCCGGCTTCGGGCGGCGGCGAACCACCCGGATTCCCGGAACGTCAGAACAGGCGGAACTCGTCGGACTCGATGCCGCGCAGCTCGTCGTAGTCCAGCGTCAGGCAGCGGATCCCGCGGTCCTCGGCCAGCGTCCGGGCCTGGGGCTTGATGATCTGCGCCGCGAACACGCCCTGCACCGGGGCCAGCAGCGGGTCGCGGTTCAGCAGCTCCAGGTAGCGCGTCAGCTGCTCGACGCCGTCGATTTCGCCGCGGCGCTTGATCTCCACCGCCACCGACTTGCCGTCGGCGTCGCGGGCCATGATGTCGACCGGGCCGATCGGGGTGGGGAACTCGCGGCGGACCAGCGTGTACCCGTCGCCGAGGGTCTTGATGTGCTCGGCCAGCAGTTCCTGCAGGTGCGCCTCGACGCCGTCCTTCTGCAGGCCCGGTTCCGCGCCCAGCGCCTGGCTGTAGTCGTGGAAGATCTCCTCGATCGAGATCACCAGCTTCTCGCCCTGCTTGTTCTCGACGATCCAGATCTTGCCGTCTTCGATCAGCCAGCAGGGCGGGCTCATCCAGTTCAGCGGCTTGTACGCGCGGTCGTCGGAGTGGACCGACAGCGAGCCGTCGGACTTGACGAGCAGCAGGCGGGTGGCCATCGGCAGGTGGGCGGTGAGCCGGCCGGCGTAGTCGACCTGGCACCGCGCGATCACGAGACGCACCCGAGGAGGGTAGGACAGGGTCGGTGATACTGGGCGCGTGGACCCCATTCAGCGTGTCGCGTCCCGCGAGGTGTACCGGAACAACTGGCTGACGATGCGGGAGGACGAGATCCGCCGCCCCGACGGCTCGGCGGGCATCTACGGCGTTGTCGACAAGCCGACCTACGCGCTCATCATCGCCCAGGACGGTGACCGGTTCCGGCTGGTCGAGCAGTTCCGCTACCCGGTCGGCGGGCGCCGCTGGGAGTTCCCCCAGGGCACCGCGCCGGACCGCGCCGACCTGCCGCCCGCGGAGCTCGCGGCCCGCGAGCTGCGAGAGGAGACCGGGCTGCGCGCCGCGTCGATGGTGACGATCGGGCAGCTCGACGTCGCCCCCGGCCTGACCAGCCAGCGCGGCTGGGTGTTCCTCGCCACGGACATCACCGAGGGCGAGCCGGAGCGCGAGCTCGAGGAGCAGGACATGCGCAGCGCGTGGTTCTCGCGCGCGGACCTCGAGAAGATGATGCTCGGCGGCGAAATCACCGACGCGCAGACGCTCGCCGCCTGGACGCAGCTCACGCTGTTCGAGCGGCACCGGCCCTGACCGGGGACGCTCAGTCGGGCCAGGACGGCTTGCGCTTCTCCAGGAACGCCGCCATGCCCTCGCGCGCGCCGGGCAGCTGGGACGCCGAAGCCATGACCTCCAGCGCGATCGCGTACGCGTCGGCCTCGGGCCGGTCGAGCTGGGCGTAGAGCGTCAGCTTGCCCATCGTCTTGCTGGCCCGGCTGCCGCGCGTCGCGCGCGCGAGCAGCTCCGCGACGGCGTCGTCCAGCTGCTCGTCGGGGACGACGCGGTTGACCAGGCCCCAGTCGAGCGCGGTCGCCGCGTCGACGACGTCGCCGGTCAGCGCCAGCTCCAGCAGGCGCTTGCGGCCGATCGAGCGCGCCACCGGGACCGCCGGCGTGTGGCAGAACCAGCCGCCCTTGCCGCCCGGCAGCGCGAAGCCCGCCGACTCGGCCGCCACGGCGAGGTCGCACGACGCCACGAGCTGGCAGCCCGCCGCGGTGGCCAGGCCGTGCACCCGCGCGACGACGACCTGCGGCACCGACTGCATGGTCTTCATCAGGTCCGTGCAGAGCGTCAGCAGCTCGCGCACGCCCATCAGGTCGCGCGCCGCGACGTCGCCGAAGTCGTGCCCGGCGGAGAACACCGGGCCCGCGCCGGCCAGCACGATGCCGGTCGCGTCGGACGTCCCGGCCTCGTGGAACGCCGCGAGCAGCTCGGCCAGGTGGTCCGCGGACAGCGAGTTGCGCCGCGCCGCGCGGTTCATCGTGATCGTGACGGTGTCGCCGTCGCGCTTGACCAGGATGTGTTCGTACTCGGTCATCCTCCGACGGTAACCCGTCGGAAGGTGCGCCGATAGCTGTCCGGCCCGACACCCACTTCGGCGTGCATCCGGCGACGCAGGTTCGCCGCCGTCCCCAGCCCGGACCGCTCGGCGACGCGCTCGACCGGCAGTTCGGTCGTCTCCAGGAGCCGCTGCGCGAGCCGGACGCGCTGCACGCGCAACCAGCGTCCCGGCGTCACGCCCGCCGCCGCGGCGAACTCGCGGTGGAACGTCCGCTCGCTCATCCGCGCGTGCCCGACGAGGTCCTCGACGCCGATCCCGGACCCGAGCCGCGCCAGCGCCCAGTCCATTGTGGACGCCATCCCCGGCTGGGATGCCGCGGGAGGCAACGGGTTGTCGACGTACTGCCGTTGCCCACCCTCGCGCGCCGGGGGCATCACCAAGCGGCGCGCCAAAGCCGCCGCGACCTCGGCGCCGTGGTCACGCCGGACCAGGTGCAGGCAGAGGTCGAGGCCGCCGACCACCCCCGCCGACGTCAGGACACCGCCGTCGTCGGTGTAGAGCACGTCGCGCCGGAGGTCGGCGCGCGGCGCGGCGACGGTCAGGGCGTCGAAGTCGCGCCAGTGCGTCGTCGCCGGGCGGCCGTCGAGCAGGCCGGCGGTGGCCAGCGTGAACGCGCCCGAGCACAACGCGGCGACGGTCGTCCCCGCCCGGTGCGCCCGCTGCAGCGCCGCGACGGCGACCGCCGGGACCGCGGCGTGGGGGTCGTCGCGGCCGGGCGCCAGCACGAGGTCGCAGCCGTCGAGACCGGCGAGCCCATGCGTCGCCGCGACGTCACCGAACGGCGACACCGCCGTCCGCACCCGCCCTGAGCTGCACAAACGGACGCTGAACGGGCCGATGCCGCTGTCGGTGCGGTCCTGGCCCCAGACCTCGCCGATCACCGCTAGGTCGAACATCCGGGTGCCCGGCAGCAGCAGAACGCCGATCGTGCGCATGGCAGGAAAGTACCGCATCGCGCGTCTTCTGCCACTCCCCTGACGGCCGGGCAGCCGCAAAACTCGACGGCATGACGGCACTCATCCTGATCGACGTCCAGCGCGGGTTCGACGACGCGGCCTTCTGGGGCCCGCGCAACAACCCCGGCGCCGAAGCGAACATGAAGGCACTCCTCGACGCGTGGCAGGAGCGGCGGCTGCCGGTCGTGCTCGTGCACCACGACTCCGTGAAGCCGGGCTCGCCGCTGCGGCCCGGGCAGCCCGGCAACGACTTCAAGCCCGAGCTCGACGGCGCGCGCCCGGACCTGGTGTTCGGCAAGCAGGTCAACTCGGCGTTCCTCGGCGACGTCGACCTCGACGCGTGGCTGCGCAAGCGTGGCATCACGAGTTTTGTGCTCGCCGGGATCCAGACGAACTTCTGCTGCGAGACCACCGCGCGGATGGGCGGAAACCTGGGCTACGACGTGACTTTCGCGCTCGACGCGACCTTCACGTTCGACCTCCCGGAGGTGACCGCCGACGAGCTGTACCGCGTCACGGCGGCGAACCTGGCCAACCAGTTCGCCACCGTGAAATCCACCAAGGACATCCTGGCCGGCCTCAGCTGAGGCCGTGGCGCTCGCGGATCAGGTCGACGATGCCGGCCATGATGCCGGTCAGCTCGTAGTCCTTGGGCGTGAACACCCGGGCGATGCCGCGTTCGGTCAGCAACGCGGCGTCGTCCGGCGGGATGATGCCGCCGACGATCACCGGCACGTCGCCGGCACCGGCGGCACGCAGGCCGTCGACGACGTGCGGGACGACCTCGAGGTGCGAGCCGGAGAGCACCGAGAGCCCGACGACGTGCACACCCTCCTGCACCGCGGCCGCGACGATCTGCTCGGGCGTCAGGCGGATGCCCTGGTAGACGACCTCGAAGCCGACGTCGCGCGCCCGCACGGCGACCTGCTCGGCGCCGTTGGAATGGCCGTCGAGGCCCGGCTTGCCGACCAGGATCCGCAGCCGCTCGCCGAGCTCCGCTTCGGTTTCCCGGACCCGGGAACGCACCCGCTCGATCTCCGGGTCACCCCCGCCGGCGGCCGTGGCGGAAACCCCGGTGGGCGCCCGGTATTCGCCGAACACCTCGCGCAGCGCGCCGGACCACTCGCCGGTGGTGACGCCGGCGCGGGCACAGTCCGCAGTGGCCTCGAAGAGGTTTTCCGTGGTCTGCGCGCGTTCCTTCAGCGCGGCCAGCGAGGCTTCGACGGCGGCGGCGTCCCGCTGGGTCCGCCACTCCTCGATCGCCGTGACGGCGGCCTTTTCGACGGCCGGGTCGATCGTTTCGATCGCCTTCGCGCCCTCGGCCTGCAGCGGCGACGGCTCGGACGTCTCGAACTTGTTGACGCCGACCAGGATCCGCTCGCCGTTCTCCATCCCGCGGCGGTACTCGGCCAGCGACCCGACCAGCTGCGACTTCATGTAACCGCTCTCGACCGCGGCGACGGCGCCGCCGAGGTCCTGCACCCGCGCGATCTCCTCGCGCGCGCCGGCCATGATCTCGTCGACCTTGGCCTGGATGACGTGCGAGCCGTCGAAGATGTCTTCGTACTCCAGCAGGTCGGTCTCGAACGCGAGCACCTGCTGCATCCGCAGCGCCCACTGCTGGTCCCACGGCCGGGGCAGCCCGAGCGCCTCGTTCCACGCGGGCAGCTGGATCGCGCGGGCGCGGGCACCGCGGGAGAGCGACACCGCGAGCATCTCGAGCACGATCCGCTGGACGTTGTTCTCCGGCTGGGCTTCGGTGAGCCCGAGCGAGTTGACCTGGACGCCGTAGCGCAGCCGGCGCGCCTTGGGATCCGTTACGCCGTAACGATCCCGCGTGAGCTCGTCCCAGAGCGCGGTGAACGCGCGCATCTTGGACATCTCCTCGACGAACCGGACGCCGGCGTTGACGAAGAACGAGATCCGCGCGACGACCTTGGCCATGTCGGCCGGCTCGACCTGCCCGGAGTCGCGGACGGCGTCGAGCACGGCGATCGCGGTGCACAGCGCGTAGGCGACCTCCTGCGTCGGCGTCGCGCCGGCTTCCTGCAGGTGGTAGCTGCAGATGTTGATCGGGTTCCACTTCGGCACGTGGTGCACGGTCCACGCGATCATGTCGGTGATCAGCCGCAGGCTCGGCCCCGGCGGGAAGATGTAGGTCCCGCGGGACAGGTACTCCTTGATGATGTCGTTCTGCGTGGTGCCGGTGAGCTTCTCGAGGACTTCGTCAACGTCCCGGCCCTCGGCCTCGGCCTGCTCGCGCGCCACGGAGACGTACAGCGCGAGCAGCCACATGGCCGGCGCGTTGATCGTCATCGACGTGTTCGCCTCGGCGAGCGGGATGCCGTCGAAGAGCCGCCGCATGTCACCGATGTGCGACACGGGCACGCCGACCTTGCCGACCTCACCGCGGGACAGCTGGTGGTCGGGGTCGTAGCCGGTCTGCGTCGGCAGGTCGAAGGCGACCGAAAGGCCGGTCTGGCCCTTGGCGAGGTTGCGCCGGTACAGCTCGTTCGACGCGGCCGCGGAGGAGTGCCCCGCGTAGGTCCGCATCACCCACGGTCGGTCACGTTCACGGTCCGTTGGGTACGGCACAGGACACCTCCGGCGGTGGATGTTTCGTCGAGTGTACCGGCCGGTAACTTAGCCGGGCAGTGCAATCGGACACGTCCGGGTGATTCGAGCGGTCAGCGCGCACCCTGCGTTCGCACGATCAGGTCCCGCACCGGCTCCGGCTCCGGGATCCCGCGCAGCTCCACCCGGCGCAGGGACAGCGACCGGTCCGGCGGCGGCCCCCACCGCGGCGGGGAGAAGAACGCCCCCACCCGGGCCACCGGGTCGGGCCAGCCGAACGAGAGCGTGCCATCCGCTGCCGGACGAAGATCAGCGCGGCCGGTGGCAGCAAGGCGAACACGATCATCGGCAGGACGAAGAAGGCCATCGGGCTGTGCCGGCCGAGCGACACCGCGAAGAGCACGGACATCAGCACGCCCCAGGCCGCCGCCAAGCCCAGCCAGAGCCATTCCTCGAAGTGCGGCGGAAACCGGCTCGGCCGTCCTGACCACAGCACCTCGTCGCCCGGGAACAACACCGTGTTCATCCGGCCGCCGTCGGCCGGGTCCGCGCCTGGGCGATCAGGTCGCGGACGCGTTCGGCGTCCGGCACCGCCTCGAGCTTCACGACGGCGGGCCCGTTGCCCAAGACGCGGGTCAAAGCCGCCAGGAATCCCCCGCTCCCGCCGAAGGTGACGGCGCCGGCCCGCGCGACCGGCGGCGGCAACGCGCTCAGGTCCGCCGAACCCCAGGTCTTTCCCGAGACGCGGTCGGCCGCCACGACCCGCAGGTCGGTGACGACGTACACCGTGCGACGCAGGAACCACTGCCGCGCGACGACGGGCCACCCCGCGCCCGCGAGCCCGGCCAGCGCCCAGACCAGGGGGAAGAACCCGAACCGTCCGGGGGCGAGGAACACGAACCCGAAGGTCGCCCAGGCCACGCCGAAGACGATGCGGGACCAGTCCGTTCCGTTGAGCCTGAAGCGCCGCGGCCGGTCCGACCACAGCAGCCGCTCACCCGGCAGCAGAACGTTCGGCGGCACGTCCACTCTGGCCTCCCCCGGTGTTGTTGCCCGACTTACGCGCGGGAGCTTCGAGGGGTTGCCCCGACCCGGGTCGGACGGGCGGATCGTCCGGCTCGGTGATGCCCGCCGGCACCACCGGGGAGCGGCCCGGACTTGTTCTGGTGCGCGCCGTACTGGGCGGCGGCCACCAGGCGCGGCTCGACCGGACACGTACCCGACCGGCTTGCCGGTCCACAGCACGCGTTCCTGCATGCCCGTCGCACGCTCGAGCGGGCGCCGGGGTTGTCCTCAGGCGGCCGGAGTGTCCGTTTCCGGGGGAGCCTGGCGGGCCCTGGCCTCGGTGATGGCCTTGGTGAGCAGGTCGCGCACCCGCTTGGGCTCGCCGACACCCATCAGCGTCACCGTCCCCGGCCCGAACGTGATCGTGCCGGTGCGGGACGACGATCCCGGCTTGAGGACCGGTTCCGACACGGCGGCCAGCTCGCTCGAGCGTTCCTTCTGCCGGAACAGCCCCGAGCGCGCGATGACGCGGCTGTCGGTCACGGCGTACGTCGTGCGCCCGAGCCCGAGATACCGGACAGCCGAGCGGCCGATCGCGCCGTAGAGGCCGATCACGAGCACGACAAGCGTAAGGGTCATCGTCAGGCCGCTGGGCTCCTTCGTGAGCAGGAACCAGAGGGCGACGGCGGCGAGGACGAGTCCGGCAGGGGCGATCACCCCGTCCGCGGCGACGTACAACGGGCGCTGGACCGGCTCTCCCGCCCAGAGCACGCGCTCACCGGGTAGAAGATCGATTTCCCCTGCTGACATGGCCGAACACTACTCTGCCGACGAGCTTGAGGTCGCGCTCGGCGTGCCGGTCGAGGTGGATCACCCGGTGCAGGCGCCGGTCTTCGGCGTCGGTGAAGGTCAGCGTGCCGGTGCCGTCGGCGTGCTTCTTCAGCGTGGGCTCGGGCAGGTCGCGCATCGGGCGATCGAGACGATGGCGCCCGTGACATCCCCGTCCACCACGAACCATCCGGTCACGCCGAGCCAGAGCAGGAACAGCGCGACGAGCAGCTTCCGGTTCTCGACCTCGGCGGGCACCGGCCGCGGCGAACACTGCCACAGCAGGTTTTCGCTGTCTTGCAGCGTGAGTTCCCCCCGGTACACGCCCACAAGCTACGCGGCGGCCGATGTGACGGAAATCCGCGAGACCGAACCGATACCGGTCGGTTAGCGTGGGCAGCCGTGACGTGGAGTTCGTACGGCAGTTACCTGGTCATCGTCATCCTGATCGTGCTCGCGCCGGGGCCCGACACGATGGTTATGCTGAAGAACGCGCTTTCCGGCGGTTTCCGCGGCGGCCTGCTCGCTTCGCTCGGCATCTTCACCGGCAACGCCGTGCAGGGCAGCGCCGCGGCGCTCGGGCTGGGCGTCCTCATCGCGAAGTCGCAGCCGGTGTTCCTCGCGCTCAAGTGGATCGGCGCGGCGTACCTCGTCTTCCTCGGCATCCAGGCGTTGCGCGGTGCGTTCCGCGGGAACTACGACGTCGTCGAGCAGGCCCAGCGGCGGCGCGGCGGTGGGTTCCGGCGGTTCCGCGAAGGGCTGCTCTCCAACATCACCAACCCGAAGGTGCTGGTGCTGTACCTCTCGGTGCTGCCCCAGTTCCTCACTCCCGCCTCGACGTTCGGCGACTCGCTCCTGCTGGCGTACACGGTCGCGGCGCTGGGCATGCTGTGGCTGCTGGTGCTCCTGGTGTTCGTGCACCGCGTCCGCACGTGGCTGGGCCGGCGGCGCGTGCGCCGTACGCTGGACGGCGTCACCGGCACCGCGCTGCTCGGGTTCGGCGCCGCCCTCGCCCTGGAGTCCTGATGACGTGGAGCACCTACGCGGCTTTCGCCGGGATGATGGCGTTCCTGGCGATGATGCCGGGCCCGGACACGATGATCGTCCTGAAGAACGCCCTGACCGGCGGCGCCCGCGGCGGCGGCTGGGCGTGCGCCGGCATCAGCGTCGCGAACTTCCTGCAGGGCACAGCGGCCGCGCTCGGGCTGGGCGCGGTGATCACGCGCTACCAGCCGGTGTTCGAAACGGTGAAGTGGCTGGGCGCGGCGTACCTGGTGTTCTTGGGCATCCAGGCCCTGCGCGGCGCTTGGCGAGGTGACTACGAAGCGCTGGACGACGTCCGCCGCGCCCGGGCTTCCCGGAGCCGGCGCTTCCGCGAGGGGTTCCTGTCCAACATCACCAACCCCAAGGTGATCGTGCTGTACCTGTCGGTGCTGCCCCAGTTCCTCACCCCGGCGTCGGCTTTCGGTGATTCGCTGCTGCTGGCGTACACGGTCGCGGCGCTGGGCGTGGTGTGGCAGGTGCTGCTGTTGTTGTTCGTGCACCGCGTCCGCGGCTGGCTGCAGCGCCGCCGGGTCCGCCGCGCGATGGACGGCGCGACGGGCATGGCGCTGATGGGATTCGGCGCGGCGCTGGCCCTCGAAGGCTGACCAAGCGCCGCGTCGTGCGGCGATGCCACATTCCGGGATTCGGCCGGCTCGGCGTCGTCCCGTCCTAACCTGGGCTGATGACCTGGGGAAGTTACGGCACCTACGTGCTCTTCGTTCTGCTCGTCCTGGTCGTGCCGGGGCCGGACACCGCACTGGTGCTCAAGAACTCGCTCGCCGGCGGGCGGCGGGGCGGGGTGCTGACCGCGGTCGGCATCGGGTCCGGGAACCTCGTCCAAGGTGCGGCCGCGGCGCTCGGCCTCGGCGCCGTCATCGTGCGGTCCGAGCCCGTTTTCGAAACCCTGCGCTGGGCCGGCGCCGCGTACCTCGGCTACCTCGGCGTCAAAGCCCTGATCGCCGCGTGGCGCGGCGACTACAGCGCGCTGTCACGGCCGAAGCCGAGCAGCGGCCGGCGCTGGCGGGAAGGTTTTCTCTGCAACCTCACCAACCCGAAGGTCCTCGTCTTCTACCTCTCGATGCTGCCGCAGTTCCTGACGCCGGAGTCCACGATCGCCGAGTCGCTGCTGCTCGCCGCCACGGTCGGGGTGCTCGCGACGCTCTGGCAGCTCGTCATCGTCGCCGGAGTGCACCGGATCCGGGCGTGGCTGCTGCGGCGCCGGGTCCGCCGCACCCTCGACGGCGTCACCGGCACCGCGCTACTCGGCTTCGGGGCCGCGCTCGCGGTCGAAAGCTAGAGCGTCTTGTCCAGCCAGTCGTAGACCCGGCCGGCCGCGAGCCGCTGGGCGCCGACGTGACAGTGGGCGTCCGCGCCCTCCTCCGCTGTGAACGTCATCAGCGTCTTCGGCGCGTTCAGGTGCGCGTACAGCCGGCGCGGCTCGGTCTCCTGCTCACCGCCGAAGAACAGGTCGTCCGCCGCCTCGCAGACCAGCGTCGGGGCCGTGATCTGCTCCGCGATCCCGTCTTCCAATGTGTACTCGAGGTATTTCGCGATGAACTCACGGTCCGTCGCCGCGCCCAGGACGTAACGGCCGTGGTCGCACGCCCAGCGCAGGGTCGCGCGATCCTCGCGGCCGGCCGCGAGGATCGCGTCGAACTCTTCGTCCTCCGGCGCGGAAGCCCGGCGGACGATCTCCTCCCGCGGCCACGGCAGCATCTGCGTCACCGCGGATCCCGCGTCGTACACGCCGTCGACGGCGACGACCGCCGCCAGCCGGGATTCGAACGCCGCCGCGCGCGGAGCCAGCTCACCGCCGAGACTGATGCCCAGCAGCGCGATCCGCGCCGGGTCGACGTCCTCGAGCCCGAGCACGAAGTCCACCACCGGGGTCACGACGTGCTCCCAGTCCGGCCGGAACACGAGCTTGTCGTGCCGGATCGCGCTCGGCTGGCCGGGGCCGTCGAACGTCAGCACGTGGTAACCGCGTTCCGCGCCCGCTCCCGCGCCCATGAAGTGGCATTCCTCGGCGCTGCCGTCGAAGCCGCTGTGCATCAGCAGCACCGGCTTCGGCCCGGAGCCCGGCGCGCGGTAGAAGTACCCGCGCAGAACCGTTCCCTCGTAAGGGATTTCGACCGGCTCGGCGACCTCCGCGCGCCGGAAGCACTCGACACTGCGGTCGTACGCCGCCGCGATCCGCGGATCCGACGGGTCGCCGTGCAGGAAGAACTCCGCCGAGAAGTAGTAGGTCGACGCGCGCAGCAGCAGGTCGCGCGCGGTGACCGGGCCGGCATTGGCGGCTTCGGTGTACAGCCGGTCGGCGAGCCCGCGGTAGGCGTCGTGCCAGCTGTCGTAGTCGCCGGGCGTCACGGTCGACGCGGCGGCGAGCACCTCGCCGAAGTCCGAGCCGCCGTAGGCCGCGTGGCCGAACAGGCGCAGGGTTTCGAACCAGAACTGCGGGTCCTCTTCGAACATGAGCTGCTTCATCGGACTTCTTCCTCCACAAAGGTTTCGAACGGGCGGGCGGGCCGGCCGGTGACCGCTTCGACGGCCGGGGTGACGCGGTCTTCGGCGCCGCGCCGGATGTCTTCGTCGAGCGCGGCGAGAACAGTGGCGAACTCTCCGGGGATCCCGGACGCCGCGACCAGGGCGGCGAACTCGGCAGTGCTGACCGCACGGTGACGCACCGGACGTCCGGTGCGCGCGGTGATGATCGCGGCCGCTTCGGCGTAGCTCACCGCCGACGGACCGGTCAGCACGTGTTCGGTGTTGTGCGGTTCGGCGTCGGTCAGCGCGCGGACGGCGACCGCGGCGATGTCGCCGGCGTCGACGAACGCGATCCGGGCGTCGCCGGTGGCGGTGACGATCTCGCCGTCCCGCACGCCCCGCGCGACGAGGTGCTCGCCGGTGAAGTTCTGCATGAACCAGGACGGCCGCAGCACGGCCCACTCCGGCGCCGCGCGCACCAGCCGCTGCAGGTCGCCGAGCCCGGGTGTGTCCACCGTGACGGCCGACGAGCTGAGCAGCACGACCCGCCGGACGCCCGCCGTCAGAGCGTCGTCCAGGAACGGCGCCACGAGCTTCGCCGGTGAAGCCTCGCCGATCGGCGGCAGCAGGTACACCGCGGAGACGTCGCGCAGCGCGTCGGCGTGGGTCGCGCGGTCGGTCCAGTCGAACCGGACCTGCCCGGGCTCGTCCGGCTTGCGCGTCGCGGCGCGCACCGTGACGCCGACCTCACGCAGGCCCGCGACGACCCGGCGACCGGTGGTGCCGGTGCCGCCGAGGACGAGGACGTCAGCCACTGAAGGCCGCCGTCAGCTCGTCGACGCCACCGAGCAGCTCGGCCGCGGCGAGCGGGCTCCAGTAGTCGCGGTAGTGGCGGATCTCGCCGTCCGCGACGGTGATCACCGCGATGTAGGACAGCTCGTACGGCTTCTGCGACGCGACGACCACCCCCGCGACCGTCATCTCCACGACGACCACGGCCGGGTTCGCGGTCTCGTGCACGGTCTGCGCGGTGAGCTCTCGGACGTCGAGCAGGTTCGGGTAGTCGCGCAGGTACTCGCGGATCGCGTCGCGACCCTCGACGCGCTGCGGGTAGCCCGGCGCGGCGAACGGGAACTCGAGCACGCCGTCGGCGGCCCAGAGGTTCGCAAACCCGGTCATGTTGTGCTCGAGGAGCAGGTCGAGGGCCTGCCGAACGAGGTCTCGCGGCTGCATCGCAGTCTCCTTCGACGTTTGGACGAGACGGTACCGTCCCGACGTCACTGTAGACGGGACGGTACCGTTCCGTCCACCCGCTACACTGCGCTCATGGCACGCACCCCGACCGGCGCCGCGGTCCTCCAGCCCGAGGTCACGCAGGCGATCGCCGACGCCGTCATGTGGGAACTCGCCGAGCAGGGCTACGGGCGGCTGTCGATGGAAGCCGTGGCGAAACGCGCCGGCGTCGGCAAGAGCGCGCTGTACCGGCGGTGGGTGTCGAAGGACCACATGATCGCCTCCGTCGTGACGGAGTTCAGCGTGACCCGCGCGCCGGAGGTCGACACGGGCTCGCTGCGTGGGGACCTGCGCGAAACGATGCAGGCCCTGATCGACTGGTTGACGCACCCGCTGTTCTCGCGGATCCTGCCGGACCTGGTCGCGGAGGACGCCCGCAACCCGGACCGCGGCGCCGGCCTGCGCGAGGCGATCGGCGGCCCCCGCCGCGAGGTCGGCGAGGCGATGCTGCGCCGTGCGATCGCCCGCGGCGAGCTGGCGGCGGACCTGGACATGGAGCTGGCGCTCGACGCCCTTGCGGCGCCGATCTACTGGCGCCTGGTGGTCCGCCTGGCCCCGGCGGAACCGGACTACCTCGACCGGTTGGTGACCTACGCCCTGCGCGCGCTGGGCGCGCGGGACGCCTGACGCTCAAAGCAGGTCGGCGAGGTCCATCGCGAAGTCGAAGGGATCCGAAACGGCCAGTTTCCCCTTGTGTGCGCCCGAAGAGGTGTAAACGCCGGTCGTCGGGTCGAGCCGGTAGCAGAAAACCGTGAGCCCGCGGACGTCGTCCGTCTCGTTCTCCACCCGCCAGAAGCGGGGAATCCGTGCGGCCGCGTACTCCGCGGGTTTATCCGTCTGGTCGGCTGTGATCGACCCCGGTGACATGACTTCGATCACCAGGGAACAGTGATCCGGCCGCAGGACAGCATCCGCATTCAGCGACGCGTCATAGACGACGAGGTCCGGCCGCCGATTGAGCAGCGGCACGTCCCGGAGCCGAAGGTCAACGTCGAACTCGACGGCCAGACCAGCTCCGCATGCCTCTTCAAGCGCATAGGACATCCGGCGGATGATCTTCTGATGCGGACGGCGCGGGGCCGGATTCACGACAATCGCTCCATCGACGATCTCGATGACACGGCAGACCTCTTCGGGCAAAGCTTCGTATCCGTCGACCGACAGGCCTTCGGGCGGAAGCACCATCCAGTCGGGCAGCGCCGTCATCGCAACCCCCTGTCCGCGGTTTACCGAAGTTTACGATACCTGGTGCGTGACTACTTGCGGTCGGGTTCGCCGCTCACGCGCTTGATGTTCGCGCCCAGGCGGTTGAGGTTCTCGACGAAGTGCGGGTAGCCGCGATCGATGTGGAAGACGTCCCAGACCTCGGTGACGCCGTCCGCGCACAGGCCGGCCAGGACCAGCCCCGCGCCCGCGCGGATGTCGGACGCCCAGACCGGCGCGCTGGAGAGCCGCTCGACGCCGCGGACCACCGCGTGGTGGCCGTCGGTGCGGGCGTCGCCGGAGAGGCGGATCATCTCCTCGATGAAGCGGAACCGCGCCTCGTAGACGTTCTCCGTGATCATCGACGTGCCCTCGGACACCGCCGAGAGCGCCACCGCGAACGGCTGGAGGTCGGTCGCGAAGCCCGGGTACGGCAGCGTCACCCAGTCGACGGCCTTCGGGCGCTCCGGCTGGACCACGCGGAAGCCCTTGTCGCCGAACGTCTCGACGTCCGCGCCGGCCAGCTGGAGCTTGCTCAGCACCAGGTCGAGGTGGTGCGGGTTGACCCCGCGCACGGTGATGTCACCGCGGCTCATCGAGGCGGCGAACGCCCAGGTCGCGCCGACGATCCGGTCGCCGATGACGCTGTGGGTGGTCGGGTGCAGCTGCTCCACGCCGTGCACGGTCAGCGTCGAGGTCCCGGCGCCCTCGACCTTCGCACCCATCTCGACGAGCATCGTGCAGATGTCGACGATCTCGGGCTCGCGCGCGCAGTTGTCGATGACCGTGGTGCCCTCGGCGAGCACAGCCGCCATCAGGATGTTCTCGGTCGCGCCGACGCTCGGGAAGTCGAGCCAGATCTGCGCGCCGACCAGCGTCTCGGCCTTCGCGACGACGCAGCCGTGCTCGATCGTGCTCGTCGCGCCCAGCTTGCGCAGGCCGTTCTGGTGCATGTCCAGCGGCCGCGAGCCGATCGCGTCGCCGCCCGGCAGCGCCACGACGGCCTGCTTCAGCCGGCCGACCAGCGGGCCCAGCACGCAGACGGACGCGCGCAGCTTGCCCATCGCGGCCGAGTCCGCGCGGTGCGACAGCTCGGCCGGCGTCGTGATGGTGGCCGTGTCGCCTTCGATGACGACCTCACAGCCGACGCTCCGCAGCACGTCGCCCATCAGCGGGACGTCGAGGATCTGCGGGCAGTTCGTGATGGTCGTGGTGCCCTCGGCCAGCAGGGCCGCGGCCATCAGCTTCAGCACGCTGTTCTTCGCGCCGACCACGTCGACCTCGCCGACCAGCCGGGCTCCGCCATGCACGTCGAAGTGCTCGCTCATGGCCGCCAATCATGCCCTCTCGCCCGGATTCGGCCCGGGCGGGGGCCGCTATGGTGGGTTCATGGTCGTTCGCATCAACCGGGTCTACACGAAGGTCGGCGACAGCGGCACGACCGCGCTCGGCGACGGGTCCCGCGTGCCGAAGACGTCCCCGCGCCTGGGCGCCTACGCCGACACCGACGAGGCGAACTCGGTCATCGGCCTGGCCGTCGCGCTGGGCGCGCTGCCGGACGAGGTCAAGGATGTCCTGCGCACGGTGCAGAACGATCTTTTCGACGTCGGCGCGGACCTGTGCCTCCCGATCTCCGACGACCCGCCGTACCCGCCGCTGCGCATCACGGAGAAGTACGTCGAGCGGCTCGAGGGCTGGTGCGACGAGTTCAACGACCGCCTGCCGAAGCTGACGTCGTTCATCCTGCCCGGGGGCACGCCGGGTGCGGCGTTCCTGCACCAGGCGCGCACGGTGTCGCGCCGGGCGGAGCGGAGCGCGTGGGCGCTGTACGAGGCCGAGCCGGAGACGACGAACCCGGTCGCGGTGAAGTACCTGAACCGGCTCTCGGACCTGCTGTTCATCCTCGCGCGGCTGGCGAACCCCGAGGGTGACGTGCTGTGGGCGCCGGGCGGGCAGCCCTAGATCCCCCAGCTCGCCCGCAGCGACCCCAGCGCCTGGTGGAAGCCGGGGAAGGTCTTCTTCACGCAGTCCGGGTCGTCCAGGGTGATGCCGGGCGTCCGCAGGCCGGTGATGCTGAACGCCATCGCGATCCGGTGGTCGCGGCGGCACTTGACCAGGGCTCCGGTGGGCGTGCCGGGCTGGATCTCGATCCAGTCGCGGCCCGTCTCGACCTGGATGTCGAGCGCGCGCAGGTTCTCCTCGCACGCGTCCAGGCGGTCGCACTCCTTGATCCGCGTGTTGTAGACGTCCTCGATGCGCACCGGGCCCGAAGCGAACGGCGCGATCGCGGCCAGGGTCGGGACCGTGTCGGAGATGTCGCGCATGTTCACCGTGACGCCGCGCAGGCCGTCGGACGGACCCGCGACCGTCACCGAATCCGGCTCCAGCGACACGTGCGCGCCCATCTGGCGCAGGACGTCGACGAAGCGAACGTCGCCCTGCAGCGCGGCCGAACCCAGCCCCGGGATGGTCACCGTGCGGCCGGTGACCGCCGCCGCGGCCAGGAAGTAGCTGGCCGTCGACGCGTCGGGCTCCACCGGGTACTCGCACGCCTGGTACGGCGCAGGCGGCACGACGAACGTCTTGCCCTCACGCCGGACGTCGACCCCGAAGCGGCGCATCATCTCCAGCGTGATCTCGACGTACGGCACCGACACCAGGTCCGTCACCGTGATCCGCAGCCCCTCCGCGGTCAGCGGCCCGAGCAGCAGCAACGCGGTCAGGAACTGCGACGACAAGCCTGCGTCGAGGGTCAGTGAACCGCCTTTGACGCCGTTCGCGCGCACAGTCAGCGGGTGGTGCCCGGGCTCGCCTTCGAAGGTCAGGTCGACGCCGAGCTCCTGCAGCGCGTCGGTCAGCGGGCCGAGCGGGCGGCGGCGCATCTGGTCGGACGCGTCGAAGTGGAACGTCCCGGTGCCGGCCGCGGCCAGCGCGGGCAGGAACCGGGCCGTCGTGGCGCCGTCGCGGCAGAAGACGTCGGCCGAAGCGACACCGGGACCCGACGGACGGCCTTCGATCGTCCACGCGCCCGGCTGCCGGTCGACGCGGTAACCGAGCTTGACGAGCCCCTCGGCGAAGCCCTCGGTGTCGTCCGAATGCAGCGGACGGCCGAGGGTCGTGGTGCCGTGCGCGGCGGCGGCCAGGAACAGGCCGCGGGCGGTGACGGACTTGGAGCCGGGGATCTCGACGAGGGTCACGGACCCCAGTTTAGTGGGGCTGGATCTCCGCCATCGGGCCCCAGTCGGAGGCGTCCTGGACGTTGATGATCTGCGGGTGGTCGCTGATGTAGGCGCCCAGGTTCGCGACCGCCCACTTGAAGTGCTCGGAGCCGACGTGCGCGACGGCGGCATCCTGGCCTTCGAAGCCCTCGACCAGCACGTACGTGTTCTTGTCCTCGAGGCTGCGCGACCACTCGAAGAACCGGTTGCCCGCTTCGCCGCGGGTGTTCTTGGTGTAGTCCGCGACGATGTCCGGCCAGGCTTCCGCGTGCTCCGGTTTGACCGGGAACTTGACCACGATGAAGATCATGGCCTCAACCGTAGGCCAAAACCGCGGCCGTGGCTGTCTCGGTTTGAGACAGCACAGTGAGACAGCGGGTCAGGAAGCCCGGGGAAGACGTCGCCCGGGCGGGGCGGACTCGAGCCACGACAGGAAGCCGGTCAGCGCGCCCGGGCCCATGGCGATCTCGATCGCCTCCTGGGTCTCGGACTCGCAGCGCAGCACGGTCGCCCCCTCGGGGACGGCGTAGGCCTCACTGCCGGAGGGGTCGCGCCGATCGGCGATCTGCATGCTTTCACGCTGGAAGACGCGGTCCGGGCCGGTCCGCAGGCTCCACACGCGGTACCAGACGAACTCGTCCCCCTCGTAGCGGCCCAGCCCCAGGTGCCAGCCCGCGCGCGCGTTGTCCGGACGCCACCGCAGCGCGACGCTCACGCCCCCGCCCCGGCGCATCCGGATCCAGCGCTGGCCGTACCACCCGACCAGCACGACGAGCACGATCAGGAGCCCGGTTACCACCACGGTGATCGTCACGGCCCGGCTCCTGCCCGTCTCCCGCTCAGGCCGACTGACCTGCCGCGCGGAGCTGGGCGGTGGCCCTCGTCCGCTCGGTCTCGTCATCGGCGTTCAGGGCCGCCTTCGCCGCGCTGACGTCGATCTCGTCGGACAGCTCGGCGCTCTCGGCGAGGATGCTCACCCCGGTGCCGGTCACGGAGAGGAACCCGCCGTGCACCGCGGCGCAGACCGTCTCACCGTCCGTGGTCGTCACCTTGACCACACCACCCTCGACGAGCTGCCCGAGCACGGGTTCGTGGCCGGCCATGATGCCGATCTCACCCTCGGTGGTCTGGGCCACCACAAAAGTGGCGGTACCCGACCAGAGACGGCGCTCGACAGCCACCAGCTCCACGGACATCTCGGCCACGTAGCACTCCTTCGCTCGGGGTGTTACCACCGAGTGTAATAGGTCTGTATCCCGGTATGAGAACGGCGGGGGCCCGAGTCCACATAGGACACTGCCCCCGCCGAGCTCACGAAATCACTTCTTGGTGATTTCCTTGTACTTCTTCTCCAGGTCCTCGAGGCCACCGATGCCCAGGAACGCCTGCTCCGGGTAGTGGTCGAAGTCACCCTTGGAGATGCGGTCGAACGACTCGATGGTCTCCGAAAGCGGCACCGTCGAGCCCGGGATCTGCGTGAACGCCTCGGCGACCAGCATGTTCTGCGACAGGAACCGCTCGATCCGGCGGGCCCGCTGGACGGTGAGCTTGTCCTCTTCCGAGAGCTCGTCCATACCGAGGATCGCGATGATGTCCTGCAGCTCCTTGTACTTCTGCAGGATCCGGATGACCTCGGAGGCCACGCGGTAGTGGTCCTCACCGACGATCGCCGGGTCGAGGATCGTCGACGTCGACGCCAGCGGGTCCACCGCCGGGAAGATGCCCTTCTGGAAGACACCACGCGAAAGCTCGGTGGTGGCGTCCAGGTGGGCGAACGTCGCGGCCGGCGCGGGGTCGGTGTAGTCGTCCGCGGGGACGTAGATCGCCTGCATCGAGGTGATCGACCGGCCCCGGGTCGAGGTGATCCGCTCCTGCAGCTGGCCCATCTCGTCGGCCAGCGTCGGCTGGTAACCCACGGCCGAAGGCATGCGGCCCAGCAGGGTCGACACCTCGGAGCCGGCCTGGGTGAACCGGAAGATGTTGTCGATGAAGAGCAGCACGTCCTGGTTCTGCACATCGCGGAAGTACTCCGCCATGGTCAGCGCGGACAGGGCGACGCGCATGCGCGTGCCCGGCGGCTCGTCCATCTGGCCGAACACGAGGGCGGTGTCGTTGATGACGCCGTCTTCGCTCATCTCCAGGAAGAGGTCGTTGCCCTCACGGGTGCGCTCGCCGACCCCGGCGAACACCGAGGTGCCACCGAAGTTCCGGGCGACACGGGTGATCATCTCCTTGATGAGCACCGTCTTGCCCACGCCGGCACCGCCGAAGAGGCCGATCTTGCCACCCTGGACGTACGGGGTGAGCAGGTCGACGACCTTCAGGCCGGTCTCCAGCATCTCCGTCTTGCCTTCGAGCTGGTCGAAGGACGGCGGGTTGCGGTGGATGCCCCAGCGCTCGAGGTCGTCGCCGTAGCCGGGCTCGTCGAGGCACTCGCCGAGCGCGTTGTAGACGTGGCCCTTGACCTTGTCGCCCACCGGCACGGTGATCGGCTTGCCGGTGTCGGTGACCTCGGCGCCGCGGACCAGGCCGTCCTGCGGCTGCAGCGAAATCGTGCGGACGAGGTTGTCACCCAGGTGGGAGGCGACCTCGAGCGTCACGGTCTTGCGCAGCTGCTCGAACTCGATTTCGACCTTGAGCGCGTTGAACTGGTCGGGAACGGAACCGCGCGGGAACTCGACGTCGACGACCGGCCCGGTCACCGAGACGATGCGCCCCTTGGCGCGCGGGGCTTCAGTACTGGTCATCAATCATCACTTCCTGCTGCGGTGAGCGCGTTCGCGCCACCGACGATTTCGGAGATCTCCTGGGTGATCTGCGCCTGGCGGGCCTGGTTCATCTCCCGCGTCAGGTTGCCCACCAGCTCGTTCGCGTTGTCCGAGGCGGCCTTCATCGCCGTGCGGCGCGCGGCCAGCTCGGACGCGGCCGACTCGAGGAAGGCCGCGTAGAGCCGCGTGTTGATGTACTTCGGCAGGAGCGCGTCCAGCAGCTTGTCGGCACTCGGCTCGAACTCGTAGCTGGGGAGCAGCCCGGCGGGCTTCTCCTCTTCGCCTTCGGAGTACTCGACCTCGAGCGGCGCGACGCGCTTGGCCGTCGGCCGCTGGGTCAGCATCGACACGAACTCGGTGTAGACGATGTGGATCTCGTCGACACCGGTGATGCCGTCGGCGTTGCCGTGCTCGTCGTCGACGCCCCGCATGAAGGACTCGACCAGGGCGTCGCCGGCCGCGACCGCGTTCGCGTAGCCCGGCTGGTCGGAGAAGCCCGTCCAGCCGTCTACGACCTCGCGGCCCCGGAACCGGTAGTAGTTCAGCCCCTTGTTGCCGGTGACGTAGACCTCGGGCTCCTTGCCCTCCGAACGGAGGAGGGCGAGCAGCTCTTCGGTAGCGCGCAGCACGTTGGAGTTGTACCCACCGCACTGGCCCTTGTCACTGGTCACGACCAGGACGGCGGCCCGCTTCGGGTTCGGGCGCTCGACCAGCATGGGGTGGTCGAGCGTGGTGGCCGCGCCGGCCAGCGCCGAGAGCACCTTGGTGATCTCGTCCGCGTACGGCCGGGAAGCGGCGACCCGCGCCCGCGCCTTGGTGATGCGCGCGGTGGCGATGAGCTCCATCGCCTTGGTGATCTTGCCGATCGACTTGGTCGCCTTGATGCGCGACCGGAGTTCCCGGAGTTGTGCGGCCATGAGCTACCAGCTCACTTCTTCGGGGCGGGCTTGTTGACCTTGACGGTCTCCTGCCCGACCTTGTCGGATTCCATGGCGTCCGCGTTCTCCTCGAGCTGCTTGCCCTCGGAGGTGGTGAACTCCTTCTTGAACTCGTTCACCGCGGCGACCAGCTTCTCGGCGGTCGAGTCCTCGAACTTGCCCGAGTCGCGGATCGCGCCGAGGACGTCGTCGTGCTTGCGGCGCGCCGAGTCGAGGAACTCGTGGTTGAAGCGGCGCACGTCCTCGGTCGGGACCGAGTCGTAGTGGCCGTTCGTGCCCAGCCACACCGTGCAGACCTGCTCCTCGACCGGGATCGGCGAGTACTGCGGCTGCTTGAGCACCTCGTACAGGCGGGCACCACGCTCGAGCTGCGCCTTCGACGCGTCGTCGAGGTCCGAGGCGAAGGCGGCGAACGCCTCCAGCTCGCGGTACTGCGACAGGTCGATGCGGAGCGAGCCGGAAACCGACTTCATCGCCTTGACCTGCGCGGCGCCACCCACGCGGGACACCGAGATGCCCACGTCGATGGCCGGGCGCTGACCGGCGTTGAACAGGTCCGACTGGAAGAAGCACTGGCCGTCGGTGATCGAGATGACGTTCGTCGGGATGTAGGCCGACACGTCGTTGGCCTTCGTCTCGATGATCGGCAGCCCGGTCAGCGAACCGGCGCCCAGCTCGTCCGAGAGCTTCGCGCACCGCTCGAGGAGACGGGAGTGCAAGTAGAAGACGTCGCCGGGGAAGGCCTCGCGGCCCGGCGGGCGGCGCAGCAGCAGCGAGATCGCGCGGTACGCGTCGGCCTGCTTGGTCAGGTCGTCGAACACGATGAGGACGTGCTTGCCCTCGAACATCCAGTGCTGGCCGATGGCCGAGCCGGTGTACGGCGCGATCCACTTGAAGCCGGCGGAGTCGGACGCGGGCGCCGCGACGATGGTGGTGTACTCCATCGCGCCGGAGTCCTCGAGGGACTTCTTCACGGCCGCGATCGTGGAGCCCTTCTGGCCGATCGCGACGTAGATGCAGCGGACCTGCTTCTGCGGGTCGCCGGTCTCCCAGTTGGCCTTCTGGTTGATGATCGTGTCCACGGCAACGGCGGTCTTGCCCGTCTTGCGGTCACCGATGATCAGCTGGCGCTGGCCGCGGCCGATCGGGGTCATCGCGTCGATCGCGGTGATGCCGGTCTGCAGCGGCTCCGACACCGGCTGGCGCTCGACCACCGAAGCGGCCTTGACCTCCAGCGGGCGGCGGTCGGTGGTCTCGATGTCGCCGAGACCGTCGATCGGGGCGCCCAGCGGGTTGACGACGCGGCCGAGGTAGCCGTCGCCGACCGGCACCGACAGGACCTGGCCGGTGCGCTTGACCTGCTGGCCTTCTTCGACGCTCTCGAAGTCGCCGAGGATCGCGGCGCCGATGGAGCGCGCGTCCAGGTTCAGTGCGACGCCCAGGACGCCGCCGGGGAACTCGAGCAGCTCGTTGGCCATGGCCGAGGGGAGGCCTTCGACGTGGGCGATGCCGTCACCCGCGTCGACCACGACGCCAACTTCTTCCCGGCTCACGTCCGGGGCGTAACTCGAGACGTAGTTCTCGATCGCGCTACGGATCTCATCCGAGGAGATCGTCAGCTCGGCCATGTCTTTCCCGCTCTCGCTTCGTTCTTGCCAGTATGCAAAGTCTTGTGTGACCCGGGGCTATGCCCGGGCCAGCCGCCTGCGCAGGGCCGCCAGCTGACCCGCCGCGCTCCCGTCGATGACCTCGTCGCCCACGCGGACGACGAGCCCGCCGCCGAGCCGCGGGTCGACCTCGACGTGCAGCGCGATCTGCCGCCCGTAGATGTCGTTGAGCTTCGCGCCCAGCTGGGCGGTCTGCTCGTCGGACAGAGCGTTCGCGCTGGTCACGTACGCGACCGAGCGTTCACGGCGTTCCGCGGCCAGCTTGACCAGCTTGTCGAGCCCGACGCCGACGCCGCGGCCCTTGGCCCGGCGCACGACCTGCTCGACGAGGGTTTCGGTGACGACGTCCACCTTGTCGGCGAACAGCCCGCGCACCAGGGTGCGCTTTGCGTCGGCGGGGCCGGCCAGGTCGGAGAGCGCCGTCTCCAGCTCCGGGGCGCCGGCCACGATCCGCGCGACCTGGAACAGCTGGGCCTCGACGGTGTCGACGTTCCCGGTCTTCTCGGCCGCGGTCAGCAGCGCCGAGCGGCCGAGCGACTCGAGCCCGTCGGTCAGCTCGCGGGGGCTGGACCAGCGGCTGCCCGCCACGGCGTCGAGCACCTTCAGCGCCGGTTCCGAGAGCTTGCCGTCGAACAGCCGGCGCACCAGCCCGGTGCGCGCCTCCGGCGTGGTCGAGGCGTCGCTCACGGCCCGGCGCAGGCCGATCTCACGGTCCAGCAGGTCGACGACCGAGAGCAGCTCGTCGCCGACCGTGGCCGCGTCGGCTCCCGCGTCGGCCAGAACCTCGCCGAGGCGTTCCTCGGCGAGGCCGAGCGCTTCACGGCTCGCAGCATGCAGCGTCATTCCGGTCTACTTCCCCGCCCCACCAGCAGCACCGGCGGTGTCCAGCTCCGCGAGGAACCGGTCGACGGTGCCACGACGGCGCGCCTCGTCTTCGAGCGACTCACCGACGATGCGGCTGGCCAGCTCCACGGCGTTGCGGCCCATGTCGGCCCGCAGCTCGGCGATGATCTGCGCCTTCTGGGCCTGCAGCGCGGCCTGGCCCTGGGCGACGATCCGCTGGGACTCGGCCTCGGCCTCGGCCCGCAGCTCCGCCTTGATCTGCTCGGCTTCGAGCCGGGCGTCGTCGCGGATCTTCGCGGCTTCGGACCGGGCGTCGTTGAGCTGCGCCCGGTACTTGGCCAGCGCCTCTTCGGCTTCGGCCTGGGCCTTCTCGGCCTTCTCGATGCCTCCCTCGATCTTCTGCGCACGCTCTTCGTACGCCTTCTCGAAACGAGGGACGACGTACTTCTTGAGAATGAACAGCAGGATCAGGAAGGCGACGATGCCGAGAATGAGCTCGGAAATGTCCGGCACGATCGGCAACGGTGTTTCCGATGCCAGAACCAGTTCGTTCGTCACGACAACGTCTCCTTAAGCGGCGAGCTGGACGGGCTCAGGCGGAGGCGATGAAGTAGATGACGATACCGATCAGGGCGAGCACCTCGGTCAGCACGAAGGTCGCGTAACCGATGCCCTGGAGCTTGCTCTGCGCCTCCGGCTGACGCGCGGTGCCGTTGATGACGGCGGCGAAGATCAGACCCACACCGATGCCCGGGCCGATGGCGCCGAGGCCGTAGCCGATGGCGGCGAGACCCTTGTTCAGGTTGACGGCCTCGGCGGCCTGCTGGGCCAGAACGATGTTGCTCACGTGCATTTCCCTTCACTTCGGTCCACGCGCTCGCGTGGATCGGGGGCTTGTGTTCTCAGTGCTCCGACGCCAGCGCGGCGCCGATGTACCCGGCCGACAGCAGGGCGAAGATGTAGGCCTGCAGCACCTGGATGAAGGCCTCGAGGAAGGTCAGTCCGATGGCGAAGATCCACGCCACCAGCGAAACCGGCTTCAGGGCCCAGCCGGACGTCTCCGTCAGCAGGAAGGTGCCGCCCAGGGTGAACACGGCGAGGATCAGGTGACCGGCGAACATCGCCGCGAAAACACGGATGGCGAGCGTCAGCGGGTTGAGGAAGAACTTCTCCGCGAACTCGATCAGTGCGAACAGCGGAAGCACCATCGGCGGAACTCCGGGTGGCGCGAGCTCCTTCTTGAGGTACCCACCCAGGCCGTGCTTCTTGATCCCGACGAAGTGATACACGGGGTAGACCACGAGGACCGACAGCGCGACCGGGAAACCGAAGCGCGCCATGGTCGGGAACTGCAGCACGGGGATGACGCCGTACAGGTTGTTCACCAGGATGAAGGTGAACAGCGCGAAGATGACAGGGACGAACCGCTTGAAGTCCTTGCTGCCGATCTGTTCGCGCGCGATGTTGTTGCGGCTGAAGTCGTAGATGGACTCGGCAACGAACTGCCCCTTGCCCGGCACAACCTGCAGCTTGCGGGTCGCCAGCAGGAAGTACGTCGCGATGATCACGACCGAAAGCACGACCAGCAGCATCGGCTTGGTGACCGAGCCGAAGATCGGCGGCAAGATGAAGCTTTCGGCTCCGGGCGGTGCGAACACCGCTCCCTCGGCCAGTACCAGCGCGCCCACTGGGCTCCTTCCGGTTCTCCCGGCCGGCGTTCACTCCGCCGGGGGAATCGTCACGATCTGGACTTAACGTACCCGATACGTATCGGGACGCCGGAGGCGGCTGCCCCACTGTGCGATGAACACGGCTTCACGTTCTGCACACGGGGTTGTCTCGCGTGAACACTGCCCTGCGGTCTACTTCGGACCAGCGGCGGAAGAGGCGGAACTACACGGTCGCCACACTGCTGATCGCGGTTCGTCTTAGGGAGCGTGCGGCCGAGGCCGCCACCCTTGACGCGGACCATACCAGCAGGTCAATCAGTGCCGTACAGGCGTACTCCATACCAACCGATCAGCCCAGGACTTAGGTCCCGGGTGGTCCCGGGACCCAGGTCCGGACCCGGGCGGGACCCCGTCTCCCACGCCGCAGGCGAGCCCTTCGAAGGGGTCCCGGAGGGGCGCGCGAAAGCGCACGGAGGTGGTCCCGGTCACACTCGGGCGGCGGCAGGCCGCCTCACCCTGCGTGAGGGGACCCGGCTGTGGTCAGGAGGGGATGATCGTCGGGATCTTGGTCCTGCGGAAGGCCGCGAACTCGGCCCCGGCGGCCACCAGGATGGCGACGATCATGGTGATCCCGAGCGACAGCGGGTGCAGGGCGGTTACGCCCTTCAACAGCGTCAACGCACCGAAGAGCACGATGACCTTCACGACGTACCCGCTCAGCGCGATGACCATGACGAACATCGGGTCGAGGCCCGCGCTGAAGCGCATCATGCCCAGCGTCGAAAGCGACGCGAGCATCGCCAGCACGGCGCCGACCAGCGAGCCGAGGAAGCCGTGCAGGCCGTTGAGGATGCTGAAGAGGACGATGCAGACCACCACCGCGGGCACGGTCGCCACCAGCGAAGCCTTCGTCATCGCGCGGGCCGCCTCCACCACGGGCTTGGCGTGGGGGTTCTCCTGCGTTTCGGTCTCGCTCACGACTGGCTCCCTGCTCGGTTCGACACCCGAGTGTAGAGAACCCGGCGGATCAGGCGCCGGGCTGGTGGCGCGAGCGCAGCCGCGGGATGACCGAAACCACCACCGCGAACACCAGCCCGGCGCCGATGATCCACAGCGCCGCGGCGTCGTCGAAGAGCGTCACCGACACCGCGCCGAACGCGAGGATCCCGGCCCACAAGTAGATCAGGAGCACCGCGCGGCGCTGGGAGTGCCCGATCTCCAGCAGCCGGTGGTGCAGGTGCATCTTGTCCGCCGCGAACGGGCTTTCGCCGCGGCGGGTGCGCCGGACGACCGCCATGATCAGGTCCAGCAGCGGCACGAACAGCACCGCCGCCACGACCACCAGCGGGGACAGCAGCGCGATCGCGTCCTTGCCGCTGAACTGCGGGTAGGGCACGCGCCCGGACGCCGACGTCGTCGCGCCCGCGAGCATCAGGCCGATCATCATCGAGCCGGAGTCGCCCATGAATATCTTGGCCGGCTGGAAGTTGTAGGGCAGAAAGCCCAGACACGCCCCGGCGAGCGTGGCCGCGATCAGCGCGGGCGGGTACGTGCCGACGTCGCCGCCGGAGCTGTCGAGCAGCCCGAGGGAGAACGCGCACGTCGCCGCGGCCGCGATGAACCCGAGGCCGCCGGCCAGCCCGTCGAGGCCGTCGACGAAGTTCATCGCGTTGACCATCACCACGACCATCAGCACGGTGAGCAGCGCGCCCTGGTTCTTGTCCAGCACCAGCACCGAGCCGAACGAGTCGCCCTGCCCGCCCCACGGCACCCAGAACGACACCCACTGCACGCCGAAGATGACCAGGATCCCGGCGCACATGACCTGGCCGGCGAGCTTCGTCCACGCGTCGAGCTCGAACCGGTCGTCGAGCGCGCCGATCAGCGAGATGACCCCGGCCGCGAGCAGCACGCCGACCGAGTCGAACGAGGCGTCGAAGCCGTGGGACAGCGCGGGCAGCTGGTGGGCCAGGCCCATCGCGCCGGCGACGCCGAGGAAGATGCCGATCCCGCCCATCCGCGGGATCGGGGCGACGTGGACGTCGCGCGCCCGCGGGTTGGCGATCGCGCCGACGCGGATCGCGAGCCGGCGCACGAGACCGGTGAGCAGGTAGGTCACGGCCGTCGCGGTCAGCGCGACGAGGATGTATTCCCGGATGGGGAGCAGACCGGATGTGGGCGGCACGGGGGCGTCACGCTCGCGGGGTCGGGGTCACCCGCGACACGCTATCGTGCCGCGGTTCCCGGCCTGATCCGGCTTCACGCCAACGTTTCCGCGGGCACACCGAGCACCTCCGCCACGGCTGCCTTGGCCACGGCGCCCTCGCGCAGCACCACCGGTTCGGCGCCGGTGAGGTCCACAATGGTCGATGCGACGGCCTCGCCGCTGGAGCCGCCGTCGAGGTACACCGCGACCGAGTCGCCCAGCTGTTCCTGCGCCTCCTGCGCGGTGCTCGCCGGCGGCCGGCCGGAGACGTTCGCGCTCGAGACGGCCATCGGGCCGACGTCGCGCAGCAGCTCCAGCGCCACCGGGTGCAGCGGCATCCGGAGCATCACGGTGCCGCGCGCGTCGCCGAGGTTCCACTGCAGGCTCGGCGCGTGCGGGAGCACGATGGACAGGTCGCCCGGCCAGAACGCCTCGATGAGCGCGCGCGCCTGCGGGGGCACGCCGAGCACCAGTCCGTCCACAGTGGACCAGGAGCCGACGAGCACGCCGACCGGCATGTCCGGGCCGCGGTTCTTCGCGCGCAGCAGCGCCTGGACGGCGCCCGCGTCGAACGCGTCGGCGCCGATGCCGTAGACCGTGTCGGTCGGCAGGACGACCAGCCTGCTCGACCGGACCGCACCCGCCGCCGCGGCCAGCCCGTCGGCCCGGGAGTCACGCTTGCTGCAGTCGTAGACCACGCTCATGGCAAGGAGCCTAGCCTCGTGGGTGGTGAGGAGGCCGTCAGCCCCGCTCACCACCCACGAGCACGCGTCAGAAGCCGAACGCCGTGCAGCTCGCCGTCGCGGTCTTCGACGGGTCGCTCACCGAGGTCGCCGTCAGCTTCACCCGGGCGGCCAGGTCACCGCCGCCGCGCTTCGCGAAAGCAGCCACCTTCGTGAACTGGCCGAACTTCGCCGTCGCCAGCTCGTTCGGCAGCCGCACCTGCCAGCCCTTCGCGTCCGTCGAGACGCTCAGCCGGTAGGTGTCGGTGTCGTACGGCGCCTTCGCACCGCGCGCCGAGCCCGTGTTGAGCAGCCCGAAGTCGCAGGTCGCGAGCCCGTCGCGGGTGAACGCCGGCAGCGCCGGGGTCACCGCGGCGCCGCGCGCCTGGCTGCCCGCGCCGTCCAGCGAGGCGACCGTGACCGTGTACGACAGGATGCCGCGGCGGTCCCGGGCGAGATCGGTGACCAGGAACCGCAGCCGGTTCGCCTGGTCGGTGTACTCGTACGGGCTCGCCGCCTCGGTGCCCGCCTTGAACAGGGCGTCGTTGAGCTGCCGGTAGTCCCCGACGGTGATCTTCACCGGGGTGCCGTCCGGCTTGGTGTAGTCGGTGATGCCGATGTCCTGCGGGTTGGCGTCGATCACCCAGTCGAACGGCGCGTTGTCCTTGTTCTTCGTCTTGGTGATCATGACGCCGGAGTCCGGCGCGAAGGAGTCCGCGCCCATCCGGTCGACCACCTCGACGGTGTAGTTGTCGTACCCGCCGCCGTCGCAGAACGGGTCCTTGGCGCGGTCGCACTTCGGCGCCTTGTCCCCGCCGGTGAGCTTGATGTTCAGCCCGGTGAACGCGCCGGGCTGCGCTTCGGTCTCCCGAGCGGTCAGGCGCGCGCTGACCGGGCCGGTCTTCGCCAGCGCGTCGCGGTCGAGCTGCAGGACGTCCGCCGGGTCGACGATGCCGAGCTTCAGCTTGTTGCGCAGCTGGTGCTGGGCGCCCATCGAGCTGCCCTGCGTCGCCGGGATCTGCCAGCGGGTGTGCGGTCCGCCGGGCCCGTTGAACGTGCCGCGCGAAAGCATGTCCCACGGCCCGCTGTAGCTGCGGGACGGCGGGACCCCGAACGGGTTGTTGTAGTTGTCGCCGATGCCCAGGATGTGGCTGAACTCGTGCGCGTAGGTCGACTGGCCGGAGCTTTCGGCCTGCACCGAGCTGCCGTCCTGCGCGTTCGGCCAGATGCTGGCGGCCGACGCCCACGACGTCCACGGGACATAACGGGTCGCCGCGTAGTTGGGCAGGTCGTGGTTCGGCGGGCCGAACGCGTCGGGCACGTTCTCCTTGGCGCCGAACTTCATCTCGCCGAACTCCTGCCAGGTCGAGCTCTCGTCCTGGCCGGCGGAGAGGTAGAAGACGAAGTCGAACTGGTTCGCGGTGTCCCCGACGTCGGCGCGCCAGGCCGCGTTGGCGTCGGTGCGGATGTCCCTGGTGCAGTTCGCGCTCGGCGGGCAGGCGCTCGGCTGGAACTCCATGCCGTACTCGTAGGACTTCCCGGGCATCCGGTACGCCCCGAACGCGGTCAGCTGCACGCCGAACCGGCCGCCGGAGTCCTCCATCCAGTACTCGTTGATGGTGTGCCCGTTGTTGAGCGCCTCGGGTTTGTTGAGGAAGTCCTGGTAGTACTTCGCGACGCCGGCCCGCGGGATGTTCGCGGCGGCGGGGCCCGGGTTGCCGAAGATCGTCGAGTTCGCCGGCTTCGTGACGACGAAGTCCTGGTCCGGGTAGTCGGCGAGGACAACGGCGCCCTTGAAGGTGCGCTGGGTGGGCTTGAGGCTCGGGTCGGCCCAGTTCGTGCCGGGCACCTTCTTGTAGTCGGACCAGGTCATGTGGTCCTGGTTCTCCCAGTGCGTTGCGTCGATCGGGGCCGGCCAGCCACGGGTGAGCGGCGCGGCGGCGGCCGTGCCCGCGCCGAGCCCGGTCAGGACCGTGACGGCGGCGAGCAGGGCGAGCGCTTTCGGGGTTCTGGAACGCATCTGCGGCTCCTTCACTGGACACCCACGGGGGAGGTGGGTCCCGGTGATCGACCGTATTGAGCCGAGCTGTCCCCGTTCTGCCGCGGAGGGAGGTTTACCCGCTTGCCCCACGACGAAAGTCTGGCCGGTTTGTCAGCCGCGCCGCCGCTCAGCCCAGTCGTCGAGCCGTGACGAACCGCGCGCGCCCCGTCAGGTCCGCGTGGTCCTCGACGCCGGTCAGCACGCGCCGCGCGCGCACCAGCGCCGGGACCGCCGAGCCGTGCGTGTCGTCGTGCTCGATCGCCAGGCCGCCGCCCGGGCGCAGCAGGCGCGCGCCCGCCGCGATCGCGTGGCGGATCACCGCCAGGCCGCTCTCCTCCGCGAACACCGCGCGCGGCGGGTCGTGCTCGGCGACCTCCGGGGGCACCGGGGTCCCCTCCGGGACGTACGGCGGGTTGCACAGCACCAGGTCGACCAGGCCGTCGAGCTCGGCGAACATCGTCGGGTCGCCGATGTCCCCGGAGTACAGCCGGATCGGGGTGTTGCCGGCGTCGGCGTGGACGTCCGCGTTGTGCCGCGCCCAGGCCAGCGCCTGCGGGTCGACGTCCACCGCGTAGACGACCGCGTCCGGCCGGGCGTGCGCGACACCCAGGGCGAGCGCCCCGGAGCCGGTGCACAGGTCCACCACGACCGGGTACTCCCGGCCCTGCAGGAACTTGACGCCCCACTCGAGCAGCAGCTCGGTCTCCGGCCGCGGCACGAACACGCCGGCCCCGACCGCGACGGTGATCTCCCCGAGCGCGGCCCAGCCCGTCAGGTACTGCAGCGGGATCCGCTTCGCGCGTTGCTGGACGAGCTGCCCGATGGCCTCGATGACGGGCGGGTCGACCAGCGGCACCATGGGCAGCCGCCCGCGTTCGACCCCGAGCACGTGCGCGGCGATCACCTCGGCGTCGAACCGCGGTGAGGCGACACCGGCCCGCTCGAGAATCCGGGTGGCCTCGATGATGGCCAGGCGCAGCGGCTGCCGATTCACTCGTCGTCCTTCACCTCGTCAAGCCTGGCACACCAGGCGGAACTCCCCCGTCAGGACACGCGCCGGTCCTCCATCGTCCAGCGTATCGAGGCACCCGCGCGGGCCGTGCCCGGCTCACGCGCGTGACAAACGCCCGCGTAACGGCGGTCACCGCCAGAATGGAACCGGACACCGTGGCCGGCGAAGCCGCCGGCGGTTCCTAAGATGACCGTGACACCGACCTCCGGGAGTGCCCGTGCCGAACGAGCCGGACCAGCGCCGCCGGGTCGCGTTCATCTTCCCGATCTACAACGAGGAAGAGAACGTCGACCTGCTGCACCGCACGGTCGACGAGGTCACCGCGCCGCTGGCCGGGCGGTACGAGTTCAGCTTCGTCTACGTCGACGACGGCAGCCGCGACGCCTCACTGGAGCGGCTCACCGAGCTCGGCGCGCGCGACCCTCGCGTCACCGTCGTCGAACTGTCCCGCAACTTCGGGCACCAGATGGCCGTCACCGCCGGGCTCGACCTGGTCGACGCGGACGCCGTGATCATCATGGACAGCGACCTGCAGGACCCGCCGCGGGTGGCGCTCGAGCTGCTCGAGAAGTGGGAAGAGGGCTACGACGTCGTCTACGCGCAACGGCGGTCGCGCCAGGACCCGCCGTTCAAGCGGTTCACCGCGAGCGCGTTCTACTGGTTCCTGCGGAAGATGGCCGCGGTGGACATCCCGAAGAACACCGGCGACTTCCGGCTGGTCGACCGCAAGGTCGTCGACGAGCTGCGCAAGTACCGCGAACGCGACCGGTTCCTGCGCGGCCTGGTCAGCTACGTCGGGTTCAAGCAGACGGCGGTGCTGTTCGACCGCGACAAGCGCCACGCCGGCGTGACCGGCTACCCGCTGACGAAGATGCTGCGCTTCGCCGCCGACGGCATCCTCGGGTTCTCGACGACGCCGCTGCGGATGATCACGCGGATGGGGTACCTGATCTCGCTGCTGAGCTTCCTCGGCGTGCTCTACGTCGTCGGCGTGAAGCTGTTCGCGCCGGAGACCGCGGTGCCCGGCTGGGCGTTCATCACCATCGCGATGTTCTTCCTCGGCGGCATCCAGATCATCATGCTCGGCGTGCTCGGCAGCTACGTCGGCCGCACGTACTCGCAGGTGCAGAACCGGCCGCTATACACGGTGGCGTCGGTGCGCACCGGGCAGCCCGCCGGGAACCGGAGCGCCGCCCGATGAGGTTCGTCACCGCGACGCAGGTCCGTTTCGGGATCGTCGGGATCGGCAACACCCTGGTCGACGCGCTGGGGTACGCGCTGCTCGCGACGCTCGGCGTGCCGACGTTCCTGGCCAACTTCATTTCGACGACCGCGGGCATGCTGCTGTCGTTCACGCTGAACCGGAACTTCACCTTCCGCGCGAGGGACGGCGACATCCGCCGCCAGGCGCTGCTGTTCTTCGGCGTGACGGCGTTCGGGCTCTGGGTGGTCCAGTTCGGCGTGATCACGCTGGTCAGCCACCTGTTCCCGGGGGTCAACCTGCTGGTGCCGAAGGGCGCGGCGATCGTCGTCGGGCTGTTCTGGAACTACCTGCTCTACCACTACGTGGTGTTCCGGCACCGGCCCGTTTCGCCCGTTCCCGGTGCAGCGCCCGCCGACTCTGCGTGATCTCGTACGCTGTTCCGAGTGCGTACTCGTGAACTGCGCTTCGGCTTGGGCGTCTTCGTCCTTTCGCTGGGTGTGCTGCTGCTCCGGTTCCTCGTGCCGAGGCCGGTCGGGATGGCGGACAACGGCGACGGCTGGCGCCTCCTGTGCGCCCTCGGCGGCCGGCACCCGGAGCTGAAGTCCGAGTTCTACGTGCACTTCAGCTACGGCCCGGGGTCGGCGTGCAAGAGCGACTACATCTCGAGCCAGGCGTGGCTCGACTGGTTCGCGAGCAAGCTGGGGAAGGTGCTCGGCTCGTCGGCGGAGCTCAACCTGCTGGTGCTCGGCGCGATCACGTGCGTGCTGGTCGCGGTGGGGGTCGCGGCGACCGTCCTCGCGCTCGACCTGAGCACCCGCTACCGCGTCGTCGCGGCGGTGTTGCTGCTGCTGGTGATGGCCGACTCGGCGTTCTTCGGCTACTTCGCGTCCGTGCTCAGCGAGGGCGCCGGGTTCGTGGGGATGCTGCTGACCACGGGCGGGCTGCTGCTGATGCACCGCGCGGGCGCGTGGCGCTACTGGGGCGCGGCGCTGACCGTCTTGGGCGCGCTGATCGGCATCAACGCGAAGTCGCAGACGTTGCTGCTGATCCCGCTGCTGGTGCTCGCGCTGGTGCTGGTCCGGCCGCTCGGGAAGCGGGGCTTCGCGCGCTGGGTGCTGCCGCTGGGCGTGCTGGTGGTCGTCGGCGCGGGGACGGCGCTGGTCCAGTCCCACGGCGACCCGGCGAACGCCGAGTACCGCGAAGCGAACGTGTTCCACGTCGTGTTCGACAGCATCGTGGACGGCAAGCACAACACTGACGCCGACCTGGACGCGCTCGGTCTGCCGCCGAGCGCGAAGAAGTTCATCGGCAAGGGCTGGTGGGAAGCGAGCCCGTGGACGGACGCGGACTACAACGGCTTCCGCGACAAGATCAGCCGCCGCAACGTGGTCCAGTACTACGCGTCCCACCCGCTGCGCACGGCCCAGATCCTCCAGCAGGGCGCGGTCGACACCCTGACGGCGCGGCCGGCCCGCCTGGGCAGCTTCGCCGAGTCGGCCGGGTTCCCGCAGATGGCCCAGGAGTTCCGCGTGCCGGTGTTCTCCGGGCTGTCGGCGCTGGCGGCGCCGCTGGGACTGTTCGTGCTGGTGCCGTTCTGGCTGCTGATCGGCTGGGCCGGCATCCGCGCGTTCCGCCGCCACCGGCGCGAGTTCGGGATCGTCGTGTTCTTCCTGCTGCTGTTCGCGGTGGGCCAGTTCGGCCTCTCGGCGCTCGGTGAGGGTGTCGAGGGGGTGAAGCACCAGCTGCTGACGCTGTTCCCGACGTTCCTGGCCCTGGTGTTCGGGGTGATCAGCTTCTTCCCGAAGCCGGCTCAGGCCGAGCCCGGGCCCGAAGAGGTCGCGGATGTGGATCAGCCGACCGAGATCTTCGACGCCTTCCGCGAGCCGGAGAAGCCCGCCCTCCGCTGACCGCCTTTGGCAGACTGCGGTGATGCGGATCAAGCACCAGGTCGTCACGTTCGACGCGGCCGACCTCGCGGCCGAGAGCCACTTCTGGGCGGGCGTCCTCGGCGGGCAGGTGGACGAGGACGGCGACTGGCACATGGTGCTGGTCGACGGCGCCCCACGCATCGGCGTGCAGCTCGCGCCGGATCACCGGCGGCCCGAGTGGCCGGCCGGCCCGGTCGAGCAGCAGGTGCACCTCGACCTGTGGGTCGACGACTTCGCCGAGGCGCACGAGCAGGTCACGGCGCTTGGCGCGACGGTGCTGAAGCCGGCGTCGGGAGCGACGTCCGGCGACGACTTCCAGGTGTACGCCGACCCGGCCGGTCACCCCTTCTGCCTGTGCTGGCTGGTCGCCGAACAGCGCTGACCAGCCAGGCGCGTCAGCCGGCGGAAGCCGCCAGGCGTTCTTCGCGGTCCGCCGTCGCCAGCGCGTCCAGCACACCGTCCAAGTCGCCGTCGAGGACCTGGTCCAGGTTGTACGCCTTGTAGTTCACCCGGTGGTCCGAAATGCGGTTCTCCGGGAAGTTGTACGTCCGGATCCGCTCCGAGCGGTCGACCGTGCGGACCTGCGACTTGCGCGCGTCCGACGCCTTGGCCGCCGCCTCCTCCTCCGCGATCGCCTGGAGGCGGGCCTGCAGCACCTGCAGGGCTCGCGCGCGGTTCTGGATCTGGGACTTCTCGTTCTGGCACGACACGACGATGCCGGTCGGCAGGTGCGTGATCCGGACCGCCGAGTCGGTCGTGTTGACGCTCTGGCCACCCGGGCCGGACGAGCGGAACACGTCGATGCGCAGGTCGTTCGGGTCGATCTCGACCTCGACCTCCTCCGGCTCCGGGTAGATCAGCACTCCGGACGCCGACGTGTGGATCCGGCCCTGCGACTCGGTCGCCGGCACACGCTGGACGCGGTGCACGCCGCCTTCGAACTTCAGGCGGGACCAGACGCCGTCGACGACCGCCGACTTCGTCTTGATCGAGAGTGTGACGTCCTTGAAGCCGCCCAGGTCGGAGTCGACCGAGTCGAGCACCTCGGCCTTCCAGCCGTGGCGCTCGGCGTAGCGCAGGTACATCCGCAGCAGGTCGCCGGCGAACAGGGCCGACTCCTCGCCACCTTCGCCGGACTTGATCTCCATCACGACGTCGGAGCCGTCGTACGGGTCGCGCGGCAGCAGCAGCTCGGTGAGCTTCGACTCCAGGTCGGGGATCTTCGCGCTCAGCTCCTCGGCCTCGGCGGCGAACTCCGCGTCCTCCGACGCCATCTCCCGCGCGGCCGCGAGGTCGTCGCGGGCCGTGTCGAGCTCGTGGACGGCCCGCACCACCGGCGTCAGCTCGGCGTAGCGGCGGCCGAGCTTGCGGGCGCGCGCCTGGTCGGCGTGCACCGCCGGGTCCGCCAGCTGGGTCTCCAGCTCCGCGTGCTCGGCGAGCAGCCCCTTGAGCGAGCTCGAATCCACCTCTGCCACCTCTCAGCCCGGGTAAAGACAAGAAACGGCGCCCACCCGCGCGTGCGGGTGGGCGCCGTGAAAAAAGCTACTTGGCGTCGGCGTCCTTCTTCTGCCGCTTGCCGTAGCGAGCCTCGAAGCGCGCGACCCGGCCACCGGTGTCCATGATCTTCTGCTTGCCCGTGTAGAACGGGTGGCAGTTCGAGCAGATCTCGACGTGGATGTTGCCGCTGGTCTTGGTGCTGCGCGTGGTGAAGCTGTTTCCGCAGTCGCAGTTCACTTCGGTGACCACGTACTCGGGGTGAATGCCGCTCTTCATGGTGTCCTCTCTCGTTGGCTCCGGGTCCCCAGTCGTCCACGGGGTGAACCGGCGCCGGACTTCAGCGGGTAATTCTGCCAGACGGGCTGACGATCACTGGAACGCACCCCGCTGACCTGGTATTCCGAACGCGCCGGAGGCCTCCTCGCGCCGACCGCGGGGAGGCCTCCGGCGTACGCTCAGTCGTCTTCGCCGCCGCCGAGGGCGGTCTTCGAGACCTGCATCAGGAACTCGACGTTCGTCTTCGTCTTGCGCAGCCGCGAGATCAGCAGGTCGATGGCCTGCTGCGAGTCGAGCGCGTGCAGCACCCGGCTCAGCTTCACGGTCACGGCCAGCTCGTCCGGGTTCAGCAGCAGCTCGTCCTTGCGCGTACCCGACGGGTTGACGTCGACGGCCGGGAACACCCGGCGCTCGGCGATCTTGCGGTCGAGCTTGAGCTCCGCGTTACCGGTGCCCTTGAACTCTTCGAAGATGACCGTGTCCATCGTCGACCCGGTCTCCACCATCGCCGTGGCGAAGATGGTCAGCGAGCCGCCGTTCTCGATGTTGCGCGCCGCGCCGAGGAACCGCTTGGGCGGGTAGAGCGCGGTCGAGTCGACACCACCGGACAGGATCCGGCCGGACGCCGGGGCCGCCAGGTTGTACGCGCGGCCGAGCCGCGTGATCGAGTCGAGCAGCACGACGACGTCGTGGCCCATCTCGACCAGGCGCTTGGCCCGCTCGATCGACAGCTCCGCGACCGAGGTGTGGTCCGCCGGCGGCCGGTCGAAGGTCGAGGCGATGACCTCGCCCTTCACCGAGCGCTGCATGTCGGTGACCTCTTCCGGACGCTCGTCGACCAGGACGACCATCAGGTGGCACTCGGGGTTGTTCGTGGAGATCGCGTTCGCGATGTCCTGCATGATCGTGGTCTTACCGGCCTTCGGCGGCGACACGATCAGGGCACGCTGCCCCTTGCCGACCGGCATGATCAGGTCGATCACGCGGGTCGTGAGCTTGTGCGACTCGGTCTCGAGGCGCAGCCGCTCGTTCGGGTACAGCGGGGTCAGCTTGGTGAAGTCCGGACGGCGCTTGGCCTCGTCCGGCTCCAGGCCGTTGATCGAGTCGACGCGCACCAGCGGGTTGAACTTCTGCCGCTGCTGCTCGCCGTCGCGCGGCTGGCGCACGACACCGGTGATGGCGTCACCGCGGCGCAGGCCGTACTTGCGGACCAGCGAGAGCGACACGTACACGTCGTTCGGGCCGGCGAGGTAGCCGGACGTGCGCACGAACGCGTAGTTGTCGAGCACGTCCAGGATGCCCGCGACGGGCAGCAGGACGTCGTCCTCGCGGATCTCGGTGTCCGGCGAACCGCCGTCACGCTGGCCGCCGCCACTGCCCCGGCGACGACGGTCGCGGAAGCGACGGCCGCGGCGGCCGCCTTCCTCGTCGTCGTCCTGCTGCTGGGCGCGGTTGTCGCGGTTGTCCTGCCCGCCGCCGCGGTTGCCGCCGTCCTGCTGGTTGCGCTGGCGGTTGCCGTCCTGGCGGTTGTCGTTGCGGTTGCCGCCGCCCTGACGCTGCTGGTCGCGGTTGTTGTTCCCGCCACCCTGCTGGCGGTCGCCGCCCTGACCCTGCTGGCGCTCGCCCTGCTGACGGTCGCCGCCCTGCCCCTCGGGGGCGCCGGCGGCGCGGTTCGACCCGCGGCGGCGCCGGCTGCGGCCGCCCTCCTCGGGCTGGCCGTCCTGGCCCTGCGGGCCGTCCTGCTTGTCCTGCCGGTCCTGCTGCGGGCGCTCCTGCGGCGGGGCGGCCGGCAGATCGGTGGCGCTCGCCGCCGGGGCCTCGGCCTGCGGCTCCGGCTTGGTCTCGGCCGGCGCCGACGGCGCTTCGGCCTTGGGCTCGCGCTTCGGAGCCTTGACCGGCTCGCCGACGCCCTCCAGGGGCAGCGTCTCGGCGGCCGCACGCTTGCGGGACTTGCCCTGACGCTCGCGGATCGCGGCGATCAGGTCGCCCTTGCGCATGCCCGTCGTCTCGCCGACGCCGAGCTCCCCAGCCAGCGAACGCAGTTCCGCCACGGTCTTACCGGTCAACCCGCCGACCGTCTTCTTGGGAGCGGGGGTGCTGCCGTTCGACTCCGCGGCGCTGCTACCCACGTCGCTCAAAAGATCGGTGTTGCTCACACATGTCCTTCCTGACCGATCCACGCCTCCAGGCGGATCAGCGGACTGCCGCTCGCTTCTGATCGCGAACCGGCGTAACTGCCCCCCGATACGGGAGATGAGCTCTTCGGCCGTGCGAAACACAGCTGGAGCGCCTCCACCACAGGGGTTTGCGTCCTCCATTCGGAGGATGCGGAATCCGACACCGCCGAGACCGGAAACCCGCCTGCGTCCCTCCGCGTTACCCCGCTTGCCAGGCGGTGCGGATTCGGCGGATCGACGAAGGATGCCATCCGGGAAATTTCCCGGGACCGACATCGGGTGCGGAAACGCACGGTGATCGAACGCCCCCGAGGGTAGACCGCGGCGGTGCCGGGTGCAACAACCACCCCCCGCGTGGCGGGACCGGCCGCGGCCACGTGACCCAGCCTTTACTGAGCCGCAACCTGCACACCCGTGAGATCCACGGGCAGCTCGAAGACGTCGAAGCCCTCAACGTCGACCTCTGGCGGCACTATTCCCGTCGTCGTCAGCGCGAGCACGGTCGGGCCCGCGCCGGAGACGGTGGCGGCCACGCTGCGTGCACGAAGCGTCGCCACCAGCTCGCCGCTCGCCGGGTAGGCGGGCGCGCGGTAGTGCTGGTGCAGCCGGTCGTCGGTGGCCGCGAGCAGCAGCTCCGGCTTCGCCGTCAGCGCGTGCACGGCGAGCGCGGCGCGGCCGGCGTTGTGCGCGGCGTCGGCGTGCGGCACCGCCGCCGGCAGCAGGCCGCGGGTGGTCGCGGTGGCCGAGCGCACCGACGGCACGGCCACGACCGGCCGGATCGACGCGTGCGGCGCGAGCCGCTCGGCGTGGAACTCCCCGCCCTCGCACCAGGCGACGACGAGCCCGCCGACCAGGCTGGCCGCGGCATTGTCGGCGTGGCCCTCGAAGCCCGCGGCCAGCTGCAACGCGTCGAAGCCGTCGAGCTGACGGCCGGCCAGCGCGTACCCCGCGGCCACGCCGGACACGACGGCCGCCGCGGACGAGCCGAGCCCCCGGGCGTGCGGGATCGCGTTGAAGCAGCGCAGGTGCAGGCCGGGCGGCTCGACCCCGAGGTGCGCGCAGGTCCGCCGGATCGCGCGCACCACCAGGTGGGTCTCGTCGGTCGGGACGTCCGCGACGCCGCCCGCGCCGGCGTCGACCACCTCGACCTTGAGGCCGGCGTCGACGACCTGCACCTCGACGACGTCGTAGAGGCCGAGTGCCATCCCGAAGGCGTCGAAGCCCGGCCCGAGGTTCGCGGTGGAGGCCGGGACGGTGACGCGGAACCCGGTCATCGCAGGTCCAGCGCCGCCGCGACCGCCGAGGGGTCGACGGCCAGCGGCTCGACCTCGACGTTGCCCGCCAGCGCCGTCTGCGGGTCCTTCAGGCCGTGGCCGGTGACCGTGCAGACCACGCGGGAGCCGCGCGGCAGCCGTCCGTCGGCGGCCGTGGCGAGCAGGCCCGCCACGCTGGTGGCCGACGCCGGCTCGACGAACACGCCCTCGCGCCCGGCCAGCAGCCGGTACGCCTCGAGGATCTTCTCGTCGGTGACGGCCTCGAAGAGCCCGTCGGAGGCGTCCTTCGCCTTCACCGCGGCGGTCCACGACGCGGGGCTGCCGATCCGGATCGCGGTGGCGATCGTGTCCGGGTCGCGCACCGGCTCGCCGTGCACCAGCGGCGCCGCGCCGGCCGCCTGGAAGCCGAACATCCGCGGGGTGTTCTTCACCACATCGTCGTTCGCGTACTCCGAATACCCCGCCCAGTACGCCGTGATGTTGCCGGCGTTGCCGACCGGGAGGCAGTGGATGTCCGGCGCCTCGCCGAGCACGTCGCAGATCTCGAAGGCAGCGGTCTTCTGGCCGGCGATGCGCACCGGGTTGACCGAGTTGACGAGCGTGACCGGGTAGTCGGCCGCGGTCTTGCGGGCCAGCTCGAGGCAGTCGTCGAAGTTACCGTCGACCTGCAGGATCCGCGCGCCGTGCAGCACGGCCTGGGCGAGCTTGCCCATCGCGATCTTGCCCTGCGGCACCAGCACGGCGCAGGTCAGGCCGGCGCGGGCGGCGTAGGCCGCGGCCGAGGCGGAGGTGTTGCCGGTCGACGCGCAGATCACCGCCTTGAGCCCGCTCGCGAGCGCGTGCGTGATGGCCACGGTCATCCCGCGGTCCTTGAACGAGCCGGTCGGGTTGGCGCCCTCGACCTTGAGGTGCACCTCGCAGCCGGTCAGCTCGGACAGGTGCCGCGCGGGCAGCAGCGGCGTGTTGCCCTCCCCGAGCGTGACGACCTGCGCGCCGTCCGGGACCGGGACGCGGTCCCGGTACGCCTCGATGATTCCCGGCCAGGGCTGGCTGATCATGCGATCGCCTCGCTCCGCGAGACAGTGTTCAATCCTTTTTGGCGCATGATTTCCATGGTTCGCTCGCAAGCGTCGCTCACTGGTCTTCGCCTTCCACCCGCATGACGCTGACAACTTCGTGCACGACGTCGAGCCGCGCGATCTCGTCCACAGTGGACTGCAGGGCGGCGTCGGGCGCCTGGTGCGTCACGACGACGAGGCTCGCGCGGTCGCCGACGTCGCTCTGGCGCACCGCCGCGATGCTGACGCCCTTCGCGGCGAACGCCTGCGCCACCTGCGCGAGCACACCGGCGCGGTCGGCCACGGAAAGGCTTACGTGGTACCGGGTCGGCGTCTGGCCCATCGGCCGCACCGGCAGCGCCGCGTGCGCGGACTCGCGCGGGCCGCGGCCGCCGGCGACCCGGTTGCGGGCCACCGCGACGAGGTCGCCGAGCACCGCGCTCGCGGTCGGCGCGCCGCCCGCGCCCTGGCCGTAGAACATCAGCTCGCCGGCCGCGTCGGCCTCGACGTAGACGGCGTTGAACGCGCCGCCGACGCCGGCCAGCTGGTGGCCGCGCGGGATCATCACCGGGTGCACGCGGGCGGACACCGACTCGACCCCGTCGTCGTCGGCCACCCGCTCGCAGATGGCCAGCAGCTTCACCGTGCGGCCGAGCATCCGGGCCGCGCCGAGGTCGGCGGCCGTGACGTCGGCGATGCCCTCGCGGTGCACGTCCGAAGCCGTGACCCGGGTGTGGAAGGCGAGCGAAGCGAGGATCGCGGCCTTCGACGCGGCGTCGTACCCGTCGACGTCGGCGGTCGGGTCGGCCTCGGCGTACCCGAGCCGGCTGGCCTCGTCGAGCGTCTCGGCGTAGCCCGCGCCGGTGGAGTCCATCGCCGAGAGGATGTAGTTGGTGGTGCCGTTGACGATGCCCATCACGCGGGTGATGCGGTCACCGGCCAGCGACTCGCGCAGCGGGCGCAGCAGCGGGATCGCCCCCGCCACCGCGGCCTCGAAGTAGAGGTCGGCGCCCGCGGCGTCGGCCGCTTCGAACAGGTCGGCGGAGTGCTCGGCCAGCAGCGCCTTGTTGGCCGTGACCACGGACTTCCCGGCCTTGAGCGCGGCCAGCAGCCAGCCGCGCACCGGCTCGATGCCGCCGACCAGCTCGACCACAACGTCGACGTCGTCGCTGGTCACGAGCTTCTCGGCGTCCGCGGTCAGCAGCTCCGGCGGCAGCTCGGGGTGCTTGTCCGGGCGGCGGACCGCGATCCCGGCCAGCTCGACCGGCGCACCCGCCCGCGCGGCCAGCTCCCCGGCCTGCTCGGTGAGCAGCCGGGCGACCTGGCCGCCGACGGTCCCGCAGCCGAGCAGGGCGACCCTGATGGACGGTCGTTCCTCTGGGGCAGACACTGGTGCTCAGACCTCCAGGCGCAGCATGTCGTCGGTCGTCTCCCGCCGCAGCAGCAGCCGGGCGCTGCCGTTGCGCACGGCGGCCACGGCCGGGCGCGGCTGCCGGTTGTACGTGCTCGCCATCGAATAGCAGTAGGCGCCGGTCGCCGCGACGGCCAGCAGGTCGCCGGGAGCCAGCGTGTCGGGCAGCCAGCAGTCTCGTACGACGATGTCGCCGGACTCACAGTGTTTTCCCACGACCCGGGACAGCACGGCCTGCGTCGGCTGCTCGTTGTCGCCCGCGGACCGGGAAACGAGCCGGACGTCGTACACCGCGTCGTAGAGCGCGGTCCGGATGTTGTCGCTCATCCCGCCGTCGACGCTGACGTACCGGCGCGACCGGTCGTCGCCGAGCGAGACGTCCTTGATGGTGCCGACCTCGTACAGCGTGACCGTGCCCGGGCCGGCGATCGCGCGGCCGGGCTCACCGGCGATGCGCGGCACCGGCAGGCCCGCGTACGCGCACTCCTTGCGGACGATCTCGCGGATCTGCGTGATCATCTGCGCGGGCGGCGGCGGGTTGTCCTTGTCGGTGTAGGCGATGCCGAAGCCGCCGCCGAGGTCGACCAGGCTCAGCTGGTCGAGCAGCTCGGGGCCGTGCTCCTTGGCCAGGTCGGCGAGCAGCCCGACGACGCGGCGGGCGGCGACCTCGAAGCCGTCGGCGTCGAAGATCTGCGAGCCGATGTGGCTGTGCAGGCCGACCAGCTTGAGCGACGGCGAGTTCAGCACCCGGCGCACCGCCTCGGCGGCGTCGCCGGAGGCCAGCGAGAACCCGAACTTCTGGTCCTCGTGCGCGGTCGCGATGAACTCGTGGGTGTGCGCCTCGACGCCGACGGTCACCCGGATGAGGACCGCCTGCACGACGTCGTGCCGCGCGGCGATGTCGGCCAGCCGGGCGATCTCGAAGTAGGAGTCGAGCACGATCGTGCCCACGCCGGCGACGATCGCGGCCTCGAGCTCCGCGGGCGACTTGTTGTTGCCGTGGAAGGTGATCCGGTCGGCCGGGAAGTTCGCGCGCTGTGCCACCGCGAGCTCGCCGCCGCTGCAGACGTCCAGGCTCAGCCCCTGCTCGGCCACCCAGCGGGCGATCTCGATGGAGAGGAACGCCTTGGACGCGTAGTGCACGAGCGACGGGTCGTCGAACGCCTCGGCGTAGTCCGCGCACCGGGACTTGAAGTCGGCCTCGTCGACCACGAACAGCGGCGTGCCGTGCTGCTCGGCCAGCTCGCGGACGTCGACGCCGGCGATCCGCACGACGCCGTCACCGCCGCGGAAGGTGTTGCGCGGCCACACTTTCGCGGGCAGCTTGTCGAGCTCTTCGACCCCCGAGGGCTGCAGCCCCGAGGTGTCGGCGTGGGGGTAGACGTCGGCGTGCCGGGGGCCCGCGGGGTGCGCCATTTCTTACATCCGTTCCGGAGCAGAGACACCGAGCAGGGCGAGACCGTTCGCCAGCACCTGGCGCGCCGCTTCGCACAGCGCGAGCCGCGCGAAGGTCAGCGGGGTGGCTTCTTCGTCACCCATCGGGAGGACTCGTCCCACGGTGTAGAACTTGTGGTAGGCGCCCGCGAGTTCTTCGAGGTAGCGCGCGATCCGGTGCGGCTCCCGCATTTCGGCGGCACGGCGCACGGTTTCCGGGAACTCGCCGATGGTGCGGATCAGGTCGCCCTCGGCGGGCAGCGTGAGCAGTCCGAAATCGACGTCGGAACCGGACTGCTTCGCGAGGCCGAGGTCGGCCGCGTTGCGCTGCAGGGACGCCAGCCGCGCGTGCGCGTACTGGACGTAGTAGACGGGGTTGTCGTTGGAGTGCTTGCGCAGCAGGTCCAGGTCGACGTCCAAAGTGGAGTCCACGGAGTAGCGGATCAGCTCGTAGCGGGCCGGGTCGACGCCGACCGCCTCGACGAGGTCCTCCATGGTGATCACGGTGCCGGCGCGCTTGGACATCCGGACCGGCTTGCCGTCGCTGACCAGGTTGACCATCTGGCCGATCAGCACCTCGACCGTGCCCGGGTCGTCGCCGAACGCGGCGGCCGCGGCCTTGAGGCGGGCGATGTAGCCGTGGTGGTCCGCGCCGAGCATGTAGATGCAGAGGTCGAAGCCGCGGTTGCGCTTGTCCTTGAAGTAGGCCAGGTCGCCGGCGATGTAGGCCGGGTTGCCGTCCTGCTTGATGACGACGCGGTCCTTGTCGTCGCCGTACTCCTTCGACTTCAGCCACCAGGCGCCGTCCTCGAAGTAGAGGTTGCCGGAGTCCTTCAGCTCCTGGACGGCGGCGTCGACCGCGCCCGACTCGTGCAGCGAGTTCTCGTGGAAGAAGACGTCGAAGTCGGTGCCGAACTCGTGCAGGCTCTGCTTGATCTCGGTGAACATCAGCTCGATGCCGATCCGGCGGAACGTCTCGTGCCGCTGCTCCTCCGGCAGCGAGAGCGCGCTCGGCTCGGCCTTGATGACCTCGGCGGCGATGTCGTTGATGTACCCGCCCGCGTAGCCGTCCTCCGGCGCGGGCTCACCCTTCGCGGCGGCGATCAGCGAGCGGACGAACCGGTCGATCTGCGCGCCGGCGTCGTTGAAGTAGTACTCGCGGGTGACCTCGCCGCCCTGCGAGCCCAGGACCCGGCCCAGCGCGTCGCCGACCGCGGCCCAGCGGGTGCCGCCCAAGTGGATCGGGCCGGTCGGGTTCGCCGAAACGAACTCGAGGTTGATCTTCGTGCCGGCCAGCGCGTCCCCGCGGCCGAACGCGGCGCCGGCGTCGAGCACCTGGCGCACGATGTCGCCCTGGGCGGCCGCGGCGAGCCGGAAGTTGAGGAAGCCGGGGCCCGCCACCTCGGCCGAGGCGACGCCTTCGTCCGCCGAGACCGCCTCGGCCAGCGCGTCGGCGAAGTCGCGCGGCTTGAGCCCGGCCTTCTTGGCCACCTGGAGGGCCAGGTTCGTCGCGTAGTCGCCGTGGTCGGGGTTGCGCGGGCGTTCGATGGTCACCTGCTCCGGCAGCACGGCGTCGGTGATGCCGCGTGCGGCGAGCACCTGCACGGCGGAGCTGCGGACCAGGTCGGCGAGAGCGGCGGGAGTCACTCCGCGAATTCTAGGTGTGCCCAGGTCGGGCGCTTTCATCGGTCTCGGGGACATCACGATGGGCGAGCACGTGAGGCGTTAACGGTGATCAGACGCGCGGTCTCTACACTGGCCCGGGCGGGAATCCGTCCGCAGCCACCAGAGGGAGAACGCGGGAGCCATGGCGAACCGGACAACTCGGAAAAAGGGGTCGGCTGTGAAGGCGGCCCGCGGTTCGGTCGTGGCCAAGAAGGGCACGCCGTGGGGCACGATCATCGCGGTCATCGCCATCGTCGCCCTGGCCGGAGCCGTGATCACCTACTACATGGTGGCGTCCGCGCCGAAGCGTGAGCAGTCCGACCGCGAGGCGGCCGCCGCGTCCTTCGCGCCGACCGCGTCCGACCCGGACCCCTCCAAGCGCATCCCGGGCGTGGTGACGGCCACCTACACCGGCAGTGTGCACGTGCTCCCGACCGAGCGCGTCGCCTACGACAAGACCCCGCCGTTCGGCGGCCCGCACGACGGGTACTGGGCCACCTGCACCGGCACCGTGTACCCGAACGCCGTCCGCACCGAGAACATGGTGCACGGCCTCGAGCACGGCGCCGTGTGGATCGCCTACAACCCGCAGCAGATCACGGGTGACGCGCTGAACCTGCTCAAGGTCCGCGTCGAGGGCAAGCCGTACACGATGATGTCGCCGTACCCGGGCCTCGACAAGCCGGTCTCGCTGCAGTCGTGGGGCCACCAGCTGAAGGTCGACAAGGCCGACGACCCGCGCATCGACGAGTTCATCGCCGCGCTGCGGAGCAACCCGAACGGCGTCTACCCCGAGGTCGGCGCCTCCTGTGACGCGCTCGGCCCGGGCCAGTTCGACCCGGACAACCCGCCGCCGTTCGACCCGTCGAAGCCGGGCCCGGACGCGAAGCCGATGGACTACAAGGGCACGCCGAACGCGCAGACCGACCAGCAGACCGGCGGGATGAGCCAGCAGCCGTCGGCCCCGGCCACCAAGTGACTTCGGAGGCCCCCGGGCCGCCCACGTGGTCGCGCTGGGTGATCATCGGCGGCGCGCTGCTGGCGGTGCTGCTGATCGGCGCGACCGCGGGGATGTTCCTGACCCGCACCCTCGACAACGGCTCGGCTGCCGCCACCCCGGCAGCCGGGTCGGTCGAGGTGGGGTTCGCCCAGGACATGTCGACGCACCACCTGCAGGCCGTCACGATGGCCGGCTGGGCGCGCGACCACTCGACCGACCCGGAGATCCGCCAGCTGGCGTTCGACATCGAGCGCACGCAGCTGGAGCAGGTCGGCCGCATGAAGGGCTGGCTCATGCTGTGGGACCAGCCGGAGCAGGCGATCGGCGCGCCGATGAAGTGGATGACGGAGCCGATGTCCGGCATGCCGGGCATGTCGATGGGCACGTCGTCGGTCAACCCGGCGGCGGGCGCCCTGATGCCGGGTATGGCCACGGAGGCGGAGCTGGCCAAGCTGCGCTCGCTGTCGGGCAAGGAGCTGGACGTGTACTTCCTCCAGCTGATGCTGCGCCACCACCAGGGCGGAACGGCGATGGCCCAGTACGCGGCGGGGCATTCGAACCTGACGGCGTTGCAGGCCCTGGTGCGGAGCATCGTGACGTCGCAGGGTGCGGAGATGGACCAGATGAAGCTGATGCTCTCCAGCCGGGGCGCCCAGCCGCTCCCCTGACTACCAGGAAAGCTCCTGGCAGCGCTGCGCGCACTGCGGCGCCTCCACCTGCAGGGTCGCGTGCTCGATCGAGTACCGCGAGGCCAGCAGGTTCTGCGCCTCCGTCAGCACGTCCGACTGCTTCGCCGGCGGGGCCAGCGTCAGGTGCGCCGAAGCCACCTCCATGCCGGACGTCAGCGTCCAGACGTGCAGGTCGTGCACGTCCGCGACCCCCGGCAGCGCGGCCAGCTCGGCGTTGATCGCGCCCACGTCGACGCCGTGGGGTGCGTGCTGGAAGAGGATCCGCAGCGCGCGGCGGGCCAGGGCCCACGTGCGAGGCAGCACGAACAGGCCGATCGCCACACCGATGATCGGGTCCGCGTAGCGCCAGCCGGTCAGCAGCGTCAGCGCGCCGCTGACCAGGACGCCGACCGAGCCGATCAGGTCGGCCAGCACCTCCAGATACGCGCCGCGGACGTTGAGGCTCTCCTTCGCCCCCGAGCGCAGCACGGCGAACGACACGACGTTGGCCAGCAGACCGGCCGACGCGGCCAGCAGCACCGGCAGGCCGGGCACCGCCGGCGGGTCGCTGATCCGGCCGATGGCCTCGACCAGGACGTACCCCGCGACGCCGAACAGCAGGATCGCGTTGCCGAGCGCGGCCAGCACCTCGGCCCGGTAGAGCCCGAACGTTCGGCTGACCGTAGGGCCGCTGCGCCGCGCCAGGACGATCGCGGTCAGGGCCATGCCGACCCCGAGGACGTCGGTGAACATGTGCGCGGCGTCGGAGATCAGGGCCAGCGAGCCGGTCGTGAAGCCGACGACGAACTCCAGCACCATGAAGCCGGCGCCGACGCCCAGCGCGACGGTCAGGCTGCGCACGTACCGCCCGGACGCGCTCGCCGGCGCGCTCGTGTGGCCGTGTCCGTGGCCGTGTCCCATCTCGCCTCCGTTCCGCGTGTTGTTCCGAGGCCAAACATATAGTCGAATGCGCATATGTGCAACAGAGGTGAGGCTAAGTTCACCCATCCGAAAGCTACTCCGCGGCTTGTTCGTCACCAATCCACCAGGAGGGGTTTCCCGCCTGGTGGACCGGTCACGCTTCGACGTCGCCCGCGGCTAGCGCACCAGCCGGAAGAACCCGCGAACCTGCTCGACGAACAGCCGCGGCTGCTCGAGGGCGGCGAAGTGCCCGCCGACGGGCAGCTCCTCGAACCAGCGCAGGTCGGTGTACCGCTGCTCGGCCTGCCGCCGCGACGGCCGCACGATCTCCTTGGGGAACACCGAAACCCCGGCCGGCACGTCCACTGTGGACAGGTCGCGGTCGTTGTTCTCCCAGTACATCCGCGCCGACGAGGTCGCCGTGGCGGTGAACCAGTAGACCGAGATCGCGTCGAGGATCTTCTGCCGGTCGACGGCGTCCTCGGGGTGGCCCTTGTTGTCGGTCCACGCCCAGAACTTCTCGGCGATCCAGGCGGCCTGCCCGGCCGGCGAGTCGGTCAGGCCGTACCCGAGCGTCTGCGGCCGCGTGCCCTGCTCGGCGGAGTAGCCCGCCCCGGTCCGCCGGAACTCCTGCAGGTCGGCGAGCGCCTTGCGCTCCTGCGGCGTCGGATCGTCCTGCTCGAGCCGCACGGGCGCGAAGTTGACGTGCACCCCGGCCACCCGCGGCGAGCGCCCGAGCGCGTTCGTCACGGCGGCGCCCCAGTCACCGCCCTGGGCGCCGTAGCGGTCGTAGCCGAGCGACACCATCAGCGCGTCCCACAGCTCGGCGACCCGCGCGATCTTCAGCGCCGGCTTGTCGCTCCACCCGTACCCGGGCAGGGAGGGAACGACGACGTGGAAGGCGTCGGCGGGATCTTCGGGCTCGGCGAGCGGCCCGATGACGTCGAGGAACTCCAGCACCGAGCCGGGCCACCCGTGGGTGAGCACCAGCGGCAGCGCGTCCGCGTGCGGCGACCGGACGTGCAGGAAGTGCACCCCGACCCCGTCGACGGTCGCCCGGAACTGCGGAAAGGCGTTGAGCCGCCCGGCGAACCCGAAGTCGTACTCCTCACCCCAGTCCCGGCAGAGCTCACGCACGTAGGCCAGCGGAACCCCCTGCGACCAGTCACCGACGGTCTCCGCCTCCGGCCACCGCGTCCGCCGCAACCGCTCCCGCAGATCGGCGATGTCGACCTCGTCGAGAGGTACCTGGAAGGGTTCGGCCATCTCGCCTCCTTCGGGTGAGGCTCCCACGCTAGCGACGTGCGGGTGAGTGGATCAACTTCCTTGCGCTGACCAGCGGGATCACCCATCGCCCCACCTGCCCGCGCGAGCCCCGGACGATGCGCTAAGCTTTCCGAGTCGCCCAGCGATGGGCCCTCGTAGCTCAGGGGATAGAGCACTGCCCTCCGGAGGCAGGTGTCGCAGGTTCGAATCCTGCCGAGGGCACCCGAGATGCCCGAGGTCTGTTCGCGGATTGCGCGAACCGGATCTCGGGTTTTGTGCTTTCCGGGGGCCGAGCCCCCAGGCCCCCGCCGGGGGCAAGCCCCCGGACCCCCGAGCGTGGTCACCTTGCGTGGGTACTCGCCTTCGATCTCCTCCCAGAGCAAACGTGGAGACGTCTTCGTCGCGTCCGGAATCGTACGGTTCCGCCAAAGAACCGACCGGCCAGCGTGAAGGAGTAGGTCGTGAGTGACAGCAATGGCGGCGCGGCGAGGCTAGTGCCCGTCGGCCCAGGCTCCGGGGGCACGGCGACGCCGGCCAAGGCGCTGAACTCGTTGACAGGGCTGCGGTTCATCGCCGCGATCATGACGTTCCTCTTCCACACCGGGCTGATGATGAGCCCGCTCGGCCCGACGTTCGCGTCGGTCAGCCCGTTCGCCGACACCGGCGCCGCGACGTGGTACGCGACGACCTTCGCCTTCAGCGGCTACATCGGGTTGTCCTTCTTCTTCGTGCTGAGCGGCTTCGTCATCACCTGGTCCGCGCGGCCGACCACCACCGCGAGGTCGTTCATCCGCCGCCGGCTGGTGAAGGTCTTCCCGAACCACGTGGTCATGTGGATCGTCGTCATGGTCCTGTTCGCCGGTGGCGTGGTCAGCTGGCGCGTGTGGCTGCCCAACCTGTTCCTGATCCAGTCGTGGTTCCCCACCTACGAGATCAGCCAGGCCATGAACGTGCCCGCCTGGTCGCTCTGCGCGGAGCTGCTCTTCTACCTGACCTTCCCGCTGCTCGTCCGGCCGCTCTTCCGGCTGAAGGCGCGCGGCCTGTGGATCGGCGCGGTCGCGATGCTCGCCGGCCTCGGGATCTACCAGCTCCTGGTCAACACCGTCATCGAGGGCCCGGCCGCCGGCTCGCCGGACCCGATGTCCCCGACGCAGTACTGGCTCGCCTACCTCTTCCCCGTCGGGCGCATCTTCGAGTTCCTGACCGGCATGTTCCTGGCGCGCATCGTCGCCGCGGGCAAGTGGCCGAAGCAGGTCGGCCCGCTGGTCGCGACCGTGATCATGGTCGTCGCCTGGTTCGTCGCGCTGTACGCGCCGGTGCAGCTGGCGATCAACCTGATCACCCTCGCGCCGATCGGCATCGTGATCGCCGCCTTCGCCAGCGCGGACCTGCGGGGCGCGCGCACCCGGGTGAACGGCAAACGCTGGGTCTTCCTCGGGCAGATCTCCTTCGGGTTCTACATGGTCCAGATCGTGACGGTCTTCTGGTTCCGGGGTGTCACCGGCGGCCAGTTCTCCACCCCCGTCGCGATCCTGGTCCTGCTCGGCATGGCCGCGCTGAGCATCCTCGGTGGCTTCATCCTGTTCCGCTTCGTGGAGTCGCCGATGATGCGCAAGTTCGGCCGCAAGAAGACCGCGCCGCTCAAGGCGGTCGAGACGCCCGGCCCGAAGTCGCCGGACGCGGGTGAGGAGCGCAGCGCGGCATGAGCACCGAGCCCGCACACCGGGACGACCGCAAGGTCGAGGTCTACGCCTGGGCGACCGACGATGATCCCGAACGGGTCGTCGAGAAGGCCGCGGTCGACTCCCTCGCGGAGGTGTTCGCCCGCCGGTCGCCCGACCTGGAGTTCGTCAACCCCGTCCTCTCCGGGGACGGGGTGGCGGACCCGGTGGCGGCGCTCACCTCCCGGTTGCGGGCCGGCGACCCGCCGGACAGCTTCCAGGTCCACCCCGGCGGCGAGGTGACCGACCACGTCGCCGCCGGGGCGCTCGCCGACCTGGACGACCAGTTCGCGCGGTGGGGCCTCACCAGTCTCCTGCCTCCCGCGTTGCTCGAGGGCCTCTCGGTCGACGGGAGCGTCTACTGCCTGCCGACGGGCATCCACCGCCTGCTGTTGTGGGGCAACGGGGACACGCTGGCCGGGGCCGGGCTCACCGCCCGGCCGGCGTCCCTCGCGGAGCTCTTCCACCACCTGGACGAGCTGCGCGCCGCGGGCCTCGATCACCCGCTCGCACTCGGTCCACATTGGACCCAGCTCGACCTCCTCGAAGGACTCCTGCTCGGCGAGCTCGGCGCCGACCGCTTCGAATCCCTCTGGACGGCGGACGCCGACTGGGCGCACGCGGACATCACCCGCGTGCTCGAGGACTACAAGAAGCTGCTGTCGTACTCCAACCCGGACCGCGACAGTCTGCATTGGACCGAAGCGGCGAAGCGGCTGAGCAACGGGAAAGCCGGTTACTTCTTCATGGGCGACTGGGTGGCCGCCGAACTGGAGGACAACGGCCTCACGAACTACACGTACCAGCCGTTCCCGGGCGCCGAGGGGACGTTCCAGTGGCTCGGCGACGGGTTCGTCCTGCCCAAGAACGCCCCCAACGCGGCGGGCGCGAACCGCTGGCTCCAGACCGTCGCCGGCCTCGAAGGGCAGCGGGCTTTCAACACCCGCAAGGGATCCGTCCCCATCCGCCGGGACGCGGACCCCGCCGACTACCCGCCCTACCAGCGGGCGGCGATCGCGGACCTCCACCGGCTGCGGCTCGTCCCGTCGTGCATGCACGGCTCGGCGACCTCCCCGGACCGGGTGATGCCGGTCGTCCTCGCGGTGAACTCCTTCTCCTCGACGGGTGACGTCGCGGAGCTGCAAGCCGCGATCGCGGCGGGCCTCACCGGCCGGTGAGGCCGAAGACACTCCAGGAGTAGACCCCCACGGCGGGGGTTCAGAAGAATCAGAGGGAGCCGAACAGGCTCGATCGTGAGGTCCGGAGCTCGGGGATCCGCCGGCGGACGGCGAGATCCACCGCTTCCCCAACGCCGGTGGCCGGGTTCCGGTCGGTGCCCGCGACCTGAAGCGCTGAGACTTGGGAGTGGACATGACGCTCGTGCAGCAGGAAAGCCCACCGTCGTCCGCCTGCTCCGCCGGCGAAGCGGGGAGGCGGGTCCGATGACGGAGCTCACGGTCCACGCGGAGCTGCTGGACTGCCTCCAGGCCAACCTCGCGGTGGTCGCCGACCGCCACCACGGTCCGGACACGCACCTGGCGCTGGGCGCCGCGTTGCGGTTCCGGCCCGCGGCCGGCCCGGACGGGCTGCCGACCGTCGAGCCGAGCCTGGCCGCCCACCTCGCCGACGCGGAAGAGCTCCTGGGCCTGCGGGTGACCGAGCACTGGCGGGACGTCCCGGCGACGGAGCTCGCGGACCTGGCGCTCCAGTACGGCGAGCTCTACGTCGTGGCCGACGCCTACGACCTCTCCTGGACGCCGTACTACGGCCAGCAGCACATGGAGCACAGCTTCCTGGTGGAGAACAGCCCCGCCGGCGCCGAGATCACCGACGCCTACCGGAACCAGACGCCGTGGGGCAACGCCGTGCCCGGCCACTGGTCGACCGACTGGGCGAAGCTCCCCACCGCGGACCACGTCGTCGCGCTGGCGCCCGCCGCGAGCGCGCCGGTGGTCACCCCGGTCGTCGACATCGCCGATCCCGCGCCCTACCTGGACGCGTACGCCCGGCACGAAGACCGGGCCGCGGCGCTGCACCGGCTGACCCTCGAAACCTGGCTGCTGACCCGGTCCCGCAAGCTGCACGCCGCGTTTTCGGGCGCCGGCGCGGCCGAGGACCACCTGCGCGCCTGGGACCTGCTGACCGAGCAGACCTACCTGGCCGCCCGCCGCGTGGAGCGGGGCCGCCGGGAGCCGACCGGGCTGCTCGACCGGCTCGGCCAGGCGCTGGCCGCCGACCGGGACGTGTTCGGCGCAGCCTCGCCGGACGACCTGCGCGACACCGTCGCCGGGATCGTGGCCGACGTGCTGGGCACGAGCACCGAGCGCGTGCTGGCCGAGCCCGAGCTCACCCTGCTGCCCGGGTTCGACTCCGTGCGGCTGGTCGAGGTCGTGGCGCGCCTGGAAGACCGGCTCGACGTCGAGTTCGACCCGGACGACCTGCTGCCGGAGAACCTGCACCACCTCGACGGGCTGTGCCGGCTGGCCGGCGCCACGGAAGGAGCCGCGTGAACTCCCAGCCGACCCTGCTGGCGCAGCTGCTGGACGACGCCGCCGCCCGATGGCCCGGCCGGCCGGCCGTGACCAGCGGCGGGACCACCCTGACCCACGCCGAGCTGGCGGCCGCGAGCCACCGGCTCGCCCATCGGCTCGCGGACCGCGGTCTGCGGCGCGGCGACCGGATGGTCGTCGTCGCCGGCTCGACCCCGCTGACTCCCGCGCTGCTGTACGCGGCGGCGCGCGTCGGGGTGGCGTTCACCCTCCTGCACGAGCAGGTGCGCGGCCGTCCCCTGGCCCACGTGCTCGACGACTGCGAGCCCGTCTTGGTCGTCGGGGCGGACGAGTCGGTCGTCGACGACGCTCGTGCCAAAGGCATCGACGCGATCGGCACCGAGGAGCTGGCCGAAGCCGCGTTCACCGGCGAACCGCGGCCCTGGACGCCGCCGGCCGGCCAGGAGCCGCTGCCGGTCGACCCGGTGTGCCTGATCTACACCTCGGGCACGACGTCGCTGCCCAAGGCCGTCGTCTCCACGCACCAGCAAGCCGTCTTCGCGGTCCTCGCCATCCACTCGCAACTGTCCTATCAGGACGACGACGTCGTGTACTCGCCGCTGCCGCTGTCCTTCGACTACGGGCTCTACCAGCTGTTCCTCGGAGCGGCGAGCGGGGCGCACGTCTGGCTCGGACAGCCGGCGGAAGTCGGGCCGGCGTTGGCCCGCAACCTCGTGCGCGCCGGCGCCACGGTGCTGGCGGCGGTGCCGGCGGTCGCGGAGGCGCTCGCCCGGCTGCTGGCCCGCGGCGGTCCGGCCCCGGCGTTGCGGCTGATCACCAACACGGGCGCGGCGATGCCGTCCGAGGCGCTGGTTTCCCTCCGCGCGGCCATTCCCACGCTGCGCGTGCAGCTGATGTTCGGGCTCACCGAGTGCAAGCGGGCCACCATCATGCCCCCGGACGAGGACCTGGCCCGCCCGGGTTCGAGCGGACGCGCGCTGCCGGGCACCGAGGTGTTCGTCGTGGACGACGTCGGGCGGCGCCAACCGCCGGGCGAGGTCGGCGAGATCGTCGTGCGCGGGCCGAACGTGATGGCCGGCTACTGGCGGCGTCCCGACCTGACCGAGCAGCGGTTCCCCAAGGCCGACGGGCTGTTCCCGCAACTGCGCACCGGCGACTACGGCTGGGTCGACGAAGACGGTTACCTCTACTTCTCCGGCCGCCGGGACGATATCTACAAGGAGCGCGGCTTCCGCGTCAGCGCGACCGAGGTCGAGGCCGCCGCGCGCCGGGTGCCCGGCTGCGCGTCGGCCGCGGTGCTGCCGCCGGGCGACGGCGAGCCGGCGTCGCTGGTGGTCACCGGGACGTTGACGGCCGAGCAGGTCCTGGCCGGCATGCGGGAGCAGATCGAGGAGTTCAAGATCCCCCGCCGCTGCGTGGTCATCGACGAGCTTCCCTTGTCCCGCAACGGGAAGGTCGACCGCAAGGCGCTCGCCGGCCTGATCAAGGAGGCGCGGCATGTCTGAGGCGGTGCTGGACCAGCGGCTCACCCTGACCCCGTCGGTGCGGGACGCGCTCGCGCAGGTGGGCACCCCCGCGTACGTGTACGACCTGGCCGAGGTGCGGCGCAACGCGCGCCGGCTGCGGGCCGCGCTGCCCGAGGGCTGCGGCCTCTACTACTCGCTCAAGGCGAACCCGCACCCGGCGCTGCTGCGGGAGCTGCGGGAGGCCGGCGCGGAGCCCGAGGTGTGCTCGCCGGGTGAGCTGGCGGCGTCGATCGAGGCGGGCTGGCCGGCGGCGAAGGCCCTCTACACCGGGCCCGGGAAGCGCGACGCCGACGTCGCGGCGGCCCTGCGCGCGGGCGTCCGCACGTTTTCGGTGGACTCGCCGGCGGCGCTGGACCAGCTGGACCGGATCGCCGCGGGCCTCGGGGTCCGGGCGCGCTGCCTGCTGCGGGTCAACGACGACCAGCCGACGCCCGGCCAGCGGCTGGCGATGACCGGCGTGCCGTCCCAGTTCGGCGCGGACACCGGCTGGGTGCTCGCCGAACCCGGCCGGTTCGCGGGCCGGCCGCACGCGGCCGTGGTCGGGCTGCACCTGTACATGGGCACGAACCTGGTCAGCACCGACGACCTCGTCGCCCAGTTCGGCCACACCCTGCGCACCACCGCGCGCCTGGTCGCGGCGCTGGAGGCGGAAGGCGCGACGATCGAGGTGCTCGACCTCGGCGGCGGTTTCGGCGCGCCGTTCGCGCGGGCCGGCGCCGCGGTCGAGTTCGCCGGGCTGCGCGAACGGCTGGAGCAGCTCTTCGACGACGGCGTGCCCGGCTGGCGCACCGGCAGCCCGGAGATCGCGTTCGAGTCGGGCCGCTACCTGGCCGGCACCGCGGGCACGCTCGTCACCGCCGTGCTCGACGCAAAACGGTCCCACGGCCGGGAAATCGTGGTCCTCGAGTCCGGCATCAACCACCTCGGCGGCATGTCCGGCCTGCGCCGGCTGCCGCCCCTGGTCCCCCACCTGCTCACCGTCGGCGACGCACCCGATCGGGGCGACGCGGTCGAGACGACCGTCGTCGGCCCGCTGTGCACCCCCCTGGACACCTGGGCGCGCAACACCCCGCTGCCCCGGCTCGTGCCCGGAGACCTGCTGGCGGTCCCCAACACCGGGGCCTACGGCCTGCACGCGAGCCTGCTGGGCTTCCTCGGCCACCCCGCCCCGGCGGAGCTCGTCATCGACGGTGACCGGCCCGGTTCGCCCGTTGTCCACGCCTCCCGGCTGCACCTCGCGCGTGACCCGATTCGCCTTGGTGCCACAGGAAAGGAATGATCATGGACCCGCGATTCACCGAGCTGCTCACCCGATTCCTGAGGTTCCTGGACGGGCGGGAGATCACCCCCGAGTCGAAGCTGTGGGAGCTCGGGCTGGACTCCATGCAGTCCATCGAGCTGCTGTTCGCCATCGAGGACGTCTTCGACGTCTCGCTGCCGGACGAGGACCTCACCGACGCCACCTTCGCCACCGCCGGCAGCCTGTGGAACGCGGTGCAGGCCGCCCTCGGCACCCCCGGCGAGCAAGCGGCATGAGCGACGCGACGGTGGCCCTGGCCGAGCCGTCGCCGGCGAGCGTCACAGCCCTCGCGAAGCGCGTGGCCGCGGTGGCCGCCGAGCACGCGGCGCACCACGACCGGGAAGCGACGTTCCCGGTGGAGGCGCTGGCCGAGCTGCGGGCGACCGGGCTGCTGGGCCTGCTGGTCCCCGGCGACCACGGCGGCCTCGGCGGCGGCGTCACCGACCTGCTGGACGCGGCGATCGAGCTCGGGCGCGCCGACATGTCCGTGGCGATGATCTTCGCGATGCACTGCCAGCAGGTCGCCGCGGTGGTGGGGCACGCGGGCCCGCGGCTGCGCGCGGAGCTGCTGCCCGAGATCGCCGCGGGCCGGATCTACCTGGCGTCGGTGACCACCGAGGCCGGCAAGGGCGGGCACCTGCGCACCGCGCAGGCCGAGCTCGAGGAGTCCGGCGGCGACCTGGTCGTGGACCGGTTCGCGCCGATCGTGACCGGTGGGACGCACGCGGACGGCTTCCTCGTCACCATGCGCAGTCCCGGTGCGACGTCGCCCAACCAGGTCTCGCTCGTGTACGCGCACCGCGACCAGCTGCAGCTGACCGCGTCGGGCGACTGGCAGCCGATGGGGATGCGCGCGAGCCACAGCGCACCGCTGCGGCTGGACGGGCGGCTGCCCGCGCACCAGGTCGTCGGGGAGCACGGCGGCTTCGCCAAGATCGCGTCGGAGGTCTTCGGGCCGCTGGCCCACCTCGGGTGGTCGGCGAGCTGGCTCGGCACCGCCTGCGGCGCGCTGTCGGGGGTGCTGACCCTGTTGCGCGCCCGGGAAAGCCGTCGCCGGTTCAACCTCGACTCCGAGCTGCTGCTGAGCCGGCTCGGGTCGGCCCGGCAGCGGGTGGACGCGGTGCACGCCCTGCTGCGGCAGACCGCGCAGCGGGTGGCGGAGGCCGACGACCTCTCGCGCCCGCGCTATCAGCTCCTGCTGAACGCGCTGAAGGTCACCGCCGCGGAGCAGTGCCACGCCGCGGTGGAGGACCTGATCGACGCGGTCGGCCTGCAGCACGGCTACCTGAAGGACTCGCCCACCGGCCTGGAGCGGTCGCTGCGCGACCTGCGGTCCGCGGCGCTGAACTACAGCAACGACCGGCTGCGGCTCGCGGACGGCCGACTGGCCCTGCTCGACCCGGAGGTGCGTCTTGCCTGAGCTGCGGCCCGACGCGGGTGACGCGCTGACCGGCGGCGGCCGGGAGGTCTGGGCCGCGCTGGGCGCGTCCGGCGCGCTGCGGTCGGCGTACCGCGGCGGCGACCCGGCACTCGGTGTGGACCCCGCGGGCCTCGGCCGTCTGCTGTCCGAAGTGGACGCTCAGGTGAGCGTCGGGGCCACGCTTTCGGTGTGCGTCCAGGTGGCCACCGCGGTCCCGCTGCTGACCACCGGCTCCGGCCCGGCCGCGGCGGCGCTGGCGGACGCGCTCGCCGGGACGTCGGTGACGGCGCTGGCCGCCACCGACACCACCGCCGGCTCCGACCTGACCGCGCTCGGCACCGAAGTCGCCATCGGCGACGACGAGCTCGTGTTGAGCGGCGGCAAGCGCTGGATCACCAACGCCACCCAGGCGGACCAGTTCCTGGTGCTGGCGCGGCACCGCCCCGGCCGGCACTTCACCAACTTCACGTGGGTGCTGGTCCCGGCGTCGGCCGCCGGGGTGACCGCGCGCGAAGCGGACACCGAGCTGTTCGACGGCGCCGGCGTCGGCCACGTGACCTTCGAGGACGTGCGGCTGCCGCGCGAGCACCTGGTCGGCCGCCCGGGCCGCGGCCTGGCCGGGTTCGCCCGCCAGATCGCCGTGGAACGGCTCGCCGGCGCCCTGTGGGCGGTCGCGCTGTGCCGGCGGGTGCTGACGGCCACGAAGAGCCGGCTGGAAGACCCCGCGCGGTCCGACGAACCGTTGTGGCGCAACGACAGCGTGCGCCAGCGGTTCGCCGCGTCCGTGGTGGCGGTGCGGCAGCTGCACGCGCTGTGCCAGGAGCTCGGCGACCGCGTGGCGACGCGGTACGACGGCTCGGCCGCCGCGCTGCTGAAGGCCAGTGCCGGGCTGACCGCCGAGCGAGTGCTCGCGGACTGCGCCCAGCTGCAGGGCGCCGATGGCTTCGCGACCGGCGGCGCGCAGTGGCTGCGCGCCCAGGCCGCGGTCTTCGGGATCGGCGGCGGCGTCACCGAAGTCGTGCTGTCCGGGGTCGCGGACGCGGCCGACGCGCTGCTGGCGGAGACGGCCTGATGACGGCCCAGCCGAGGAGGGAACCCATGACCGACACCCGCACGCTCGACGACTGGTTCACCACCACCGTGGCGCGGTTCGGCGACCGGACCGCGTTGGAGGTGGCCGGCGAGCAGTTCAGCTACACCGAGCTCGACGCGCTGGCCCGGCGGCTGGCGGCGGCGCTCGTCGCCGAGCACGGCGGGGTGCCGGCGAGGATCGGCCTGCTGGCCGCGCGCTGCCCGCTCGCCTACACGGGATACCTTGCGGCGCAACGCCTCGGCGCCACCGTCGTGCCGCTGAACCCGGCGTTCCCGGTGGCCCGCAACGCCTCGATCACCCAGGCGGCCGGCCTCGACCTGGTGCTGACGCAGGAAGACGTCCCGGACTTTCCGGCTCCCGTCGTCCGGCTCGATCCTCGGCTGGCCGAACTCCGTGAGGGGATTCCGCCCGAGCTGCCGCGCTCCGCAGCCGGTCCGGACGACCTCGCCTACATCCTCTTCACGTCCGGGTCCACCGGAACCCCGAAGGGCGTGCCGATCCGGCACCACAACGTCTCCGCGTACCTGGACTACGTGATCCCGCTGTACGGCGTGGGCCCGGACGCGCGGGTGTCGCAGATCTTCGACCTCACCTTCGACCCGTCCGTGCGCGACATGTTCCTGGCGTGGGGTTCGGGCGCGACGCTGGTGGTGCCCACCGGCAACGACGTCCTCGCGCCGGCGCGGTTCGTGAAGCGGGCGCGCATCACGCACTGGTGCTCGGTGCCGTCGGTGGTTTCGTTCGCGCAGCGGCTGCGCGGCCTGGCTCCTGGCAGCATGCCGACGTTGAAGTGGAGCGTGTTCTGCGGCGAGGCGCTGACGACGAGCCAGGCGGAGGCGTGGCGCGCGGCGGCGCCGGACAGCGCGCTGGAGAACAGCTACGGCCCCACCGAGGTGACGATCACCTGCACCGGCTACCGCCTGCCCGGCGAGCTCGGCGCGTGGCCGCGGCCGGCGAACGGCACGGTCCCGATCGGGACGGCGTACCCGGCGCTGGAGACCCTGGTCGTCGACGAGGACGGCGTGCCCGCGGAAGACGGCGAGCTGTGCATGCGCGGGCCGCAGCGGTTCCCTGGCTACCTGGACCCCGCCGACAACATCGGCCGGTTCGTCACGTTCGACGGCGAGCGCGCCGAGGTCTACGACGGATCGGCGCCGTTGACCGACGAGCACTGGTACCGCACCGGCGACCGCGTCCGCGTCTCCGGCGGCGAGCTCGTCCACCACGGCCGGCTCGACCACCAGGTCAAGATCCGCGGCTACCGGGTCGAGCTCGGCGAGATCGAGGCGGCGCTGCGGGCGCGGCCGGGCGTGCGGGACGCGGTGGTCGTCGCGCTGGCCGGCCCGAACGGCGAGCTGGACCTCGAGGCCGCGTACACCGGCGGCGTCCAGGACGCCGAGGCGTTGCTCGCCGGGGTGCGGGCGAAGCTGCCCGCCTACATGGTGCCGCGCCACGCGACGGCGTTCGACGAGCTGCCGCTCAACCCGAACGGCAAGGTCGACCGGGCGGTGGTGGCCGCCCGGCTGGCCACGCCCGAGGCCGCGTGAGGATCCCGTCAACGCGAAGGAAAGGTGACCCATGGCCGACAACCAGCCCGTGATCGGCAGGATCGAGCCCTGCAGAATCATCGACTTCCCCGAGCACGCCGACGAGCGCGGCCGCCTGACGGTGATCCAGCCCCGCCACGACATCGAGTTCGAGGTCCGCCGAGCGTTCTACCTCCACAACATCACGGACGGCGCGTCCCGCGGCGCCCACGGCCACCGCGAGCTGCGCCAGCTCCTGATCGCGATCCACGGAAGCTTCACGGTGGTCGCGAACGACGGCTTCGAGCAGGCGACGTACGTGCTGGACAACCCGAGCCGGGGGTTGTACGTGAGCCCGATGGTGTGGTGCGACGTCACGGAGTTCGCCCCGGGAGCGGTGTTGCTGTGCCTGGCCTCCGAGGAGTACGACGAGGCGGACTACTACCGCGACTACGACGAGTTCCACGAGGCGGCGCAGGGGCTGGCCGCTTAGCGGGCGGGGCTCCTGGGCTGCCGAGCGAGGGCCCGGGAGCCTCCGCTGGAGCTCAAAAGATCTTCAGGTCGTTCATGTCGGCAACCCTCCGCAGTGGACGGTTCCGTTCGCTCGCCTCGATCGCCACGCCGGAGTCGGCGGAGGTCGGTTCGTCCGAAGCGGTCCCGCCGTCGTCCATCACGCGAAGCCAGATGGCCCAGCAAAGCCAGTCGTTCCCGTGCTTCGACGCGTACCGGATTCCGTGCGGGGACGAACCGTCGTCGAGCTCGACGTTCCACAACCACTCGGCGACCTTGGTGGTGAGCACCCGATTTTCCCCGCGCAAGGCGCCCACCGTGAGCCACTCGAGGCGCATCGCCCGTGAGATCACGCTGATGCTCTCCGCCGCTTCGACGTCGACGAAATAGCCGTTTTCCGGCAGCTGCAACGAATAGAGCTTGCGTTCGTGCCGCCAGCCGGCGGCAACCGTGCCCGGCGACATGTGGTTGCGTTCCTGCCACTCCCGTTCGATCTCATCGTGGAAGCTGGCGTTTTCCTCGCCGTCGAACAGGTCGGCGAGGTTCAGGTCGTGCGACGTCCCGGGAACGAACTTCAGCCGCTGCGCGGCCAGCGACTCCGCGTAGGCGCATTCCCTCGGCGTCGCACCGTAGATCGTGCGGTGCTTCGGGACGTCGTACCGACCCCAGTCCCCCCGCTCGGCGACCTCCGGGCGCTGACGGGGGTTCATCGGCCCGTAAGAGATCTTGGCAATGCGCCACACCGGCCGCCGGGGGAAGGATTCGATCTTCAGACCTGTCTGGGAACATACCCGGCGAGTCACGCTGTCCTCATTTCAGTCGACTGGGCCGGTTCGGCCCAGTGTCGCCTCAATGCATGGACAGTCGTGACCCGAACGGGTCCGTGTTACCAGTCGTCACGACAAAGTGACGTGCGCCGGCTCAGTCGTCGACCCCCTCGACAAACGCCTTGGCGGCCTGGAGAACCGCTTTGATCTGACCTTCGCGAAGGCGGATGACCGGCGCCTCTTCGCCCAGGCGCGGATTGGCCCCGATGAACCACGCCCGAGCCACGTTGTCCCCCTCGGCCCCGCTGATCATCGCCCAGATCCGATGCGCGGCCAGCAGTTTCTGCTGGCTTTCGGGCCGCGGTGTGGCGCCGTCGGGGTTGGCCCATTTGTAGGGCAGCTTGCGGTCCCGGACATCCGCGAGGGTGGCTACGAGGGTCGGCCCGAGGTGCGCGATCAGCTGCCGGACCAGTTCCGGCAGGTCGAGTCGCGTGGTCTGCTCGTGGATGTCGATGTCGAGATCAACGGGCGGCATGGGGCCTCCTAGGTCCGGACGCCACGGGTGCCGCAGCTCCCCGCCGCACCACGCCGACCCATCGGCGCACGGGGACCTGCGGCAGGCCACTTCCCGGCCTGCGACGTCCTCTTATGCTACCCACATGCCACCCAAATGCAACCCATAAACCCCGCTCAACTGACTACTAAAAGTAATATTCGCAGGTCGGGAGACCTCAAGTGAACACGCATGGAGCACGGCTGCGACGAGCAGCACAGTGGCACGGGATCCGGTTGCCGGACCAACACTCGGCTCGCCACCAGACGAGAAAGCGCTCCCGCGCCCGGCCACGCACAAGGCTGCCATCAGGCCTTTTCGGCATTTCTGTCCAGGAATTTTCCTGGATCTGTCCACTTTCCCATTCCTCGATATCCAACCGTTGCCAATACCTTATGCCGTCCTGACCTGATCCGGTAACGTTCCAAATGGCTGACGAGACTTCGATCTCAGCGATGGAAAACGATCCAGTGAAGGCGAGCCGACCATGTCTGTCCCCTGTGCGCGGTGTGGAACGGCGCCCACGCGACCGGGCGGTGAGCTCTGCGACGGTTGCGGGCCGGCGGCCGCCATGTCCATGACCCTGGAATTCCCCGCCGTGCAGCCGGAAACCGAGCACGCCGAGGACGAGACCGACGTCCGGCTGATCCCGCTGGAGGACCTGCCGCCGGCCCCCGCGCCGGTGCTGGTGCCCGGCACGCCGCCGCCCGCCGAGCCGGCGTCCGAGGAGCCCGCGCCGGGCGAGCCGCGGCAAGTCAAGCGGGTTCTCGCCGCAGTGGCGGCGGTCGCCGTGGTCGCCGCGATCGTGGTGATCGTCGCCTTGACCGCCAACACCGGGCGCAAGACGCCGGTCGCGGCCGCGCCCAGCGACGTCGCGGCGCCGGTCACGACCACCGCTCCGCTCGAGGTCGCCACGAGCACGCCGGATCCCACGCCCACCGACGAAAGCTCGGCGCAGCAACGGCTCGAAGCCCAGGTCGCGCACGACCGCGGCCAGGTCGAACAGCTCGCGGACTCCTGGGTGCCCCAGCTGTCGTCGAAGTCGCTCGGCCTCAAGGCGAACGGCACGACCTACGACCACCTGGCCATCTGGGCGGACTTCGCGAACCTGCAGGCGAGGTACCCCGGCGCGCTGCTGCTGTGGTCCGGGGACTACAGCAGCTTCAAGCAGGGCAACTTCTGGGTCACCGTCCTCCCGCAGCCCTACAGCAGCGGCGAGTCCGCGAACGGCTGGTGCGACACCGCCGGCATCGACAAGGACGGCTGTTACGCGAAGCGCATCACGCACACCGGCGGCTACAACGGCAGCACCCTGCTCCGGAAATAGCACCCCGCTGGACAACTGACGGACAAAAACACGACGAACTCGGATACGGAGAAGCTGCCCGTGACCCAGGTTTTCCTCAGTTATCGCACCACCGACGAACCGTTCGCGGCGGCATTCTTCGACCACGAGCTCACCCGCGAGTTCGGTCCGGACGCGGTGTTCTTCGCCTCCCGTTCGATCGACCTCGGCGACGACTGGGCGACGGCGATGTTCGACGCCGTGTCCGCCTCCGTCGCGGTGCTCGTGGTGATCGGGCCGCGGTGGCTGACCGCGACCGGCGAAGACGGCCGACGGCGGCTGGACGACCCGAACGACTTCGTCCGCCGTGAGATCGAGCTCGGGCTCCGGCTGAACAAGCAGGTCATCCCGGTGCACCTCGAACGCCGTCACCTGCTCGACCCGGCCGAGCTGCCCGGATCGCTGCGCGAGCTCACCGAGAAGCAGAGCACCATCGTGGCGTTCCGCAACAGCAAGCCCGACCTCGACCGGCTCGTCACGCGCCTGCGGCGGCAGATCCCGGCGCTGGGCCCGGCCCCGGCACCGCCGAGCGCGCCCGGCGCCGGCACCACCACGAACAACACCGTCCTCGGCACGGTCCACGGCAACGTCATCCAGAGCGGCACGCACATCGGCGGCATCTTCCTCGGCGACTGGCCCGCCGGCACCTGACCGATCTCACCCAGCCCGTCAGAGGAGAGTCCCCGTGGCCGACGAAAGACCACCCAGCCCGCCGCCGACGCCACCGGCGACGCCGCCCTCGCCACCTCCGCCGCCCGCCACGCCCCCGCCGGAGGCCAAGACCGGGGAGAAGCCGGAGACCAAGACCGAAGAGCCGGCCGCGCCGTCGTCCCCGCCGGCGGACCTCGGGCGTGACAGCGCCGTGCGCAACGTGCAGGGGGAGACGAGCCATCTGGCCCAGACCCGGATGGGCGAGTACGTAGCCCGCGGGATCAACCAGTTCAACGCCGAGTCGATCACCGTCTTCACCGGCTCCTTCGACGAGGAGCTCGACCGGCGGCGTCCCGGCCGCCGCTCACCGAAGGTCAGCTTCTCCGAACGCGACCTGGACGAAGCGACGGCGTCCTTCGTCGAGCCGCCGGGGTTCCGCGACGAGCTGGAGCTGCTCGCGGAGCGAAACCTCGTCGTGCTGGCCGGCCCGGCCCGCACCGGCAAGCGGACGCGGGCGCTGCAGCTGCTCCGGACGACCCTCCACGAGGGCAAGCAGGCGGAGGCCGTCGCCGAAGTGCCGGCGTCGGCGCTCACGAACCCGATGTGGCGGGTGCCGCGCGAGGACACCGGGTTCGTCGTGTTCGACGAACCCGGCCGGAACGACGCCTTCACCGCGGCCCGGATCACCGAGGAGTGGCTGCGGAACACCGCGCAGCGGCTGCACGAGGCGAACAGCTACCTGGTCGTCGTCACCGGCCCGCCCCGCGGCTCGCTCGACGAGGTGCCCAACCGCGCTGAGTTCGTGCTGGACGAGTGGGAGCTGCCCGACCCGGTGGAGATCCTCCGCCGCCGGTTGCGGGACACGATGCCGTCCGAAGCCGAGGAGCTGCTCGAGGAGCTGGCCGGCACCGAACTGTTCGAAGTGCTCACCGAGCGGAACACCCCGGCGTTCGCGGTCCGCGCCGCCACGGAGATCCAGGAGAGCCACCGCACCGGGCGCAGTCTCGCGGAAACCGCCGCGAAGCTGGGCAACCCGGAGGGCCTGGTCCGCGAGTGGCTCAGCCGGGAACCGGAGGCGAAGGACCTTTCGCTGGTGCTGGCCACCGCGGTGCTGGACAACACCGGCTACCTCAAGGTGGCGGACGCGGCGGTTTCGCTCTACAAGCGGCTGAGCGGCGGCAGCCGGGCGCCGACGTCCCTGCGGTACACGCAGCGGCTGCTCGCCGACCACACCTGGCTCCAGCTCGTGCCGTCCGAAGATCTGCGCCGCGCGCCGTCGGTCCGGTTCCGGCACCCGCGGGTGCGCCCGGCGGTGCTCGGGATCGTCTGGTGCGGCTACGACGGGGCGCGGCTGAAGATCCTGGAGTGGCTCAAGGAGCTGGCCGAACACGCCGACGTCGAGATCCGCGCCGGTGCGGCGCAGGCCATCGGCATCCTGGCGCGGCAGGACTTCCAGCACGGGGTGCACGAGTACCTGCAGCCGTGGGGCCGGGAAAGCTCACCGTGGCTGCGGCAGACGGCAGCGCAGGGGCTCAACGTCGCCGGCGCGCTCGGTGACGAACGCGCGGCCTGGTCGGTGCTCGAGGACTGGGCGGTGGCGGCGTACTCCAAGAACACCGAAAATCTCTGCACGACCGCGGCGCTGGCCGCCGGCGGTCCACTCGGGATCCGGGAGCCGCGAAGGGCGCTGGGAATCCTTCGCGACTTCGTGGTCTGCCCGGACAAGTGGGAGGTGCTGGGCGCGGTGGCCGCGAGCGCGGGCGCCCTCCTCGGCGCGGGCTGCGGCCGCGACGTGCTGGAAGCGCTGGGCGAATGGACGGACAACCGCGACGACGAAGACGCGTTCATCAAGGCGCTGCTCGTGTTCACCTGCGTCGTCCGGCCCGAGACCGACGAGAGCTGGCCCCTGCTGCTGCGGACCGCGGACGAAAACCGGGAGTACATGGCGATGCTGTGGAGCCGGGCCATGAGCAACCGGTTCGTCCGGGACCTGGCCCTCGCCGGACTGCGGACCTGGGTGCGTCGGGTCGACGAGGACGCCGACGCCGGTGAGGTCGTCCTCGGCCTCGTCGCCGACATCGCGGACGAGAGCACCGGCGACCAGAACCGCGTCCACTACGCGCTGGGCCTGTGGGCCCAGGACCGCTACCAGCCTTCGGTCGCCGCGGCGACGTTCTACGACCTGATGGACGAGGCGGAAGAAGAGGTGTCATGACCCGGACCTACAACCCCATCCTGGAACGCACCGAGGTGGGCCGGCGCTGGTTCGGCTCGCCCCCGGTGCCCGAGCTCGGCACGGCGCACGTGCTCATCCGCACCGCGGGCGAGCCGATCGTGCTGTGGCACGGGCGGCCCGCGCCGACCGGCCGGCTCGGCAAGTACCGGCGGTACGTGATCGACGTCGCCAACCACGGGCTCTCGTTCACCGTGCAGGCGGCCAGCGCGGAAGCCGTGTTCCCCTTCTCGGTGCGGGTCGAGCTGGCGTGCCGCGTGCTCGACCCGTTCACGATCGCGCGGGACAGCATCCAGGACATGACCGCCGCGCTGCTCCCCTCGCTCGCCCGCGAAATCCGCGACACGGCGGCGCGGTTCGACGTGCTGCGCCCGACCGAGGCGGCCCGGGCGATCGAGGCGCGGCTGAGCTCGGCCCACCCGTCCCGGGACGTGGAGCTCGGCGGCTACTCGGTCACGGTCCAGCCGGTGAACACGCAGGGCGTGGTCGAGGCCAAGCAGGAGCTCGGGGTGCAGGAGCTGCGGCGCAAGGAGCTGCGCGAGGTCTCCCACGGCAGTTCGGAGGAGCAGATCGCGCAGCTGCTCGCCACGAACAACGGCGACGTCCGCGAGGTGCTGGCCTACCTGAGCAGCGAGCGCAACACCGAGGCCGAGATCAAGCTGAAGGCGCTGCAGATCGCGATGGGCGGGAACCTCGAGGACATGGACGTCTCCGAGGTGCACCGCACCGCGTTCGGCAACCTCTTCGGCGGCAACGGGCTCGGCGGCCAGCGGGAGACGATGCGTCAGCGTCTCGAGCGCCGGAACACCAAGGCGGCGATCGAAAGCGGTCCCGTCGTGTCCGGGGTCACCGAGCCGGCCGCGGCCAAGACGGCGGACCCGGCGCCGAAGCCCGCGCCCGCCAAGCCGTCGTCCGACAAGGCACCGGCCGAGCCGGCGGGCGGCTCGAACGGCGCCGGGCCCTCGGGCGACGCGTGATCCTGTCGAAAAGCTGAGAAACGGACGGATCCGGCACTACCCGGTCCCCTCCGGACGTTCTCCAGGTGAGAAGGACGGAGGGAACCATGGGTGCGCTAGGGACACTGCTCGGTTTCGCGCTGACCCTGTACATGCTGGTGCTGATCGCGCGGATGGTGCTGGACTGGGTGGGGATGGTCGCCGACAGCCCGCCGTGGGCCCGGCGGGCACGGGGGCTGGCCTACTCGGCCACCGAACCCGTCATCGGGCCGGTGCGGCGGGTCGTGCGGCCGGTGCGGATCGGGGGGATTTCGCTCGATCTGGCCTTCACGCTGGTCTTCATCGCCGTGCTGGTGCTGCGGTCGATCGCGTTCGCCCTATAACGAGCCGCGGAAGCCCGCGGACAGGCGGTCGATGCCGCGTTCCAGCTCGGCCCGGACGCCTCGGAGGTCGACGCCGTCCGGGTCGACCAGTGCCTGCATCGAGATGCCGCGCAGCTGGGCGAGCAGCGCCGACGCGTAGGAGTCCGCGTCGCGGACGCCGGTGATGGTCCCGTCCGCGACGCCGCTGGCCACCGTCTGGGCGATCGCGAACCGGAAGCGGCGGTCGGCCTCGGTCAGGGCGCCGCGCAGGGCCGAGCTCTCCGCCGCCGCGTCGCCCCAGAGGGCGAGGAACGCCTGGTTGAGCGTCGGCATCGTGCGGATCAGCTCGAAGATGATGTCCAGCAGCGCGCGCAGCATGTCCATCGGCGTCGCGGTCGCCGCGCCGGTCCGGGCCGCGACCGCCTCGCTGTAGGCGTTGGTGAACTCCTCGACGGCGTGCTCGACGAGCCGCTGCCCGAGCCCGTCCTTGTCGCCGAAGTGCTGGTAGATGACGGACCGCGCGTACCCCGAGCGAGCGCAGACGCCCCCGAGCTTGAGACGGCCGAACCCGTCCTCGGCGATGAGGTGCGCGGCGGCATCCAGGATGCGCGCCTCGACGATCTCCTCGCCGTCCTGGATCCGGCCTGCGGCGGAGCGGTCCACCGCGCCATGCTAACCACTCGAACCGGGCACCACCGGCCGAACCGTCAGCGGATCGTGCGAGGGCCGTCAGCGGTCTCCCGCACTCTTCGGTCATCAGCACCGACCGAGAGGAACTTCCGATGACCGCCAAGACCGTGCTCGTGTCCGGGGCCAGCATCGCCGGCCCGTCGGCGGCCTTCTGGCTGCACCGCAGCGGCTACCGCGTCACCGTGGTCGAGACCGCGCCCGCGCTGCGGCCCGGCGGGCAGGCCGTCGACTTCCGCGGGGAGCAGGTCAAGCTGCTCGACGCCATGGGCATCCTCGACGACGTCCGCCGCCACGAAACCGCCATGGGTGACCAGACCGTGCTCGGGCTCGACGCGCGGCCGGCGCTCACCGTGCCCGGCGCCGCCTGGAGCGGGGAGGTCGAGATCCTGCGGGGTGACCTCGCGCGGATCCTCTACGAGCACACCGCGGACTACACCGAATACGTCTTCGGTGACCGCGTCACCAGCCTGACCGAGACGGCGGACGGCGTCGAGGTCACCTTCTCCCGCGGCGCGCCGCGGACCTTCGACCTCGCCGTCGGGGCCGACGGCGTGCACTCCGGGGTGCGGGCCGCGGCCTTCGGGCCCGAGGCGGACTTCCGCCGCGACCTCGGGTTCGGCATCGCCGGGTTCACCGCGCCCAACCACCTCGGCCTCGACCACAGCAGCGTCATGTACAACGAGCCCGGCCGCGGCCTGACCGTCGGCAGCCACCGGCTGCCGGACCGGCTGCACGTCGCGCTCGTCTTCGCCGCCGACGGTGTCGAGTTCCGCCGCCGCACCACCGACGAGCAGCGCGCGCTCGTCGCGCAGCTCTTCGCGGACACCGGCTGGGAGACGCCGAAGCTGCTCGAAGCGCTGCCGGCCACGGACGACCTCTACGTCGACTCGATCAGCCAGATCCACCTCGACCGCTGGTTCAAGGGCCGGGTCGTGCTCCTCGGTGACGCCGCCTGGTGCGCCGGCCCGGGCGGGTCCGGCACCGGGCTCGCGATGATGGGCGCGCAGGTGCTGGCCGGCGAGCTCGCCGCGGCAGGCGGTGACCACCTGACGGCGTTCGCGAAGTACGAGGAGCGGCTGCGCAAGCCGGCCACCGTCGGGCAGAAGAACGGCAAGGGCTCGGGCAACTTCCTCGCCCCGCGCACCGTCGCGAAGATCCGCAGCCGCAACCGCGGCTACCGGATGCTGAACACACGGTTGTTCGGCAAGGTGTTCCTCTGGATGACCGACCGCGCGGCCAACGCGGTGGAATATCGTGAGTACCCGGCGCTCACCGCCGCGTGAGCTGACGGTGGTCGGCGACGGCACCACCTACGCCGCCCGGTTCCCGATCCGGCCAAAAGCAGGCCGCCCCTCCAGCGGCACGTAACGGTAGATGCGAAATCATGCGGCCGTGGCTGTGGGCGGATCGGGAACAGCCAGCACAGTCGGTGAAGCAGCCGGATTGGCCAAGGGCAACGACGTCCGCGTCGCCGGGGTCAAGGTCGGTCGGGTCGCGGACATCGAGCTGAGCGCGACCACGTGCTGGTTTCCTTCCAGGCCAAGGGAGCCTGGCTCGGGGACACGACCGGCGCGTCGATCCGGCTGAAGACCGTGCTGGGCCAGCAGTACCTCGCCCTCGACCCGCGGGGCGAGGGCACGCTCGACCCGGACGTGCCGATCCCGCGCTCCCGCACGAGCGTCCCCTACGACATCCTCACGGCGTTCGGCGACCTTTCGTCCACTGTGGACCGGATCGACACCACGCAGCTGGCGAAGAGCTTCGACACGCTTTCGGCGACACTGGCGAACACCCCGCAGAGCGTCCGGGCCGCGCTCACCGGGCTGTCCCGGCTGTCGGACACGCTCGCGTCGCGCGACCACCAGCTCGGCACGCTGCTGGCCAACACCCGGGTGGTTTCGCAGACGCTCGTCGACCGCGACAGCGCCGTGCGGCAGCTCCTCGCCGACGGCAACCAGCTGCTGTCCGAGGTGAGCCGGCGTGAGCAGGCGATCAGCACCCTGCTCGACGGCTCGCGGCAGCTCGCGACCGAGCTGTCCGGGCTGGTCGACGACAACAACGCGCAGCTCGACCCGCTGCTGACCCAGCTCGACCAGCTGACGTCGATGCTGCAGCGCAACCAGGACGCGCTCGCCGCCGGCATCAAGGGGTTCGCGCCGCTGGTCCGGCTCGCGGTGAACCTCTCCGGGAACGGCCGGTGGATCGACGGCTACCTGTGCGGGCTGGTCCTGCCGTCGATGGGCCCGCTCAACGAGGAGGGCTGCCACGGCTGAACCGTCCACTGTGGATGGATCAGGTCACGATGAGCCGGAACCCCGCGTCCCACTCGGGCCGGTCGACCAGCTCCGCGTGCTCGGCGTGCCAGCGGCCCGACTCCAGGTCCGCCCGCAGCCGCGCGATTCCCCGCGCGACGGCGTCCGGCGCGGTCTGCGCGAGCGCCGAGCACGCGCGCCGCACCGCCGGGTCGAGGTAGGCCTCCGGACGCCGCCAGTGCGCCGGGAAGACTCCGTCGGTGAAGTCCCACGGCACCGGCAGCTCGACCACCGAAGCCGCCCCGAGGAAGTCCGCGATCTCCGGCGCCGACGGCCGGGACGACTCCAGCGCCGCGACCTCCGGCACGTACTCGCGCACCAGCCAGAAGCTTTTGTGCAGCGCGGTGTCGTAGGCGAGGACGACCTGACGGCGCGAGACGCGGCGCAGCTCGGTGAGGCCGCGACGCCAGTCCGGCCAGTGGTGCACGGTCAGCACCGCGAGCGCGGCGTCGAACGCGCCCGCGGCGAACGGCAGCGCTTCGGCGACCGCGCGCACGACCGGCGCGGCGCCGGGACGGCGTTGCCGGATCATCTCCGCCGACGGCTCGACCGCGACGACCGCGCGCCCCGGCGGCTCGTAGGAACCGGTTCCGGAGCCGACGTCGACGACCGAACGCGCGTCACCCAGCGCGTCGAGCACCGGCGCCAGCCAGCGCGGGTCGGTCCGCCGCCCCAGCGCGTAGCCGACGCCGATCTCGTCGTAGCGCGTCATCAGCGCTCGGGGCCGTCGCCGCCGTTCTGCTCCGCCAGGAAGCGCTCGAACTGCGAGCCGAGCTCCTCGGCGGTCGGCATGTGCTCGACGGACTCCGCGAGCAGGCTGCCCTTCTCGGACGCCTCGATGAACGTGTCGTACTGCCGCTCGAGCGCGCGGACGACGTCGGCGACCTCGTCGGACTCGGCGACCTGGCGGTTGATCTCGGCGTCGGCCAGCTCGGCGGCCGCGCGTAGCTCGCCCTCGGGCAGGCTCAGCCCGGTCGCGCGGCTCAGCGCGTCGAGCACGATCAGCGACGCGCCCGGGTACGTCGACTGCGCGAGGTAGTGCGGCACGTGCGCGGCGAAGCCGATGGCGTCGTGGCCCCACTCGCCCAGCCGGTACTCCAGCAGCGCGGCGGCGCTGCCCGGCACCTGCAGCCGGTTCGGCAGCGGCTGGTGCTCGCCGACCAGGTCCTTGCGGGTGGCGTGCGCGGTGACGCCGAGCGGGCGGGTGTGCGGCGCGCCCATCGGGATGCCGTGGAACCCGGCGGTCAGCCGGACGCCCCAGCGCTCGACGAGGTTGCGGACCGCGGCGCAGAACCGCTCCCAGTCGTGGTCCGGCTCCGGGCCCGACAGCAGCAGGAACGGCGTGTCGTCGGCGTCGTGCAGCAGGTGCACGACCAGCTCGGGCGCGTCGTAGTCCTCCCAGTGGTCGACCGCGTAGGTCATCGTCGGCCGCCGCGAGCGGTAGTCGATGAGCCGGTCGACGTCGAAGCGCGCGACCACCCGGTGGTCCCCGCCGAGCAGGTGCTCGGCCAGGAGCCGGCCCGCCGAGCCGGCGTCCATGAACCCCTCGAAGTGGTGCAGCAGCACCGCCCCGGTCAGGTCGGGGACGTCCGAGTCCACCTCGTAGAGATCGTCGGGATCGAATCCCACCAGGTCCTCCTGCTCGCAGCTACTTCTCTCCGTAGAGCACAACACACGCGCGAGGGAATTCCATTCCTCCGGCGGTGGCGCCGATCGTAACGGCACGCGATCGAGGCCGGACCGGATCGGCATCGTGACACATGTCCTGGGCACACAAGCCACCGATCGGGCACGCTTGAGCCCGTGAGCGAACACACCACGAACACGGCGTTGCGGCTGCGGCCACCGGCGCACCGGGTCAGCCGCCGGGCCATCGGCTACTGGACGGCGACCGCCGCGATCCTCTGGATCGTGCTGCTCGGGATCCAGACCGTCATCGTGGTGACCAGCGACGATCCACCGGCGTTCCTCGACGTCACGCTGGTGGTCTCCGCCGTGCTGGCGCCGCTGCACCTGATCGTCATGCCGCAGTGGCGCTACCGCGTGCACCGCTGGGAGGTCACCGACGAGGCCGTCTACACGCAGGCCGGCTGGCTGAAGCAGCAGTGGCGGATCGCGCCGGTTTCGCGGATCCAGACCGTCGACATCGAGCGTGACCCCTTCGAGCAGCTCTTCGGGCTGGCGAAGATCACCGTGACGACGGCGTCCGCGGCCGGCCCGCTGCGCATCGCGGGCCTGACCCACGACCGCGCGCTGGAGCTGGCGGACGAGCTCACGAAGACGACGCAGGCGATCCGGGGGGACGCGACCTGATGAGCACCGAAGCCACCGAAGCCGCTGTGGTCCTGCCCGCCGAAGGCACGCAGGACGCGCCGTGGCACCACCTCGACCGCCGCATGCTGCTCATCCGGCCGGTGCTGGACCTGGTGAAGTCGCTGCCGGTGCTGCTGGGCGCGCTGCTGTTCGGCCACGGCGAGCCGTGGCAGTGGATCGGCCTGGTCTTCACCGCGATCGCCGTGTTCACCGGTGTCTCGCACGTGCTCACTTCGCGCTACCGGATCACCGCGTCGCAGGTCGAATGGCACACCGGGCTGCTGCTGCGCAAGCAACGGGCCATCCCCCGCGACCGGATCCGCACGGTCGACGTCACCTCCGAGCCGAAGCACCGGCTGTTCTCCCTGGCCGCGGCGCGGATCGGCACCGGGCGCCATGCGCACGGCAAGGGGCCGGGCAAGGACGAGCTGGTGCTCGACGCCATCACCGTCGCGGAGGCGCAGCGGCTGCGGACGCTCCTGCTGCACCGCAAGGCACCTGCGGCCGGCTCCGCGGAGGAGCCCGCCGCGCCGCCGGAGCAGCTCGTCGCCGCCGTCGACAAGAAGTGGCTGCGGTACGCGCCGTTCACGCTGTCCGGGCTCGCGGTGGTCGGCGCCGCCGTCGGCACCGTGTACCACTTCGCGCACGAACTGCACTTCGACCCGATCCAGTTCTCGCTGGTCCGGGCGGTCGTCGGGCACTTCGCGGACACGCCGACGTGGCTGAGCCTGGTGCTCGCCGCGGCCGGGCTGCTGGTGCTCGTGTCGGTGCTGTCGGTCGGCGGGTACGTGCTGTCGTTCTGGAACTTCCGGCTGACCCGCGAGCCCGCCGGCACGCTGCACATCCGGCGCGGGCTGATCACGACGCGCTCGGTGTCGATCGAGGAGGACCGCCTGCGGGGCGTGGAGATCCGCGAGCCGCTGCCACTGCGGCTGGCCGGCGGCGCGCGCTGCGTCGCCATCGCCGGCGGCCTGCGCGAGGGCAAGGGCGCGGACAAGAGCGGCGGGCTGCTGCTCCCGCCCGCGCCGCTCGCGAAAGCGCACGAAGTCGTCGCGGAAGTGCTCGGCGAGGACCCGGTCGCGACGCCGCTGACGCGCCACCCGCGCCGGGCGCTGTACCGGCGGCTCTCCCGCGCCGTCACCGGCGTGCTGCTGCTCGCCGCCGCGCTCTACGGCCTCGCGTGGCTCGGCGCCCTGCCGGACTGGCCGTGGCAGGCCGCGCTCGTGCTGCTGCCGTTCGCCCTGCTCGTCGGCTGGGACCGCTACCGCGGCCTCGGGCACGCGTTCACCGGCCGGTACCTCGTGACGCGCTCGGGCTCGCTGGACCGCGGCACGGCGGCGGTCCGCTGCGACGGGATGACCGGGGTCGTCGTCGAGCGCTCGTACTTCCAGCGCCGGGCCGGGCTGGTCACGGTCATCGCGCCGGTCGCCGCGGGCAAGGGCCACTACCGCGTGCTCGACGTCGCCGAGGCCGACGGGCTGACGCTCGCCGACCAGGCCGTGCCGGGCCTGCTGACGCCGTTCCTGACCGGTCAGCGGGATCGCGGTTGACGCCTCACCCGCGCGGCTCGTAGCGTGAAATCCGCCGTCCGAACGTAATGCCCATCACGTTCGTCGAGAGGACGGCAGGATGTTCCGGAAGCTCCTTGGCGTGCTGGCCGCGGGGATCGTCGCGGCCTCGGTGTTCGCCCCGGCCGCGCAGGCGGCGGACAACCCTTACGGTGACCCGAACCTGGTGCCGATGTTCACCGGCACGGACCTGAGTTCTTGGACGTCGTCGAAAGCCGGCCTGTGGTCGGCGAAAGACGGCGTCATCCACGGGAATGGCACCGCGCGCGGCTGGTTGTACTACAACAAACAGCAGGTCGGCACGTTTCGGTGGATATTCAATGTCCGGCAGGTCAAGGGCAACCACAAACCGACCGTGTTGATCTGGGGCACCACCGACCCGATCCGCGACGCGTTGAGCGCGATCCAGTTCCAGCCGCCGAACGGCGGGCACTGGGACTACCGGCCCGGGCACAACGACGGCGGCGGCAAACTGTTCAAGCAGCTTTCGCACCCCACGATCGACATCAAGAAGTGGGCGCAGTGCGAGCTGATCGGCGACGTGGCGACGGGCGTGGCGCGGATGGCCTGCTGTCCGCTCACCGGGACGGCCGTGACCTGCAAAGGTGTCGAAGTCCTGCAGTTCACCGACAAGACCGCCGGGCGCGTCGGCCCGCTCGCGCTGCAGGTGCACAACTCCGGCATCCAGGACGAGTACCGCGGGCTCTACGTCGAGTCACCGGTGGTGACGAAACCGGGCGAGTTCCTCACGCTCTGACCCGCGGTTTTCTCGAATGGCGGGGCCGTCGGCGGATTGCTGGCTTTCCTTTCACACAACGTGCTAATTTATTCACCCCGTGTGATAGCGAAGGTCGTTTTTGTCTCACCGAGAGGTCACGATGACGCCTGCCGTCAGTACCGTCGACGGTTCCGCCACCACCGAACCCCGCCGCACCCCCGGCGCCAGCAGTTCCCGGAAGGTCCTCCAGCTGCTCCTCGCCTTTTCCGAGCGGCGCTGGGAGGCCAGCGTCGCCGAGCTCGCCGCGACGATCGGCACCCCGGTCGCGACGACGTACCGCTACGTGGCGCTGCTCAAGGAGCTGCAGCTGCTCGAGGAGGGCCGGGCCGGGCACTACCACCTCACCAGCCAGGTGATGCCGCTCGCGCGCGCCGCGCAGCTGGCGAACGACCTCGTGCGGCTGGCGAAGCCGGCCATGGAGGAAGCCGCGCGCGAGCTCGGCGAGACGGTGATGCTCTTCCAGCAGTTCGGCGACGCCGCCGTGTGCGCGGACCGCGTCGAGTGCGACCGGGCGATGCGGTTCACGTTCGAGCCGGGGCATTCGGTCCCGCTCGGCGTCGGCGCGTCCGGGAAGATGCTGCTCGCGCTGCTGCCGGAGATCGAGCTCGAACGGCGGCTGGCGACGGTCGTCGAGCGGCGGGGCACGGCCGTGCGCGACGAGCTCAAGCACGCGCTGGAGAACCGGTTTTCGGTCAGCTCCGGGGAAATCGACGAAGGCGTGTGGGCGTGTTCGGTGCCGGTGCCCACCTACGGGCGGCGGCCGACCGTGCTGAGCCTGGCCGGCCCGGCCGCGCGGATCACCGAGGAGGCCCGGCACGCCGCGATCACCGCCCTGCAGGAGTACGCGACCCGGATCCAGCGGACCGTTTCGTCTTATTCGCTGTGAAAATCCCGGCCGGACGCGTACGAATGCGATCGTGATCCGGCTCGCGCGCCCCGACGACCTGCCCGCGCTGATCGAAATCGAGCGTGCCGCGGGCAGCCTCTTCCGCGACGTCGACATGGCCGCGATCGCCGACGACGACCCGGGTTCGGTGGCCGAGCTGGCGGTGTACCAGTCCGCCGGGCGCGCCTGGGTGGCCGTGGACGACGCCGACCGGCCGGTGGCGTACCTCGTCGCCGAGGTCGTCGACGGGCACGCGCACGTCGAGCAGGTCTCCGTCCGGCCCAGCCACGCCCGGCGCGGCCTCGGCAGCGCGCTGATCGAGGCGCTCGCCGCCTGGGCCGTCGAGCGCGGTCTGGCGGCCCTGACGCTCACGACGTTCGCCGCGGTTCCGTGGAACGCGCCGTACTACGAGCGGCTGCGGTTCCGGGTCCTCGAGGACGCGGAAATCGGCGCCGGCCTGCGGGAGATCCGTCGGGTGGAGGCCGCCCGCGGCCTGGACGCGTGGCCGCGCGTGGCGATGATCCGAACACTCTGACCTGCGACTTTGCCCATTCCTCCCCTGGGCGGGGGATCCACTGGCGCACCCGGTCGAACATGTGTTCTACTGTGCGGGCCGGTCCCGGAGGGGGAAGCTCCGCGGGCCGGCCCACAGACTTCGGGAGGTTGTTGTGGCGGTCAAGATCACCCACTTGATGAACGGCCAGCAGGTGCGGTTCGCCAACGCCGACGGCGCCCGCCGGTACGCCGAGATCATGGGCGGCGGCGTGGACAAGTGGCGCTTCACGGTCGTGCCCGAGGACCCGAGCCTCCGGAAAATGTCGGACTCGGTCGTTAACGTGCCGGTATGGCGCATGACTTCCAGGTAGTGGTGGATTCGGCCGACCCGCACGTGCTGGCCGACTGGTGGGCCGAGACGCTCGGCTGGTCCGTCGAACCGACCGACCCGGACTTCGTCCGGGAGATGATCACGAAGGGGTACTCGAAGGAAGAGGAGACCAGGACCCACCGCGGGTCGCTGGTCTGGCGGGCGGGAGCGGCGATCCGGCACCCGGACTCACCACCCCGCCGGATCCTGTTCCAGGAGGTGCCGGAGGCGAAGACGGTGAAGAACCGCGTCCACATCGACGTCTGGGTCGGCGCGGACAACGTCGAGGCGACGCTGGAGAAGCTGAAGGCCCGCGGTGCGACGTATCTGCACCGCGGGCGGCAGGGGCCGCACAGCTGGGTGACGGTGGCCGACCCGGAGGGCAACGAGTTCTGCGTGTCGTGAACGTCAGCGCAGGCGGTCCAGAGCCTTCGGCAGCGCCGAGGCCAACAGGTCGAGCTCCGGCTCGGCGGCGATGAGCGGTGGCGACACCGCAACACCGCGTCCCAGGTTGCGGACGATCACCCCCTCGTCCCGGCACGCGCGCTGCAGCTTCACCGGCGCGCCCGGATCCGCGTCCATGACCTCGGCCGTCAGCTCGACGGCGGCGAGGAACCCGAGCCCGGCCCGCACCTCCGCGACGAGCGGGTGGTCACTCACGCCGGACACGGCGTCGGCCAGGGGCTTCTCCAGCTCGCGGCCGCGCGGGATGAGGCCGTCACGCTCGTAGATGTCGAGCGTCGCGAGGCCGGCCGCGCAGGCGACGGGGTGCCCCGCGTACGTCGCGCCGTGGCGGAAGATCGGTGCGCCCGGCGCGCCCGTGAAGAAGGGTTCCGCGACCCGCGGGGCGACGACCAGCGCGCCGAGCGGGATGGTGCCGCCGGTGATGCCCTTCGCGGTGGTGATCATGTCGGGCTGGACGGCCCAGCGGTCGATGCCGAACCAGGTGCCGAGCCGGCCCCAGGCGGCGATGACGCAGTCGGCGACGAACAGCACGTCGTGCCGCCGGCAGATCTCGGCAACGGCTTCGATGTACCCGTCCGGCGGCAGCAGAACCCCACCGGCCCCGATCACGGGCTCACAGAAGAAGGCGGCGACGTTCGCGGCGCCGACCCGCCGGATCTCGGCTTCGAGCGCGTCCGCACTGTCGAAGGCAACATGCGAAAACTCGGGCGGCTGCGGGCCGACGTCCTTGGCGTTGGCGGGAATGCCGCCGACGGCGGTGCCGAAGCCATGGGTGCCGTGGTAACCCTGCGCCCGCCCGATGACGTGCACCTTCTCGGGCCGCCCGGTGTGCGCGAAGTAGGCGCGCGCGAGCTTCACGGCGGTGTCGATGACGTCCCCACCACCCGAGCCGAAGAAGACCTTCGACCCCGGCGTCGGCGCCAGCGCGGCAACCCGGTCCGCCAGCTCGATGGCCGGCTCGTTGGCGTTGTAGCCGAACAGGTTGTACGAGTCGAGGGTCTGCAGCTGCTTGCGGACGGCCTCGGTGATCTCGGGCCGCCCGTGCCCGAAGTTGGCGTACCAGAGCGAGGCGGTGGCATCGAAGTACCGCCGCCCGGCGTCGTCCCAGACGTACGAGCCCTCACCCCGGGTGATGACCATCCGATCCCCGTCGACGGCGCCCATATCGGCGAAGGGGTGCCAAAGGGCGTGCTGTGCTGACATCGGTCCTCCTCAGTCCTGCCCCCATCCCTACCAGGGCGAAGCGGGAAGCGCGAACACTCCATCGTGCACAGTTCGAGGGCCGGAGCTGGCCGGTCAGTCCAGGAACTCCGCGATCTCCGCCGCCGAATACCCGAGCTCGGCCAGCACCTCAGCAGTGTGCTGCCCCAAGGTGGGCGGAGCCGACGTCGCCCGAGCCGGAGTCTCCGAAGCCTTCACCGGAAACCCCGTCCCGACATAAGTCCCCACGGTCGGATGCGGCAGCCGCACCACCTGCTCCCGCGCCGCTGCCCACGGATCCGCATAAACATCGTCGATCGAGTTGATCGGAGCCGCCGGAATCCCCGCCGCGTCGAAGTCCTTCAGCCAGTCCGCCGCCGTGCGGGTCGCCAGCACCGGCTCCAGCAGCGCGTTCAACGCATCCCGATGAGCCGACCGCGCCGCGTTCGACAAGAACCGGGCGTCCGAAGCGATGTCCAACCCCAGCACCCCACAGAAGGCGTGCCAAAGCTTCTCGCTGCCCACCGCGATGATCAACCAGCCATCGGACACCTGATACGCCTGGTACGGGACGATGCTGGGGTGCGCCGAGCCCATCCGGCGCGGTCGCGGGGTGTCGTAGAACGAGGCGCCCGCCGCGTAAACATGCCAAGCCAGCTGACTGTCCAAAAGGGACACGTCGAGGTACTGGCCGCGGCCGGTCGTGTGCCGGGCCTGCAGCGCCATCAGCACCGCGATGATCGCCCACGTGCCCGCGTTCAGGTCCGCCACCGGCAGCCCGACCTTCGCCGGCGCGCCGTCGGGCTCGCCGGTCAGGGACATGACGCCGCCGAGGGCCTGCGCCACCAGGTCGTAGCCCGCGCGGTCGCGGTACGGCCCCGTCTGCCCGAAGCCGGTGATCGACACGTGGATCAGCCGCGGGTTCAGCGCGGACAACGCGGCGTAGTCGATCCCCCACCGCTCCAGCGTCCCCGGCCGGAAGTTCTCGACGAGCACGTCCGCGTCCGCGACGAGCCGGCGCAGGGCCTCGCGCCCGCGGTCGCTCTTGAGGTCCAGGACGATCCCGCGCTTGTTCCGGTTCGCCGCCAGGTAGTAGACGGCTTCGTCGCCGACGAACGGCGGCCCCCAGCCCCGCGTGTCGTCGCCCTGGCCCGGCGGCTCGACCTTGACGACGTCCGCGCCCATCTCGCCGAGGTACTGCGTGCAGTACGGCCCGGCGAGGATGCGCGAGAGGTCGACGACCTTGGTCCCGTCCAGCGGGCGGAAGGGGGCAGGGGTCATCAACGGCTCCTCGTCGGGCTCGGCGTCCGGCCCCCTTTCTACCTCCCGCTGACCGGGAAATGGATTACCTACTAACGGACGTAGACGACAGTCACTCCCATCCTGTTCATTGTTGAGTGAGTCTGTGCAAAGTTGCGCACTCCCGGAGGGACCAATGCGTCGTCTTGTTGGATTGGCGGCCACGCTCGCCGCCTGCACCACTGTCGTCACCGTCGCCCAAGCCACGCCCGCCCAGGCCGCCGAACCCCGGTACTTCGCCGCGCAGCGCGTCGGCGAGCGCCCGCCGATGGGCTGGAACAGCTGGAACAAGTTCGGCTGTGACATCAACGAAGACCTGATCCGCGGCGCCGCCGACACACTGGTGTCGTCCGGCATGAAGGACGCGGGCTACCAGTACGTCAACATCGACGACTGCTGGGCCGAACAGAACCGCACGGCCGAGGGCAAGCTCGAGCCCAACCACGAGAAGTTCCCGCACGGCATCAAGGCGCTCGCCGACTACGTCCACGGGCTCGGCCTCAAGCTCGGCATCTACACCAGCGCGGGCACGCTGACCTGCCAGAAGACGATGCCCGGCGCGCTCGACCACGAAGAGGCGGACGCGCAGTCGTTCGCCGACTGGGGTGTCGACTACCTCAAGTACGACAACTGCAACAACGAGGGCCGCGACGCGATCGAGCGCTACACGAAGATGGGCGACGCGATCAAGAAGACCGGTCACCCGATGATCTACGCGCTCTGCGAATGGGGCGAGAACGACCCGTGGACCTGGGGCCGCGACGCGGGTGCGCAGCTCTGGCGCACCACCGGCGACATCAGCGACAACTGGGGCAGCATGACCGGCATCCTCGACCAGCAGGCCGGCCTCGAGAAGTACTCGGGACCGGGCGGCTGGAACGACCCGGACATGCTCGAGGTCGGCAACGGCGGCATGACCGACGCCGAGTACCGCTCGCACTTCGCGCTGTGGGCGCTGCTGAACGCGCCGCTGCTGGCCGGCAACGACCTGCCCGCGATGTCGCCGGCCACCAAGAAGATCCTGGAGAACCGGGACGTCATCGCGCTGGACCAGGACTGGGCCGGCACGCAGGGCCACAAGATCCGCGACGACGGCGACACCGAGGTCTGGGCGAAGCCGATGTCCGACGGCTCGGCCGCGGTGGTGCTGTTCAACCGCGGCTCGGCGGCGGCGGAGCTGCACACCACGGCGAAGGACCTCGGTCTCAAGGGCCACACCTACCGCGTCCGCGACCTCTGGAGCGGCACCGAGTCCGAAACCGCGGGCACTCTCCGCGCCGCCGTCCCGTCGCACGGCTCGGCCGTCTTCCGCGTCTGGCCGTCGACGCACCCGGCGGCGGCGCCGATGACCACGCTCGCCCTCCCGGCCCCGGACTACGTGCCCGCCGACCGGCCGCTGACCGCGACGCTGAAGGTCACCAACGACGGCAGCACGCCGATCGCGGCCGTCCGGACGAGCATCACGGCGCCCGCGGGCTGGCAGCTGGCCGGCCCGGGCTCCTTCACGACGCCGTTCGTCCTGCCCGGGAAGTCCTGGCAGCACGACGTCACCTTCAAGCCCGCCGGCCCGACCGGCGAGCGGGTCACGCTCACCGCGAAGACGAGCTACCTGACCGCGTGGGGCAAGCGCGAGCTGACGTCGGAAGGCACGTCACCGCTGGTCACGCGGCCCGCGGCGGGCACGACGGCGTTGTCGAAGGCCGCGTGGATGTCCTCCGACAACGGCTGGGGCCCGGTCGAACGCGGGACCAGCAACGGCGAGAGCAAGGCGGGTGACGGCCACCGGATCACCATCGCCGGCACCGGGTACGACGACGGGATCGGCGCGCACGCGCCGTCCAGCGTCCGGATCTACGTCGGCGCGTCCTGCACCTCGGTCAGCGCGCTGGTCGGCATGGACGACGAGAACTCCGGCGGCAGCGCGGGCTTCCGCCTCCTCGGTGACGGCAAGGAGCTGGCCGCCACCGGCGTCATGCACCCCGGGGACAAGGCGCAGCCGCTCGACGCGCAGCTGTCCGGCGTCCAGGTGCTGGAGCTGGCGGTGAACGACGGCGGGGACGGCAACACCAACGACCACGCCGACTGGGCGAACGCCACGGTCACCTGCTGAGTCTCAGGCCTCTTCCAGGAGCACCACGGCCTGTGGCGTCTGCTGGTAGAGCACGAACCGCCCGTCGCGGACCTTGCTGACCAGCCCGGCGCGGTGCAGCGCGCCGAGGTGGTAGGAGATGGTGCCGGGCGCGTAGCCGATCCGGGTGGCGAGCTCCGCGGTCGACCTCGCGGTCTCGAGGTCGGCCAGCAGGGCCGCCCGGGCCGCGCCGACCACCTGCGCCAGCTTGCCGCGCCGGTGGTCGCGGCCGGTCCCGACCCGGTGGGCGGGGTAGTAGAGCACGAGCTGGCCGGGCACGTCGACCTGCACGGCGAAGCCCGGCCAGCTCAGCACCCCGGGCGCGAGCACGAAGTCGCGGCCGGTGCCGTCGATCTCGCCGCTCCAGGTCGCGGCGAAGGTGATCGTGCGGCCCGTCCAGCCGATGCCGGGGTGGAGGCTGCCGAGTACACCGCCGATCCCGTGGCGGGTGATGGTGTTCGCGCGGTGGGTGATGTCCTGCTCGATGATCGAGTTCAGCTCGGCCCAGCCCTCGGCCAGTGCCTCCCGCCAGAACCGCGCGAGGCCGGCGGCCAGCCGTCGCGCCAGCCGTCCCGAGTCCGCGACACGGCGGGTCGCGACCGGCAGCGGCCGGCTCCAGTGCGCCCGGGTGTAGGTGAAGACCTGCTCCTCGAGCTCGTCCGGCGCGGTCGTTTCGATCCGCGCGAGCTGCTCGTCGAGCAGGTCGCGGGGCCGGGTGGCAGTGCCGGGCTGCGGGGTGAGCAGGTCGGGTGTGTAGATGTCACCGGGGCGCGGCAGCAGGCCCGCGAGCAGGGCGACGTCCGGGTGCGCGAGCGCCGCGCGGGCGAGCGGGCCGGGATCGCCGAACACGGGGTGGCGTCCCGCGGCGGCGGTGAGCTTCAGCCACGCCAGGGACTCCGAAGCCGGTGACGGCGAAAAGCGGGTCCTGGCCACCGTCTCGGCGTCGACCCGCAGCGTGAACACCGGTTGACGGTAACACCGGCCGCCCGATTTGAACCGGCTCGAATCCTTTCCGGTCCGGTGCTCGCGGAGGGTTCAGTGGACGCATGTTCGCCCGCGCGACGACCACCGCCGCCGTGGCCGCGCTGGTCCTCGCCGGGGCGCCGGCCGCCGAGGCGCGTCCCCTCGGCTACGCGGTCACCCACGTCGTCGGGACGGTGACCCGGCACCACTGGTCCGCCGGCGCCGACGGGACGTACCGGGCCGTCACGTCCCGCGAGCTGCACACGTTAACGATCGTTTACCCGACGGCTCAGGACTCGCTGAGCGCGAGCAGCCGGGCTTCGGCGTCGCGCAGGTAGCGGTCCAGCGCCGACTCCGCCGCGGCGAACCGGCCTCGCCGCAGGTCACGCAGGATCTTCTCGTGGCAGTCGAGGAACGGCTCGTAGAACTCCCGCGTGTTCTCGTTGAGGACGAAGAACAGCCGCGTTTCGGCGAGCACCTGGCGCATGGTCGCGGAGATGCGTTCGCTGCCCGCGAGGTCGACGAGGGCCTGGTGGAAGTGGATGCTCGCGGTGCCGACCGCCGGCCAGTCCGCGGCCCGCGCCGCCGTCCGGCCGTCCCGCAGGGCCTGCTCGACCGGCCCGAGGTCCACCGCGGGCAGCTCGGCCGCGCGGCGCAGCGCCCCGCATTCGGTGGCCCGGCGCACGACGTACAGGTCTTCGATGTCCTCGACGGTCAGTTCGCGCACGAACACCCCGCGGTTCAGCTCGTGCACCGCCAGCCGCTCGTGGGCCAGCAGCTGGAACGACTCGCGCAGCGTGTTGCGCGAGACGCCGAGCGCCGAGCTGATCACCGGCTCGGACAGCCGTTCACCGGGGGCGAACACGCCGTCGGTGATGTACTGGCGCAGGATCGCGGCGACCCGCTCGGCGGTGCCACTGCGTTCGAGCTGGTGCCGCTCGCTCTCCAGCCCCGAGGCATCGACGGACACGGCGCTACCTGACGCCGAGCTCGAAATCGAGGCTGTAGCGGTTTCCCGGCATCGCGCCCGCGGCCTTCGCGCCGTCGATCGGGAGCACCACGCCGTTGATGAACCGCGACTCGTCGCTCGCCAGGAACACGACGGCTTTCGCGACTTCCCAGGCTTCGCCGACGCGCGCCGCGGGGGTGCTCGCGACGAGCTGGTGCTGCTTGGTTTCGAACTCCTCCGGCGAGTTGAGCGTGCCGCGCAGCATGTCGGTGTCGATCGCGCCGGGGTTCACCGTGTTGGCGCGGATGCCCTGGTGGGCGTGGGCGACGGCGATGGACTTCGTCAGCCCGACCAGCGCGTGCTTGGTGGCGTTGTAGACGGGGTCGCCGGGGCGGCCCATCACCCCGCCGTTCGACGACGTCGTGACGATGCTGCCGGCCTTGCGCTCGATCATGTGCGGCAGCACGGCGCGCGTGCCGAGGAAGGCGGCGCGCACGTTGAGCGCGAAGATGCCGTCGAACTCGGCCAGCGTCGTGTCGGCCAGCGGCTTGCCGAGGTGGCCGCCGACGTTGTTGAACAGGACGTCGATCCGCCCGGTTTCGGCGATCACACCGTCGACGAACGCCGCGACCTGGTCCTCGTCCGTGGCGTCCACAATGGAGTGGCGGTACCCGTCGACCCGTTCCGCGGGTTCGCGGATGTCCGAAGCGAACACCGTGGCGCCTTCGGCGAGGAACTCCTTCACCGTGGCGAGGCCGATGCCCCGCGCGCCACCGAACACGACCGCCACCTTGCCGGCCAACCGACTCATGTCACTCCCCTGCCCTCAGCCGAGCTGTCCGCTCGTCGTCCACCTCGTAGTCCTCGGGCAGCCGGACGAGCGCGTCCGGTTCCCCGAGGTAACGCACCTCTACGCCGTACACCACACGCGCCGCCGCCACCGAGACGTACCCCTCGACGACGTCGGCGAGCACCGCCGTCACCGGCCGCTCGAACGGCGGCCCGTACCCGCCGCCGCCCGGCAGCGTGACGTCCACAACGGACTCCGCGGCCAGCGTCACCCGGCTCTTCGCGGGCAGGTCGTCGCCCTCGCACAGCCCGAACCGGCCGGCCGCGCCCGGCCCGCCGCCGTCCACTCCGGACGCTTCGGCACGCACCCGGTCGACGTTCCCGTTGACACTCCACGCTTCCGAGCCGCGGACCGCCATCGTGGTCACCTGACCGAGACCGCCGCGCCACCTTCCGGCGCCGCCGGAGTCCACCCGCAGCTCCCGGGTGTGCTGGACGAGCGGCGCCATCGTCTCGATGACCTCGGTCGGCGTCGACCGCAGCCCGCTCGGGAAACCGGTGGTGTTCAGGCCGTCCTTGTCCACCCGGGCGCCCGTCCCGCCGGTCTGGAAGACGTTGAGCATGAACCCGGGACCACGCCAGATGGTCATCCACAGCGCGTCGGCGCTCGGCGCGATCGCGGTGCGGGGCAGCGCGCCGATCAGCAGCGACGGCAGGAAGTGCCCGATCAGGTGCCGCGACGCGACCGGCGCGGGCGGCAGGCAGTTCAGCACCGAACGTTCGGGCGCGGTGACGTGCACCGGCCGGAACGACCCGGCGTTGTGCGGCACCTCCGGCGAGATCGCCGCCTTGACCGCGAACGACGCGTACGCGCGCGTGTAGTTCAGGACGACGTTGATCCCCCGGCGGCTCTGCGGCGACGAACCCGCGAAGTCGAGGTGGATCTCGTCACCGTCCACAGTGGCCGTCACCCGCAGGACGACTTCTTCGTCATCGAAGCCGTCGGTGGCGATCTCGTTGGTGTACGTGCCGTCCGGCAGCTCCCGCAGCGCGTCGCGCAGAGCTTTCTCGGACCGGTTCATGATCTCCGCGGCGACGTCGTCGAGCGAGTCGAGCCCGAACTCGTCGAGGAGCCGCAGCAGGCTCGCCGCGCCGACCTCGTTGCCGGTGACCTGCGCGTACAGGTCGCCGATGGTCTCCTCCGGCGTCCGGACGTTGGCGCGGATCAGCCGTTCCAGGTCGGTGTTGACCTCGCCCGCGCGCAGGAACTTGAGGATCGGCAGCCGAAGGCCCTCTTCGAAGACCTCGTGCGCCTCGGCGGAGACGAGCCGGCCGCCGATGTCCGGCGCGTGGCAGCACGACGCGAACCACGCGACGAGCCGGCCACGCCGGAACACCGGCGTCGCCACGGTGATGTCGTTGATCTGCCCGGCGGTCTGCCACGGGTCGTTGGTGAGCAGCACGTCACCGGGTTCGAGCGTCTCCGGCGGGTAGGCGGCGACGAAGTGGTGCATGCCGGTGGCCATCGCGTTGATGTGGCCGGGCGTGCCGCCGACGGACTGCCCGATCATCTCGCCGCGCGAGTCGAACACCGCGCAGGCCAGGTCGAGCGATTCCCGCACCACCGCGGAGAAAGCCGTGCTGACCAGCGCGTTCTGCTGCTCGGCGAGGATCGAGTGCAGCCGGTTGCCGAACAGTCCGACCAGGATCGGGTCGACGCTCACACCGTCACCTCCAGCGTGGCGTCCTCTCGGACGACGCAGTGCGCGCCGGGTGGGACGACCACAGTGGACTCCCGTTCCTCCACAATGGCCGGTCCGTCGATCCGCACGCCTGGTTCGAGCCGGTACCGGTCGAAGACCGCCGTGTCGACAAATCCTCCGGCTGCGGGAAAGTAGGCCTTGCGGGTGCCCTTGCGCGCGTCACCGCTGGTCACCCGCGTCTTGAGCCGCAACGTGACGTCCGGTGCGGGCCCGCTCGAGACGACGCGCCAGTTCAGCACCTCGACGCCGACCTCGGGCCCGGTGCGCCGGTAGAGCGCGCGGTAGGTGGCCGTGAACTCCTCGATGAGGGTGTCCGGCCAGCTGCCACCGTGGACCGGGACGCGGATTTCGTATCCCTGACCGGAATAGCGCATCTCGGCGATCCGCCGATGGGTCACTTCGTCCACACCGGACTTCGCGAGCAGCGCCGCGCCCTCGGCCTCCATCTCGGCGAACAGCGCGTCGACCTGCTCCCACGCCAGGTCGTGCACGGCCGCGCGGGCCGACCGGACGAAGTCGAACGCCAGCGGCGCGGTGAGGAACCCGGCCGCGCTGAGCACTCCGGCGGCCGGCGGCGCGACGACCGACGGCGCCCCGAGCGCGCGGGCGACACCCACGCCGTGCACCGGGCCCGCGCCGCCGAAGGTGTACATCGGCAGCTTCACCGGGTCCTGGCCACGCTCGACGGCGTGCACCCGCGCGGCGTTCGCCATATCCTCGTTGACACTCGTGTGGATGCCCCACGCGGCCTCTTCGACACTCGCACCGAGTGGTCCGGCGATCTTTTCCGCGATGGCCGACCGCGCCGCCGCGGCGTCGAGTGTCATGCTGCCGCCGAGGAAGTACCCCGGGTCGAGATAACCGAGCACCAGGTCGGCGTCGGTCACGGTGGGCTCGGTGCCGCCCCGGCCGTAACAGACGGGCCCGGGCTCGGAGCCCGCCGAGTCGGGCCCGACGGTCAGCAGGCCGAGCGCGTCGATCCGGGCGATCGAGCCGCCGCCGACGCCGATCTCGATCATGTCGGTGACCGGCACCTGCACCGGCAGCCCCGATCCCGGGAGCAGCCGGTACTTGCGGTCCACTTCGAACTGATGGGTCACGAGTGGTGCGCCGCCGGCGATCAGGCACAGTTTCGCCGTGGTGCCGCCCATGTCGAAGGCCAGCAGGTCGCCGGGTCCGATCGCGGCCGCGGCGAGTGCCCCGCCCGCCGGGCCGGACTCGAGGATCCGGATCGGGTGCCGGGCCGCGGTGTCCACAGTGGCCAGACCGCCGTTGGACAGCATGATGAGCGGCGCCCCGCTGATCCCGAGCCGCCGCAGCCGGTCTTCGAGGTCCCGCAGGTAGCGTTCGGTGAGGTCCTGAACGTAGACGTTGGCGACCGTGGTCGAGGCACGCTCGAACTCGCGGATCTCCGGGACGACGTCCGACGACAACGCCACCCTGAGCGACGGCGCCGCCTCGGCCAGGATCTCGGCGGCGCGCCGTTCGTGGGCCGGGTTGGTGAACGAATGCAGGAAGCAGACCGCGACCGCTTCGATGCCGCGTGCCACGAGCTCCCGGCCCAGCCGCGCGACGTGCGCCTCGTCGAGTCCGGTGTGGACGGACCCGTCGGCCAGAATCCTTTCCGGGACGTCGAAGCGCAGGTGCCGCGGCACGAGCGGTGCGGGCAGTTCGAGGTGCAGGTCGTAGAGCTCGTACCGGTGCTCGCGCCGCATCTCCAGGACGTCGCGGAAGCCCGCCGTCGCGAGCAGCGCGGTCCGCGAGCCCTTGCGCTCGATCAGCGCGTTGGTCACCAGCGTCGTCCCGTGCACGACCTGCTCGACGTCCCCGGCGACGATCCCGGCGTCCGCCAGCAGCGCGTCGAGTGCCTGCGCGATCGCACGCGCCGGCTCATCGTGCGTGGTCAGGACCTTGCCGACCGCGACGGTCCCGGTCTCGTCCACCGCGCAGAGGTCGGTGAACGTGCCGCCGATGTCGACGCCGACCCTCATCCCGCGGCCTTCCGGTACCACCGCGGCGAGGTGTTGAGCGGCGGCTTCAGCTTGGCCTTCACCACCAGCACGTTCGGCTCGTCCGACTCGACGAACTCCCCGAGCAGCCGCCGGAACGCCCGCCCGAACCCGGACACGCGGTCGGCGTGCACCCCGAAGGACCGCGCGAGACCGACGAAGTCCGGGCTGTCCCAGTCGACCCCGCGACGCGGAAGTCCCTCGCGTTCCTGGTCGTAGCGCAGCATGCCGTATCCGCCGTCGTCGACCAGGACCACCGTGACCGGCAGCTGTTCCTGTGCGAGCGTCGCGAGATCTCCGCAGGCGTAAAGGAAACCGCCGTCCCCGGTGATGCAGATGGCGCGCCCGACCCCCGCGGCAGCGGCGCCGAGCGACGCCGGGAAGCCGTACCCCAGAGTGCCCCAGCCCATCGGGTAGGCGAGCTTGCGCGGCGCCCGCACCCGGTGGAAGCCGCCGACCCAGTACCCGGCGACGCACATGTCGGAGACGAGCACGGCGTTCGTCGGCAGCACCTCGTCCAAAGTGGACAGGAAGTCGTAGGCCTGCGGCTCTTCCTCGCGGATGCGCTGCCGCACCCGGCGGCCGATCCCGGCCAGCCGCAACGTGATGTCGTTGAGGCCAGGACGTTGTTTCGGCAGCAGCCGCTCGACGATCGCCCGCGCGTCACCGACCAGCGTCAGGTCCGGCGGGTAGTTCTTGGCGGCGTCGTCGGCGTCGACGTTGACCGCGATGAGCTGCCGCGGCTTCGGCATCAGCCAGTTCTGCGTCATCAGGCCGTCGAAGTCGGTGCCGATGGCGAGCACGACGTCGGCCTCGTCCCACAGCTCCCCGACCTCCGGCGTGTGCACCGGGTTCGGCGCCAGGCACGGGTGGTCGAGCGGCAGCAGGCCGCGCGCGCCGAAGGTGGTGATCACCGGCGCGGCGATCTTCTCGGCGAGCGCGCCGATCGCGTCCCCCGCGCCCGACCGCAGCGCGCCGCCCCCGGCCCAGATCAGCGGGTTGCGCGCGTCGGACAGCATCGCTTCGGCCCGCGCGAGGTCGGGGACGTCGCTCTCGGGCTTGCGGTGCGGCGCGGGCGGACGCCGGTGCGGCACCGTCTCGCGCAGGTAGTCGGTCGGCACGCCGAGGTAGACGGGCCCGCTCTGCGGCTGCAGCGCGAGCCGCGCCGCGCGGTGCACGGTGGTGCCGATCTGGTCGGCGGCCCGCACGGTGAAGCCGCCTTTGGTCACCGGCGCGAACATCGCCTGCTGGTCGGACGTCTCGTGCAGCACCCCGCGCACAACACCCGGACGTCGCAGCGTCGAAGGGATGTCGGTGGCGATGACCAGCACCGGAGCCGCGGACGCCATGGCCTCGCCGACCGCGCCGAGGGTGTTCGCCGCGCCCGGCCCGGTGGTCACCAGCGCGACGCCGAGCTTGCCGGTGGCGCGGGCGTACCCGTCGGCCGCGTAGCCGGCGGTCTGCTCGTGCCGGACCCCGACGAGCTTGATGTCGGTTTCGGCGAGCGCCTCCCACAACGGCAGGTTGTGCACTCCCGGGAGCCCGAAGACGATCTCGGTCCCGAGCGTTTTCAGCGCGTCCACCAGCTCCCGAGCACCACTCACAGCCACGGCCCGGATACTGCCAGATCGTTGAACGATCTGGCAATCAGCCCCTAGACGATGTTGCGCTCGGCCGGTGCGGTATCGGCGCCTTCGAACCGGCGGACGTCGAGCCCGGTGATGTCCACGGCCGGCGGTCGCCCCAGGTAGAGGTCCCGGACGAGCTCCCCGGCGGCCGGGCCCATCTGGAAGCCGTGGCCGGAGAAACCGGTCGCGTAGAAGAACCGCGACAGGAGGACGCTTTCCCCGATGATCTGGTTGCGGTCCGGCGTCATTTCGTACAACCCGGCCCAGGCGGTCCGGACCCCGGCGTCGAGCACGGCCGGAATCCGCCGCCCGGCCACCTCGGCCAGCCGCGGCAGCCACTCGCCGGCTTCGTAGCGGGTGTCGAAGCCCGGGAAGCCGTCGTCGTCGCAAACGGACATCGCCAGACCTGCACCCTCCCGGTGGAAGTAGAACGCGGACGGCATCTCTATGGTCAGCGGCACCTGCTCCGGCAGGTCGGGCACAGGTCCGGTGAAGACGACCTGCCGCCGGAAGGGACGCACCGGCAGGTCCAGCCCGGCCAGCTCCCCGACGCGCCCCGACCACGCGCCTGCAGCGCACACGACCACACCTGTCCGGACGAACCCCGCCGACGTGTTAACGCCGGTTAACTGGTCGCCGTCCCGCTCGATGCCGGTGACCTCCACGCCGGTGCGCAGCTCCGCGCCTTTCGCGCGCGCAGCTCTCGCATAGCCCTGCACGACGGCGTCCGGAGTCGCCTTCGCATCATCCGGCGACCAGAGCGCGGCGACCAGCCCGTCGGTCTCCAGCAGCGGCATGACGCGCTTCGCTTCGGAGGGCTCGAGCAGGTAGCTCCGGACGCCGTGCGCCTGTTGCAGCTCTGCGCAATGTCCGAATGCGGGCACGTCCGCGGGGTCGGTGAGCAGGTACAGGTAGCCGTCCCGCCTGAAGTCGATCTCGACGCCGAAGTCGTCGGAGAAAGCGCTGTACGCCGCGAGCCCGCGCAGGCCCAGCTCGACGTTGACACCGCTGGTGAACGACGAGCGGATGCCGCCGGCCGCCTTCGCCGTCGAGCCCTCTCCCAGGCCGCCGCGCTCCAGCAGCAGGACGTCCACCCCGGCCTCGGCCAGCCGGAACGCGCAGCTCACCCCGATCACCCCGCCGCCGACCACGACGCACTCGGCCATCGGTGGCAAGGACGTTTCCCCGGAGCCGCGGACGGTCATACTCGCCAATGTAGAACGTGATCCACCCACGGTCGCCGAGCGCGTAGAGTCGGCGTGCCGAGTGCGGAAGGTGATGTCCTATGGCGATGATGCCCGTGACCGACTCGATGTTCCTCCTGGTCGAAACGCGCGAGCATCCGATGCACGTGGGCGGTCTGCAGCTGTTCAAGAAACCGGACGGCGCGGGCCCGGACTACCTGCGCGACGTCCGCCGGAACCTGCTCGAATCGGACAACATGCGGTCGGTGTTCCGCCGCCGCCCGGCCCGCCCGGTCAACACGATGGGACACGTCGCCTGGCGGGCCGAGACCGACCTCGAGCTCGACTACCACTTCCGGCACTCGGCGCTGCCGCAGCCGGGCCGCGTCCGCGAGCTGCTGGAGCTGACGTCACGCTGGCACAGCACCCTCCTCGACCGGCACCGCCCGTTGTGGGAGACCCACCTCATCGAAGGCCTGGCCGACGGCCGCTTCGCCGTCTACACGAAGGTGCACCACGCGCTGATGGACGGCGTCTCCGCGCTGCGCCAGCTGCAGGGCACGCTGTCCGACGACCCGGGCGACCTGGACTGCCCGCCGTGGTGGGGCAGCCGGCGCAAGCCCGGTGAAAAGCCCGCCAAGAGCCCTCGCTCGCTCCTCGAGACCGCGGGCAAGACCGTCAACCAGCTCGCCGGCCTGGCGCCCGCCGCGATGAAGGTGGCGCGGGAAGCGTTCAGCGAGCACACGGTGACCCTGCCGGGGCAGGCGCCGCGGACGATGTTCAACGTCCCGATCGGCGGCGCGCGGCGGTTCGCGGCGCAGTCGTGGTCGCTCGACCGCGTCCGGAAGGTCGCCACCGCCGCCGGAGTGTCGCGCAACGACGTCGTGCTCGCGATGTGCTCCGGCGCGCTGCGGGACTACCTCATCGAGCAGCGCGCGCTGCCGGACGCGCCGCTCGTCGCGATGGTGCCGGTGTCGCTGCGCCGCCAGAACGACCCCGGCGAAGCGTCGGGCAACAACATCGGCGCGCTGCTGTGCAACCTCGCCACCGACCTGCCGGACGCGGGCAAGCGGCTCGTCACGATCCACCAGTCCATGCGCAACGGCAAGCGGCTGTTCTCGGAGCTGACGCCGTTGCAGACGCTGTTGTTATCGGCCGTTAACGTCGCGCAGCTGGGCGCCTCGCCCATCCCGGGCGTCGTGAACAACACGCGCCCGCCGTTCAACCTGGTGATCTCGAACGTGCCCGGCCCGCGCAAGCAGATGTACTGGAACGGCGCCCAGCTCGACGGCATCTACCCGGCGTCGGTGCTGCTCGACGGCCAGGCCGTCAACATCACGCTGACCAGCAACGGCGACAACCTCGACTTCGGCGTCACCGGCTGCCGGCGCAGCGTGCCGCACCTGCAGCGGATCCTGACGCACCTCGACACGGCGCTCGTCGAGCTGGAGGCCGCGGTCAGGTAGCACCGGTGAGCGGCACCCGCACTCGGCCATAGGAAGGAAAGTTTCCGAACTGCTCTGGCCAGCTCGCTCTCCGCGCTCCTACGGTGGCGGAGATCAGTTCCGCGAGAGGAGCAGGAAATGACCGAAGGCACCGAAGTGTGGACCACGCCCGACTTCGTCGAATACGAAACTCCCATGGAGGTGACCGCCTACGCGGCCCGCATGGCGGACTGAACCGTGACCGTCGAGCCATTGCCGGAAAGCGCATTCACGGCTGAGCTGCGCGGTCTTTCCGGCCGGTACTGGGGCACGCACCCGTTCCACCACCGCTTGCACGCGGGTGAGCTGACCGAGCGCGGGTTGCGCGTCTGGGCGGCCAACCGCTGGTACTACCAGCAGGCGCTGCCGCAGAAGGACGCGGCGATCATCAGCAACTGCCCCCTGCCGGAGATCCGGCGGCACTGGCTCGACCGGATCGTCTACCACGACGGCACCACCGCCGGGGACGGCGGCGCCGAACGCTGGCTGCGCCTCTGCGCCGCGGTCGGCCTCGACCGCGACGAGGTGCTCGACCAGCGCCACGTCGTCCCCGGTGTCCGCTTCGCCGTCGACGCCTACGTGCACTTCGCGCGCACCAAACCGTGGTGGGAGGCCGTCGCCTCCGGCCTCACCGAGATGTTCGCCGGGCACCTGATGCAGCAACGCGTCGCGGACATGCTGGCGAACTACGCGTGGATCGCGCCCGCGGACCTCGCCTACTTCACCAACCGGATCGACAAGGTCTCCGGCGAGGGCAAGGACACCCTCGACATCGTGGTCCGCCACTGCGTCACGCGCGAACAGCAGGACCGCGCGATCGCCGCGCTGGCCTTCAAGTGCGACGTCCTGTGGACCATGCTGGACGCGATCGAGCGGGCGGCGGGATGATCACCGCGGCGTCCGTCCCGCAGCTGCGCCGCGGTGTGCGGCTGTCCTTCGACCACGTCCGGGAGACGCACGTGCTTCTGTTCCCCGAAGGTGTCCTGGTGCCGAACGCGACGGCGGCCGCGGTGCTCGAACTCTGCGACGGAGCGCGATCCGTCACCGAAATCACGACGGTCCTGGGAAAGCGCTTTTCCGGCGTCCGGGCCGACGACGTCCTCGAAGTATTGTCCCGGCTGGGTGAACGGCGGGTCGTCGCATGGACGTGACCCCGCCGCTCGGCCTCCTCGCCGAGCTGACCCACCGTTGCCCGTTGCATTGTCCTTATTGCTCCAATCCTCTTGAACTCGTGTCGCGCGACGCCGAGCTGTCCACCGAGGACTGGATTTCGGTGCTTTCGCAGGCGCGTGAGCTCGGCGTGCTGCAGGTGCACATGTCCGGCGGCGAACCACTGGCCCGCCCCGACCTGCCGGAGCTGGTGGCGCACGCGAGCAGCCTCGGCTGCTACGTCAACCTCGTCACCTCCGGGCTGGGCCTCACCGCGTCGCGGCTGGACGACCTCGTCGAACGCGGCCTGGCGCACATCCAGCTGTCGGCGCAGGGCGCGACGCGGGAGCGCGCGAACCTGCTGGCCGGAGCCAAGGCGCACGACCGGAAGCTCGCCGCGGCCGCACTCGTGAAGGCGGCCGGGCTGCCGTTGTCGCTGAACGTCGTGCTGCACCGGCAGAACCACGACGAGCTGGCCGGGATCATCGCCCTGGCCGAGCGGATGGGCGCCGACCGGCTGGAGCTGGCGAACACCCAGTACTACGGCTGGGCGCTGCGCAACCGCGACGCGCTGATGCCGACGCCGGCCCAGCTCGAGGCCGCCGAGCCGATCGTGCGCGCGGCCAGCTCGCGGCTGCGCGGCACGATGGAGATCGTCTACGTCGTCGCCGACTACTACGAGCCATACCCGAAACCGTGCATGTACGGCTGGGGCGCGCGGCAGCTGACCGTCGCGCCGGACGGCACCGTCCTGCCGTGCCCCGCGGCGTCGGCGATCACGACACTGCAGCTGTCCTCGGTGCGGGACACCCCGCTCGCCGACATCTGGTACCGCTCCGAGTCCTTCAACGCCTACCGCGGCGAGGACTGGATGGCCGAGCCGTGCCGCACGTGCGACCGCCGCGGGCTCGACTTCGGCGGCTGCCGCTGCCAGGCGTTCCTGCTCACCGGCGACGCCGCGGCGACCGACCCGGTGTGCTCGCGGTCGCCGCAGCGCGACGTCGTCGACCTGATCCTGTCCCGGCCGGGCACGTCCGAGCTGGTCATGCGCCGGTGAAGGTCATCCTGCTCGGCACAGCCGCGGGCGGTGGGTGCCCGCAGTGGAACTGCGCGTGCCGGTTGTGCACGTCCGGACTCCCGCCGCGCACCCAGGACTGCGTCGCGGTGAGCGCCGACGGCGCAGGCTGGTACTTGCTCAACTGTTCACCCGACATCCGGTCCCAGATCCTTTCCACGCCGGCGTTGCGGGCCGGGCCCGGCCCGCGCGAGATCCCGGTGCGCGGAGTGCTGCTCACCGACGCCGAGCTGGACCACTCCCTGGGTTTGCTGATGCTGCGCGAGTCGGGCGGTCTCCCGGTGTGGGCGCCCGACGCGGTGCGGCAGGGGCTCGCGCCCGTACGCGCGATCCTCGACAGCTACGGCGGCTGGGACTGGCGGCCACCGGAGGACCTTCCGGGACTGCGAGTCGCCTGCCTTCCGGTGAGTGACAAACGGCCGAAGTACACGTCCGCGCAGGACGGCCCGTGGGTGGTCGCCTACCGGATCGAGGACCCGGTCACCGGCGGTGTGCTGGTCTACGCGCCGTGCCTGAAGTGCTGGCCGCCGGGCTTCGACTCGTTCGTGAAGGGTGCATCTCTGGTGCTGCTCGACGGCACGTTCTACGCGCCGGACGAAATGGCCGGTGTCGACGGGCCGGACCAGCTCGCGATGGGGCACCTCCCGATCACCGCGAGCCTGGCCCGCATCACCGGGCGGCCGGGGCCGCGCTGGGCGTTAACGCACGTTAACAACACGAACCCGGTGCTGGACCCGGCATCCCCAGAACACGCCGCAGTGCTGACCGCCGGCGCACTGCTCCCGGCGGACGGCACGGAGTTTTCTCTCTAAGCGTCAGTCTTCCCGGTCAACGAAACCCCCAAATAAGTCTTTGACAGTCGTGGCAGACTCGCACCATGCCCCACGACCACCTGCGTGTCCTGGCCCACCCGCTGCGCATGCGCATCCTGTCCCTTCTGACGGGCACGGCGATGAGCGCGGCCGAAGCGGCGCGAGAGCTGGACGACACGCAGGCGAACATCAGCTACCACCTGCGCCGCCTGCACGAAGCGGGCCTGGTGGAGGTGGCCGAGGAGGTCCAGATCCGCGGCGGCCGGGCGAAGCGCTACCGCCACCACCCGGACTCGGGCCGCCGCCTGACGCGCCACGCCCCGGCAGAAGAGCAGCTCTTGACGAAGGCCATCGCGAGCGAGCTGCTCCGCCGGGCAAGTTCCCGTGCGGCGGACCGCCCGGCATCGCTGACGGACGCGGAGCTGTGGGTGAACCCGGCGGTGTGGGCGGGGTTGCTCGAGCGGGCGACGACGTTGAGCCAAGAGCTGCACGACGCGGCGCAGCCACCGCGAACCCCAGGGACGGTGCGGGTCAGCGCAAGCGTGGCCCTGTTCGAACTGGGCGAACCGCAGTGAGCGCGCCGCCTGGGAGGTACGACGCCGGTGCCCGTCGGCGCGCTCGCGGAGCGGCTAGAGCATCTCTATTGGCCGTCGTCGCGGCGAAGCGGCTACGTCCGCGTCCGCGACCAACCATAAGCAGCCGCGTGAACGCTCGTTAACCGAGCCACCTGAACCCCGCCGCCAAGCTTCGCGCGAATCCTCTTGTCCCACCGGCCGTCACCCTCGCCGTCGAGTTGCCACCCACACCCCCGGAGCTTCTCCCATGAACCCACTGCTCGCCCCGCTACGCGAGACCCGCTTTCGAGCCCTCGTCACCGGCCGGACGTTCGCCGACTTCGCCAACGCCGTCGCGCCCTTTGCGCTGGCCTTCGCGGTCGTCGACCTGACCGGGTCGGCCGTTGATCTCGGGATCGTCGTCGGGGCGCGGTCGATCGCCAACGTCCTGCTCGTGCTGTTCGGCGGCATGCTGGCCGACCGGCTGCCGCGGTCAGTGATCCTGCAGGGCACCGAAACCGCCGCCGCGCTCACGCAGGCCGCCATCGCCGCGAGCGTCCTTTGTGGATTCGCCTCGATCCCGCTGCTGGTCGGGCTCAGCCTGCTCAACGGCGCCGTCTCGGCGATCTCCCTGCCCGCCGCCGCCTCGCTCACGCCGTTGACCGTGCCTTCTCCGCTGCTCGCCCAGGCGAACGCGCTGGTCCGGCTGCTCTCGAACGTCGGCCGCATCGCCGGCGCCGGGCTCGCCGGGATCCTCGTCGCGTTCGTCGGCTCCGGCTGGGCGCTCGCCGGGAACGCCGTGCTGTTCCTCGCCGCGGCGCTGTCGTACCGCCGGATCCGGCTGCCGCGCGAGGAGCGGATCCCGGGCAGCCGTCCGCTCGCCGAGCTCGCCGTGGGTTGGCACGAGTTCCGCGCCCGCTCGTGGGTGTGGCTGGTGGTGCTGCAGTTCATGGTGGTCAACGCGGTGAACGCGGGCGCGCTCCTGGTGATCGGCCCGCTTGTCGCCGACGAGACCTTCGGCCGCACCGGCTGGGGGCTCGCGCTGGCCGTGCAGACCGCCGGGTCGCTGCTCGGCGGCATCGTCGCCGCGCGCTGGCAGCCGCGGCGGATGCTCCTGATCGGCGTCGCGCTGGTCATGGTCGACGCGCTGCCGATGCTCGCCCTCGGCGAGACGCCGTACCTGCTGCCGCTGCTGTTCGCGATGTTCCTGTCCGGGATCGCGATCGAGCAGTTCTCCGTCGCGTGGGACGTGTCGCTGCAGGAGAACATCCCGCCCGCCAAGCTCGCCCGCGTCTACTCCTACGACATGCTCGGCTCGTTCGTCGCGATGCCGCTCGGCCAGATCAGCGCGGGCCCCCTCGCCGAAGCCGCCGGCCACGAAGCAACCCTGCTCGGCGGCGCGGCCCTGGTCGTCGCCGCGACGGTGCTGGTGCTGGTCAACCCGCAGGTGCGCGGCCTGGTCCGCCACGCACCGGTCAGCTCGGGCGAACCAGGATGAAGTTCAGCAGGCTCGCACTGAAGACGACATCGTCCCCCGCGTCGACGAGCTCGACGTGCGTGCGCACCAGTCCACGATCCGGCTTCGAGCGGGAGAGCCGCGCCTCGGTGACGGTCGCCCGCAGCCGCAACACGGCTCCCGGCCGCACCGGACGCGGCCACCGCAGCTCGTCGACGCCCGGGCTCCCCAGACTGGACACAGTGGACAGGTAGTGGTCGGCGTAGAGCCGCATCATCAGGCTGGCGGTATGCCAGCCACTGGCGATCAGCCCGCCGAAGGGCCCCTCCGCCGCGACGACCGCGTCGGTGTGGAAGCTCTGCGGGTCGTAGCGCCGGGCGAATTCGAGGATCTCGGTCTCGGTGACCTCAACGCTGCCGCAGTCGTAGGTCGTGCCCTGGACGTAGTCCTCGAAGTAGCGATCGCTCGTCATGGCCGCAGCGTGCCACAGACGAAAGGCTCAGCATCGCTTGCGCCCGCGGCACGCGGTTGTCCCCACCCTCAGCCGGTTGTGGACAACTCCGGCGCGAAACCCCCGAAAAGCCAGAACCGCCCACACCGCCCGATAGACTGGCCAGGGGGCCGACCCCCGGGACAGGGCGGGCCCTGGCCGGGATCGTTCCGGCGCGAGAGGTGCACCCGCTTTGGCCGCGGCGAGCTGCAGGCTCCGGCCGCGGAGAGCTGCAGGTTCGCCCGGCGCGAGAACTGCGCCGGTCAACGGCCCGCGCGAGGTTCCGGTGTCAGGTCGCGGTGGCCGTCGAGGCGCCACCAGTTCTCCAGCGTCTCGCGCAACGCCTTCAGCAACTCGCCGCCCGTCTCCAACGGGACCAGCGCCGCCTTGCCGTCGTCCACCCGGACCGCTGCCGCCAGGCGGTCGCCCTGCTCGATCAGGCCGACCACCACCCGGGTTGGCTGTCCGGTCGCGTCTACCGTGGGAATGGCTCGTTCGTACCGCCAGCCTGGAGCGTTCACCCGGCCGACAGTGGCACAGCTTTCTCCGCGACGGCCCGGGTTTCACCCTCAAGTGTGGTCAGGCAAGCGCCCAGGGCCGGACTTCCTCCAAGAGCTTCGCCACGGCCAGCACGAGGTCGTCCGAGTGGCGCGGACCGACGATCTGCAGGCCCACCGGCAGCCCCGCGGACGTGCGGCCGGCCGGAACGCTGATCGCCGGCTGCTGCGTCATGTTGAACGGGTACGTGAACGGCGTCCACTCCGGCCACTCGCTCAACCCGCTGCCCGGCGGCACGTTGTGCCCGGCTTCGAACGCGGCGATCGGGATCGTCGGGGTGATCAGCACGTCGTAGCGCGTGTGGAACTCGCCCATCAGGATGCCCAGGGCTGCTCGCTCGGCCGTGGCGTCGAGGTAGTCGCTCGCGCTCCACGTCTTGCCCAGCTCCCAGACCTTCCGCAGGCCCGGGTCGGTCCGGTCCTCGGAGCCCGGCGGGAACGAGTCGAGCAGCTTCGCCGCACCCGACGACCACAGGACGTCGAACGCCGGCTTCGGGTCGGTGAACCCCGGGTCGGTCTCCTCGATGCGTAGCCCCGCGTCGCCCAGCGCGCGCACCGCAGCCGCGACGATCTCGGCGATCTCCGGGTCGACGTCGACATACCCGAGCGTCGGCGAGAAGGCTGCGATCAGGCCGCGCACGTCCCGCCGGACGGCCTCGCGGAACGACGCCACCGGCGGCGCCAGCGCGGCCGGGTCACGGTGGTCGGGCATCGACAGCACGTCCAGCAGCAGCGCGGTGTCGTCCACCGACCGCGCCATCGGTCCGGCGTGCGACAGCGGCCCGAACGGGCTCGCCGGGTAGAGCGGGATCCGGCCGTGGGTCGGCTTCAGCCCGACGATCCCGCAGAACGACGCCGGGATCCGCACCGAGCCACCGCCGTCGGTGCCGACCGACAACTCGCCCATCCCCGCCGCGACGGCCGCGGCGCTGCCGCCGCTCGAGCCACCCGCGGTCTTCGACGGGTCGACCGGGTTGCGCGTGATGCCCTGCAGCGGGCTGTCGGTGACGCCCTTCCAGGCGATCTCGGGCGTGGTGGTCTTGCCGAGCAGCACCAGGCCGGCCTCACGCATGCGCGCGGCGACCGGGCTGTCGACGTCCCACGGCTGATCCGGGCTGATGCTCTTCGAACCCCGGACGGTCGGCCACCCCTGCGTGAGGAACATGTCCTTGATCGAGGACGGTACGCCGTCGAGCAGGCCGATCGGGTTGCCGTCCCGCCAGCGGATCTCGGACGCCTTGGCCTGTTCGAGCGCCCCGTCGGCGTCGACGAGGCAGTAAGCGTTGCACTCGCCGTCCCGGTCCTCGATGGCCTGCAGCGCGTTCTGCGTCGCCTCGACCGGCGAGAGTTCGCCGGTCGCGTATGCGGCGACGAGCTCGCTGGCGGTCAGCATCCTGTCGTTCATCCGGCTCCCTGGTTCCCCGACGGCACGTAGCCGAGCGACTTGTCGACGACATTGCGCAGCGGCTCCCCAGCGCGCCAGCGGCGGAAGTTCTCGGCGAACACCTCGACCAGCGTGTTCCGCCAGCCGACGAAGTCGCCGGACATGTGCGGCGAGACCAGCACGTCCGGCATGCGCCAAAGCGGGCTCTCCGCGGGCAGCGGCTCGGTGTCGAAGACGTCGAGCGCCGCGCCGGCGATGGTCTTGTCCGCGAGCGCCTCGACCAGATCCGAGGTGACCACCAGCTCGCCCCGCCCGACGTTCACGAACCGCGCGGACGGCTTCATCGCGGCGAACGCACGCGCGTCGAACATGCCTTTGGTGTGCTCGGTCAGCGGTGCGACGGCGACGACGTAGTCGGCGTGCGGCAAAAACTCGGTGAGCCGCGAAGACTCGTGCACGACGCCGAAGTCAGGGTCGCCAGTGCGCTCCCGCCTGCCGGCGCCGCTGACCCGCATCCCTGTGGCGCGCAGCAGCCGCGCGATGGCCCGACCGATCGGCCCGGTGCCGACGACCACCACCTCGCGCCCGGCGATGCGCTCGCTCTCGCGGTGCTGCCAGCGACCTGCGAGCTGCAGGTCGCGAGACCGCGCGAAGTCCTTCGCGAATGCCAGCACGACGCCGAGCACGTACTCCGCGATCGCGTCATCAAAGACTCCGCGCGAGTTGGTCAGGACGACGTCACTCTCGACCAGCCCCGGAAACAGCACGGGGTCGACGCCCGCGCTGGCGATGTGCAGCCAGCGCAGCCGGTCGGCGCCGTGCCAGGCGCCCGGCACCGCCGTGGAGAGGAAGTCGTAGACGAAGAGTGCGTCCGCTCCGGCCAGCGCATCCGCGAGGCCGTCCGCGTCCGTGTAACGCACGACCGCCCCGGATTCGACAGCAAGCATGTCCGGTGGACGGTGCTCGCCGCAGAGCACGGCCAGGACGGGAGTTTCCCGGTTTTCCGAGGCGATCACGTTGACACGGTAAAAGCGGCTCGTATGATTGTCAACAATCCGAGGAACGACCCCCGGAGCACCGGACGTGTCAAGTTCAGACGTATTCCGGAGGCTGAGCCTTGGATTTCGACTTCCTGGCGTTCGACGGCCCGCTGGCTCAACGCGGCATCGGGGTCATCGCGCCCTTCGACCTCGCACTGGAGCGCGAGCTCTGGCGATGGGTGCCGATCGAGGTGTCGCTGCACCTCGCCCGCACGCCGTACGAGCCCGTGCCGGTGAGCATGGAGATGGCACGTCTCGTCAGCGACAGCCACCACCTGGCCGGCGCCACCCGCGACGTGCTGCACGTCGAGCCCGAGGTGGTCGCCTATCTCTGCACGTCGGGCAGCTTCGTCAACGGCGTCGACTACGAGCGCTCCCTGACCAAGGCGATCTGCGACGCAGGCGCACCGGACGCGGTCACCACCTCGGGTGCGCTCGCAGAGGTGCTGCTCCAGCTCGACCTGCACCGTGTGTCGGTGCTGACGCCCTACGACGCCGACCTGACCGCAGCTCTGCACGACTTCCTCGGCGAGCTGAACGTCGAGACGGTGGCAAGCGACCACCTCGGACTGGGCGGTGGAATCTGGAAGGTCAGCTACCGGACGATCGCCGAACGCATTCTCGCCGCCGACCACGGCGACGCCGAGGCGATCTTCGTCAGCTGCACCAACCTCCCCACCTACGACCTGATCGAGCCCTTGGAAGCAGCGCTCGGCAAGCCGGTGCTCACGGCCAACCAGCTGACCATGTGGGCGTGCCTGCGCCGGATGAACCTGCCGATCGTCGGACCCGGGAAGTGGCTTCGTGACGTGTCGTGAAGGATTTCCTTGACCAGCCCTCTAGGATTGTCGACAATTTGCGTCCCTCCGGAGGTTTCGTGACCACCATCGGTTTCATCTACCCCGACCACGCGGCCGAAGACGACTACCCGCTGGCCGAGCAGCTGCTCGGCGGCGCGGCGGCCGACGAGGGCGACATCCGGCTGGCGGTCGAGCACATCTACGGCACCGACAAGCACGCGGTCGCCGAACTGCTCGACCTCGGCAGCGAAGCCCGTCTCGCCGACGGCGCCGCCCTGCTCGGGAAGCACGAACCGGACGCGGTCGTCTGGGCGTGCACCAGCGGCAGCTTCGTCTACGGCTGGGACGGCGCCCGCGACCAGGCCGACCGCCTCGCCGCCGTCGCCGGGGTGCCGGCCTCCAGCACCTCCTTCGCGTTCGTGCACGCCGCGCGTGCTCTGAACGTCAAGCGGGTCGCCGTCGCCGCGAGCTACCCGGACGACATCGCCCAGCTGTTCGTGGACTTCCTCAAAGCCGGTGGCATCGAAGTCGTCGCGATGGCCAGCGCCGACATCATCACCGCCGCCGAGGTCGGCTCGATGACGCCGGAGGCTGTCATCGATCTCGCCGTCAGCCACGACCACCCGGACGCCGACGCCGTGCTGGTGCCGGACACCGCGATGCGGACCCTCCAGGAGATCAACGCGGTCGAGTTCGCGCTGAAGAAGCCCGTGCTGACCGCCAACCAGGTCACCGTCTGGGAAGGCCTGCGCCTGACCGGACAGCATCGGCTCGTCCGCTCGCTCGGCGCGCTCTTCCGGCATCTGCCGGACGGGAGCGCCTGAGATGGCCCTGCCACCGGGCATGCTGCCCGAGATCGAGCCGGTGAGCCGCGAGTCGACGGCCGCGGTCATCGCGCGTCAGCTGCGCGACGCGATCATGACCGGCGCCCTCCCGCCGGGCACCCAGCTCGGCGAAACCGAGCTGGCCTCACGGTTCCAGGTGTCACGGGGGCCACTCCGGGAAGCGATGCAGCACCTGGTATCCGAAGGCCTCCTGCGCAGCGAGCGGCACCGTGGGCTGTTCGTGATCGACCTCGAGCCCGGCGACGTCTACGACATCTACGCCGCCCGCTCCGCGATCGAACGTGCCGCGATGATCCGCGCCGTGCGTGGCGGGGAACGGGACCGGATCGCGGACGTCCTCGAGCACACCGTCACGGAGATGGCGACGGCCGCGAGCGAAGACGACCCGAGCGCGCTTTCCACGGCGGACCTCAAGTTCCACGAGGCCCTCATCAACGCCTCCGGCAGCAAGCGGCTCGTCCGGATGGCGCGGACCCTGCTCATCGAGACGCGCATGTGCCTGACCGCGCTTCAGAGCACCTACCAGCGGGTCGAGGAACGGGTGGAGGAGCACACGAAGCTCATCCAGGCCCTGCGCGACGGCGACGAGGAGACGGCGCTGGCCCTGCTCGACTCGCACATGGAGGACGCGGTCCAGCGGCTCGCGCCGGGGACGAGCCTCAAAGAGGGGCACGCCCCGCCGGTGCCGGGAAACGCGTGATCGGAGCGCCGACGCCCGTGATCTGACGGCCGACACGCGTGATCGCAGAGCCGACATGCGTGGTTGCGAGGCCGGCACACGCACCCGGACGAACGGTTCGCGGGCCGGAACGGACGCGCGCATCCGGACGTTTTTTTCGCGCACCGGAGAGAACGGCACGCGTACCTGGACCGACGGTATCGGTATCGGGAAACAACCCACCGGCACACCGCACCCGCAGTCAGCACGCATGACGGACTCCCAGGACCGGCTGGCCACCGCGGCCGTCACGGAAGTCCGGGGACCACGGGAAGCGGCCCTGCGGATCCGCGTACACCAGTTGCAGCGCGCGGACTTCCGGGCCGTACAGGGCCACCGCGAACACCAGGTGCGCGGACGGCTCCGTGACCGGCACGACCTCGATCGGCGGTTTACCGCGTAGCGCAACGGATTCCCCCGGCGAGGACGGCGTTGCGTGCAGCGCGTGCAAAGCCATGTCGTTGAGCAGTTGGGCGGCCTCCGGCACGGGCAGGCCGGTCACGACCAGTTCGGGCAGGCCGTACCCACTGAGGCCGATCGTGTAGGCCCACGGCGGGTACAGCCCGCTCTCTTCCACGCCTTGCACAAGCCAGCCCCGGTCGGCCACGCCGTCCCGAAGCCGTTCCACGTACCCGGATCTGTCCGGGTCCTCGCACTGCCGGCACATCGGTGCCTCCTCCCCCTCGGTGGACTTGGGGCCACCGTGCCGGAGGGCACCGACAAAAACTCAGCCCAGCGCTTCGGCCACCGCCGTGCCGAGCCGTTCTGTGGTATGCGTGCCGCCGAGGTCGGGGGTCCGCACGCGGCCCTCGTCGAGCACCCGGTCCACCGCGGTTCGGATCGCTTGCGCGGCAACGGTTTCGCCCAAGTGTTCGACCAGCATTGCGGCCGCCAGGATCTGTGCCACGGGGTTGGCGATTCCCCGTCCCGCGATGTCCGGAGCGCTCCCGTGGACCGCCTCGAACATTGACGGGAATTCACCCGATGGGTTGATGTTGCCGGACGGCGCCATGCCGAGTCCGCCGGTGATCGCGGCCGCGAGGTCGCTCAAGATGTCGCCGAAGAGGTTCGACCCCACGATGACGTCGAGCCGGTCCGGCGCCTGGACCATCCGCGCGGCCAAGGCATCCACGTGCATCTGTTCACTGTGGACATCCGAATACTCGGCCGCGACCTCGGCGAAGATCTCGTCCCAGAAGGGCATCGAGTGGATGAGCCCGTTGGACTTCGTCGCCGAGCAGACGCGCAAAGACCGCGTCTGCGCCAGCTCGAACGCGTACCGGATGATCCGTTCGACACCGACACGCGTGAAGACCGACTCCTGCAGCACGAACTCGTCGGGACGCCCGGCGTTGTGCCGTCCGCCGATCGCGGAATACTCGCCTTCGGAGTTCTCCCGGACGATGACCAGCTCCAGTTCCTCGGCCTTCCGGCCGGTCAGCACGGACGTCGTGCCCGGCAGCAGTCGCACCGGGCGCAGGTTGACGTACTGCTGGAATGCGCGCCGCAGCGGGATCAGCAGGCCCCACAGCGAAACGTGGTCCGGGACGCCGGGGAAGCCGACCGCGCCGAGCAGGATGCCGTCGAACGCCGAGAGCTGCGCGACGCCGTCCTCCGGCATCATCGCGCCGAGCTGGGCGTACCGCTCGCAGCTCCAGTCGAACTCCGTCCATTCCAAGGAGAAGCCGAAGAGCGCGGAAGCCCGGTCGAGGACCTTGCGGGCCTCGACCGTGACGTCCACGCCGATCCCGTCGCCGGGGATGCTCGCGATGCGGTAGGAGCTCACAGGGCCACCGCGATGTACTTGGTCTCGAGGAACTCCTCGATGCCGACCGTGCCGCCTTCGCGGCCGAGCCCTGACTGCTTGATTCCACCGAAGGGCGCCGCCGGGTTCGAGACGATGCCCTGGTTGAGCCCGATCATGCCGGCTTCGAGCGCTTCGGAGACGCGCAGCGCGCGCTTGAGGTCGCTGGTGTAGACGTAGGAGACCAGGCCGAACTCGGTGTCGTTCGCCTTCGTCACTGCCTCTTCTTCGGTGTCGAAGGGCGTGATCGGGGCGACCGGCCCGAAGATCTCCTCGTGCGTCAGCCGCGCCTCCTGCGGAACGTCGGTGAGCACGGTGGCCTGGTAGAAGTGGCCCGGACCGTCGACGCCAGAGCCGCCGGTGAGCACCTTCGCGCCGCGGTCGGTGGCGTCCTTGACCAGCTCCGTCACCTTTTCGACGGCCTTGTCGTCGATCAGCGGTCCGACCACGACGTCCTTCTCCGTGCCGCGGCCCATCGGCAGGGCCTGCATGCGCTCGGTCAGCCGCCGGGAGAACTCTTCGACGACGCCGCGCTGCACGTAGAACCGGTTCGCCGCGGTGCAGGCCTCGCCGATGTTGCGCATCTTCGCCTGCATCGCGCCGTCGATGGCCGCGTCCACGTCGGCGTCGTCGAAGACCAGGAACGGCGCGTTGCCGCCCAGCTCCATCGACGTCCGCAGCACCTTGTCGGCGCACTGCTCCAGCAGCTTCCGGCCGACCCCGGTGGACCCGGTGAACGAGAGCTTGCGCGCCCGCCCGTCGCGGATCAGCGGCTCCATCACGCCGCCGGAGTCGCTGGTGGTGATGACGTTGAGCACGCCTTCGGGCAGTCCGGCCTCGGCGAGGATGCCGGCCAGCGCGAGCATCGACAGCGGCGTCTGCGCAGCCGGCTTGATCACCGAAGTGCAGCCCGCGGCGATGGCCGGGCCGATCTTGCGGGTGCCCATCGCCATCGGGAAGTTCCACGGCGTGATCAGCAGGGTCGGCCCCACTGGCTGCTTGGTGATGAGGAACCGGCCCGTGCCGTTCGGGGCGGTCGCGAAGCCGCCGTCGATCCGGACGGCCTCCTCGGCGAACCAGCGGAAGAACTCGGCGGCGTAGGCGATCTCACCCTTCGACTCGGCGAGCGGCTTGCCCATCTCCAGGGTCATGAGCAGGCCGAGCTCGTCCTGGCGCTGCATCAATAGTTCGTATGCCCGGCGCAGGATCTCCCCGCGCTCCCGCGGTGCCATTTTCGCGAAGTCCGCCTGGGCGGCGACCGCGGCATCCAGAGCTGCAACGCCGTCCGCCGGGGAGGCGTCGGCGACCTGGCACAGCTCTTCGCCGGTGGCCGGGTCGACCACCGGGAACGTCTTCCCGGACCCGGCGGCGACCCACTTGCCGCCGATGAACAGTTCCTTGCCGACCGCGTCGACGACGCCGGACTCGGTGCTCGCGCTCATCCCGACTGCTCCTCACGTGTTGTCCCGACGGCCATGCTATGGATATTGTCAACAATCGACAACCCGCTCAACCGACCAAGGAGCACGCTGCCATGGCCCAGCTATCTCCGCTGCTCAAGCAGGCAACGCCCGTCGTGGTCGACCACGGTGAAGGGGTTTACCTCTACGACATCGACGGCAAACGCCACCTCGACTTCACCGCCGGCATCGGCGTGACGAGCACCGGGCACTGTCATCCGCACGTCGTGCGCGCGGCGCAGGAGCAGATCGGCAAGCTCGTCCACGGGCAGTACACGACCGTGATGCACCAGCCTCTGCTCGAGCTGACAAAACGGCTCGGCGACGTCCTGCCGAGCGGGCTCGACTCGCTCTTCTACTCGAACTCGGGCAGCGAAGCCGTCGAAGCTGCGTTGCGACTCTCGCGGCAGGCGACAAAACGTCCGAACGTCATCGTCATGCAGGGCGGCTTCCACGGCCGGACCGTCGCGGCGGCGTCGATGACGACGTCCGGGACGCGGTTCAGCGCCGGCATCGGCCCGCTGATGGCGGGTGTGCACGTCGCGCCGTTCCCCTACGCCTACCACTACGGCTGGGACGAGCAGACCGCGACAAAGTTCGCGCTGCGCGAGCTGGACTACCTGTTCCAGACAGTCAGCGCGCCCAACGAGACCGCCGCGATCTTCGTCGAGCCTGTGCTCGGCGAGGGCGGGTACGTCCCAGCCAACACGGAGTTCATGGCCGGACTGCGCGAGCGCGCGGACCGGCACGGGATCCTGCTCGTCGTCGACGAGATCCAGACCGGTTTCGGCCGCACCGGGAAGTTCTGGGGGCACGACCACTTCGACGTCTCCCCCGACATCGTGCTCATCGCGAAGGGCCTGGCCAGCGGCTTCCCGCTGTCGGGCATCGCCGCTTCGCAGGAGTTGATGGCGAAGGCGCTCCCGGGTTCCCAGGGCGGCACGTACGGCGGCAATGCCGTCTCGTGCGCCGCGGCGATCGCGACGCTCGAGGTCATCCAGCAGGAGAACCTGGTGGAGAACGCCGCCGAGCGCGGGCGCCAGCTGCTCGAAGGCGCGCGAGTGATCGCGGACAAGACGCCGGCGATCGGCGAGGTGCGGGGGCTCGGCCTGCTGGTCGGCTCGGAGTTCACCACCGCCGACGGCGAGCCGGACGCCGCGACCGCGGCCGCCGCGCAGCAGACCGCCGCCAAGAACGGGCTGCTGCTGCTCACCTGCGGGCCGTACATGAACGTCGTCCGCATGGTGCCGCCGCTGATCGTCAACGCCGAACAGGTCGACGACGCGCTGCGCACCTGGGGCGAGGTCGTCGCTTCCGTCACGGGGAGCTGAGCATGGCCCGGTACATCACGATCACCCTGGACAAGCGCGGGGTGACCTGCCGGGCAAGGCTGCTCGACGACGAGGCGCCGCGCACCTGCAAAGCGGTGTGGGACGCGCTGCCGCAGAGCGGCTCGGCCTATCACGCGAAGTACGCGCGCAACGAGGTCTACACGCTCGTGCCGCCGTTCGCGGAGCCGAAGCCCGGGCGCGAGAACCCGACGATCACGCCGATCCCCGGCGACGTCGTGTACTTCGGGTTCGAAGCCTGGGAGATCGGCAACCCGGCGTACGGCTACGACGAAGACAGCGAAGCGCACAGCGACCAGGGCGCGACCGACCTCGCGATCTTCTACGGGCGCAACAACCTGCTGATCAACGGGGACGCGGGCTGGGTGCCCGGCAACGTGTTCGCCACGATCGAGGAGGGCCTGGCCGAGATGGCGGCGGCCGCGCAGGACCTCTGGTTGCGGGGCGTCGAGGGCGAGACACTCTCGTTCGCGCGAGCCTGAATCCTTTACCCAGCAAGGGGACGCCGGGTGCGGAACTCCGCACCCGGCGTCCCTTTTTTGCGTTGCCCGCCACCCGAAAGGGTGATCGTCGTAAATTCACCTTTCGTGTCCAGTGATCACCACATCGAGCTACGCGAGTGCCCAGGATGCCGGATCAAGGTCGGAACTACCGACGGTGATCTTCACCTCGCTCGCTACCCAGAGTGGTTGACCGCCAAAGCGGGCACCCCGGCGTCAAACACGAAGGGATTACGTGTTTAGCATGGGAAGATTCCGCAGTGGCAATGTCGTTCAGGAATGGCTCTTTGACACCTCGCCAGCACGGTGAAAACCTGACTCCGCTCTCCACGGAGAGCACTCCAGGGAATCCAGAAGCTATTCAAAAGGAGCCATTCCATGCAGATGTTCGCCCAGCACGCCCACTACTGCCACGACATCCTCACCGGCGCGCTGGCGCACCTGGCGCACGTTCTCGGCTGGCTCGTCTGACCCAGGCGACAGCCGGACGCACGGCCGCGGGAAACCGCGGCCGGGGCGCTTTTCCCCCCGCGCGTCCCAGCGCTGGAAACCGTCGTCGGAAAGCGTGGTTTCTGCGGCGGTGCAGTTTTTTTCTCGGTGTGGAACCGAAAAA
>NZ_JBVJNO010000015.1:149141-267433 GCF_055583645.1 Amycolatopsis sp. NPDC104587
CCGTCCCCCCCTCCCCCCCCTCCCCTCCCCCCCCCCCCCCCCCACCCCCACCCCCCCCCCCCCCCCCACCCCCCCCCCCCCCGGGCCGCTTTCACGCCAGCGCGTCCAAGCGCTGGAAATCGTCGTCGGAAAGCGTGATTTCGGCGGCGGTGCAGTTTTCTTCGAGGTGCGGAATCGAAGACGTCCCAGGAATGGGAACCACCACCGGCGAACGGCGCAGCAGCCAGGCGAGGGACACCTGAGCGGGTGTCGCGCCGAGGCCGGCCGCGACCTTTCCGAGCACCCCACCCGCCGTCGCATGGTCACCCCGCGCGATCGGCAGCCACGGGACGAACGCGATCCCCTCGCGCTCGCAGTACGCAAGGACGTCGTCCGACGCGCGGTCCGTCAGGTTGTAGCGGTTCTGCACGCTCGCGATGGGCGCGATGGCCCGCGCTTCGGCCAGCTGCGCCACGCTGACCTCCGACAACCCGATCCGGGCGACCTTGCCCTCCGTCCGCAGCCGGGCGAGCGCCCCGACCTGGTCGGCGAGCGGCACCTGCGGGTCGACGCGGTGCAGCTGCAGCAGCTCGAGCCGTTCGACGCGCAGCCGCCGCAGCGAGAGTTCCGCCTGCTGCCGCAGGTACTCGGGCCGGCCGAGCGGCACCCACTCACCCCGGCTCGGGCGCGCGTGGCCGCACTTCGTCGCCACGAGCAGTCCCGGATAGGGATGGAGGGCGTCGGCGAGCAGTTCTTCGTTCAGCCCCAGGTCATAGGCGTCGGCGGTGTCGAAGAAGGTCACGCCGAGCTCGGCCGCGCGGCGCGCGACGGCAGCGGCGCCGTCGGGCACGTGGTCCCATTCCGTGAGCCGCATGGCGCCGAAACCCAGCCGTCGCACGGAAAAGCCGTCTTCGAAGGTGTGCGTCGATGTCATGCCGGGAAGCATCCCCCGGCGCCCAGTCACCCACCAGGGATTTAGTCAGGACTAAATCCTCGTCTGTAATCGGCTGATCACCGGTTTCATCCGGATTTCATCACCCCTCCCTAACGTCCGCCGCGGCAGTGATCAACTGACGGAGGGGACTGCGAAGTGAAGAGGTTGAAACGGCTTTCGCTGATCGGCGCCGCAGTGGCGGCGCTCGTCACCGGATTCGTCACCACACCGGCCGCGCACGCCGAAGGCGCGCACTACTACATCCTGATCGGCGGGACCTGCAACGGGAACGCGGACCAGTACCAGGAACCGTGGCTGCGCGGCGGGATCCGCAAGGTCGTGAACTACCCGGCCGGCGCGTCCGGACTGCCGGGACCGTGCGGCGCGACACCGATGGACCAGAGCGTCGCCATCGGCCGTGAGGAGGCGAAGCGCGTCGCCCAGGATTCGTTCAACGAGGACCCGGGCGGCGAGTTCACCGTCGTCGGGTACTCGCAGGGCGCGATCGTCGCGAACTTCCTGCTGAACGACATCGCGGACGGCGTCGTGAACGTCGACCGCGGCCACTTCAACGCGAAGCTGTACGCCGACCCGATGCAGCCGATCGGCCCGCCCGGGCTCGGCATCAGCGCGGTGATCCCGGCCGGCGCGGGCGCGCCGTCGCCGTTCGGCGGGTACGTCTCGTTCGGCCCGGGCCGAACGGACTTCGGCGGCATCCCGTACATCCGCTACTGCATCCAGGCCGACGGCGTCTGCCACTTCAACACGCCCGAGGCGCCGGGCGGCTACTTCGCCCAGCACTGGTGCTACGTCGAACGCCCGATCATGGCCGACACCCTCGCCGACGGGGTCTACACGAACTCGTCGATCGAGCTGCCGCGCCAGGACTGCCGGCCGCCCTGGCCGATCGGCTGAGTCGCTTCTCCGGGCGGGCGCCGACCCCGGCGCCCGCCCGGCCTCATCAACGTCCGCGCCCCGAAGAACATGAAAATTCTTCATAGCGGCGTACCGGCGGTACGTACTACGCTGCGGTAACCACAGCAACGGCGCGGAGGAGAGACTGTCGATGGGCGACGTGGCAGCACGGCTGGCCGAGGTCGTCGGGGACAAGAACCTGCTGACCGGCGACGCGATCTCCGAAGACTACGCGCACGACGAAGCATTGACGGCGGAGCCGCAGAAGCCCGCGTACGTCGCGAAGCCGGCAACCGCCGAAGAAGTCGCGGAGCTCCTGAAAGCCGCTTCGGAGCACAACGTGCCCGTGACCGCGCGCGGCTCCGGAAGCGGCTTGTCCGGAGCTGCACGTCCCCGCGCGGACGGCCTGCTGATCTCCTTCGAGCGCATGAACGCAGTCCTGGAAGTCGACACCGGGAACCACGTCGCCGTTGTGCAGCCCGGGGTCACGCTCGCCGAGCTCGACGTCAAGACCGCCGAAGCCGGGCTCAGCTACACCGTCTATCCCGGTGAGCTCAGCGCGAGCGTCGGCGGGAACGTCGGCACCAACGCCGGCGGGATGCGCGCGGTCAAGTACGGCGTCACGCGCAACAACGTGCTCGGCCTGCAGGCCGTGCTGCCGACCGGCGAGATCATCCGGACCGGCGGCAAGACGTCGAAGATCTCCACCGGCTACGACCTCACGCAGCTGGTCATCGGCTCCGAGGGCACCCTCGCGCTGGCCACGGAGATCACCGTCAAACTGCATCCGCGGCTCACCCACGGCGCCACCGTGCTCGCCCCCTTCGGCGACTTCGACCAGGTCATGGCCGCCGTGCCGGCGATCGTCTCCAGCGGGCTCGCGCCGCACATCCTCGAGTACATCGACAACATGACGATGGCCGCCATCGTCTACAACGAGAAGCTCGAGCTCGGCGTCCCGGACAAGATCCGCGAGACATGCGACGCATACCTGGTCGTGGCGCTGGAGAACCGCGAGGGTGGGCGTCTCGACGAGGACGTCGAAACAGTCGGAGAGCTGCTCGGCGAACTGGGCGCGGTCGACGTCTATGTCCTGGACGGCAGCGCCGCGCGCAAACTCATCGAGGCCCGCGAGAAGGCCTTCTGGACCGCGAAGGCGGTCGGCGCCGACGACGTGATCGACGTCGTCGTCCCGCGAACCGCCATGCCGCAGTTCATCGCCAAGGCGCGGGAGCTCGCGATGGCCGCGGGCGGCGGCGCGCTCGGCTGCGGGCACGCCGGCGACGGCAACGTCCACCTCGGGATCTTCTGCAAAGACGCGGACCGGCGGAAGCAGCTGCTCACCGATATCTTCTCCTACGCCATGGAGCTGGGCGGCGCGATCTCCGGCGAGCACGGCCTCGGCCGCACCAAGGCGGGCTACCACCAGGCACTCGAGGATCCGGCGAAGATCGAGCTGATGCGCCGGATCAAGCAGAGCTTCGACCCCGCCGGGATCCTCAACCCCGGCGTTCTCTTCCCCGAAGGAACCGCATGAGCGAGATGAACGGCGCCCAGTCCCTGATCCGCACCCTGGTCGACGCCGACGTCGACGTGTGCTTCGCGAACCCCGGCACGTCGGAGATGCACTTCGTCGCCGCACTCGACTCCGTTCCGGAGATGCGCGGGGTGCTCGCGCTGTTCGAAGGTGTGGTCACCGGTGCTGCCGACGGTTACGCGCGCATCGCCGGCAAGCCCGCCGCGACGTTGCTGCACCTCGGCCCCGGCCTGGGCAACGGCCTCGCGAACCTGCACAACGCGCGTCGTGCGCACACGCCGATCGTCAACATCGTCGGCGACCACGCGACCTACCACAAGCAGTACGACGCGCCGCTGGAATCGGACATCGAGGCCGTCGCGGGCTCGCTGGAAGGCTGGGTGCGCCGCTCTGAGCACACCAAGGACGTCGGGGCCGACGCCGCCGCCGCGGTCGCCGCCGCGCAGGACGCGCCCGGCCGCGTCGCCACGCTGATCCTGCCCGCCGACGCCTCGTGGGGCGAAGGCGGCGAGACGTGCGCGCCGATCCCGCCGCGCGTGCCGCAGGCCGTGGACGCGACGACCGTCAAGGACGTCGCCGCGGTGTTCGGCGCCGGTGAGCCGGTGGCGCTGCTCGTCGGCGGCAGCGCGTGCCGCGAGGAAGGTCTGCGCGCGGCCAGCCGGATCGCCGCGGCGACCGGCGCGAAGGTTTTCGTCGAGACGTTCCCGTCTCGTCTCGAGCGTGGCGCGGGACTGCCGGCGATCGAGCGGCTCGGGTACCTCGCCGAGCAGGTCACCTACCAGCTCGACGGCGTCAAGCACCTCGTCGTCGCGGGCACGAAAGCGCCGGTGTCGTTCTTCGCCTATCCCGGCAAGCCGAGCGACCTGGTGCCTGAAGGCGCGCAGGTGCACACGCTTGCGTCCGTCGGCCAGGACGTCACGCGGGCGCTGAACGAGGTCGCCGACCTCGTCGCCGCGGACACCGAGCCGGTGCTGCAGCAGGCGTCCCGGCCCGTGTTGCCGAGCGGTCCGCTGACCCCGCAGAACTGGGTCGACGTCATCGGCGCCCTGCTCCCGGAGAACGCGATCATCGCCGACGAGGCGAACACGTCCGGCCTGCTGCTGCCGGCGGCGACGGCCGGCGCGCCGCGGCACGACGTGCTGACGCTCACCGGCGGCGCGATCGGCTACGGCATGCCGGTCGCGACCGGCGCGGCTGTGGCGGGACGGGACCGTCCCGTCCTGAACCTGCAGTCGGACGGTAGCGCGCTGTACACCATCTCCGCGCTGTGGACGCAGGCGCGGGAAAACTTGAACGTCACGACGGTGCTGCTCAACAACCGCGCGTACGCGATCCTGCGGCTGGAGCTGCAGCGCGTCGGCGCGGCGTCGGGCGGGCCGAAGGCGAACGACCTGCTCGACCTGTCGCGGCCGGACATGGACTTCGTGAAGATCGCGGAAGGCATGGGCGTCCCCGCGACGCGCGCGACCACCGCCGAAGAGCTCGCCGAGCAGCTGCAGCGCGCGTTCGCCGAACCCGGTCCGCACCTGATCGACGCCGTGGTGCCGCCACTGCTCTGAACCGGACTATTCTCCCGTCACACCGAGGGCGAGGAGTGGCGATGAGCGAAGACGAACACGCGAAGCGCGGTATCGATCTCGAGAGACCGAACGCGGCGCGCGTGTACGACTACATGATCGGCGGCAAGCTCAACTACGCCGTCGACCGCATGTTCGCCGACCAGATCATCGGTGTGCTGCCGAACGCGCGGCACATGGCCCTGGTCAACCGGGCGTGGCTGCGGCGGGCCGTGCGGTTCGGCGCGGAGCAGGGCATCCGGCAGTTCCTGGACATCGGCTCCGGCATGCCGACGGTCGGGCACGTGCACGAGGTCGTCCAGGCGATCGACCCGGAGTCGCAGGTCGTCTACGTCGACAACGAGCCGATCGCCGTCGCGCACAGCGAGATCGTGCTCGAGGGTAACGACAACGCGGCGATGGTGCAGGCCGACGCCGAGTACGTCGACGACGTGCTGGAGCACCCGACCACCGAGGCGATGCTGGACTTCGACCAGCCGGTCATGGTCGTCATGGCCGCGTTCGTGCACTTCATCCCCGACTCCTGCGACCCCGCCGGCCTGATCTCGAGCTACTTCGACGCGTTCGCGCCGGGCAGCTACCTGGCGTTGTCGTCGGGCACGTGGGAAGGACAGGGCGAGGAGTCGCGGCGCTCCGTCGCGCTCTACGAGAAGAGCGGCACGCCGTTGACCCTGCGCTCCCCCGACGAGATGCGCGCGCTCGTGAAGGGCTTCGAAATCCTGCCGCCGGGTGTGGTGTTCACGCCGGAATGGCGTCCCGACGAACCCCTCGAGGACCCGCCGGCGCTGTCGGGCGGCCTCTCCCTGGTGGCGCGTCGGTGACCGACGAGCACACGAAACGCGGGATCGACTTCGACAAGCCGAACGCGGTGCGCGTCTACGACTACCTGATCGGCGGCAAGCTCAACTACGCCATCGACCGGATGTTCGCCGAGCAGATCCTCGCGGTGCGGCCGGAGTCCCGGGACCTGGCGCTGCTGAACCGGCGGTGGCTGCGGCGGGCCGTGCGGTTCGGCGCGGAGCAGGGCATCCGGCAGTTCCTGGACATCGGCTCCGGCATGCCGACCGTCGGGCACGTGCACGAGGTCGTCCGGGCGATCGACCCCGCGTCACGGGTGGTCTACGTGGACAACGAGCCGGTCGCCGTCGCGCACAGCGAGATCGTGCTGAAGGGCAACGACAACGCGGAGATGGTGCAGGCCGACGCCGAAATGCCGGCCGATGTCCTCGAGCACGAGACCACCGAGCGACTGCTGGACTTCGACTAGCCGCTCGTCCCGGGCAGCTACCTGGCGCTGTCGTCGGGCACGTTCGAGGGGCAGGGCGAGGAGGTGCGCCGCGCGGCGCAGCTCTACCAGCAGAGCGGCACGAACGTCTTCGCACGCTCGCGCGAAGAGCTGCGCGCGCTGGTGGACGGGTTCGAGATCCTGCCGCCGGGGATCGTGTTCACGCCCGAGTGGCGGCCGGACGACCCCGACGAAGTGGGTGAGCACCCGGAGCTGGCCAGCCAGCTGGCTCTGGTGGGGCGGAAGAACTGAATCGGCTCTACGTCGTCACGCATCCCGAGGCGACGCATCACGTGGAGGGCCGGGTCGGCGGCTGGTTCGACTCGGCACTGACCACCCGCGGCCGCGTCGACGCGGTAGCGATCGCGGCGCGGCTGCGCGAGCTGATCCCGGCAGCCGCGCCGATCGAGCTGTACAGCTCCGACCTGCGGCGAACCGTCGAGACCGTGGAGCCGATCGCGAGTCTCTTCGGCGTCGAACCCGTGTTCGTGCGCGACCTCCGCGAGAAGTCCTACGGTCTCGCGGGCGGACGGCCGCAGTCCTGGCTCGACGAACGCTTCGTCCCGCCGCCGGCGACCGGCGAGCGGCTCGACCACAACGAGGGCATCGAAGGCGCCGAAACCAAGCTCGAGTGGGTCACCCGCGTGTACCGCGCGATGGACCGCGTCCTCCGGTCCGGCGGCGAGCACCAGGTGGTCGTCACCCACGGCGGGTCGCTGAGCTGGGTCGTCGCGGCGTGGCTGGGCCTGCCGCTCTCGGCGTGCGCGCACGTGTCGTTCCGCTCGAGCCCCGGCGGCATCACGGTGCTCCACGAAGACGACTACTTCCACAACCGCACGCTGCACACGCTGAACGACACCGGCCACCTGACCGAGGGCCGGTGATCAGCTCACTGCCCTGCGTGTCCGGCTATTCTCGCGTCATCCCCCGAGCCCTGGAGTGGCGGATGACCGAAGACGAGCTCATGCGGCGCGGCATCGACCTCGAGAAGCCGAACGCCGCACGCGTGTACGACTACATCCTCGGGGGCGAGCTCAACTACGCCGTCGACCGGATGTTCGCGGAGCAGGTCCTGACCGCCCAGCCGAACGCGCGCGAGCGGGCGCAGCTCAACCGGCAGTGGCTGCGGCGCGCCATCCGGTTCGGGATGGACAACGGCATCCGGCAGTTCCTCGACATCGGCTCCGGCATGCCGACCGTCGGGCACGTGCACGAGGTGGCCCAGGCGATCGACCCGCGGTCGCGCGTCGTGTACGTCGACAACGAGCCGGTCGCCGTCGCGCACAGCGAGATCGTGCTGGAAGACAACGAAAACGCGGCCATGGTGTTCGCCGACGCCGAGTTCCCGGACGACGTCCTCGAGCACGAAACCACCGAGATGATGCTGGACCTGGACCAGCCGGTGATGATCGTGATGGCGTTGTTCGTGCACTTCATCCCGGACGAGCGCGACCCCGCCCGGCTGCTCGGCACCTACCGCGACGCGCTCGCGCCCGGCAGTTACCTGGCGCTTTCCTCCGCGACGCACGAGCTCCAGAGCGACGGCACCGCGCGCGCCGTCGCGATGTACCAGAAGAGCTCGAACCCGGTCATCCCGCGCTCGGCCGACGAGCTCCGGGCGCTGGCCGACGGCTTCGAGATCGTCGACCCCGGCGTAGTGTTCATCCCGGAATGGCGGCCGGACGCGCCCGCGGACGTGCCGGTCAACCCGGCGGAATGCGGCGGCTTGGCGTTGGTGGCACGCAAGAACTAAGCGACGCCGACCAGCTCCGGCGCCACCCGCGTCTTCGGCACCAGCGCGGCCAGCACCACTCCGGTAAGCGCGGCGAACGCGGCCACGGCGAAGGTCGCGCGGAAGCCGAACAGGGACGGCACCGAGAGCCCGCCGACGCTGATCGTCAGCTGGGCCAGCATCGCCGCCATCACCGCGCTCGAAATCGCCGTGCCGACCGAGCGCATCAGGGAGTTCAGGCCGTTCGCCGACGCCGTTTCGGTGACCGGCACCGAGCCCATGATCAGCGCGGGCATCGCCGCGTACGCGATGCCGACCCCGGCGCCGATGATCACCGACGCCGTGATGAGCTCCAGCGCGTTGTCCATCAGCACGATCGCAAACAGGTACCCGACCGCGATCACCAGCGCGCCGCTCATCAGCGTCGGGCGCGGGCCCAGCCGCGTGATCAGCCGCGCCGACACCGGCGACAGCAGCATCATCACCAGGCCGTTCGGCGCCAGTGACAGCCCGGACTCCACCATCGTCTGGCCGAGCCCGTACCCGGTCGACGCCGACGCCTGCAGCAGCTGCGGGAACGACAACGCCATCGCGTACATCGAGAACCCGACCATGATCGACGCCAGGTTCGTGAACAGCACCGGCCGGCGCGAGGACACCCGCAGGTCGACCAGCGGGTCGCGGCGACGCAGCTGGTAAGCGCCCCAGCCGAGCAGGATGACCACGGCCGCCGCGGCGAGCCCGAGCGTCGGCGCGCTCGTCCAGCCCCAGGTGGCGCCCTTGACCACCGGCAGCAGCAGGCAGAGCAGACCGGCGGCCAGCCCGAACGCGCCGAAGTAGTCGAACGGCGCCGGCGTGCGCACCGGCGACTCCGGCACGAACTTGACGATCAGCAGCACGAAGAAGAGCCCGAGTCCCGCAGCCATCCAGAACAGCACGTGCCAGTCGGCGTTCTCGGCGACGATCGCCGCGACCGGCAGCCCGATCGCGCCGCCGACCCCGAGCGTCGCGCTCATCAGCGAGATCGCGCCGCCGACACGTTCGGGCGGGAGCTCGTCGCGCATGATGCTGATGCCGAGCGGGATCACGCCCATCGCGCAGCCCTGCAGCCCGCGGCCGAGGATGTGCAGCGCCAGCTCGCTCGACGTCGCGGAAACGACCGAACCGGCGATGAGCAGCGCGAGGCTGACGAGGATCATCCGCCGTTTGCCGTAGAGGTCGCCGAGCCGGCCGCTGACCGGGGTGATGACCGACGCCGCGAGCAGCGTCACGGTGACCACCCAGGACGCGTCGGCGGCGGAGGCGTTCAGCAGCCGCGGGAACACCGGGATCAGCGGCACCACCAGCGTCTGCATGAACGACGCGACCAGCCCGCACGAAGCGAGCACCACGACGATCGCGCGCGCGGACCGCCCGGGACGGGACACCAGCACACCCCCGGTGTGTAGTTAGTACACATCATGCAACTTCATGCACTGTACCTACGGGATGGCGGGTTTCGTCTCGATTGGTGCTCTCGTCACAGCCAGGTGCGCACGCCTCCGTGTCCGGAGCAGGTGCCCGAGCGGTGCTGGCTGTAGCTGTAGCTGCCGTCCTTGCAGAGAGCCGTCGCGCCGGCCGGGTTGTCGCTGGGCCGGTGGACGCAGTTGCCGCTCGAGTTCACGTAGTAGTCGGCGCCGCATTCGGCGGGTTTCGGCGCGGCCTGCGCGGTGGTCTTCGGGGCCTTCGGCTTGGTCGCGGTCGTCTTCGGCACCGGCGCGACCGCTTGCGGTGTGGTCGCAACCGGCGCTTCGGAAGTGGTGGCGGGCGCTTCGGTCGTGACCGGAACGGAATACGTCGGCGTCGAATACGTCGATGTCGAATACGTCGATGTCGGCGTTTCGAGGACACCGACGTTTCCGACGTCCTTTGGCGGCACCGAACCGACACCACAGCCCGCGACCAGCAGGCCTGCCGCCAGGACCAACCCCAGTTTCTTGCTCACTCGCACTCCTTGGCCACGCGAATCAATGCCGACTGGTCGGTGGCGGGAAACCCTTTGTTACACACGAAAATCCTGTTCGTGGACGGCGATTACGCTGTGAGCAAGTCCCGTCCTTCGCGCACGGCCCCGGCCGCAAGCTGCGCGAAGCGCCCTAAACTCGGCGTATGCGGCGCTACCTACCCGAGCTCGCGGTCACCGTCGCGGTGCTCGTGGGCACGCTCTTCGCCGTGCTCAGCGACCACGACGAGCCGGGCCACCACGCCGTTCTGGGCTGGGTGCTCACCGTTCTCTGCTGTGCCGCGCTGTTCTTCCGGCGCCGCCACCCGCTCGGCGTAGCCGGGTTCGCGCTCCTCTGCTGTGCGCTCTACTACCCGCTGACCGATCCCGACGGCCTGGTGCTGCTGGCCTTCGCGTACTCGCTGTACGCAGCCGCGGCGGCCGGGCGGATCCGCGGCGCCGCGCTGCTCGTCGTCGCGGCGATGGCGGGGGTCGTGGTCGGCGAGATCAGCTCGCGGACCGGGCGGCACGTGGACAACTTCGCGTTCTTCCTGATGACCGGCTGGTTCGTGGCCCTGGTCGCCGGCGGCGCCGTCACGCACTACCGCGCGGAAGCCGAGCGCACGAAGGAGGCCGAAGCCCGGGCGCGCGCCACCGACGAACGCCTGCGCATCGCGCGCGAGCTGCACGACGTCCTGGGCCACCACCTCGCGCTGATCAACGTCCAGGCCGGTGCGGCGCTGCACCGGCGTGACCCCGCGCAGTCCGAAGAAGCGCTCGGAACCATCAAGGACGCGAGCAAGACCGCGCTCCAGGAGCTGCGCGCGACGCTCGGCATGCTCCGCCAAACCGGCCGACCGGGTCTCTCGCGGGTCGCCGAGCTGGCCGAGTCGGTGGGCGCATCCGGGCTGACCGTCCGCACGGAGATCGACGGTGTCGCCCGCGACCTGCCGCCGGACGTCGAGCACGCCGCGTTCCGCGTGGTGCAGGAAGCGCTGACCAACGTCGCGAAGCACGCTGCCGCGAAGACCGTCGTCGTCCGGCTCGGTTACGGCGCCGACGAGCTGTCCGTGCAGGTCGACGACGACGGCCGCGGCGGCACGGCCCCGCCGGGCAACGGCATCCGCGGCATGGCCGAACGCGCCCGCGCTCTTGGCGGCGAAGTGACGGCGGCGCCGCTCGAAAGCGGCGGTTTCCGGGTGCGCGCCCGGCTGCCGGTGCGATGATGGGCCGATGATCCGGGTCCTGCTCGTCGACGACCAGCGCCTCGTCCGGGCCGGTTTCCGCTCCATTTTGGACGGCGAGGCCGACATCGATGTCGTTGCCGAAGCCGCCGACGGACGCGAAGCGCTGCAGGCCGCCCACGACCACCACCCGGACGTCGTCCTGATGGACATCCGAATGCCGGTGCTCGACGGCCTCGCCGCCACCCGGCACCTCCTCGCGGACCCGGCGCTCGCCGGGACGAAGGTCGTCATCCTCACGACGTTCGACCTCGACGAGGACGTCTACGGCGCTTTGCGCGCGGGCGCGAGCGGGTTCCTGGTGAAGGACACCGAGCCCGAAGAGCTGATCCACGCGGTGCGCGTGGTGTCCCGCGGCGACGCGCTGCTGGCGCCGTCGATCACCCGGCGGCTGATCTCCGAGTTCGCCGCGCGGGTCACGCGCCCGGCTGCAGCTCCGGCGCTCGACCGGCTCACCGACCGCGAACGCGAAGTGCTCTCCCTGGTCGCGGCGGGTCTGTCGAACGACGAGATCGCGCGGGAGCTCACGCTCAGCCCCGCGACGGCGAAGACGCACGTCAGCCGGATCATGACCAAGACCGGCACACGCGACCGCGCACAGCTCGTCGTCCTCGCCTACGAGTCCGGCGCGGTGACGCCGCGCTGGCTCACCCCCTAGCCGTACTCCCGCGGGGGTACGGGAAACGCCTTAAGGGACACCGCCGGGAGCACGTCAAGTGTCCTCCGCCGCGCGACGCGGAGTAGGGCCTCACCGGCGAATCCTTGTCGCCCATGGACACCATCACTCGCACCACCGGGGGACGGCTGGCGCGCTTGGCCGGCTGGGCGCAGCGTCACCGGTGGCTCGCCGTCGCGCTCTGGGCGCTGGTTCTCATCGGCGTCACGTTCACCTCCCGTCTGGCCGGCGACTCCTACCACGACGACAACTCGCTTCCGGGCACCGAATCCCAGCAGGTCGTCGACCTGCTGCAGCACACCGCGCAATCGGGCGCGAGCGCGCAGATCGTCTTCAAAGCCGAGAACGGGCTCGCAGGTCAGCGCGCTGCAGTCGATGCAGTTCTGGGAAATGTCCGATTGCAGCCGCACGTGAGGGCAGTGACCGAGCCGTTCGAGACGCTGTCGCCCGACGGCCGGATCGGCTACGCGACCGTCACCTTCGACGCGGCGTCGGCCGACCTCCCGTACGACGACCTCGTGAAGTTCGCAGACGTCGCGAAGCAGACCGGCGCCGTGCAGGTCGCGCTCGCCGGCGATCCGGTCGAGCGGGTCTCGGGAGGCGGCGGCCCCGCGGAGGGCGTCGGGCTGCTGGCCGCGCTGGTCGTCCTCGTCTTCCTGTTCCGCTCACTGCTCGCCGCCGGCCTGCCGGTGATCACCGCGGTGTTCGCCGTCGGCAGCACGCTGGGCGTGATCACGCTCGTCTCGCACTACGTCGACATCGCGAGCTACACCGCGCCGCTGATGATGCTGGTCGGGTTCGGTGTCGGCGTCGACTACGCGCTGCTGATCTTCTCGCGCTACCGCGGCGAGATCCTCGCCGGACACGACCGCGACAGCGCGGCGCGGCGAGCCCTCGACACCGCCGGCCGCTCGGTGCTGTTCGCCGGGACGACGGTCATCATCGCGCTGCTCGGCCTGCTCGCGCTCGGGCTCGGCGGGCTGCGGGGGGTGGCGGTGGCCGTCGCGCTGACTGTCCTGATGACGATGCTCGCGTCGGTGACGCTGCTCCCCGCGCTGCTGTCGCTGTTCGGCAACCGGCTCGAACGCGGCATCCGCCGTCACGCCGCGAAGCGCGACCACGGGAAGGCGTGGCGCCGGCTCGCCGACGGCGTCCAGCGGCGTCCGCTGGCTCCGCTCGCCCTCGGGCTGGCCGTCCTCATCGGCCTGTCCCTTCCGGCCGCGGGCATGCGGCTCGGCTTCGCCGACTCGAGCACCGACCCGGCCGGATCGACGACGCGCCAGGCGTACGACCTCCTGGCCGAGGGCTTCGGGCCGGGCTTCAGCGGCCCGCTCGCGATCGTCACCGAAGACGGCGACCCCGGCGCGCTGCAGCAACGGCTCGCGTCGACCCCGGGCATCGCGCGGGTGCTGCCGCCGACGGGCCCGACCGTCCTGGTCTTCCCGACGACGTCACCCCAGGACGAAGCGACGGCCGAGCTGGTGACACGCCTCCGTACCGACGTCCTGCCGACGCTGCCCGGCCACTACCTCGTGGGCGGTTCGGTCGCGGCCGCGACGGACTTCGCCGACGCCGTCGCCGACCGGTTGCCGCTGTTCGTGCTGGTCGTCGTCGGGTTGTCGGCGCTGCTGCTGATGGTCGTGTTCCGGTCGATCCTCATCCCGCTCAAGGCCGCGCTGCTGAACCTGCTGAGCATCGGCGCCTCGCTCGGCGTCATGACGCTGGTGTTCGGCGACGGCTGGTTCGGCGCGCAGCCCGGCCCGATCGAGGCGTTCGTGCCGGTGATGATCTTCGCGATCGTGTTCGGGCTGTCGATGGACTACGAGGTCTTCCTGGTCTCGCGCATGCACGAGGAATGGCGCCGCACCGGCGACGCACGGCTGGCGGTGCGCGAAGGTCTCGCGTCGACCGGCGGCGTGATCACCGCGGCCGGCGCGATCATGGTGCTGGTGTTCGGCGCGTTCCTGCTCGACCCGTCGCGGATGCTGGCGCAGTTCGGCCTCGGCCTGGCGGTCGCGGTGCTGCTGGACGCGCTGGTGATCCGCTGCCTGCTCGTCCCGGCGATCATGCGCCTGCTCGGCGAACGGGCCTGGTGGCTGCCGCGGTGGCTGGACCGCCGGCTCCCGCACGTCGCGCTGGAGCCCTAACTCCCCCAGTTCGTCGGCGTCTCGGACAGGCGGAAGTCCAGCGTGCCGCCGGCGCGCTGGAAGGACGCGTCGAGCTTCCAGTCCCGCTGCGGCCGTCCGCCGCGGCGGACGTCCTGGACGTACTTGCCGTTGCCCGACGTCGTGATCCGGATCGGCGCGCCGCCCGCCGGCCGGATCACGGCGCTCGGGAACAGCGGGCTCGAGAGCAGCAGCTCCGCGGAGCCGGGCGTCCGCGGGTAGAGGCCGAGCGCGGCGAAGACGTACCAGGCGGACATCGTGCCGAGGTCGTCGTTGCCGGGCAGGCCGGACGGCCCGGTGGTGTAGACGGAGCTGACCAGCTGCCGCACGGTTTCCTGCGTCTTCCAGGGCTGCCCGAGCTCGTTGTACAGCCACGGCGCGTGGATGTCGGGCTCGTTCGTCGGGTCGTACTTCAGCGGACCGCCGCCCTTGAGCTGCCAGTTGCCGTTCGCGTCGTGGAAGAAGCCGTCGAGCCGGGTGACGGCGGTGGTCTTGCCGCCCATCGCGTCGGCGAGCCCGGAGACGTCCTGCGGGACCATCCAGGTGTAGGCCGCCGCGCTGCCCTGCGCGAAACCGCGGTCGCTCGCCGGGTCGAACGGCGTCACCCAGCCGCCGTCGACGTTGCGCGCCTGTGTGTAACCGGTGGCCGGGTTGAAGACGTTGCGCCAGTACTCCCCGCGCGCCTGCAGCTCTGCAGCTTCGCGGGTGCGGCCCAGCAGCTCTGCGAAATGTCCGATTGCGGAGTCCGCGACGGCGTCTTCGAGCGTCTCGGCGGCGCCTCCCCAGCAGTGGCAGACGTCGTTCGGCGCGTAGTGGGAGGCCAAGTACTGCGCGAGGTTCGGGCGCTGGCCGACACACTGGCCCGGGCAGCCGCCGTCCTGCAGACCTTCCGGCCTCGGGACGGTCGCCTGCTTGTACAGCGAGTCGAACGCGCCGCGGTAGTCGAAGTTGCGGACACCCATGGCGTAGAACGTCGCGACCGTGGCGGCCGACGGGTCGCCGGTCATCACGTGGGTCGCGCCGTTGATATGCACCCAGCGGTCCCAGACACCGTCGTTCTGCTTCGCGTAGTTGTAGAGCGACTGCGCGAAGTTCCCGGCGACGCGCGGTTCCAGCAGCGCGAGCAGCTGGATCTGCGCGCGGTACTGGTCCCAGCCGGAGAAGTTCGAGTACTGCGCGTCCTGCCCGCGTTCGACGCGGTGGAGCTTTCCGTCCATCCCGAGGTACCGGCCGTCGACGTCGCTGACGAGGTTCGGCTGCTGCAGGCTGTGGTAGAGCGCGGTGGTGAAGACGATCCGTTGGTTGGCGCTGCCGCCGCCGACGTCGACGCGGCTCAGCTCGGTGTTCCAGGCTCGCTTGGTGCGCTCCGCGATCGTGTCGACCGTGGACTTCCTGGGCTGCTCGGCCTGCAGGTTGCGTTCGGCACCGTCGAGGGAGACGTAGGAGATCCCGATCCGCATGGTGACCTTGCTGCCCGGCGCAAAGGTGACGTAGCCACCGGAGCCGCGCCCGGCGCGGTCGTTGCCGGTCGCGTACCCCTCGCCGCCGGTCTGGTCGGTGCCGCCGGGCTGCAGGGTCGCGTCCTTCCAGGTCCCGGTGCCGATGACCGGCTGGTCGAACTGCGCGGTGAAGTAGAGGCGATAGTAGGACTTGCGGTTGTTGACGCCGCCGTTCGCGCGGCGGCCGCAGAAGGCGCCGGTGAGCACGGACCCGGTGACCTTGCGGTTCGCCGCGTCGATGTGGGTCTCGGCGTCCTCGCTGCCGTTGAGTGAGTTCGAGGTGCGGAAGAGCAGGCTGGCCGGCTTCTGCCCGGGGTACTGCAGAGTGCCGATCGCGGTCCGTTCGGTGGCGGCGACATCGGTCGTCACGGCGTTGGCCAGGCCGAGACGGTACCGTCCCGGCGACGCTCCCTCGTCCGCGTGGTTGAAGTTGCTCGCGTAGATCGCGTCGGTGGTGTCGGCGGTTGGCGAGGAGGTGACGTCGCCGGCGAACGGCAGGATCGGCACGTCCCCGGCGGCGCCGGGGTTGCAGCCCGCTCCGTTAACGCGCGTTAACGCAAAGCCGCGGATCCGGGTGGTGTCGTACTGGTAGCCGTTGGCAGCACCGGTGGATGTCTGATCGCCGCGGGTGCTGGTCGGGCTCCAAGCGAGCATCCCGAAGGGCGCGGTAGCGCCGGGATAGGTGTTGCCGTCGCCGGCGGAGCCGATCAGCGGATCGACGAAGTCGGCAGGGCTCAAGTCGGCGGCGGCCGACATCGTTGTCAACGCGGAGGCGAACAGGGCGGCGGCCAGTGCCACCGTGACGGGACGGCGCATGGGCGGAGACTAACCCGCGTTCGATGGCCTTCGGGCGAACTGGAGCGGACAAACAGGCGGACACGCACTTCGCGCCGGTGCCCCGACGCAGTAACAAGTCGATCACCCCGGCAACACCTGAGCGCGGCGCCGCGACCTCATCACCATTCGACCACGGAGGCCGCCCCATGTCCGAACCCGAAGCCGCCCGGCTCCTGACGCATAAGCCCGTCCTCGTTTTTGTCCTGGGCACCGTACTGGCCATCGCCATCGTGGTCGCCGTCTCGGTCGCCACCGCCAAGCCTCAGACCTTCGACGTCAAAGGCAGCGTGAGCTACAACTGCTACCCGTGCGGGCTGTCGGACCACGACGAAATCGACGACGGCGCCCAGGTCACCGTCGCGAACGAGAAGAACGAGATCATCGGCGTCACCACTCTCAAGCTGGTGAAGCTCGACGACCCAGACCTGGCAGCTCTGGACCTCTACAACCGGACGTTCACGTTCACCTTCACCGGGATCGAGAAGGGCGCAGCGCGCTACGGCTTCCATGCCGGGGACAACACCCGCGCCACCGTCTGGAAGACCGAGGCCGAAGCCGCCAAGGAGGTCAACCTCGTCGTGAAATGACGAAGGCCGCCACCGAAGTGACGGCCTTCGTCGTTGAAGCCCTATTCGTAGATCTCGCCCTTGGCGGCCTTCTCCACGAGCGAAGCCGGCGGCTCGAAGTGGTCGCCGTAGCGGGCGGCCAGCTCACGAGACCGGTCGACGAAGCCCTGCAGGCCACCGTCGTACTGGTTGATGTACTGGATGACACCGCCGGTCCACGCCGGGAAGCCGATGCCGAAGATCGAGCCGATGTTGGCGTCCGCCACCGACGTCAGCACGCCCTCGTCGAAGCACTTCACCGTCTCGAGCGCCTCGGCGAACAGCATCCGCTCCTTGAGGTCCTCGAACGGCACCTCGACCGAGCCGGACTTGAACGCGTCGCGCAGCCCCGACCACAACCCGGTGCGCTTGCCGTCCTCGCCATAGGAATAGAAGCCCGCGCCTGTCGAACGGCCCTTGCGGTCGAACTCGTCGACCATCCGGTCGATGACGCCCTCCGACGCGTGCGCCTTCCACGTGCCGCCAGCCGCCTCGATCGCCTCGCGCGTCTCCTTGCGGATCTTGCGCGGGAGGGTCAGCGTCAGCTCGTCCATCAGCTGCAGCGGCGGTGCCGGGTAGCCGGCCTGCGAACCCGCCTGCTCGATCGACGCCGGCTCGACGCCCTCGCCCAGCGCGGCGACGGCCTCGTTGATGAACGTGCCGATCACGCGCGAAGTGAAGAAGCCGCGGCTGTCGTTGACGACGATCGGGGTCTTCTTGATCTGCAGCGTGTAGTCGAAGACCTTCGCCAGCGTCGCCGGCGACGTCTTCTCGCCGCAGATGATCTCGATCAGCGGCATCTTGTCCACCGGCGAGAAGAAGTGGATTCCGATGAAGTCCTCGGTCCGCTGCACGCCCTCGGCGAGCGTGGTGATCGGCAGCGTCGAGGTGTTGGAGCCCAGCACCGCGTCGGCGTTGACGACGCTCTCGATCTCGCCGAACACCTTGTGCTTCAGCTCGACGCTCTCGAACACGGCCTCGATGACGAAGTCGACACCCGCGAAGTCGGCCGGGTCGGCGGTCGGCTTGATCTTCGCCAGCAGCGCGTCCGACTTCTCTTGCGTGGTCTTGCCGCGCGAGAGGGCCTTCTGCTCGAGCTTGGCCGCGTAACCCTTGCCCTTCTCGGCCGCCTCCTGCGAGACGTCCTTGAGGACGACGTCGATGCCGGCCTTCGCCGACACGTAAGCGATCGCGGCGCCCATCATCCCGGCGCCGAGGACACCCACCTTGCGAGCGGTGTACTTCTCGAAGCCGTCCGGCCGCGAGCCGCCGGAGTTGATCGTCTGCAGGTCGAAGAAGAACGCCTTTGTCATGTTCTTCGAGACCTGGCCGGTGGCGAGGCTGATGAAATAGCGCGTCTCGATCAGGATCGCGGTGTCGAAGTCGACCTGCGCGCCCTCGATCGCGGCGGCCAGGATCGCCCGCGGCGCCGGCATGTTCGCGCCCTTGATCTGCTTGCGCAGGTTCGCCGGGAACGCCGGGAGGTTGGCCGCGAAGCTCGGGTTCGACGGCGTGCCGCCCGGGATCTTGTAGCCCTTGACATCCCAGGGCTGGACGCCGCCCTCGGGGTTCGCCTTGATCCACGCCTTCGCGGCGGGGACAAGCTCCTCGACCGTGCCGACGAGCTCGTGCACCAGGCCGAGCTCCAGCGCCTTGGCCGGACGGTGCCGCTGACCCTGCAGAAGCACGTTCAGCAGCGCGCTCTGGATACCCAGCAATCGGACAGTGCGCACAACGCCACCGCCGCCGGGCAGCAGGCCCAGCGTCACTTCCGGAAGGCCGATCTGGCTGCCCTTGACGTCCGCGGCGATGCGGTGGTGCGTCGCCAGCGCGATCTCCAGGCCACCGCCGAGCGCGGCGCCGTTGATCGCCGCGACGACCGGCTTGCCGAGCTGCTCGATCCGCCGCATCTGGCCCTTCATCAGGCCGGACGACTCGGTGAACTCGACCGCGTTCTCGGGCTTCGCCTGGATGAGGTCGTTCAGGTCGCCGCCGGCGAAGAACGTCTTCTTGGCGGACGTGATGACAACGCCGGTGATGGAGTCCTTCTCGGCCTCCAGACGGTCGACCGTGACGCCCAGCGACTCGCGGAAGTCGGAGTTCATCGTGTTCGCCGACTGCTTCGGGTCGTCCAGGGTCAGGGTGACGATGCCGTCGGAGTCCTGCTCCCAGCGGATGGTCTTGCTCTCGGCCATTAGTGTCCTCACACCCGCTCGATGATGGTGGCGACGCCCATGCCGCCGCCGATGCACAGGGTCACCAGGGCGCGGCGCGCCTGGCGGCGTTCGAGCTCGTCGACCACGGTGCCGACCAGCATCGCGCCGGTGGCGCCGAGCGGGTGGCCCATGGCGATCGCGCCGCCGTTGACGTTGACCTTCTCCTCGTCGAGGTGCAGGTCCTTGATCCACTTGAGCACGACGGACGCGAACGCCTCGTTGAGCTCCCACAGGTCGATGTCCTCGGGCTTGAGGCCCGCGGTCTTCAGGACCTTCTCGGTGGCCGGGGTCGGGCCGGTGAGCATGATCGTCGGCTCGGAGCCGATCGACGCGGTCGCCACGATCCGGGCGCGCGGCGTCAGCCCGAAGGTCTTGCCGATCTGCTCGGAGCCGACGAGCACCAGCGCGGCGCCGTCGACGATGCCGGAGGAGTTACCGCCGGTGTGGACGTGGTTGATCTTCTCGACCGAGTGGTACTTCTGCAGCGCGACGGCGTCGAAACCGCCCATCTCACCGATCATCGAGAAGGCCGGCTTGAGCTTGCCGAGACCCTCGACGGTGGAGCCGGGACGGCGGTGCTCGTCGTGGTCCAGGACCGTGACGCCGTTGATGTCCTTGACCGGGACGACGGACTTGGCGAAGTAGCCGCCGGACCAGGCCGCCTCGGCCTTCTTCTGCGAGCGCACGGCCCACGCGTCGACGTCCTCGCGCGAGAAGCCCTCGATGGTCGCGATCAGGTCGGCGCCGGTGCCCTGCGGGACGATGTAGTTGTCGTACGCGGTGGCCGGGTCCATGAAGAGCGCGCCGCCGTCAGAGCCCATCGGCACGCGCGACATCGACTCGACGCCGCCCGCGATGATCAGGTTGTCCCAGCCGGAGCGGACCTTCTGCGCGGCGGTGTTGGTGGCTTCGAGGCCGGAGGCGCAGAAGCGGTTGAGCTGCACGCCGGCGACGGTCTCGGGGAGGCCGGCGTTCAGCGCGGCGGTGCGCGCGATGACCGCGCCCTGCTCGCCGACCGGGGAGACGACGCCGAGCACGACGTCGTCGATCACCGCGGGGTCGAGGTTCGGGTGGCGGACCTTGAGCTCTTCGATCAGGCCGACCACCAGGTCGACCGGCTTGGTGCCGTGGAGGGCACCGCCCTTGTTCTTGCCGCGAGGCGTGCGGATCGCCTCGTAGATGTAGGCCTCGCTACTCACAGAACAACTCCTCGCGAGCGGGTGGGACGTCTTCGTGCCTAGCCGTATCGCCGTCGACGATACCGGCCAGTAGCGCTAATGGCCATTAACATATCGCTGGATAACCCCATGGTGTCAATGGGTTGCAGGTGTGCCGTTAGCCGCTATCGTTCACTCACCATGACCGAAGTCCGCAACGCGCGCCCCCGCGACCGCAAGGCCCAGCTGGCCGCGGTGGCGGCGGAGCTGTTCCGCGCCCGCGGCTTCCCCGGAGTCGGCATCAAGGACATAGCGGACGCGGCGGGCGTCACCGGGCCGGCGTTGTACCGCCACTTCGCGGACAAGCAGGCGATCCTGGCGTACGTCGTCCTCAGCGGGTTTGAAGACCTGGAGGCGGTGACGGCGGAGGCGCTGTCGGACTCCGTTTCGCCCGCTGACCAGCTGGAATCACTCCTGGGCCGGCTCGCGACGCAGGCCGTCGAACGGCGCGAGATCGCCGCGCTGTGGCGCTGGGAAGGGCGTCATCTCCCGAAGGAGGACCAGCGGGAGATCGCCCGCCGGTCGACGCTCGCGCTGACGGCGTGGGCAAAGGCACTGCAGGTCCGGCGCCCCGATCTGCCGAGCGAGGACGCGGAGCTGCTCTGCTGGGCGGCACTGTCCGTGTTCGGCAGCGTGTCGGTCCACCACACGTCGGTGGCGCGCCGCCGCTTCGCCCAGTTGCTCGTCGAACTGGCCCTGGGTGTGCTCGACACCACACTCCCGCCGCCTGCGGTGCCGGAGCCACCGTTGTCGCGCCTCGGCACCCCGTCCCGCCGCGAGCAGGTCCTGGCGGAGGCGACAACGCTGTTCGCCCAGCGCGGCTTCCACGACGTGAGCATGGAGGACATCGGAGCGGCGGCCGGCATCGCGGGCCCCAGCGTGTACCGCCACTTCCCGAGCAAGGCGGCCCTGATGGTCGCAATCGGACATCGCGCGGCAGACAGGTTGGCGTTGGCGGCCGAGCGGGCACTGCAGGCCCCGGACGAGCACACAGCCCTGCGCCGCCTGGCGGCGTCGTACGTGCACACGATTCTGCACACGCCGGAACTGCTGGTGTCCTTCTCTGCGGACCGCGTGACGATGCCGGACCGCGACAAGGCGGACCTGCTGCGGGTGCAGCGGGACTACGTGGCCCAGTGGGTGACGCTGCTGTCGGAGGTGCGCCCTGCACTACCCCCGCGCGAAGCGAAGATCACCGTGCACGCGGCGTTAACGATCGCTAACGACCTGGCCCGGACCCGGCGAGTGGCGGCCCGGCCGAACTTCGAAGCGGAACTCACGACACTGCTGCACAGGGTGCTGGGCATCGCCTGATCGGCGCAGTGCGTCCGTCCCTGTCGCAACCGCGAGAAATGCGGGATGATGTTATCGGGCCGACGGGGTCCGTTCTCCCTGCGAAAGGGGAAATCGCGATGCAGTCACCGCGGACCGACGGGGACACGGGAATCGAATCGGAACTCGTCGACCTCGGCGCCGTGTCGCTGACCCGGTTGCGCACCCTTGACGGCAACCGGATGCGTAAAGCGTTACGACACGCGGTGGAACGGGTGGCCCACATTCAGGTGACCGCGAGCGGAAGCCAAGGGGCGAAACGGCTCGATTGACGAGGTCTGCAGTGCTCATCGAAGATCCCGAACAGGAACAAAAACCCGAACTGGCTCCGCACCACCTGCCATGGTCCGATTTCGATGCGCTCGCCCGCGGTGAAGGCGGCCCCGGCCCCGTCCGGAAACTGCGCGCGGCCGAGCGCAGCAGACGGTTGCTCCTGCTGCGCGGCCTGATCGACATCGCGAGCAAGACCCACGACCGCTTCGGCCCCCTGTCTTCGCCGGAATCGGCCTGGGAATTGCTCGCCCGGGTGCAGAACGCCGACCCCGACGCTCTGGAATTGGCGCTCGCGCACCCTTACACGGGCACCTGGGCGGGCTACACGACACGGCTCTTCCACCAAAAGGTCACCGGCGTCTGCCCGATCTGGGTCCACGTCGGGCATGTGCACTGCCTCGCGGCAGCCGCGGCCGTGCGTGCCGGGCTGCGGTTCGACATCGACGTCCCGGTGTGGCAGGGCAACGTGGCGCTGCCGACGCTCGGGATGGCCCACCTGACCACCGACGAACCCTTCTCGGTCGCGGAAGTCCACGGTCGCGAGGGCGAAGTCACGGTCGAGAACTGGTATTCACGGGTCCTGCTGCCGGCGGACCGATCGGCCGACGTGCCCGGGTGGTCCGGGATCCGCGACGCCACGGTGGTGGCCGATGGCCGCAGCCTGTCCGTCCGGCTCGACGATCTCGACCCGTACCGCGGTCTTTACGAACCGGTCGCCCCCCGGCGACTCTCCGGCCCGGAAGCCGAGTCGTGGCGCACCGTACTGGGCGAGGCCTGGACCCTGCTCGTGCGGCACCTGCCAGAAGTCGCCGACGCCCTGCCGGACGGTCTCGACTCCCTCGTTCCCGCCCCCGCGGTGCCGTTCAGGCAGCCGAGCGCCTCCAGCGGGGAAGCGTTCGGCAGTGCGATCATCGCGCATTCCGAGGACCCGGCATCACTCGCGGCGGCGCTGGTCCACGAGTTCCACCACATCCGGCTGGGCGGCCTCCAGCACCTCACCCACTTCACGGAGCCCGATCCTCGGGAACGGTTGTACGCGCCCTGGCGCGACGACCCACGGCCGATCGCCGGTGTCTTGCACGGCATCTACGCGTTCTTCGGCGTTACCGGGTTCTGGCGGCGGCTGGTCGCAGCCGAACCGGACAACGACCTGGCCGCGTTCGAGTTCGCCCTGTGGCGGGAGGCGGCTTGGCGCACGCTCCGGATCGTCGCCCCGGACGCCGCCCTCACCGAGGCCGGACGCCGTTTTCTCGGCGGTGTCGCCGAGCGGCTCGGTCCCTGGCAGCAGGAACCGGTTGCGTCCGGGCCGGCGACGTGGGCGGCCGCCGTTGCGACCGATCACTACGCGGGCTGGAGAGTCCGGCACCTGCGACCTGTCCCGGGCGCGGTCTCGGAGCTCGTCCGCGCCTGGCAGTCCGGCCATACCCGGCCGAACGCGGCGAAGCTGCTGGAATCCGAGAACCCCACCCCCGTGCCGGACGGGACCTGGCCCGACGCGCGCGCGGATCTGGTGCGTCTGCGGCTGGGGCCGGACGGCGCCCATCGGCTGGCCGCGAACTGGACGTCCGTCAGCGGTGCAAGCGTTGCGGACTTCCACTACGCCGCCGGTCGGACCGAAGCCGCGATCGACGGCTACCGCGCCGAACTGGCCGACCAGCCCGACAGCCCGTCTGCGCTCGTCGGCCTCGGCCTCGCCCTCTCCGCGCGGGGCACCGGCCCGGCAGCCAGGGCTTTGACGCACCGCCCGGAGCTCGTCCGGGCGGTGCACCGCCGGCTCCGGTCCGAACCCGGCGATGCGCCGTCACCGCAGACGGTGGCCGCGTGGATCGGCCGGTTCACGCACTGAAGCTCGTTCGGCTGTCCCCTACAGCGGCATCGGGTCGATGTCACAGTCGGCCCGGACACCGCGCGACGCGCTCAGCGTGCCCGGGTGGGTCTCGCCGAGAACGGCCCGGTACCGCTCCATCACGTCCTGGTAGAGCACGTCCGCTTCGTGTTCGTCGCCGAGCTCCCGGAGGTCGAGCGACCGGTTGAGCTGGGCGGCCAGCGTCGTCGGGTGGTCCTTGCCGAGGATCCGGCGGGACCGCGTCAGCATCTCGTCGTCGATCGCCGCGGCCTCCTCGAACCGGCCGAGTGCGAACAAGTCACTCGCGACGTCGATCGCGCACACGATGGAATGCGGGTGGTCGGCCCCGAGCACCGTCCGCAGCTGTTCGAGCGACCGTTCGTCGATCGCGCGCGCACTCGCCGGGTCACCTCCCAGCCGCAGGGTCACGCCGAGGTCGAGCGCGGCCGACAGCGTGTGCGGGTGCTGCTCGCCCAGGCTTTCCCGGTACAGGTTGAACACCTGCTCGCCGAGGGCGCGCGCCTTGGCGAACTCCTTGTCGTGCCGGAGGTCGATCGAGTGCCCGAGTGCACAGGCCAGCGCGTTCGGGTGCTTGTCACCGTAGCGTTCCCGGAACCCCTTGAGCGCGGCGTCCGACAGCGCCAGCGCGCCGGAGTGGTCGCCGTCCTTCCGGACCGCGACCGCCTGGTGGTACCGGCGTCGCAGGGTCCCGATGCTGTCCTCGCCGTACAGTTTGAGCGCTCGTTCGGCAATGCGCTCCTGCTCGATCCGCGCCCACGGGTACTCACCCAGCTCGCGTCGGGCGATGACCAGCAGCACCTGGGTGGAGATGGTCGCGTCGTGGTCGTACCCGAGGATCTGCGCCCGGCGGTCGTAGGTTTCCTGGGCGAGCCGGCGCGCCTCCTCGTATTCCCCGGTCAGCAGCAGGGAAACGACGAAGTCGTGCGCGGCGTTCAGCGTGATGGGGTCGTCCTCACCGAACAGCCCGCGTGTCTTCACGTAGGTCCGGTCGCCAAGGGCCCGCGCGGCCGCGAAGTCGCCGTTGGCCTTCAACACCAGGGCCACCGTCAGCTCGGCGTTGATCGTCTGTTCGGTGTTCGCGCCCAGGGTCTCCTGGTACAGGTCGACTGTCCGCTGCGCGACGTCGGCTGCTTCGGCATACCGTCCGACGACCCAGTAGTAGAACCCGAGCCGCTCGGAGGCCTGCAGCACCTGGGGATCGGCCTCGGGCCGGCCTTCCGCGTCGGCGTCCGATGCCGACCACGCGCGTACGGTCTGCTCCGCAAGCGCGAGCGCGCCGTCGTGGTCACCCCAGTGGTACAGGAACTTCAGCAGGTTGAGCACCAGCTCCCGGACCCAGCGGTCACGGCAGTCGATGAGTTCGGCGGAGTAGACGTGCGGCAACAGGATCTGGTACCGGGCCCAGTGCTTCGGCGACGCCGGGTCGCGGGGGTCCAGGTTGGCGAGGAGCATGTGCGCGCCGTGCCGCATGTGCGCCCGGTCCTGCCGGGTCAACCGGTTGCGCAGCACCAGCTGGACGAGCCGGTGCAGCACGATGGTGTCGTTGCCGTGGTCGATCTTCGCCAGGCCGAACCGGTTGATGTCGCGGACCGCGCGTCCGAGCTCCATCGGGTCGCGCAGTGCTTCGTCGAGCTCGGCCGAGATCTCCACGCCGCGCACACCGGTGAAGAGGCTGCGGGCGATCGGCTCGGGTGCGAAGAACGCGCACACCTGGAGGAGCTGGTGGGCCGCCGGATTGCGCCGACTGAGCTCGTCGAACGAGACGTTCCACGCCGCCGCCACCGAAACCTCGTAGTCCGCCGGTGCCGAGGTGCTGAGGACTTCGGTGACTTTTTCGTCGAACAAGCGCAGGTATTCGTGCACGGGCATCCCCGTTTCCGCCCGCCAGGCCGCGGCCTGGGCGATGGCGAGGGGGAGGTCACCGAGCTTCTCCGAGAGGAGGTCGGCTTCTCCGTCGGAGATCGCCGGACCACGTCGCCTCAGCAGTTCCCGGCTTTCCGCGCGTTCGAAGACGGCCACCTCGAGCGGCCGCGCGATACCGGCCCAGTCCGGGTTCCTCGACGTGACCAGGATTTCGCCGGGGCCGTTCACGGGGAAGAACCGGCGCACCATGTCCGGGTTCTCGGCCGAGTCGAAGACCAGCAGCCATCGCCGGTAGGGGCGGCCGAGCCGGAGCGCTTCCCGGACCGCCGGCACCGCGGTGATCGCTTCGTCGCAGCCGGGCAGGCGCAGGTGCTGGGCCAGCTCGGTCAACGACGACCGGACCTGGGTCTCCTCGGTGGCCTGGATCCACCAGACGAGGTCGTAGTCCTGCAGGTGCCGGTAGATGTACTCGACCGCCATCTGAGTCTTGCCGATGCCGCCCATGCCGTGCAGCGCGGCCGGCAGGACCGCGGTCGTCCCTGCGCCCAGGCGCTCGCCGAGCTGGTCGAGCAGCTCGTCACGCCCGGTGAAGTTCAGGTTCTTCGCCGGGATCCTTCCCCAGACCGGCGGGTTTTCGTCACTGGACGGCCGTTCGTGCCGGATCGTCGACGCCACGCTGGACACGGCACGGGCAGGGCTCACCGAGCTCCCCGCCGCGCCGGGATCCGGCAGGCCGTCCGGCTCGGGTGGGCTGATCGGGGCAGGAGCAGCGGGATCGCTCTGAGGACCGGCGAGCCGGTCAGGCGCCTGGGACATCGTGTCACTCACCGGTTCGATATTAGAGTCTAATGTGGATACACGGGCAGGGCCTTGCTGTTCCGTGCCCGCTTCTGCTTCGATAGTGTCAAGCCTCGCTGCGCGCGAAAGATACGGCCCGGAAAGTGCGGCCATGACGACTCGCTCGAGGGCGACCTCGTCGGCGGTCCCCGGTGCGGGCAAGGGGTCGGATGTGCTGTCAGGATCCTCCAGCGCGTCACGCAAACGGGTGAGAAATCCCCCTGCGGGACCGATGCTCCGCCGTGCCGTCAGCACGGCACGCACGGTTTCCGATCGACGCGCGCCGCTCAGCAGGACCTCGCGGACCTGCTGAGGGAAGTCCCAGCCCACGGTGTCCCACGGACCGTCGTCGCCGATGCGCTCCAGCAAGCCGCTCGTGAAGACTTCGGCCAGGTGGGCCGGCTCGGAGTCCGGCACGAGTTCGGCCTGCAGTGTCCGCGCGACACCGACCGTCACGGGTACCGCGGCCAAGAGCGTCGCCAGCCGGTACGCCGATGGAGACGCCTGACTGTGAAAGCGTTTCACCTGATCCCGCGGCGACGGCTCACGGGGTCTTGTTTCCGTTTTCGTTTCCGGATCGGTTTCCGGTCTCGGATCGCGCACCGGGGCCGACCGCTTGCGGGCAAGCAGGACCTTGGCCGTACGCGGTTCTTCGCCATTTCCGGTGAGCGTTCCGACCCACCAGCGCAGCCACCGCGGCTTGAGCTCCAGCACCGGCACCGGCACCGAATCCGCGACCAGCTCGGCCGACAGCTCCGGGTCGACCCAGCCGTCCGGGAGCTCCCACCGGTAGTGCCGGTTGGCACGCAACGGACCGGACGTCGCCAGGACCGCGCGGTGCACGTCGAGCCCGCTCCGCGGCCAAAGCCGTTGCGGCAGCAGGTGCAGGACGGCCACGGGCATCGCGCGGGCCCAGTCGGCCAATATCGGCGAAACGAGACCGAGCCGCCACGCGTCGGACACACCGTCGGTCAGCACCAGCATCAGCCGCCGTCCCGACGGGTCCAGCACCTCCGCGGGACCGCGCACCGGCGTGTCGAGCGTGCCCCCGTGCAGTTCCGGCTCGAGGACCGCGCCGTCCTCGGCTACCCCCGTCTTCCCGGTGTCGAGCATCCGGACCTGGATCGAGCGGAACGCCCCCAGCCGCTCCAGCAGGCCGACAAAGGCGTTCACCGTCGGCTTCCACAAGGCCAGAGACGGCGCAGCGTCGATCACGAGCGTCAGATCGAGCCATTTCCGCCGCCCCGGCCGGGTGACCGGCCACCAACGTCCGGTTTCCGCCGCCTGCTCGGCCGTTCGATCCTCGTCGAGTTCGACGTCGTCGGGGCGCCGAGACTTGACGAGCCGTTTGAGGGGCCGCAAGGAGCGCAGGAACTCCTCCGCGCCAGGCAATGCAGACGCACCGGCTCCCACCGCGGCCGACGTGTCTCGCCGCGGCTGCCCGAAGGCGATGGGTCTCCAGGAGAAGGGCGCTTTGTCCGACGCGGGGCCGTCCGGCTCGGCGTCGGACGGCTCGTCTCCCGGCTCGACGCCTTCCACCACGACGTCGGGCCGACGGGCTTCGTCGCCCGGCGGCTCGGGTTTCCCACCCGGGTCGGCCGTCGACTGCGGAGAACCGGATCCGGCACGCTCCGACGGCCGGGCGAGTGCGTCGTGGGTGCGGTCCGGCGGGCGCTCGGCTACGGATTCCTCTCCCGGGCCGCGGTGCGCGACGGCGCCCTGCATCACGGCGGCGAGCCAGAGTGCGTCCGCGAGCTCCCGGGAGGTCAGCTCTGGGGCATCCGGAACGCCGGCCGATCCACCCACCATGTCAGGACTCCGGCGACGCGAGCTGCTGCCAAAGGGCGCCCACCACGCGTCGCCAAGACTCACCGTCCTTCTGGTACGCGCCCGACGTCGCCAGGTAAACGGCATCAAGCAGCTTGTCCGCCGGTGGTGCCCCCTTGGCCTTGCTCACCTCCACGAACTCCTCGATCAGCGTGGACCGGTACTCGTTCTCGGGATCGAGGGCGTGCGCGACGGCCATCGCTGCCAGCTGCTCGGCGGTCGGGGCCTTCGTCTTGTAGGTGAGGCAGCGCCGCAGGAAAGCCGGCGGGAATTCGCGCTCGCCGTTGCTGGTGATGACGACGATCGGAAACGCGGCACAGCGAACCCGCCCGCCCGCCACCTCGGCGGTCTGGTCCTGGTCGGCCGTGAAGACGTCGACAACCGGCGTCCGGCGCGCGGCGCGAGCCAGTTCGGGAACGGTGAACTCACCGTCCTCGAACAGGCTGAGCAGGTCGTGCGGCAGATCGGAGTCCGACTTGTCCAGTTCGTCGATGAGGAGGACCCGGGGCAACCGGCGCGGCAAGAAAGCCGTGCCCAGCATGCCCAAGCGCAGGAAGTCCCCGATCGGCGGCTCTTCGGAAGGGCCACCGGACGACGCCTGTCCCACCACCCGGGTGCTCGCCGCCTGCGCGCGACCGATGGCGTCGTAGTCGTAGAGCCCTGACTTGAGCGTGGTGTTCGACGTGATCGGCCACCGGAGCACCCGGCCGAGGCGGAGTTCACGGCTGATCCGGTACGCCAGGCTGGACTTGCCGCTGCCCGGCCTGCCCGTGACCAGCAACGGCCGACGCAGGTGGATCGCCGCGTTGACCATTTCGATCTCGTGCGGGTCGACGTGCAACGCCGACCGCTCTTTGCGGCCGAGACGCCGGTCGGTCTCCCCTTCGTCCTCGGGCACGACGTCGGTTTCCGGCAGCGGGCCGCCGTCGAAAGTGCGCCACGGCGGCGCAGGCGGAAGCAGTTCGGCGAGCCCGATGTCCTGCAGCGGATGGCCCGTGCCGCGATAGATGCACCACGCCGCTCCGTCGTGGTTTTCCACCCCTGTCACCGGCGACTCACGCCCGCGCAGGACGATCGGACGCGTCGCCGACCAGTCGTCCCGGGTCGTCCCACAACACCACCAGATCACGGAGAATGTCAGTGTCGAACGGTACTTCCTGCTCCGAGAAAATTGCTTGACGCGATTGTTGCGTCCGGTAAGGCAATTCTCTCAGGCCATTAGCACCGACGATCCACGATACCACCTCGCGCAAGTCTTCCACACCGGCAGTCGGGTGCCAGACGAGAATCGGCAATCCTGCGCGCAATGCAGCGAAGAGCTGATCTTGCCCCGGCACCGGGCTGACCGGCGGAGACTCGGTCAGCACCATCATCACCCAGTGTTCGTCACTCAGGATGGCGTCCAGCCGGTGCGGCTCCTCCGTGTCCTTCTCATGACAGAAATACACCCGATCGACGGACGGGTCCGCCTCGAGCACCCGCCAGCGCAAACGCCACCGCCGATGCCACTGACGGGTTTCCAAGCGTTCAAGTGAACGAATCACGATCGGGTAGCTGATGAACAGCGGACTGGGATCACCCGAACGGCGGTCAGTCGACCAAGAATGCACGGGCAGATTGAGCAACGTCCGCGGCAGCACGAACTCGATGGCCACCTGCGCGGCCAGCCCCGACCAGTACTTTTCGGCCGCGCCGACGAGGTCTCCGACCTCCGCTTCCAGCTCGTCCGCACGGACCAACCGGCTCTCCCCCTGCGGCGGGGGCCACTCCTCGGGGTCGTCCTGCCGCCACGGGGAAATCTGGTACCGGCCCGCCTCGATGCCGTCCGGTTCGATCGCGATGACCAGGTGCAGTCTTTCCACCTCCCCGGCAGCTCGGTGCTCAGACCGCAGCCGTCGCAATGCGGCGTCCAGCCGGAGCCGCCGGGCCTGCCCGGTCGTCCACTCCATGAGCTCGGCGCCCAGCCGGTCGCCGCACTCAGCGCCGATCAGCTCGACGAAGACCAGGGCGGGCGGCAGCTCGCCGGGCGCCGCGTTGAAGTCCGCAAGATCGGAGAACGCCGTCCAGGCGTCTTCATACCTGGGCGGCGGCACGGCTGCGTCACGGGCGGCTCTCCGGACCGCCGCGGCGAGCCCGGGAGGTGCGAGCCCGGTGAGCTGACCGCGGATCCGGTGCTGCTCCGTCACCGGGATGACGTCCCGCAGCCAGAGGGAGGACACCAGCCGGCGAAGCTCGGCGCATTCGGGAGTTCCCGGGCGCATCAGCTCGAACACGTCCGCCAGGACGTCCATCCCGTCGTCGAACCGGCCGCACGCGTTGACGAGCTCGAGCAGCTCGTCCCGCGGGGCGAGCTGGTCCGAAAAGGTGAACTGGCATTCCAGGACGGTCTCGAGTTCCCCGACCAGGAGCGCACGACGTGCTTTGTCGTGGGCGAAACCGGCGGCGGCCAACACGTCCACCAGCGCTTTCCGTGCCGCCAGATTGACCCGGCGTCGCCGCGAAGACACCTGACGAACCACCTCCCGCCCCCGCGAAGCGCCCCGAAGATCGTGAGTTTACCTATTCACCGGCCCGGCAAAAGGGCAAATCCTGGACAACGATCATCCGGGTCCGGCGGGCAGGCTCTCGATGATCTTGGCGAGTTCGCGCACCTGCGGCGAGTCGGGTTCCAGGGTGCGCACCGCGGTGAGCAGGTCCGGCAACCCGCCGTCGAACCGCTGGCAGGTGCGAGCCAGCGCGATGACGTGCAACCGGTCTTCGGAGTGGTACGGCACGATCTCGGCGATCTCTCGCCGTGGGAGCAGTTCCAGCACCAGCCGGCGGCCTTCGACGTTCCGCACGCAAGGTACGGCGAGCAGCGCCTTGACCAGCGCCGGGAAGTCGCCCTTGGGCACCAGTCCGGCGAACCCGTTCACCGTCACACCCGGCAGACGCAGCCAGGCGTCGGCCTTCGTCTCCTTCACCGCCACGGAGACGCGGCGGTATGAGCCGGCGTCGGCGGCCGGGTCCGCGCAGACCACGTCACGGAAGATCGTCTCGGAGACGACCAGTGCCAGCGGCCCACTCGACTTCGCCAGCGCCTCCTTCACCACCGGCGCTTCGAGCAGCCGGAACGTGAAGCTCGTCGCGTCGCTGACCGTGCCGTTGCTCGTCTGGTAGACCTCGCCCGCGTGGAGCGCCACGCGCAGGCGCATGGTGGCGGGGTCGGCGTGGATCTCGTTGTAGCGGCGCAACTCCGCGAGCAGGCGATCCGGCAGCAAGCCGACCAGGTCGGCTTTCGCCACCTCGGCCGGCAGCTGGATCATCGCGCCGTCGCCGGTGTTCTCCATGAAGCAGACGTCCCACGGGACGCCCGCGTCGGCGAACGACGTGCGCATGATCCGCCAGAACCCGTCGTTCATCGCGCGCCGGTGGGCAACGGTCCTCCGCGGATCGTTGTAGCCCGCGATGTCCACGGCCATGATCGTCCGGTGCAGCGCAGCTGACGGCACGACACCTCCCCACGTCCCGGTCCCATTGTCCCAGACGCATGCACGCCCGGCCATGTTCGCGGGCAGCGTTACCGGGAAAGCGGGGCTCCTTGTCCTTGTTTCGTCCATAATTCGGCGTGCCCACGAGACGACTGCACCTGGTGAGCGCGGATGAGGACCACCGCGTCTCGACCATCGAGCTCTTCTTCGACCTGGTCTTCGTCTACGCCATCACCCAGACCACCCAGCTGATGGCCGACCACCTGAGCCCGCTCGGGGTCGGGCAGGGGGTGACCATGCTCGCCGTCCTGTGGTGGTGCTGGTGCTCCTATGCCTGGCTCGGGACCACCATCCACGTCGACCACGGGATCGCGCGGCTGGCGATGTTCGGGGCGATGGCCGTGATGTTCCTCGTCTCGCTCACCATCCCCGAAGCCTTCGTCGACTTCCCCGGTGGGCTGTACGCGCCCGCGCTCTTCGTTGTCTGCTACGCGCTCGTGCGGCTGTTGCACCTCGTCGCCTACCTCGGCGCCGCGAAGCACGATCCCGGGTTGCGCAAGGTGCTGCTGCGGATGTTCGTCGGGCTGCTGCCGAGCGTTGTCCTGCTGGGGATCGCCGCCTTCCTGAGCGGGCCGTGGCAGCTCGCGCTGTGGGGCGTCGCGTTGCTGGCCGACTACCTCAACGTCTACTTCGCCGGGCCCGAAGGCTGGCGGCTGAACTCGCCCGCGCACTTCGCCGAGCGGTTCGGGCTGATCGTGATCATCGCGCTCGGGGAGTCGATCGTCGCGATCGGGATCGGGATCGGGGCGCTGCCGATGTCGTGGCTGGTCACCGGGGCCGCGGTGTGCGGGCTCGCGCTGGCCGCCGGGATGTGGTGGACCTACTTCGACGTCGTCGCGCGCGTCTCCGAGCACCGGCTGACGCGGGCGACCGGCGTCGAACGGGCGAAGCTCGCCACGGACTCCTACACCTTCCTGCACCTGCCGCTGATCGCCGGGATCGTGCTCGTCGCCCTCGGCCTGAAGAAGTCCTTCCTCTACATCGCCGACACCGAGCACCACACCCCCGGCGAAGCGCTCCACGGCGTGCCGATCTGGACGCTCACCGGCGGGCTCGCGCTCTACCTGATCGCGCTGAGCGCCCTCCGCAAGCGCAACCTCGGCAGCTGGAACCACCAGCGGCTGGTCGTCGGCGTCCTGCTCGTCGCGGCGACGCCGCTGCTCGAACACGTGCCGGCCGCGGTGCTGCTGCTGATCGTCGCCGCGGTGGTGCTCGGGCTCATCACCTTCGAACGGCTTCAGTTCGCGGAATGGCGCAAGCAGGTGCACGCCGACCACTCGTAAGTGAGCCCACACTGGCGCGCAGCCCGATACCGCGTTAACCTACTCACGAGTAGGTAACGGGATGGAGGGCCACATGGCTGCGCCAAGGAAACGGGACGCGATGGGCTGGGGCCTTTCCGCGCTGACCCGGCTGGCCGGGAGCAGGGTCGTCGACCGGGCGGGGCTGCGCAAGCCCATCGAAGGCCTGGTCACCGCGGGGACGCGCAACGGCTTCCGCGTCGCCGGCGCGGCGACCCGGTCGTTCAAGTCGGTGCAGAAGCTGGGCAAGCCCGCCCGGCTCACGCCGGCCGCCGACACCGGGCTGTTCGACCTCACGCCGAGTGAGGACCAGCAGCTCATCGTCGAGACGGTGACGGAGTTCGCCGCCGAGCAGCTGCGCCCGGCCGCGGCGGACGCCGACGCCAAGCTCGAGGCGCCCGAAGGGCTGCTGAGCCGGGCCGCCGAGCTGGGCATCAGCCTGGTCGGCATCCCCGAGGAGCTCGGCGGGGTCGGCACCGAACGCTCCGTCGTCACCAACGCGCTTGTCGCGGAAGCGCTCGCGCACGGGGACCTCGGCCTGGCCGTGGCGGTGCTCGCGCCGTCCGCGGTCAGCACCGCGCTGGTCAGCTGGGGTGACGAGCAGCAGCAGGCCGACTACCTGCCCGCGTTCGTCGGCGAGAACGTGCCCGCCGCGGCGCTCGCGCTGCAGGAGCAGCGAGCGCTGTACGACCCGTTCAAGCCCGCGACGAAGGCGCGTCGCACGCCGAAGGGCTACCAGCTCGACGGCGTGAAGTCGCTGGTCCCGCGCGCGGCGCAGGCCGAGCTGTTCATCGTCTCGGCCGACCTCGAAGGCCGCGGACCGGCGCTGTTCCTCGTCGAGTCTTCGAACGCCGGGGTGACGATCGAGTCCGAGCCGGCGATGGGCCTGCGCGGCGCCGCAACCGGCAAGCTGCACCTGGAGAAGGTGTCGCTGCCCGCGGGCGCGCTGCTCGGCGGCGGCAAGCTCGACGTCTTCACCGACCTCGTCCGGCTGTCGCGGCTGGGCTGGGCGGCGCTGGCCGCCGGCACCGCGAAGGCCGTCCTCGACTACGTCGTGCCCTACGTCAACGAGCGCGTCGCGTTCGGCGAGCCGATCAGCCACCGGCAGGCGGTGGCGTTCTCGGTCGCCGACATCGCGATCGAACTGGAAGGTTTGCGGCTGGTCACGCTGCGCGCCGCCGCGCGGGCCGAGCAGGGCAAGTCCTACGCGCGGGAGGTCGCGCTGGCACGCAAGCTCGCCGTGGACAAGGGCATGCAGATCGGCAGCGCGGGCGTGCAGCTGCTCGGCGGGCACGGCTTCGTGAAGGAGCACCCGGTCGAGCGCTGGTACCGGGACCTGCGGGCCATCGGCGTCATGGAAGGCGCCGTCCTTCTCTAGGCTTTCGCGAAAGGCGTTAACGATGATCAACCTGGAAGCTCCCAAGAAGGCCGGTGCCCTGGTCAACCAGGCGTACCAGGCCGCGGCCGAGGTGTTCCGGCCGATCTCGCGCAAGTACGACCGCGCGGAGCACACCTACCCGGCCGAGCTGGACATGTTCGCGGCGCTGCTGGACGGGCTCAACTCCTCAGGCGAGGGCGGCGCGGGCGCGGCGGGCGTGCGACGGTCCGGTCCTGACAAGGAAAAGGGCAACCGCAACGGCGCGAACCTGAACGTCGTCCTCGGCACGATCGAGATGTGCTGGGGTGACGTCGGCCTGCTGCTGTCGATGCCGCGCCAGGGGCTCGGCAACGCGGCGATCGGCTCGGTCGCGACGGACGAGCAGCTCGAGCGCTTCTCCGGCATGTGGGCGGCGATGGCGATCACCGAGCCCGCGTTCGGCTCGGACTCGGCGGCGGTCGGCACGACGGCCCGCCTCGACGGCGACCACTACGTCCTGAACGGCGAGAAGATCTTCGTGACCTCCGGCGAGCGCGCCGACGCGGTGGTCGTGTGGGCGACGCTCGACAAGACCAAGGGCCGCGCGGCGATCAAGTCGTTCGTGGTGGAGAAGGGCACGCCGGGGTTCGAGGTGGTGCGCGTCGAGCACAAGCTCGGCATCCGCGCCTCCGACACGGCGGTGCTGCGTTTCGAGAACTGCCGCGTCCCGGCGGAGAACCTGCTGGGCACACCGGAGATCGACACCGCCAAGGGTTTTGCCGGCGTGATGCAGACGTTCGACAACACGCGCCCCCTAGTGGCGGCAATGGCGATCGGCGTGGCCCGGGCGGCGCTGGAGGAGACGCGGCGCATCCTGTCCGAAGCCGGCGTCACGATCGACTACGACCGCCCGGCGAACACCCAGCACGCGGCGGCGGCCGAGTTCCTCCGCCTGGAGGCCGACTACGAGTCGGCGTACCTGCTGACGCTGGAGTCCGCGTGGATGGCGGACAACCGCAAGCCGAACTCGCTGCAGGCGTCGATGGCGAAGGCCAAGGCGGGCCGCTCGGTGGTGGAGATCGCGCTGAAGTGCGTCGAGTTGACCGGCGCCTACGGCGAAGAGTCGCTGCTCGAGAAGTGGGCGCGGGACGCGAAGATCCTCGACATTTTCGAGGGGACGCAGCAGATTCAGCAGTTGATCGTCGCGAGGCGCATTCTCGGGAAGTCCAGCGCCGAACTGAAATGAGCGGTGGGCGGTCGGCCTCCAGTACTCTCGCGGTCCGGAGGCCGATCGTGACCGAACCCGTCGAGACCCAGGTCGCCATGGTGTACGAGCCCGGCGACGTCACTCCGATCAAGACGCCCGCAGAGTGGGACGCCGAAGGCTGGGACGCCGATCGGCAGCAGCCCAAGAATCTCGAAGAAGCCCGCGCCGCGCTCGCGGCCCGGATCGCCGCACATGACGCGCCCGAAGCGGACGCCGGCGCCTACGACGCGCTGGAGGGCTGAGCCCTGTACGTCCCGTGGCTCGTCGACGCCGCTCGCAGCACCGGCTATCCCGTGGTCGAGGTCGCCGGGTGGCAGACGCGCGGGCACGGCGGGATGCGCGTCGTCGAAGGGGTGGTCGGGCACCACACCGCCACCGCCGATTCCGCGCCCGGGGACTACCCCTCGCTCGGCATCGTCACCCACGGCCGCCCCGATCTCGCCGGGCCGTTGTGCAACCTCGGGCTCGGCCGCAGCGGGACGATCTACGTTGTCGCCGCCGGGTGCGCGTACCACGCCGGTGCGTCGCGCTGGCTCGGGTTCTACGACCTCAACGACGAGTTCCTCGGCATCGAAGCGGAGTCCGCGGGCGCCGGCGTCTGGACCGAAGCGCAGCTGGACGCCTATCCGAGGCTGGTCGGCGCGCTGCTGCGGTACATGTCCCGCGGCGTCGAGCGCTACGCCGGTCACAAGGACGTCTGCGTTCCGCCCGGCCGCAAGATCGACCCCGTCGGCATCGACACCGCATGGCTCCGCGAGCGGGCCGCCAACCCGTCGGGCGCCGGGCCCGTCGGACGCGCGGAGGTCGAGATCCTGGAGCGCATCACCGTCACTCCGCCGGACAACGGTGAGCACATCGTCCGTGTCTTCCTCTCCGGCGGCGCCGGAGCGGCGGTGGTCGTCCGGCCGCGGCTGGGCGGCGACGGCACCGCGCGGCCGATGTGGGTACCGGGCATCTTGGCGTGGGGCTCGGACCACACGGGCATCGGCCACGACCCCGCGCAGAGAGCGGGCTACGACGCGAAGCTGACGTCGCACCGCCGCTACGAGCTGCCCGGCGCGGTGTGGGCCGACGTCCGCTACAGCGCGGCGGAGCCGTTCGAGATCGACCTAGTCGGCTGAGATCCGGTCATCGAGGAATTCGTCCAGGTAGCGCCACGTCGTGCCGCGGGCCTTGCGACCGGTCAGGACACCCAGGTGACCGCCCGGAGCCGTCTTGAACCGGACCTCGGGCGCCTTGTCCAGCAGCTCCATGACCCGCTCCACCGACGGCCGGGGCGCGATCGTGTCGTTCTCGCCCGCCACCACCAGTGTCGGCACGCGGACCGACGACAGCGAGATGATGCGGCCGTTGAGGTCCACCTTGCCCTCCGCCAGGTCGTTCGTGCGGAACAACCGGTGGTACAGCTGGCCGAACGTGCGGCCCGGGTAGGCGTACATGTTGCTCATGAAGTGGTCGACCGCCTCGATCTGGGCGAGGTAGTCGCGGTCGTCCAGGTGCGAGAGGATCGCGATCGGCTTCGTGATCTCCTTGCTGATGCCCGTCGCGCGGAACACGCGGCTGACCAAATAGGACGGTGCACCGCCGAACGCCCGGTAGATCGGCGTCAGCAGGTGGCCGCCCGTGAGGTCCACCAGCGGGCGGAACGGCGCGACGATCGGGATCGCCGTGAAGTCCACCGGCGAGCCGATCGCGGTGATCGACGCGATCGGGAGGTCCGGCTGGTCGGCGTTCACCAGCAGCGAGAAGATCCCGCCGAGCGACCACGACACCAGGTGCACGGCCTGCCCGCCGTTGTCCGCGCTGACCTTGCGGATCGCGCGCGGCAGCACCTCGTCGATCCAGTGCTCGATGCCCAGGCGCCGGTCGGAGAAGGCGACCATGCCGTAGTCGACGAGGTAGGCGTTGCGCCCGTCCTCGACCAGGTGCTCGATCAGGCTGCAGCCGCGACGCAGGTCGAAGCAGATCGCCGGCGCGGCCAACGGCGGCACCAGCAGCACCGGCGGCCCGGACACCGTGCCGCCGCTGTGCGTCATCCGGTACACCGAGCGGTTGGGGCCCTGGTCGATCAGCACCCGCGGCATCGGGCGCAGGTCGGCAACGCCGCCGTGCAGCACCTTGCCGACCACGTTCGACGCCGCGGCGGCCAGCCGTGCGGGCGGTGAAACCATTTTCTCGAGCCTCCTGCGACGTCCCCCGGGCACTTCCGGCCAATCTTGCCGGGTCTGGCCGGTGGACTCAACACCCGCCCCGTCCAATTCGGACAGACGCTAGGCCGTCCGAGTTACTCCGGGGCCGTCCCGGGAGCGCTCTCCGCGGCGCGCGCCTCGTAGTCCGCGCGAGCCGGGGAATGGGCCGCTGAAGCCAAAAGTCGGTCCGCCTTCAGGGCTCGCGCGAGCGCTTCGGCGGCTCGCCGCGGGAGCAGTCCCGTGAGTTTGCCCATAGGACCCAACGAGCGGGGCACGAAGACGTCGAACCGGGGCTTCCGCAGCGTCGCCACGATGGCGTCGGCGACGTCTTCCGCGCGCACCGACTTGAACAGCTTCGCCTCGCCGAGGCCGCTCGCGAGCTCCGTCCGGACGATCGCGGGCATCACGCACGAGACGTGCACGCCGGTGCCGTGCAGCTCCAGGTGCACCGCTTCGGACAGCCCGACCACGGCATGCTTGGTCGCGCAGTACGTCGCCGCGCCCGGAAAGCCCGCTTTGCCCGCGAACGACGCGACGTTGACGATGTGCCCGCTGCGCCGTGGCCGCATCCGCTTCGCCGCCTCGCGCGTGCCGTGGATGACCGCGTGCAGGTTGATCTCGAGCTGACGCCGGGTCGTCGCGTCGCTCTCCTCTTCGAGCAGGCCCAGCGGCATGATCCCGGCGTTGTTGACCAGCACGTCGATGCGGCCGTGGCGGCGCTCGACCTCGTCGAGGAACTCCGTGAAGCCGCGGGTGTCGGTGACGTCCAGCGGCAGCGCCTCGGCGCCCAGCTCTCCGGCGGTTTTCTCGGCCCGGACCTGGTCGAGGTCGCCGATCACCACCCGCGCGCCCAGGCGAGCCAGCGCCGACGCGGTCGCCGCGCCGATCCCCTGCCCGCCGCCGGTGATGACGACGACCTTGTCCGCGAGCGTCTCGGCCATGGCGACTCCTTCGTCTGTTGGCACCGCGCCAACAGTGTCGCTCGCGAAACCCGATCGCGCTACCCGACGCGTTGCTCCAGCACCTGGCCGACCCACTCGTCCACGGAAAACCGGACGGTCGGTTTGAAGCCCTGGCCCTCGTAGTAGCGCTGCAGGGCGCCGTCGCCGCCCGCCCAGCAGTCGACCCGCACGAGGTCGATGCCGCGCCGCCGCGCCTCGTCGAGCGCGTACTCGATGAGGCGCGCGCCGACGCGCCGGCCCGTGAACCGCCGCGACGTGATCAGGAACCGGACGTACAGCTCACGCTCGTCCACAGCGGGCACGTGCGGGTCGCGCTCTTCGGACACGATCAGCGCGCCGGCGGGCTCGCCGTCGACCATCGCGATCCGCAGGCCGGGGTCGGCGGCCATGCCCGTGACCCGCTCGACGCGCTTCGGGACACCGCTCCACGGCTCGGTGCCCCACTGCCCGGCGCTGCCCCGGGCGACCAGCCATTCGACGGCTTCGTCGAAGAAGCGCAGCAACGTGCCGACGTCCCCAGAGTCACCCGATCGGATGACGGTGTTGTCCATGCCCCTTGTCTACCGGACGGCGGGCACGCGCGGGCCGCTTTCAGGCGACTCCGAGGTGGCGCGAGATCAGCATCTTCTGGACCTCGCTCGTGCCCTCGCCGATCTCGAGGATCTTCGCGTCGCGGTAGAAGCGGCTCACCGGGTACTCGTTCATGAACCCGTAGCCGCCGAAGATCTGGGTCGCGTCGCGCGCGTTGTCCATCGCCGCGTTGGACGCCACCAGCTTCGCGATCGACGCCTCCTTCTTGAACGGCTCGCCGCGCAGCATCTTGGACGCCGCCTGGTAGTAGGCCAGGCGCGCGGTGTGCGTGCGGACCTCCATGTCGGCGATCTTGAACTGGATCGCCTGGTACTCGCCGATCCGCTTGCCGAACGCCACGCGGTCCTTCACGTACTGCAGGCACTCGTCCACACAACCCTGCGCCAGGCCGACCGACAGCGCGGCGATCGCGACGCGGCCCTCGTCCAAGATGGACAGGAACTGGGCGTACCCGCGGCCCCGCACGCCGACCAGGTTCTCGACCGGGACGCGGACGTCCGAAAAGGACAGTTCGTGCGTGTCGGAGCAGTTCCAGCCGACCTTGGAGTACTTCGGCGCGACCTCGAAGCCCGGGGTGCCGGACGGGATGAGGATCGCCGAGATCTCCTTGCGGCCGTTCTCCATCACGTCCGTGACGGCGGTGACCGTGACCAGCTTCGTGATGTCGGTGCCCGAGTTCGTGATGAACGCCTTGCTGCCGTTGACAACCCACTCGTCGCCGTCCATCGCGGCACGCGTGCGGGTCGCGCCCGCGTCCGAGCCGCCACCCGGTTCCGTCAGGCCGAACCCGCCCAGCGCCGTGCCCTCGCACAGCGACGGCAGCCACTTTTCCTTCTGCTCCTGCGTTCCGAAGCGGAAGATCGGCATCGCGCCGAGCGAAACCCCGGCCTCCAGGGTGATCGCGACCGACGAGTCGACCCGGGCGAGCTCCTCCAGCGCCAGGCACAGCGCGAAGTAGTCACCGCCCATGCCGCCGAACTCCTCGGGGAACGGCAGGCCGAACAGGCCCATCTCGCCCATCTTCGCGACGATCTCGTACGGGAACGCTTCTTTCTCGTACAGCTCGCCGATCACGGGCGCGACCTCGGCGTGCGCGAAGTCCTCGACCGTCTTGCGGAGGGACTCGTACTCCTCGTCCAGGCGGAAGTCGATCACTGCTGCTCCTCTTGGGGCGTCACTACGGCAAGGGTTTCGTCCAGCGCGACCTGTTGGCCGGCCCGGACGGAAAGTTCGCTGACCACGCCGTCGATCGGCGCGGTGACCGTGTGCTCCATCTTCATCGCTTCGACCACCAGCAACGGCGTCCCGGCCTTCACGACGTCACCCGCGGCCACCTTGACGACGAGCACCGTGCCCGGCATCGGGCTGGTGACCGGCCCGGCGCCCGCGGCCTCACCCCGCGCCGAGAGCACGAACTCCTGCTCCCCGAAGGGAAAGCTCAGTCCGTCGCGGGCGAGCCAGACCGTCCGGTCCGGACCGCAGGCCTGGCGGTAGCGGTGGAACCCACCGGCCTGCCGGACCTCCAGGACGTCACCCTCGCGACGCGCGGAGACCTCCACCGGCGCCGTGTCGTCGACCTGGACGACCGCGGCCGACGGCGTGCCCTGCACCCGGACCACGGCTGTGGCCTGGCCGGACTTCAGCCGGAACGTGACCCCGCCGGAACCGCCCATCCGCCAGCCGTCCGGGATGTCCCACGGGTCCACAACGGACCCTGACGGCTGCAGCTCCAGCAGCCGGTCCAGCGCGGCGGCGACGAAGAACTCGGCCGGGACGTCCGAAGAGACCAAAGTGGACAATCGGCGATCGACGAGCTCGGTGTCGAGACGTCCGGCACGGACGTCCTCGTCAGCCAGCAACCCGCGCAGGAACGCCGTGTTGGTGCCGACGCCCAGCAACGCCGTGTCGGCCAGCGCCCGGTCGAGCCGGTGCAGCGCCGCCGCGCGGTCCGGGCCCCAAGCGATGACCTTGGCGAGCATCGGGTCGTAGTTCGAGCCGATCACCGCGCCGCGCGTCATCCACGAGTCGACGCGGACGCCGTCGCCGGACGGCTCGTGCACCGCCAGCACCGTCCCGCCGGTCGGGATGAACCCGCGCGCCGGATCCTCGGCGTACACCCGGGCCTCGACGGCGTGTCCCTTGAGGACGACGTCCTCCTGCGCGACGGAGAGGTGCTCGCCGGCGGCCACCCGGACCTGCCACTCGACCAGGTCGAGGCCGGTGACCAGTTCCGTGACGGGGTGCTCGACCTGCAGCCGGGTGTTCATCTCCATGAAGAAGAACTCGTCCGGGTCGTGCGCCGACATGATGAACTCGACCGTGCCCGCGCCGACGTACCCGACCGAGCGCGCGGCTTCGGCCGCCGCTGTGCCCATCTTCGTGCGCGTGGCCTCGTCCAGCAGCACCGACGGCGCTTCCTCGATGATCTTCTGGTGCCGCCGCTGCAGGCTGCACTCGCGCTCGCCGAGGTGTACGACGTGGCCGTAGGTGTCGGCCATGACCTGGATCTCGATGTGCCGCGGGGTCGTGACGAACCGCTCGATCAGCAACGTGTCGTCCCCGAAGGAGCTCTTCGCCTCCCGCCGGGCCGACTCGATGGCGGCGTCCAGCTCCTCGGGAGCGTGGACCAGCCGCATGCCCTTGCCGCCACCGCCGGCGGACGGCTTGATCAGCAGCGGATAGCCGACACCGGCCGCGGCGGCGGCGATGTCGCCGTCCACATCGGACGCGCCGGGCACGACCGGGACCCCGGCCTTCGACACCGTCGCCTTGGCGCGGATCTTGTCGCCCATGGCGTCGATCGCGCCGACCGGCGGCCCGATGAACACGAGCCCGGCGGCTTCGCAGGCCCGCGCGAACTCGGCGTTCTCCGCCAGGAAGCCGTATCCCGGGTGCACGGCCTGCGCGCCGGAAGACACCGCGGCGTCCACGATGGCCGGGATCGAAAGGTAGCTGCGGGCGGCCTCCGCGGGCCCGATGCGCAACGCCGTGTCCGCCTCGCGGACGTGCCGGGCGTCGGCGTCCGCGTCACTGTAGACGGCGACCGCGCGGATGCCGAGGGCCCGCAGCGTGCGGATGACCCGGACCGCGATCTCGCCGCGGTTGGCGACCAACACTGAGTCGAACATGCTCACATCCGGAAGACGCCGTAGTTGACATCGGACAGCGGCGCGTTGGCCGCGGTGGAGAGCGCGAGACCCAGCACCGTGCGGGTGTCCACCGGGTCGATCACGCCGTCGTCCCACAGCCGCGCGGTGGAGTAGTACGGGCTCCCCTGGGCCTCGTACTGCTCGCGGATCGGGTCCTTGAAGGCCTCTTCGTCCTCGGTGGACCACTCGCCGCCGCGCGCCTCGATCGAGTCGCGCCGGACCGTCGAGAGGACCGACGCCGCCTGCTCGCCGCCCATCACGGAGATCCGCGCGTTCGGCCACATCCAGAGGAACCGCGGCGAGTACGCCCGGCCGCACATCGAGTAGTTCCCGGCGCCGAACGAGCCGCCGACAACGACCGTCAACTTCGGCACCCGCGCACAGGCGACGGCGGTGACCATCTTCGCGCCGTGCTTCGCGATGCCGCCGGCCTCGTACGCCTTGCCGACCATGAAGCCGGTGATGTTCTGCAGGAACAGCAGCGGGATCGAGCGCTTGTCGCACAGCTCGATGAAGTGCGCGCCCTTCATCGCGGACTCGGCGAACAGGACGCCGTTGTTCGCGACGATGCCGACCGGGTGGCCGTGGATCCGCGCGAACCCGGTGACCAGCGTCGAGCCGTACTCCTTCTTGAACTCGCCGAAGCGGCTGCCGTCGACGATCCGCGCGATCACCTCGCGCACGTCGTACGGCGTGCGCGGGTCGGTCGGGACGACGCCGTACAGCTCCGCGGGGTCGACGGCCGGCGCTTCGGTCGGCAGGACGTCCCACGGGCGTGGGGTGCGCGGCCCGAGCGTCGAGACGATCGAGCGGACGATCCGCAGCGCGTGCGCGTCGTCGTCGGCCAGGTGGTCGGTGACGCCGGACTGGCGCGAGTGGACGTCGCCGCCGCCGAGCTCTTCGGCCGTGACGACCTCGCCGGTCGCGGCCTTCACCAGCGGCGGGCCGCCGAGGAAGATCGTGCCCTGGTTCCGGACGATCACGGCCTCGTCGCTCATCGCCGGGACGTACGCGCCGCCCGCGGTGCAGGAGCCCAGCACCGCGGCGATTTGCGGGATGCCGCGCGCGGACATCGTCGCCTGGTTGTAGAAGATCCGGCCGAAGTGTTCACGATCCGGGAAGACCTCGTCCTGCCTGGGCAGGAACGCGCCGCCGGAGTCCACCAGGTAGACGCACGGCAGGTTGTTGTGCAGCGCGACCTCCTGCGCGCGCAGGTGCTTCTTCACCGTCATCGGGTAGTACGTGCCGCCCTTGACGGTGGCGTCGTTCGCGACGACCACGCATTCTCGGCCGGAGACGCGCCCGACCCCGGTGATGATGCCCGCGGACGGCGCTTCGTCGTCATACAGTCCGTTCGCTGCCAGCGGCGAGAGCTCGAGGAACGGCGAACCCGGGTCCAGCAGCGTGTCGACGCGGTCGCGCGGGAGCAGCTTGCCGCGCTCGACGTGCCGGGTGCGCGACTTCTCGGGGCCGCCCAGGCGGGTGGCTGCCAAACGTTTGCGGAGGTCCTCGACCAGCTCCGCGTGCGATGTCGCATTGCGGGCGTAAGCCTCGCTGTCCGGGGCTGCAGACGTCCCCAGTGCCGGCGTGTCCATGGGCTCCCTCGAAGTTAGCGGTCGTTAACCTCCGGTCCGATGTTAGCGACCGCTAACGTGGGTGTCCAGTCGCCGGATTGCGGCAAAGGGCCCCCTCGCGGACATGCCGGCCGCGAGGAGGCCCTTCAGGACGTGAGGTTCAGCCGATCGCCGCGCGCAGCGGGGCGTAGTAGCCGCCCGACTGCCCGGCCGGCGTCGGGTGGTAGGACTCGACCACCGGCCAGGTGAGGCTGTGCAGGTAGTCGTCCGCCGACGAGCAGATGTTGTGGCCGGCGAAGGACGGCCGGACGTCGACGAACGTCGCCCCGGCCGCCGAAGCGCGCTGCTGGAGCACCGACGCCAGGGTGTCCGCGCCGGAGTTGATCGCCGAGCGCTTGGTGTCGCTGAGCCCGACCCAGCAGGAGCCGGGCACGGTGTAGAAGCGCGGGTAGGACAGGACGACGAGACGCGCCCCCGGCGCCTTCGCCTTGATCGCGTTGTAGGTGTTGGTGAGCAGCCCCGGCAGGGTGTTGTTGACGTAGGTCTTCGCCGTGTTGACCCGGTTGACGCAGTCCGAGTCGCTGCCCAGCGTGCAGGTGGTGATGACGTCGGTGAACCCGGCGTCGTTGCCCCCGACGGTGACGGTGACCAGCGTCGCCCCCGCGGGAATCGAGTTGGCCTGGTTGATCACGTCGCCGGTCTTCGCTCCCGAGCAGGCGAGGAAGGCGAACGATGTGCCGCTGTGGGCGTTGGCCCAGAGCTGCCCATACGCGTTGGAGCTGCGGTAGCAGCTCCCGGAGCTGCCGTAGCTCCCGGCTCCGGTCCCGGAGGAGTAGGAGTCGCCGAGCGCGGCGTAGACGGTCCCGGCGGCCTGGGCGAGGCCCGTGACGCCGAGGGTGGACAGGACGACGGCCCCCAGGGCCGTGCTCAACCGCAGTAGTGGACGCAGGAACTTACGGGTGCGAACAGCCATGGTCACTCCTCTGTGACAGAGCCGACCGAAGTAGCACAGCAGGTGCAGCTCCCACGAGGAAGGACGATTACCTGTAAGTAACTCTCTTGGCTCACGACTTAAGTGCGGTGACCAGCAACTCGAGCGCGGCGACCGGCAACTCGGGGGCCGGACCGGCAACGGAACCGCCGGAAGATGCCGCCGGAACCGTTGCCGGTCCGGCGGCATCCGGCCCATCAACCAGCGCGGCGCTCGTGCAGCTCGCCCGCCAGCTCGCGGCCCATCAGGCCGCCGAACAGGCCGGCCGCGACCCCCGCGACCAGGCCGCCCGGCCCGGCGATCAGCATCCCCGGCAGCAGCCCGGCCCCGATCGCCCCGACGACCCCGCCGAAGGTGCTCACCGTGCCCAGGCTCATCGGCGGGCGCTCCGGGTGCCGGTAGTAGTACTCCTCCACCGGCGCGGTCTCGACGCGCTCGTCGTCGGCCTCCGGGACCGCCCGTTGCCCGAGCCAGACGGACTCCGGCACGACGATGTACCGCGGCAGCCGCGGCGACCGGTACAGGCCGGCTCGCGCCCGGGCGGCGCGGAGCGACAACCTCGGCCGCTCGGCGATGCTGACGCCCACGTGTCAGCCCACCCGGACCGTGCCGTTGCCGCACACGACGGCCGACGAAGCGCTGGACGCGCCCACGCCCTGCGAAGACGTCCGGACCGTCTTGCACGGGCCGATGTCCCGCACCGGCCGCTGCGGCGGGACGACCTGCTTGCGCACCGTCCGCGCGGGAGCGGCCTTCTCGTGCTTCGCGGCCTTCTTGTGTCCGGCCTGTTCGTGCGGCGCGTCGTGCTTGTGGTGGGTGGCCGGCCGCAGGTTCTTCCTCAGCTGTGCCAGGTCGTCCTTGATCTTCGCGAGCTCCTGCTCGGCCGCCGTGACGTGCTGCTCAGCGTGCGCCAGGATCCTCTCCGCCGGACCGGCCACGGCGGCCGGGACAACCGGCTTGGCCGCCGCTTGGACCACGAACCGCTTGCGCTCGGGCTTCGCCTGGGCCGTGGCGGCCTTGACCACCCGGTGCGGCGCGGCCGTCGGCCGGTGTCCCGCGGGGGTTGCCACGCGGATCTTCTTCGCCGGCGTTGCCACCTTCGCCGGGCTGACGGCCTTGGGCACCGTCGCCGCCTTAGGCGCTGTCGCGGTCTTCGGCGTCGTCGCGGTCTTCCCGGTCGACGGCTTCACCGCCGGCGCCGGAGCCGTCTTGACCGCCGGTGGGGTGCCGGGCTGCGCGACCGGTGCGGGCGCCGGACCGCTGTCGGTGACGAACGCGTTGGCCGCCGTGGCCCCGATCGCCGCGGTGGCCAGCCCGGCGATCCCGTACACCGCGGCCCGGCCCACCCTGTTCGCTTTGCTCATCGTCTGCTCCCGGAAATCGAGCCGTTGCTTCCACGGGAGATCGTCGCCCGGGCACGTCCAACACCGGTACAGCGCAAGTACATCAGGCTTCGGCGAGCAGGAACCCCGCGCCGCGGCGGGCGTGCACTACCGGGGGCGGCCCGAGTTTCCGGCGCAGCCGGACGACCACCGCGTCGACCACGTTGGAGGACGGCGCGACCAGCTCGTCCCACGCGACCGCGACGAGCTCCTCCCGGGACACCACCGCGCCCCCGGCCGTCAGCAACCGGTGCAGGACGGCGAACTCCTTGGCCGTCAAGGAAACCAGGCGGCCGCCGCGGCGCACTTCGTGGCGGCCGGGGTCGAGCTCGAGGTCGCCGTGGCGCAGCGGGAGCGCGGTCTCCGCGCCGGTCCGGCGGCAAAGGTTCCGCACCCGCGCGACCAGTTCCGCGACGGCGAACGGCTTTCCGAGGTAGTCGTCGCCTTCGGTCAGGCCCGCGACGCGGTCGGCGACGCTGTCGTGCGCGGTGAGGAACAGCACGGGCACGGTCCAGCTGCCGGCCCGGCGCTCGCGCACGAACGGCAGCGAATCGCCGTCCGGGAGCATCCGGTCGAACACCGCGCAGTCGTAGGAGTTGACGAAGAGCAGCTCGTCAGCCGACGCGAGATCGGCGGCCGCGTCGACCGCAAAACCCGCGTCGCGCAAGGTGAACTCGACGGCGACGCGGATGTCCTCGTCGTCCTCGACCACCAGCACTCGCACAAAGGGAACGATAACGCGGTCACGCGACATGGGCGCCCGGTGGCCCGGCCGCCAGCCGGCGCAGCACCGGGTGGACGGTGTACCGGCCGGCGACGCGTGCGGTGACCAGGTTGCAGTCGACGAGCCGTTCCAGCAGCCGCCGCGCCTCGGGCGCGCCGATCCGGAGCCGCCGCGACACGCGCAGCGGGTCGACCTGCCCCTTCGAGCAGAGCGCGAACACCCTCCGTTCGGCGACCGGCAGCCGCCGGACGCTCGAGGCGAGCGCGGCCGCGCACCCGGTGCCCTGCCCGATTTCGCCGTCGAGCCAGGCGAGGACGTCCGAGGGCCGCCAATGGGGGCGCGCGGCGAGCCGGTCGGCGGCGGCCCGCACCAGCCCGGGCAGGCCGCCGCAAAGGTCGAGCAACGCGCGCAGCGTCGCGGGGTCGGCATCGAGCCGGTCGTCGCCGGCGCCGGCGCGCAGCAGGTCCTCGGCGGCCGGGTCCGGCAGGGGCGCCAGCCGCAGCCGGCGCGCGCCGGGGACGTGCCAGTCCCCGGTCCGCGTCGTGATCAGGGTCAGCGCGGTGGACCCGGCGGGCAGCAGCGGCGCGACCTGCGCCTCTCCCGCCGCGTCGTCCAGCACGAGCAGGATCCGCCGCCCGGCGATCCGGGACCGCCAGAGCGCCGCGCTCTCCCCGAGGTCCGCGGGCACTGCGCCGACGCCGGTCGCGCGCAGCAGCCGGTCCAGCACCTCGGCCGGGGTCGCGGCGCCATGACGCAGGTCGACGTGGAACTGGCCGTCCGGGAACTGCCCGGCCAGCCGGTGGGCCAAAGCCACGACGAACGCGGACTTCCCGACCCGCGGCATGCCTTCGACCAAGGCGACGCGCACCGGCGCGGCCAGCACCTCGCTCGCGTCCCGCAGCTCCGCCTCGCGTCCGGTGAACCCGGGCACGTCCCGCGGCAGCTCGCGGCGGGGGCCGAAGGGAACCGGCGACGGGCCGGCCAGCGCACGCTCGTGCGCCGCCAGCAGCACCGGGCCCGGGTCGACGCCGAGCTCCGCGACGAGAGCCCGGCGGGCGTCGCTGAAGGCCGCCAGCGCCTCCCCGCGCCGTCCGGCCGACGCGAGCGCTTCCACCAGCAGCGCCCAGGTTCCCTCGCGCAGCGGGTCTTCCGCCGTCAGCGTGCGCAGGGCCGCGACCGCGTCACCGTGCCGGCCGGCGGCCAGCCAGGCCCGGGCCCGCGTCTCCCGCAGCGACCAGCCGAGCTCGGTCAGCCGCGCGGCCGCGACGGCCGTCGCTCGCCCGGTCGCCCCCTCGAACGGCCGCCCGCGCCACAGCGCGAGCCCCTCGGTGGCCAGCGCGGCGGCACTCGCATGGTCGCCGGCGGCGAGCGCGTCCCCCGCGCGGACGGCCAGGTCCGCGGCGAGCCGCGCGTCCAGCTCGCACTCCGCGACGCGGATCCGGTAGGCGCCCGGCCGGTGCTCGATGCGGCTGCCGCCGTCCGGCGCCGGGAGCACCCGCCGCAGGCGCCAGATGTAGGTCTTCAGGTTGGCTTCGGCGGACGGCGGCGGGCGGCGCCCGGCCCAGGTCGTGTCGACGAGCTCGTCCACCGACACCCAGTCGCCCGCGCGCAGCAGCAGGCTCGCCAGCACGAGCTCGGGCTTGCCCGGGCCGAGCTCGATCGCCTGGCCGTCCGCGTCGCGGGCCGCCACCGGCCCCAGCACCTGGAAGAGCACCGTTCCTCCTGCCCCCGGCCGCCCCTCGCGGCCTCCGGGAACCACCTTGCTCCGCCCTCCATGACGTTTCGATGACATGATCGGCCGGAACGAGGAGGGGGTGGGGGACCCGATGACCCGGGTGCTCGTGGTGGAGGACGACGACGACCTGCGCGCGGCCGTCGTGACCGACCTGCGCGCCGCCGGTTTCGACGTCGGCGAAGCCGCCGACATCACGACCGCGGACGCCGCCCTCGCCGCCCGCCCGCACGCGTGCGTCGTGTTCGACCGCGTGCTGCCGGACGGCGACTCGATCGGGTATGTGCGGCAGCGCCGCGAGGCCGGCTGGACCGTCCCGGTGGTCTTCCTGACCGGCCGCGCCGACGTCGCCGACCGCGTCGCGGGGTTCGAACACGGCGCCGACGACTACCTCGGCAAGCCGTTCTCCGTGGCCGAGCTGCGCGCGCGCGTCTCGGTGCTGTGCCGGCGGCCGGCCCCGCGCCCCGGCGTGCTGCGCGTCGGCGACCTGACGCTCGACACCGTCCGCCACGAGGCCGTCCGCGGTGGGACCCCGCTGGCGCTGGGCGCCCGCGAGTTCTCGGTCCTGGAGTTCCTGATGGCGCACCCCGGCGCCGCCGTCAGCCGCTCGGACCTGATCGAGCACTGCTGGGACGGCAGCACCGACCCCATGTCCAACGTCGTCGACGTCGTCGTCCGCCGGATCCGGCGGAAGCTCGGCCCGCCCGAGCTGGTCCACGCCGTCCGCGGTCGCGGCTACCGCCTGGGGCTGCCCGGATGAGCGCCTCCTCGGCGAGCCGGCTCGGCCGCGTCCGGTGGCTGCTGGTCTGGGTGTTCGCCGGGTTCAACGCGGTCGGCCTGATCCTCTTCTGCTGGCTCCTGGTCCGCGACGACGGGCGGCAGCGCGACCTCGCGCTCGACGCGCAGCTGCAGCGCGTCACCTCGACCGTGACCCGGCTGGTCCACTACGACAACGCGACGGTGACCGTCGACGCGGCGCGCGACCCGCTGACCGGTGAATGCCCGCAGTTCGCCGTGCTGCCCGCCGCGGACGGCGGCTTCGCGCCGTTCCGGTCGGCGCGGACCTGCGTGGCCGTCGGTGAACCAGCGTTGACCGAGCTGGCCCGGCAGGCCGCCGCGGCCGGCGCCCCGCTCACCGCGACGGCCGACGTCAGTGGGAACCCGGTCCGCGTCCACGCGGAGCCGTTCCGCGAGCCCGGCGGCCGCTTCACCGGCGCGGTGGTCGCCGCCGTCGACGCCGGGCCGTCGGAGGCCGCCCACGACCAGCGCGCGCTGCTGCTCGCCGGCGCCTGCGCCGTCCTCGTCGGGGTCGCCGGCGCGGCCGGGTACTTCGCGGCCGGGCGGGCCCTGCGGCCGGCCGGCAACGCCCTGCGCCAGCAGGAGATCCTGATCGCTGAGACCGCGCACGACCTGCGCACGCCGGTAGCCGCGCTGCGGGCGCTGGCCGAGACCGCGCTGCGCAACCCCGCCCGCAGCGCGGATCTGCTGCCCCGCACCGTGCGGCTGGCCGGGCGGATGGGCGCGATCATCGACGGCCTGCTGGTCCGCGCGCGGCTGTCCGCGGGCGCGGACCAGTTCGACCTGCGGCGGGTCCGGCTCGACGAGCTCGTCGCGGCCGTCGTCCGCGAAACCCCGGCCGGCGACGCCCAGGTCACGCTCACGGCCGCGCCCACCGAGGTCGAGGCCGACCCGGTCCTCGTGCAGCGGGCGGTGGCGAACCTGCTCGACAACGCCCTGCGCTACGGCCACGAACCCGGCACGCTCGCGATCGTGCACATCACGGTCGCCGGCGGCCGCGTCACGGTGGCCGACCACGGTCCCGGGGTCGACGCCGGACGCGCGCAGGCCGCGTTCGACCAGTTCTCCGGCGAAGGCTCCTCGAGCGGGCTCGGCCTGTCGATCGTCCGCTGGGTCGCCCAGGCCCACGGCGGCGAGCTGCGCGTCTACAACGCCCGGGAAGGCGGCGCGATCTTCGAGCTGGTGCTGCCGACCGGGGCGCCGGAAGCCTGAGTCCGATGTACTCCGGATGGACCACCGGAGTACCGCGATCGACTAATCTGCCCGGGTGGGTGAGGGAGCCAGGGGGCGGGTCGCCGGACGACGGCTGCGATCGCGGCTGCCCGTCGCGCTCGTCGCGGCCGGCGGCGCCGTGGCCGTCACGCTCGCGCTGACCGGAGCCGGCAGCCCGGGCGCCGGGCTGTCGTTCACCCCGGCGGGGCACTGGGTCGTGAACGCGGCCTCGGGGCTGGTCGCGCACGTCAACGGCGCGGGCCGGACGGTCGACGCGAAAGCCGCCGTGCCGGACCTGGCGCCGGGTTCTCCGGTGGCCCAGGGGGATTCCAGCGCCTACGTCGTCGGGCCGTCGAGGATCACGGAGTTCGGCAAGTCCGATCTCGCGGTGACCGGCGGGGTCCCGGCGCCGGTCACCGGTGAGCGTCCCGTCGTGTTCGAAGTGGACGGTGGGCCCTACCTCGTCTACCGGGACGCGGGCACCGTCGTGCGGCTCGGCCCGGCGATGACGGTCGTCCCGGCCGGCGGTCCGCTCGGTGAGCCGGTCGCCGCGCGCGGCGGCCGGGTGTGGGTGAACCGGCCCGCCGACGGCGCGATCTGCGACCTGGACAAGGGCGCGGACCGGCTCGCCTGCCCGGCGGCCGCGCCGGCCGGTCACTCCGGTGGGCTCACCCTGCTGGGGGAAAAAGCGATCTACGTCGACACCACCGCGCGCACCTTCAGCCTGGTCGGCGCCGGCGGCCTCGAGCCCGCGGTCGGCCTGGGCGTCGACGTTTCGCCGTCGGCCCGGGTGGCCGGCGCGGACACCGCGGGCCGCATCGCGCTCTTCGACCCGGTGGGCAGCCGCCTGCACCTCGTCGACACCGCGGGCCTGACCCGCGACCGCCCGGCCGCGCCGCCGGTCACGATCGCCGTCCCGCCGGGCGACTACGCGACACCGGCCACCACCGGCGACGCCGTCGCGCTGCTCGACCGGCACAGCCACACCCTGCGCACCTACGGCCCGGACGGCGGCGGCCGCAGCGTGCGGGCGATCCCGCCCGAGCCGGGTGACACGCGCATCAGCCGCGGCCAGGACGACCGGCTCTACGTCGACGGCGACAGCGGGAAGCACGTCGTCGTGGTCGATCCCGACGGCTCGGTCGGGGACGTCGCGGTCGGCGAAGACCCGGGTGCGGACCGGCCGGTCGCGCCGGTGCCGCCCGCCGACCAGCCGCCTCCCGATCGGCCGACCGCAAACCAGCCGCCGCCACGGGTCCCGTCGCCGGGCACCCGGACCGAACCGGCCAAGCCCACGAAACCGGCGGCCCCGCCCGCGACGGCGCGGAGCACCCCGCCGCCGCCCCCGGTCACCGCCCAGCCGGCCACCCCGCCCGGCGCGCCACCCGGCCTCCGCGCGACGGTCTCCGGCTCCGGGGCCCGTGTCCAGTGGTCGGCCGCCGCGGCCAACGGCGCCGCAGTGACCGCCTACCACGTGTCGTGGTCCCGCGCGGACGGCTCGGGCGCCGGTGCGGTCGACACCGCCGGCACCGCCCGCACAGCCACGATCCCGACGCTGACCGCCGGGGCCGCCTACACCGTGCAAGTGGTGGCGGAGAACGAAGCCGGCCGCGGGGCCGCCGCGTCGACCACGGTCACCCGGGCCGCGCCGACCCCCGCGATCACGCTGTCGCAGGGCGCCCGCCCGACCGGGGAGGACCGCAACTGCGGTGAGCCGGAGGACATCCCGGACTGCGGGTGGATGCACATCCGGCTGACCGGCTTCGCGCCGAACACGACATACCTGCTGATGCCGCACTCCAGCGACCCCGGGTACACCAACGACGGGCAACGGCGGAAGACCGACGCGTCCGGCGCCCTCACCGCGGACTACTTCTACTACTACGGCGTCGGCCGCCGGATCTGGGTCACCGTCGACGACGTCAAGTCCAACACCATCACCTGGAAAGCAGTCTCGTGAGCACCTCCGCAGCCGAGGTCTACCGCGCGCTCGCCGAGAACATCGGCCGGGTCGTGCGCGGGAAGACCGAAATCGTGCGCCTCACCGTCGCCGCCCTCTTCGCCGAAGGCCACCTCCTCCTCGAGGACGTCCCCGGCGTCGGCAAGACAACGCTCGCGCACTGCCTCGCCCGGAGCATCGGCGGTTCGTGGCACCGCATCCAGTTCACGCCGGACCTGCTCCCCGGCGACATCACCGGGGTGACCGTGTACCGGCAGCGGGACGAGGACTTCGTCTTCCACCCGGGCGGGGTGTTCGCGAACATCGTCGTCGCCGACGAGATCAACCGCGGCACGCCGAAGACGCAGTCGGCCCTGCTCGAGGTGATGGCCGAACAGCGCGTCACCGTCGACGCGGTGAGCCACGAGGTGCCCCGGCCGTTCCTGGTCGTGGCCACGCAGAACCCGATCGAGATGGCGGGCACCTACCGGCTGCCCGAGGCCCAGCTCGACCGGTTCCTGATGCGGCTGACCGTCGGCTACCCGGACCTCGCCACCGAGGTCCTCGTGATCATGAGCAGCACCGCCGGGGTGAGCCCGGCCGACCTGCCGGCCGTCGTGGACGTGGCCACGGTCGCCGCGGCGATCGCGGAGGTCCGCACGGTGCACGTCGACCGGGGCGTCTGCGAATACGCCGCCCGCCTGGCGGCGGCGACGCGGGAGCACCCGGCCGTCCGGTTCGGGGCCAGCCCGCGCGGCAGCATCGCGCTCGTGCGGGCGGCGCAGGGGTTCGCCGCCACCGGCGACCGCGCATACGTGACCCCCGACGACATCAAGGACGTCGCAGTGCCGGTGCTCGCTCACCGCCTGGTCCTCACGGCCGAGGCCGAGCTCGGCGGCCGGGCCGGCACCGACGTCGTCCGCGAAGTGCTGGACTCGGTCCCGGCGCCCGGACCGCTGACCACCACGCGGTGAACGCACGACCGACCACGCGCGGCTGGACCGTCCTGCTCCTGTCCGTCCTCGCCTTCTCGGCCGGGGAATGGTTCGGCTTCGACCTGCTGCGCGGGCTCGGCGCAGCAGGCCTGGGCACCCTGGCGGCCGCCGCGCTCTTCACCTTCCGGCGCGTGCGGGTCGAGGTGACGCGGTCGGTCCACCCCGACCGGGTCACGCGCGGCGAACCGGCGCTCGCGCGGCTGGTCGCGACGTCCCGCGGTCGGCAACCCGGCTTCTTCGCCACCGACCGCGCGGGCCGCTTCACCCGCACGGTCCGGGTGCCGCCGTCGCTGCCCGGGGTGACGCGGACCCTGCAGTACGAGCTGCCGACGTCGGTCCGCGGCCGGCAGGAGGTCGGCCCGCTGCGGCTGCACCGCGCCGACCCGCTGGGACTGGCCGTCAACGAGCTGCCCGCCGGGGACACCGCGACGCTGTGGGTGCACCCGCGCCGGTACCCGGCCAAGGCACCCGCCGCCGGGTACCCGCGCCACCACCACGAAGGCGTCGTCACCGACCAGGCGCTGCGCGGCTCGACCGACCTGCTCGAAGTGCGCCCCTACCAGCCCGGGGACGAGGTCCGGCACCTCCACTGGAAGGCCTCGGCGCGGACCGGGCAGCTGATGGTGCGCGACTACGCCGACCCCGAGCAGCCCCGGTTCACGCTGCTGCTCGACACGCGGCGCGGGGTGTTCCCGCCCGCCGCGTTCGAGGAAGCCGTCGACCTCACGGCGTCGCTGCTGGTCGCGGCCGGGCAAGCGGGGCGGCACAACCGGCTGGTCACCACCGGCGGCGTGGACCGGACCTTCGCCGGTGGGAGCGAAGCCCTGCGGGTTTTGCTCGACGAGCTGAGCGAGCTCGGGCCGGACGCGCCGGACGCGGGCCCGGTGCCGGTTTCGCTGCTGCGGGGCGCTTCCCGGGGCGGTTGCCTCGCCGTCGTCACCGCGGCCGCGGACCCCGGCGCGCTGGCCGCGCTACGACCGGCGTTCGCCGCGATGTTCGTGCTCGAGCTCGGCGTGGCCGGCGGCACCGCGCGTTCGGTCCCCGGGTTGCTCGTGCTGCGCGCCGGCACCGCGGCCGAGGCGGTCGCGCGGTGGAACGAGGTCGCGTGATCCCGCGCCTGGCCGTGCTCGCCGCCACCGCCGTCGCGGGCCTGTTGTTCCAGCCCGTGTTCGGGCTGCCGGAGCTGCTGCTCCCGGTACTGGCGCCGGTCGCCGTGCTGGCGCTGGTGGCCGAAGTGTGTCATCGGCGCCCGGAGCTGCGCACCTGGCAAGCGGTGCTGCTCGCCGTCGCGGGCCTGCTGGCCGTCATCGAGACCGTGCTCTTCCGGACCACGCTCGCCGGACTGCCCACTGTGGACACTCTGCGCGCGCTCCTCGCGGGCGCGACCGGGTCGTGGCGGGAGACGCTGAGCTCGACCTGGCCGGCCCGGGCCGAGCCGGGACTGCTGCTGTTCGTGCCGCTGCTCGTCGTGCTCGCCGGGACGGCCGGGGTAGAGCTGCTGACCCGGCTGCGCCGGCCGCTCGTGGCGCTGGCGCCGAGCGCCGTGGTCGTGGTGCTCAGCCAGCTGTTCTCCGCGGCCGCCGGCTGGACGGCGCTGCTCGCGGCGCTCGCCTACGGCGCCTGCGTGGCGGCCGCGCTGCTGCCCGCCGGAAGCGGCCGGCTTTCCGGCCGGGCGCTCGCCGCCGCCGTCCCGCTCGGCGCCACGGCGCTGGTGGCCGCGGCGCTCGCCGCGCTCCTGCCGTCGCAGCCGGCGCCGTCGCTGCAGGACCGGCGCCCGGCCGCGGTCGCCGTCCGGACCGCAAGCCCGCTCGACGAGATCCCGGCGCGGCTGGCCCGGCCCGCAGAGCCGGTCTTCGACGTGCACGGCCCGGCGAACACCGACCGGTGGCCGGTCGCCGTCCTCGACGACTTCGACGGCGTCGAGTGGCACTCCGGTGACGATTACCGCAGCCTCGGGCGGGAGCTGGCGCCGCCCGGTTCGCTCTCCGTACCGGTGCACCGCGAGACCGCTACGCTCTCCGTGCGTGCCGGCCAGGGCCCGTGGCTGCCCAGCCAGGCCGCGCCGGCCGCCGTGGTCGGCACCGCGCCGCGCGTCGAAGAGCACCAGGGCTCGCTCCTCGCCGAGGCACCCGGCCGGGCCGTGGACTACACGTTGAGCTGGTGGGCCCCGGACGCCGCGGCCGGCTCCCGGGTGGACCCGGCCGCGCCCGGCGGCCTCGGCAGCCTGGGCACGATCCCGCCCGGCGTCACCGAGCTCGCCACCACCGCGGTGCGGGGCCTGCGCCCGACGCTGGAGAGCGCACTCGTGCTCGAGCGGTTCTTCCGCGAGAACTACCGCCGCGCGACCGGCCCGGAGCTGCCGACCGGCCACGGCTGGCCCCAGCTGCGCGAGTTCCTGCTGGACACCAAGCGCGGCACGAGCGAACAGTTCGCCACGGCCTACGTCGTCCTCGCGCGCAGCGTCGGCATCCCGTCCCGCGTGGTCGTCGGCTACCGGCCGCCGCCGGGCCGCGACGCCGGCGGCGGGTACACGGTCCGGAACGGCGACGTCCTGGCCTGGCCGGAGGTCGCGGTGGCCGGCGTCGGCTGGGTGCCGCTGGACCCCGGCGGCGGCGCGGCCGGCAGCGGCGCGCCGTCGGGTGCGTCCGCTCTCGCCGCGAAGGCGCGGGCGTCGCTGGCACCGTCCGCACAGCTGCGGGACCCGCCGGTCGCTCCTCCCGCCCCGGGCGGGTCCGGGCCGGCCGCGGACGGCTCGTCGCGGGTCCGGTTCCCGCTCGGGACGATCTTGACCGTGCTGGGGGCGCTGGTCGTGCTCGTGCTCGCGGGGGTGCCCGGCGCGAAGGCCGTACGGGCTCATCGACGACGGCGGCGGCCCGGCGCCGGGAGCGTGCTCGGCGCGTACGAAGAGGTCCGCGACCGGCTGCGCGACCACCGGTTCCCGGTGACCGACGGGATGACCGTGCGGGACTACGCCGGGCTCGTCCCGGACCCGGCCCCGCTCCGCACGCTGGCGTCACTTGTGGACAGTGCACTGTGGACCGGCCGGCCGGTCGGCGAGGAGCCCGCGGCGGCGTGGCGCGCGGTCGCCGACGTCCGCGCCGGTCTGGGCGGGAGCCTGGGCTCGCGGTTCCGGGCGGCGCTGGATCCCCGCACCCTGTTCAGCCGGGGTTGATCAGCGGTTGCAGGTCGCGCCGCGGATCGGGCGGGACGCGCTCTGGAACGTGCGGACGCCGTCGGTGGCCTGGACGAGGAAGCAGTACTTGAGGCCCGGGGTCACCGGCTCCCGCAGCGTGCGGTCCTGGCCGGTGAAGCGGGTCGTCGCCGCGGCGCCCTCGGCCGCGACGACCACGGCGAACTGCAACCGCGCGCCGTCGGCGTGCCAGGTCAGCTCGACGGCGGTCCCCTGGTCCACCGGCGCGTCGAGGACAAGCGTGGCGGGCGGCGCGGCCGCGGGGACCGAGGCCGGGGCGGGCGGCGGCACGAGCGGCGCCGGCTCCTCACGCAGGAGCACCACCGCGACCGCCACGACGACGGCGACCATCACCGGCACGGCGATGAGCACCCCCAGCCGGCCGGACGACTTCGGCGGGGACGGCGGTGGCCCGGCGACCGCGACGAGCGCACGCTCGGGCGGCGGGGCTGACGGAACCGGCGCTGCCGCGGCGGCGGCCAGCCGCTCCGCGACGTAGGAGGCGTCGATCGGCCGGTCCGCCGGATCGGCCGACAGCAACGCCCCGACCAGGCCGAGCAGCTCCGGGGCGACATCGGGCCGATCGGGCGGCGGGACCGGCTCGTTGAGGATGCGCAGGACGTGCGCGGCGGGGTCGCCGGACGGCGGCCGCCCGTGCGGCGGGAACCCGGTCAGGGCGAAGTGGAGCACCGCGCCCAGGCCGTAGAGGTCGGTCCGCTCGTCGGTGATCGCCGCGCGAAGGGTCTCCGGCGCGCGGTACCCCGGCGCGGCGGTGTCGGCGGCGAACGCCTCGCGCAGCACCGTCCCGGCGTCGGCGAGCAGCGGTTCGCCCTCCGGCCCGAAGAGGACGTTGTCCGGGGACACCCCGCCGTGCACGATCCCGGCGCCGTGCAGTGCGACCAGCGCGACGGCGACGGCCTCGCCGAGGGCCAGCACGTCCCCGCCGTCCAGCGGCCCAGCAGTGGCAACGAGCTCGGTCAGCGACTGCGTGCAGAGGGCCATCCGCAGCGCCACCCGCCCATCGGGCAGCGCGTCGACGGCATCGGGCACCAGAAGCGGCGCCCCGGCCGCCAGCGGGCGCAGCCGGGCCAGCTCCCGCTCCAGCTCGGCACGCACCCGCCGTGGCAACGGACCCGGGAAGACCTTCAGCGCGAAGGCGCTCTGCCCGTCTTCGGCGACCCCGGCGAGCACCGTGGCCACGGGCCCGTCCCCGACGGGAACGAGGTCGTCGAGCGGGTGGTCGATCGTCATCGCGGGGCGGTCCTGTCTGGTGGCGGGTCCTCGGCCCCCAGTTTCGCACCCGTGGTCGGTCGTCACCCGCAGCGCCGGGCAGCGAGCACGGCGGTTGTCACTCGCTGTCGAACGTCGACCCGAGGTCGGACATGCCCTTCCCCCCGTTCAGTGTCCGAAGAGCTCGTCCTCGAGTGCCTTCGGGTCGACCTCGACCTCCAGGCCCAGCGAGCCGCCGATCCCCGGTGCCACCCCCTGCTTGGTCTTGAACCGGACCTTCCCGTCCTCGGCGAACTCGACGCCCGCTCCGGCCTTCGCGCCCACCCCGAGCCAGGCTTCGGGCGACGCCTTGAACGTGACGGGCCCGAGCGGCAGGGTGTACTCCGGGAGGCTGACGCTGAGCCCGGCCTTCACTTCGGCGTCGGCGCCGACCCGCTCCTTGCTCACGCTGACCGTCCCCTCGCCCTTCACCCCGACGTGGTACTCGCCGCCGATGGCCCCGTTGCCGGCGGACCAGGTCCCGTGGTCGATGTCCGCGTGCCCTTCGGCGGAGATGATCTTGCCCTGGGGAAGATCGGGCGGCTTCACCTCACCGTCGGCGTCGGGCCCCTGCGACTTGACGTGCACGCCGTACTTGTCCGCGGCGGCGGCGAGTTCCAGGACCTTCTGCGCGAACCAGGTCTGCCCGCGTTCACACCCCTCTTCCCCGTGGCAGAAGGGCGTGAACGGAATCGGCGACGGCGGCGGCAGGGGCAACCCGTCGTCGGTCTTGAACGCCGCGACGGTGGTGGGAACACGATGCTGGGCGGGCACGGCGGTCCCCTGGCTCTTCGCGTGCGCGGCCGCCTCACCGGCGACCTTGAGCGCACCGAGCCCGGGAACGGCACTCGCGGCCGCCAGCGCGGCCCGTTCCCGCTGCGCCGGCTTCTCCGCCACCTTCCGCGCAGCCTGCACCGCATTCAGCGAACGCAACCCCGGCACCGCCCCCGCCGCAGCCAACGCCGAACGCACATCCTTGCCCGCCCGATCGCCAGAACGCACCCCCTTCACCGGCGACTTGCCCACACCTGACTCCGCCACCTTCCGCGCGGCGTCGACGGCTTTCAGCGCGCCCATGCCGGGCACTGCGCTCGCTACCCGAATCGCGGCGTCCCTCTTCGCCGCATCCCTCTTCGAGGACGACTTCGACGAGGACGACTTCGACGAACCCGACTGCCCCGCCTTCGCCGACGACGACACCTTCCGCGCCGCATCCACCGCCTTCACCGCGCCCATCCCCGGCACCGAACTCGCGACCCGAACCGCCGCATCCCTCTTCGCCGACGACCCGGCCTTGGCAGCCGCGTCCCTCACCGGTGTGCTCTTCTTGGGCGGAGCCGCCGCGGACTCCGTCACCTTCCGCGCCGCGTCCGCCGCCTTCAGGACCCCCATGCCCGGGACCGCGCTCGCCACCTTGAGCGCGGTGTCCTTCGGCGCCGGGGCGCCGGATGCCCCGTCCGGGATCGTCTTCGCCTCCGCCGCCGCTGCCCCCAGCAGGGCGAACGCCACCGACACGAACCCGCCGGACAGCGTGTACAGCACCGCTCGCCGGACCCCGTCACCGTTCTCCATAGCCGCCTCCCGATGTGCCGGTCCGCAGCTTCGCTCCGGGAGGTCCACCGGCGATCCACTCCGGGTACACCGGGTCGTGACCAGCGTCACAACCCGCGAGAAGTTAGCGATCGCTAACTTCCGGCCGTAATATGGCCGGATGCCGGCCAACCCCACGCCACTCGTGAACGGCGAGAAGGCGAGCAGACGTGAACAGATCCTGGCCGCGGCCGCCGAGCTGTTCGCCCACCACGGCTTCCACGGTGTCGGCATCGACGACATCGGCGCCGCGGTCGGCATCTCCGGCCCGGCGCTCTACCGGCACTTCCGGAGCAAGGACGCGATCCTCGGCGAGATGCTGAACTCGATCAGCCGCTACCTGCTCGACGGCGGCACGGCGTGGGCGGACCGGCCCGGCTCGCGGGACGACACGCTGACCGGGCTCGTGGCGTTCCACGTCGGCTTCGCGCTCGCGCACCCCGCGCTGATCACCGTCCAGGAGCGCAACCTCGCGAACCTCACCGACGCCGACCGCAAGCAGGTGCGCGCGCTGCAGCGCCAGTACGTCGAGGTGTGGGTCCGCGCGATTCGCGAAGCCATGCCGGAACTGGGAGAACGGCAGGCGCGGTCGGCGGCACACGCCGTGTTCGGGTTGATCAACTCGACACCGTACAACCGCCATCTCGGTGACGCAGAACTCGCGGAACTGCTCTCCCGGCTCGCGCTGGGTGCCCTCCGCGCGGCCGGATGACCGACCCGGATCAAGGTATCCCCACGAGTGGCGTCGCTGGTGTTTGATGGGGCACGTGGACCCGGACTGGAACGAGCGGCTCGTCGAGAAGGCTCAGCGCGCGTTGACCGCGCTGAGCGTCGGTGACGACGCCGAAGCCCTCGTCGAGGTCGCCCCGACGGCCGTCGAACCGCAGGCCCGCGCGGACGAGACCAAGGCGCTGATGCTGCTGCTGTTCGGCGAGTGCAGCGCCATGGTGTCCACGCTCGGCGACGGCGGCAGCGCGCCGGTCAAGGTCCAGGTCTTCGACGAAGACGGCGAAGAGGTCTCGATCGACCAGGCCGACCCGCCGGTGCGGACCGCGGTGCGGACGCTGCTCGCGGAGGTCCACGGCAACACCGAGGCGGCGCAGGAGCAGGTCGAGATCGCCCTCGCCAACGCGGCGCCCGACGAGGTGGACAGCCTCGTCCTGCAGGCGTTGCGCTGGACGATCCGGCTGTCGGTGGAGTGCCTGGACCGCGACCTGCCGGTGGCCCCCTGGATCTCGGAAGCCGTCTCGGACTAGGCCGGCCGCAGGGACCGCACGATCGGCGCCAGGTAGAGCTCCGCGAGCCGGCGGCGGCCGGCGTCGTCGTCCACCGGGAGCACCGTGTCCGGTGTCAGGACCAGCGACACCACGACCCGGATCAGCAGCTCCGCCATCCCGTCGATGTCCTCGGCGGGCAGGCTGAGCCGCCCGGCGGCGATCTCCGCGTGGAAGTGCGCCGCGATGCGTTCGCGCGCGGCCGCGAACAGGCCGCCGGCCTGGACGGTCAGGTGCGGCAGGATCAGCTCCGGCTCGGTGCGCAGCAACCGGTTCAGCAACCGGTGGCCGCGCAGGTACACCAGGGAGAAGCTCAACCCCTCGATGAGCTTCTCCTCCGGTGTCGCCTGCGCCTCCAGCACGGCGTCGACCTTCGTCAGGAACCGCTTCATCTCTCGCAGGACCAATGCGCTGAGCAGCTGGTCCTTCTTGGGGAAGTAGCGGTAGATCGTCACCCGCGAAAGGCCGACGCGGCGCGCGACGTCGTCGACGGTGAACCGGCGCAGCCCGAAGTCCTCGGCCTGGGTGAGCGCCGCGCCCATGATCCGTTCCGCGGTCTCGTCGCCGGGCAGCTCGGCTTCGAGCGCGTGTTTCAGGAGGTCGCGCATGCCCCAACCCTAGGCGACTTTACAACTTGACGGAACTTGTTTCATGCGTTCTAGTGTTTCAGGACACAGGGAGGCACGGATGGGTGATCGCGAAGCGACGGCCGAGAGGCTGCTCAAGTCGAGCGCGCGGCTCTCGTACGACCCGGACGTCGACGTCCACTGGGCCGCACCGCTCAACGAGGACCAGTTCTTCATCCCCGAGCGGCTGGTTTCGCTGTACGGCACTCCCTTGTGGGACACGCTGACGCGGGAGCAGCGGATCGAGCTGTCGCGCCAGGAGCTGGTGAACACCGTCAGCGTCGGGATCTGGTTCGAGATCATCCTGATGCAGATGCTGCTGCGCGCGTCCTACCACCAGGACCCGACCACCCGGCACGTGCACTACGCGCTCACGGAGATCGCCGACGAATGCCGGCACTCCACGATGTTCGCGACGCTGATCGAGCGCGTCGGCGGCCGGCCGTACCGCAACAACCGGTGGCTGCAGCTCTCCGCGCAGGCGCTCCCGGTGATCCTGCACGGGCCGGCGATGTGGGTCGCGACGCTGATCGGCGAGGAGATCTTCGACGCGCTGCAGCGCGAGCACCTCGACGACGAGTCGGTGCAGCCGGTGGTGCGCGCGGTGATGCGGATCCACGTCACCGAAGAGGCGCGGCACGTCCGGTACGCGCGGGACGACCTGGTCCGCGAGCTGGCCGGCGCGCCCCGGTGGCGCAAGGAGTTCGCGCGGATCGTGGTCGCCGTCGGCGCGCTGCTGATGTCCCGGCTGCTGTCGCGGCCGCGGCAGTACCTGCGGGCCGGCATCGACCCCGGCGCGGCGGTGGCGGCCGCGCGGGGCAGCGCGCACCGGCGGGAGACGCTGGCCTTCGGCGCGCGGAAGCTCGTGCGGTTCCTGCGGGAGAACAACCTGATCGGCGGCCCCAGCGCGGTGCTGTGGCGCCGCGCCGGAATGCTCTAGCGGAGGGGAAGTCATGGCGCTCAAGGATCTGCTCGCCGCGGGAACCGGCCGCCTCGCGGACCGCATCACCACGGCGGGCGACGAAGCGGGCGAGCGGGCGGACGACGTCGCCTGGCGGGTCGCGAAGCTGTCCGACAAGGCCGCCGAGCGGCTCGGCGACTACGCCGCCGACGCGTCGCGCCGGGTCGCGAACGGCTTGGTGCGCCTGGGAGAACGGGTCACCGGCCGCTGACGCCGCCGGAGCAGGACCTCGACGACGGCCAGGTTGACGACCCAGCCGAGCGTCTGGCCGATCGGGATCAGCGTGGCCGCGCTCTCCGGGCCGACGCCGCCGAACGGGACCTGCGCCAGCAGGAGCACCGGCACGAGGACGCGTGAGGTGACGGCGAGGAACGTCAGCGCGTAGTTGCGCATCATCCACCCCGGTGCGCGGCGAAGTCACGCCGGCGCGCCGCCCGGTACGCGAGGCCGCCGGTGACCAGCCACAGCACCCCCGCGGTGGTCAGGCCGAGCTGCGTGACGAGCCGGCCCGACCAGAGCGCGACCGGGATCGTCGCCAGCGCCGACGGCAGCACCCCGGCGAAGAGGTAGACCCGGCCGATGGTCCGGTGGACATGCCGGCGAGCCCGCACCTTCGGCACGAACTGCAGCGGGCCGAGCACGAGCGCCACCGCGGCCGTGAAGATGTGCGCCACCAGGACCGCGTACTGCAGGCCGTCGCGCACGGCGAGGCGGCTGTCCTCGATGTCGAGGCCCAGGTACGGGTAGGTGAGCACCGCGCCGAACCCGATCGCGACGGCGAACATCAGCCAGGCTTTCCGCATGCCGCCACGATCCCGCGGCGGGACCCGCGCGGGAGCGGCGCGTGCCCGTACGCACGCCGACGTACTAGCTCAGGAGCGTCTTCACCAGCGCCGCGATCTGCGCCGTCTCGATGAGGAACGAGTCGTGGCCGTACGGCGAGGAAACCACCGACGGCTCGGCCGTTCCCGGGATCCCGGTCGCGATCTCCGCGGACTGGTACAGCGGGTACAGCCGGTCGCTGTCCACCCCGCCGATCACCGCGCGGGCCGTCACGCGGCTCAGCGCGGCCGCCACGCCGCCGCGGTCGCGGCCGACGTCGTGGGTGTTCATCGACTCCGTCAGCACCAGGTAGCTGTTCGCGTCGAAGCGGCCCGCCAGCTTCCCGGCGTGATGGTCCAAATAGGACTCGACAGCGAACCGTCCGCCCCGCAACGGGTCCTCGTCGCCCTGGTACGACCGGCCGAAGCGCTGGGCCAGCTCCGGCTCGCTGCGGTAGGTGACGTGCGCGATCCGCCGCGCGACCCCGAGCCCCCGCACCGGCCCCGAAGCCGCCGAATAGTAGTCACCGCCGTGGAAGTCCCGGTCGCCGCGGATCGCGTGCAGCTGCGGCGCCGCCCACGCGATCTGCTCGGCCGACGCCCGGGCCGTCGAAGCCAGGACCAGCACCGACGCCACCCGCGCGGGCAGCGTCACCGCCCACTCCAGCGCGCGCATGCCGCCCATCGACCCGCCCACGACGGCCGCCCAGCGCTCGATGCCGAGCGCGTCCGCCAGCACCGCCTCCGAAGCGACCTGGTCCCGCACGGTCACCACCGGGAACCGGCTCCCCCACGGCTCGCCGTCCAGCTCCGACGAAGGCCCGGTCGACCCCTGGCACCCGCCGAGCACGTTCGGCACCACCACGAAGAGCTCACTGGTGTCCAGCGCCTTCCCGGGCCCGATCAGCCCGTCCCACCAGCCCGCGCTGGGGTGGCCCGGCTCGACCGGCCCGGCCGCGTGGCTGTCGCCGGTCAGGGCGTGCTCGACGAGGACCGCGTTGGACGCGTCGGAGTTCGGCGTTCCCCAGGTTTCGTACGCGAGGGTGAAGCCGGGCAGCACGCCACCGGCCTCCAGCGCGAGCGCGCCGGGGCCGGTGACGAACTTCCGGCGGCCCGGCGGATCCCCGATCCGCCAGGCGCCGGTGACGGGCTCACCCGTCACAGTTCCGCCTTGGCCGCCCGGAATCCGGCCTCCAGGTCGGCCTTGAGGTCCTCGATGCCTTCGAGCCCGACGGCGATCCGGACCAGGCCCGGCGTCACGCCGCTGGCGAGCTGCTCCGCCGCCGAGAGCTGGCTGTGCGTCGTCGACGCCGGGTGCACGATCAGGCTGCGGACGTCGCCGAGGTTCACCAGCTGGCTGTGCAGCTCGGTGCCGTCGACGAACTTCCGGCCCGCCTCGACCCCGCCGCGCAGGTCGAACGACAGGACCGCGCCCGCGCCGCGCGGCAGGTACTTCTGCGCAGCGGAGTAGAACGGGCTCGACGGCAGGCCGGCGTAGTACACCTTCTCGACCTCGTCACGCTGCTCCAGCCACTCGGCCAGCGCCTGCGCGTTCTGCACGTGCCGCTCGACGCGCAGCGACAGCGTCTCGATGCCCTGCAGGATCAGGAAGCTGTTGAGCGGCGCGATCGCTGCGCCCGTGTCGCGCAGGATCTGCACGCGCGCCTTCGCCGCGTACGCGCCCGGGCCGAGCGCCTCCCAGTACTTGAGGCCGTGGTAGCTCGGGTCGGGCTCGGTGAAGCCCGGGAACTTCGCCGGGTCCTTGCCGAAGTCGAACGTGCCGCCGTCGACCAGCACGCCGGCCACCGTGGTGCCGTGGCCGCCGAGGTACTTCGTCGCCGAGTGGACGACGATGTCGGCGCCGTGCTCGATCGGGCGCACCAGGTACGGCGTCGGCACGGTGTTGTCGACGACCAGCGGGACGCCGGCCTCGTGCGCGGCGTCGGCGACCGCGCGGATGTCGAGGACGTTGCTGCCCGGGTTCGCCAGCGTCTCGGCGAAGAACAGCTTCGTGTTCGGCCGGACGGCGGCGCGCCACTGCTCGAGGTCGTCCTGGTCGTCGATGAACGTGACCTCGACGCCGAGCTTCGGCAGCGTGTAGTGGAAGAGGTTGTAGGTGCCGCCGTAGAGCGACTGGCTGGACACGAAGTGGTCACCCGCGCCCGCGAGGTTCAGGATCGCCGCCGTGGTCGCGGCGGAGCCGGAGGCGAACGCCAGGGCCGCGACACCCCCTTCGAGCGCCGCGACGCGCTGCTCCAGCACGTCCTGGGTCGGGTTCATGATCCGCGTGTAGATGTTGCCCGGCTCGGCGAGGCTGAACAGGTCGGCGCCGTGCTGGGTGTCGCGGAAGACGTACGACGTCGTCTGGTAGATCGGCGTGGCCCGCGCGCCGGTGGTGGGATCCGGCGCGGCGCCCGCGTGGATCTGCCTGGTCTCGAAGGACCACGCCGAGGTGTCGTCCGCGCTCATCGGTTTCTCCTTGCGGCTCAAGGGGTTCGTTCGGCTCGAAGCTACTTGCGCCGAACGGAGTACCCAACCGTTCCCACGTCCTGAGAGCCTAGCGCCTTGCTTCAGTTATCTCTCTTCAGATAAGATACTTAGTAAGGGAGATTCACAGGCGTGGAGGTAGACATGGTGGAGCGGGTGCAGGTCCTGGTCGTGGGGGCCGGGCTGGGCGGGCTGTCGGCGTCGTTGTTCCTGGCGCAGGAGGGAGTGGACGTGCTGACCGTCGAACGGCACGCCGGAACGTCGGTCCACTCGCGGGCCGCCGGGCAGAACTGGCGCACGATGGAGCTGTTCCACTGGGCAGGAATCGACCGCGACGTGCTGGCGGCGAGCCCGAGAGCGTCACAGGGGCTGCGGATCACGGTCGCGACGAGCCTCGCCGGGCGCGTCCTGCACCGGCTGATGGAAGACGGCAGCGAGTTCGACGTCTCGGCCGCCACGACGATGCCCGCCGGGATGGCCGGGCAGGACGTCGTCGAGCCGATCCTGCTGGCGCACGCCGAGAAGGCCGGCGCGCGCGTGCGGTTCCGCACCGAGCTCACCGGCCTGGTCCAGGACGACGACGGCGTGACCGCGACCCTGCGGCACCGCGACTCCGGCGAGGAGACGGTGGTGCGCGCGGACTACGTCGTCGCGGCCGACGGCGGCCGCAGCGGCATCCGGGCCCGGCTCGGCATCGGGACCACCGGGATGGACGCGCTGAGCCACTGCCTCGGCGTCGTGTTCGACGCCGACCTCGGCGACCGCGTCCAGGCCGGCGTGACCGACCTCTTCTACCTGCAGCACGGCGACTTCACGGCCGGGCTGGTCAACACCGACGTGCCGAACCGGTACGTCTTCGCGCCGGACTACTCCCCCGAAAAGGGCGAAAGCCCGGCGGACTTCGGCCACGACCGGCTGGTCTCGATGATCCGCGCGGCGACCGACCTGCCGGAGCTCGAGCCGGCGATCGTCTGGGTCGGCTCCTGGGAGATCGCCGCGCGGCTGGCCGACCGCTTCCGGTCCGGCCGGGTCTTCCTCGCCGGCGACGCGGCGAAGGTGACCCCGCCGACCGGCGGGCAGGGCGGCAACACGGCCGTCGGCGACGGCGCGGACATCGCGTGGAAGCTCGCGGCGGTGCTGCGCGGCGACGCGGGCCCGGCGCTGCTCGACACCTACGAGGCCGAGCGGAAGCCGATCGCCCGGATGGTCATCGACACCTCGCTGCACAACATGAAGCAGCGGATGCACCCCGACCTGGACGTCTCCGGGCTGACCGAGCCGGTGGACGCCCTGGCGGCCATCCTCGCGTTCCGCTACCGTTCGACGGCGGTGCTCTCGGAGGAGCCGGACGACGGCGCGCGCGTCGAGGACGTGCTCGCGCCGACCGGCCGTCCCGGCTTCCGCGCGCCCGGTCTGGCGTCCACTGTGGACCTGCTCGGGCACTCGTGGGTGCTGCTCTGCGCCGACGGCGGCTGGGAGCGGGCCGCGGCCGACATCGCGGCCGAGACCGGCGTCCGCCTCGACTGCCACGTCGTCGACGACGATGTCTTCCCCGCGCGGTACGGACTTACCGCCGGCGGCGCGTCCCTCGTGCGCCCGGACGGCATCGTGGCCTGGCGGGCCCGGGAGGCTGTCGAGGACCCCGCGGGTGAGCTGTGGCGGGCCTTGAACGCCGTCCTGTCGCGCTAGCTGCGTCAGTCGCGCTGCTGCAGCGCGAAGCGGTTCCCCTCGGAGTCGGTGAACATCGACCACCAGCCCCAAGGCTGCTTCTCCGGCTTCGCGGGGAATTCCACACCCTTCGCCGACAGCTCTTCATAGGTCTTCTCGACGTCGTCGGCGTAGAAGAAGAAGTTCGACGTCGGCAGCTGCTCCCTGTCACTCCGGCGACGATCCTCGGGGCTTTCGCTGAGCACGAGGATCGTCCCGTTGGGGGCGGTGACCTCGACCCAGCGCCGGCCCTGGTCGTCTTCGACGCCGACGACCACCTTGCTGACTCCCTGGATGGGCATAACCCCGCCTCCATATATCCACCGTGGATATAACCAGGGCGGAGTGTAGGCTGCCCGCATGGCCGACGGCAACCCGCTGACCCCCGCGGCGTTCCAGGTGCTCCTGGCCCTGGCGAACGGGCCGGGCGGGCGCGCGCACGGGTACGGGATCATGGGGTTCGTCGCGGAGGTGACCGGCGGAGAAGTCCAGCTCGGGCCCGGCACGCTCTACCGGACGCTGACCCGCCTGGCCGCCGACGGCCTGGCCGAGGAGCTCCCGGGCGAGGACTCCCGACGACGTTATTACCGGATAACCCCGGCCGGCCGCGAAGCCGCTTCGCGTGAGGCATCGCTCCTGCGACGCCTGGTTGCCGCGGCCGACGACGCGAACCTGCGGGAGTCGGCGTGAGCCGCCCGCTCGGCCTGGTGCCGCACCTGTTCGTGTGCGACGTCGACGCGGCGCTTTCCTTCTACATCAAGGCGTTCGGCGCGGTGGAGCTGTTCCGCACGGTGCTGCCGGACGGCACCGTGCTGTTCGTGGAGCTGGCCGTCGGCGACGCGCGGCTGCTGGTGAGCCAGGAGATCGCCGCCCTGGACGCGCTGGCGTCGTCGACGATCGGCGGCACCCCGCTGCTGCTGACGCTGGAGACCGCGGACCCGGACGACCTCGTCCGCCGGGCGGTCTTCGCCGGCGCGACGGTCGAGGCGCCGGTGACCGAGATGTTCTTCGGCGAGCGCTACGGGCGCGTCGTCGACCCGGACGGGCACCGCTGGGCGCTGACGACCAAGCGCGAGCAGTACACCCCGGAGGACATCGACGCGCGCAAACCGCACGAGGTCTAACGGCGCCCGAGCACCCAGTGGAAGGTGGCTTCACCCTCCGGCTCGTGCACGGTCACGACTTCGTCGACGACCAGCGTGAAGCCCGCTGCGGCAAGTAAACGACGGTTAACCTCCGGCGCGTGGCTGCTGAAGAACATCGGCGTGCCGAGCCAGTCGGCCTCGACGCCGTCGGACTCGCTGCAGCCCAGCGCGGCGAGGAACCAGCCGCCCGGCCGGAGCCAGCGGGAGATGCGCGTGAACAAAGCGCCCTGCTCGTCGCGCGGGACGTGCAGCACCGAGTAGAACGCCGTGACGGCGTCGAAGCTCGCGTCCGGGAAGGTCACCCCGGTCATGTCGCCCTTCTCGAACCGCGCGCCCGGGACGTTTCGCCGCGCGAGAGCGAGCTGCGTTGCCGACAAGTCGACACCGACGACGTCGTGCCGCTCGGCGAGCAGCGCGGTGCACGGGACGCCGGCTCCGCAGCCGAGGTCGAGCACCGCGGCGCCGTCCGCGAGCCGGTCGGTCAGTTCGCCGAGGAGCCGCAGCCGTGCGTCGTCCGGGATCCGCGCGCTCCACTCGAGGTAGCGCTCCGCGGAGCTGTCGTAGCCGGATTCGACGATCCCCCGCGCATCGGTCACGCGCTCGACCCTACCGAGCCGTCCAGGAGTTTCTCGGCGAGAATGACGCCGTGGTGTCGGTACGCAGTGTCGTCGACCGGGTGGGGCCGACGCTGCTCCACGCGCTCCAGGTGCCCGACGACTCACCCGCGGTCGCCGACGTGGTCATCGCCGAGCCCGGCGGGGCCGTCACCCTGGCCGCCGGGGACCTCGTGCTCGGCGTCGCCACGACCGGGCCCGAGGACGCCGCCGAGCTGGTGAAGCAGAGCGCCGGACAGGGCGCCGCCGCGGTGCTGCTGAAGCCGCCCGTCGCCGGGAAGCCGGCCGTGAAACGGGCCGCGAAGGCCAGCGGGATCGCGCTCATCCAGGTACACGCGGCGACGTCCTGGGCGCAGCTCGTGTGGCTGCTGCGGACCGTCCTCGACGCGCTCGCCGACGAGTCCGAAGACCTCGATCCCGGCTCGGGTGACCTGTTCCGGCTGGCCGACGCGGTCGCGAGCGTCGTCGACGCGCCGGTGACCATCGAAGACACCAACTCGCGCGTGCTCGCCTACTCCGCGCGCCAGGACCTCACCGACCCGGCGCGCGTCGCCACGATCATGGGCCGCCGCATCCCCGACGACGTGCTCGCGCGGTTCCGCTCGCGCGGGGTGTTCCGGGAGCTGTCGCGTGGCCGGCAGACGATCTTCGTGCCCGCCCAGCGCGACGGCACGCTGCCGCGGCTGATCGTCCCGATCCGGATGGGCGGCGAGCTGCTCGGCTCGATGTGGGCGGTGGTCGCCGGGCCGGTGTCCGACGAGCGCGCGGCCGCCTTCGCCGACGCCGCCCCCGTCGTCGCGCTGCACCTGCTGCGCCGGCGCGCGCACACCGACGCGCAGCGCCGCGCGTCCGCAGAGCTGCTGCGCGGAGTGCTCGAGGGCCGCGCGAACCCGCGCAAAGCGATGGCCGAGCTGGACCTGTCCGACGAGCCGCACCGCGTGGTCGTCATCGAGGTCACCGGCGGCGACGGGCGCGACGCGGAAGGTCTGCGGCTCGCGCTGCTCGAGCGGATCTCCCAAGGCATCGGCCGCCGCCCGGTGGCGACCGAGCTCGGCGGGCTGCTCTACGCCGTGGTCCCGGACCGCCCGGGCCCCGGCGGCTGGGCGGAGCTGCGCGACGCTCTCGTCGCGACGGGACCGTCTCGTCGTAGCGGAGCTCCGCGCGCCGCGGCAGGCGCGCCCGGCGAGATCGGGGACCTTTCGGCGTCCCGTGTGCAGGCCGACGAAGCTCTCGGCCTGCTGCGCGCGGAGATCCTGGACGAGCGCGTCATCACCTTCGACGAGGCCTGGACGGCGTTGACGCTCCACCGCGGCGCAACGGCGGCCGCTGCGGCGAAGGTCGCGGAGCTCGGCCCGCTGGGCATGCTGCGCGTGCACGACGAAGCAGCGAAGGCCGGTTACGTCGAGACTCTGTACGAGTGGCTGCGGCACCCCGGCGACCCGCGCGCGGCGGCGCGGGAGCTGCGGATCCACCCCAACACCCTGCGCTACCGGATGCGGAAGCTGCTGGAGCTGGTGCCGCTGGACCTCGACGACCCCGACGTGCGGCTGGCGCTGCTCACGCAGCTGGTGGCGCTGCGCTGGAGCTGACGGCACAGTGGTGATCAAGACCCTGGAGGCCTCGCGTTGACCACTGAGATCCGGCCCTACCGCGACCGCGACCGGGCCGCCGTCTATGCCATCTGCGTCGACACCGCGGCCGCCGGCGCGGGGGTGCGCGGGCGGTACCGCACCGACGACCTCGTGCCCGACACCGCCGCCGGGCCGTACCTCTTCTTCGAACCTGAACACGCCTACGTGCTCGACGACGGCGGGCGCGTGGCCGGGTACGTGATCGGCACGGCCGACACGGCGAAGTTGGTCGCCGCTTACCAGGAGCAGTGGCTGCCGAAGCTGCGCGAGCGCTACCAGCCGCCGCCGGAGCCGCCGCGCACTGAGGAGGAGCGGCGGCTCGACACGATGTTCCACCCCGAGCGGCAGCTCCGGCCCGAGCTGGCGGCGCACCCGGCGCACCTGCACGTCAACCTGCTCGCCGGACAACGCGGCGCGGGCCACGGGCGGGCGCTGATCTACACGTTCCTCGCCTCGGTCGCGGCGGCCGGGGCGAAGTCGTGCCACCTCGCCGTCAACCCCGAGAACGCCGGCGCCCTGCGCTTCTACGAGAAGCTCGGCTGGGAGCCGGTCGAGTCCGGCGCCGCGGACCGCGTCTACCTGACCCACCCGACCGGCTAGCTCACACGACCAGCAGCGTTTTCCCCAGCGTGGTGCGGGACTCGATGGCCGCGTGGGCGTCGGCCGCCTTTTCGAGCGGGAAGCACTGGCCGATCACCGGTGTCAGCCGGCCTGCCGCGGCTTCGGCCAGCGCCGACTCCGTGAACGCGCGCATCTCCGCCGGCCCGCCGAGCGAGCGGACCAGGGAAACCCTGCGGGCCGCGGCTTCCTCTTCGGGCACTTCGGCCCACGCGCCACCCGCGAGGCCGTACATCGCCATCCGGCCGCCGCGGCGCAGCAGGCCGAACGCCGCCGTGCCGATCGCGCCGCCCACGCCGTCGAAGACGACGTCGAGCTCGCCGATCCCCGCGGTCCAGTCCGGGCTGCGGTAGTCGACGGCGACGTCCGCGCCGAGCTCGCGCACCTGCCCCAGCTTCGCCGGACCTCCCGCGGCGCCGACCACCTCGGCGCCCGCCGCCTTCGCGAGCTGCACCAGCAGGCTGCCGACACCGCCCGCCGCCGCTTCGACCAGGACACGATCGCCGGGGCGCACCCTGGTCGTGTGCACCAGTCCAGTCGCGGTGCGGCCGTCCGCGAGCACCGCCACCGCCACGTCGAGCGCGAGCGCGTCGGGCACCGGGAAGACCGCCGCCGCGTCGACCGCGACGCGCTGCGCGTACCCGCCGGAACCGCCGGTCGCGGTGACCACTCGCTGCCCCGCCAGCTCTGGATCCACCCCCGGGCCGACGGAGCTGATCACGCCGCCGACGCCGTTGCCGGGGACGACCGGCAGCACCGGACGGAACGGTCCCGTCCCGGCGCGCGTCTGGGTCTCGACGAACGTGATGTTCGCGAACGTCACCTCCACCAGCACCTGGCCGGGCCCGGGGACGGGGTCCGGCGCGTCCCCCGGCTCCAGCGCTTCCGGCCCGCCGAACTCCCGCAACCACACAGCTCTCATGCCTGCACGTTGCAACCTCCAGCGCGGTCGAAGTCAACGACCTTGTCCGCGCGGAACCATGAATGCGGCAAAGAAATGTTCGCTCAGCACGATGACACCGCCGTCCGGGTGGTTCACCGTGAGTGGCACCACCGCACCGAAATCCGGACGCAGACCGACCCAGGAGGCCGACCGTGCGTATCGCCGTTCCCCGTGAAATCAAGAAGCATGAGTACCGGGTCGCGCTGACCCCGGCCGGGGTGCACGAGCTGGTCGGCCGCGGGCACGACGTCTTCGTCGAGACCGGCGCCGGGGTGGGCTCGTCCATCACCGACGAGGAGTACGTCGCCGCCGGCGCGAAGATCCTCGCCACCGCCGACGAGACCTGGGCCGAGGGCGAGCTGGTGCTCAAGGTCAAGGAGCCGATCGCCGAGGAGTACCCCCGGCTGCGCGCCGACCAGGTCCTTTTCACCTACCTGCACATCGCCGCCGACCGGCCGCTGACCGACGCGCTGCTCGCCGCCGGCACCACCGCGATCGCGTACGAGACCGTGCAGACCGCGAACGGCGCGCTGCCGCTGCTCGCCCCGATGTCCGAGGTCGCGGGCCGGCTGGCCCCGCAGGTCGGCGCGTTCTCGCTGATGAAGCCGAGCGGCGGGCGCGGTGTCCTGCCCGGCGGCATCCCCGGCGTGCACCCGGCGCGCGTCGTCGTCATCGGCGGCGGGGTCGCCGGCCTGAACGCGGCCCGCGTCGCACTGGGCCTCGGCTCGGACGTCGAGATCCTCGACACGAACGTCGACCGTCTCCGCCAGATCGACAACGACTTCGGCGGCCGCATCCGCACGGTGACGTCGAACCGGCTGTCGGTCGAGGAGTCCGTGCTGCAGGCCGACATGGTCGTCGGCGCGGTGCTGGTGCCGGGCGCGAAGGCGCCGAAGCTGGTCTCGAACGAGCTCGTCGCGCGCATGAAGTCCGGCAGTGTGCTCGTCGACATCGCGATCGACCAGGGCGGCTGCTTCGCCGACTCGCGCCCGACCACGCACGACGACCCGACCTACACCGTGCACGAGTCCGTCTTCTACTGCGTCGCGAACATGCCGGGCGCGGTGCCCCGGACGTCGACCTACGGCCTCACGAACGTGACGCTGCCCTACGCGGTGCAGCTGGCGGAGCACGGCTGGAAGGCCGCGCTGCAGGCCGACGCCGCGCTGGCCAAGGGCCTCAACACCCACGCCGGCGCCCTGACCAACGGCCCGGTCGCGGTCGCGCACGACCTGCCGCACACGCCGCTGGACACCGTCCTCGCCTGACCTACCTCACCCGAGCGGGCCCCTGTCGTTCTCCGGCAGGGGCCCGCTCCCCTTTCCGCAGCAGCCGGCGCCCGTACGCGATGGCGGGCAGCTCGACCCACCTCCGCAGGCCGCACGCGAAGAGCAGCGCGACGGCGGAAGTCGCGACGGCCTTGCCGAGCCCCGTCGGCAGCAGGAGCCCGGTCACGCCCGCCGCGCCCATTTGCGCGAGGTAGAGCGCGTAGGACCGGTCGCCGACGAACTTCAGCGGACGGCTCGCGAGCAGCCGCCGGACCGGGCCCTGCGAGATCGCCGCCACGAGCAGCAACGCCGATCCCCCGGCGTACACCGGGACGACGAACTGCCAGTGGCCGCCGAAGGACTGCCCGAGCGGCTTGACCGAGAGCTGCAGCACGCAGAAGCCGAGCGCCACGCCGGCCGCCACGGCCGGGCTGGTCAGCGGCCGCAGCACCGCGAACCCGCGCGGGTGGTGCAGCGCCAGCGCGAGCAGGCAGCCGACGACCAGCGAGCCGTAGTGCACCGAGAGGCTCGCCCACTGGTGTGCGGGCGCGAGCGGCAGCACCCCGAGCACGACGCCCAGCGCGCCGGCGCCGATCAGCAGGCGCAGCGCGGTCTTGCCGGTGCGCGCCGTCAGCACGAGCAGAGCGGGCCAGACGAGGTAGAACTTCTCCTCCACCCCGAGCGACCACGACGTCGGGTACGGCGTGTTGAAGTCGACGACCTCGTTGAGGAAGGTCAGGTAGAACGGCATCGCGTCGGCGAGCCGGCTGCTCTGGTAAACGCCGGTTAACGTCACTGCCAGCGCCGTCAGGCCGAGCAGCAGGAAGTACACCGGCATGATCCGGAAGACGCGGCGGACGGAGAAGTCGCGCAGGAAGATGCTGCCGGTGCGGTCTTCTTCGCGCAGCGCCAGCGTGGTGATGAGGAAACCGGACAGCACGAAGAACAGCTGCACGGCGATCCACCCCTGCAGCCGGTCGACGACCGGGCCGCCGTAGTGGAAGAAGACGACGGCCAGCGCGGCGAGCGCGCGCAGGCCGGTGAGGCCGGGGAACCACGACGACGCCAGGTACTCGGCGTGGCCGAGCGGCCGCCACCAGGGACGATTGATCATGACCGCAGCGTCGGCCGCGGACGCTGAACCGGACCTGAAGCGAGCTTAAGACGTCTTCAGCTCCGGAAGCCGGACGACGAACCGGCTGCCCTCTTCGACCGACGCCGTGCCGCCGTGCGCGCGGGCGATGTCCGCGACGATCGCCAGGCCGAGGCCCGAACCGCCCTCGTCGCGGGCGCGGGCGTCGTCGAGGCGGACGAAGCGGTCGAAGACGCGCTCGCGGTCTTCGGCCGGGATGCCGGGACCGTCGTCGGTGACCGTCAGCACGACTTGGCCGTCCACAGTGGACACCGTGACGGCCACCCGGGAGTCGGCGTGCCGTTCGGCGTTGTCGACGAGGTTGCGGACGAGCCGCTCCAGGCGCGACCGGTGGCCGTGCACCACCGGCGTCCCGGCGACCTCGATCTCCGCCCGGCCGGCGGCGGCCGCTTCGACCACTTCGGACAGTGCCACCGGCTCGAGCCGGTCCGGGCCCGCGTGGTCCAGCTTCCCGAGCAGCACCAGGTCGGCGACGAGGTCCTGCAGCCGCGTGACGTCGAGCAGCGCGTTCTCGCAGGACTGCCGCCAGTCGAGCCGGTCGGGGTGGGCCAGCAGCACTTCGAGCTGCGTCCGCAGCGACGCGAGCGGGGTGCGCAGCTCGTGCGACGCGTCGGAGGTGAACCGGCTCTGGCGCGTCACGGCCTCGTCGAGCCGCGCGAGCATGGTGTTCATCGTCCCGGCGAGGCGCGCGATCTCGTCGCCGCTGCGCGGGGCCGGCACCCGGCGGCTCAGGTCGTGCGCGCCGATCTCCGCGACCTCGCCGCGGATGGCCTCGACCGGCCGCAGCGACCGGCGGACGGCGAGCCACGCGATCACGCCGATCAGCAGCGCGACCGCGGGGACGCCGGCCGTCAAAACCGTCCGGACGGAGTCGACCGCGGCCTGGCCCTCGGGGTCGATCGCTACGCCGGCGTAGACGTCGTACGCGCTGTCGCCGCTGTCGGCGTGGACGACGTGCAGGACGATGTCCTCGTCGAGGTCGGCCAGCTCGGGAGCGCACGGGACGGAGTCCTGGCCGGCGCGGTCGAACCCGGACGGCGAGAGCGTGACATCGGCGTCATAGGCGGCCAATGTCGCGTCGAGCAGAGCCGGGCAGGCCGCCACGCGCTTGCCCGCGCGGTCGGTGACCTCGTAGATCGAGTCACGGACGAGCAGCGGCAGGTCGGCGGGCCGGGCGCCGGTGTTCAGGAGCTGGACGACCGCGTCGGCGTGGGCGTCGGCGAGCTGTGTGGCGGCGTTGCGGAGGCGGCCCTCCGCCTGGAACACGAACCACACGGACACCGCGCCGAGCGCGACGGCGGAGGCGGCGAACGCCGTCAACGCCACCCGGAAGCGGGTCGAGCGGAAGAACCTACGCACCGGAAGCCACCACGAGGTACCCAGCGCCACGGACGGTCCGGATGGTCTCGCTCCCGAGCTTCCGGCGCAACGCGCTGACGTGGACCTCGACGAGGTTGGCGGTCGCGGAGGCGGCGAAGTCCCAGAGGTTGTCGAGCAGCTCGGCCTTGGTGACCACCTGGCCGGGGCGGTGCATGAGGTAGGCGAGGAGGGCGAACTCCTTGCCGGTGAGGGTGACGTCGGCGGCGCCGCGTCGGCAGGTCCGGCCGGCCTGGTCGAGCTCGAGATCACCCAGTTTGAGGACCCCCGCCCGGGTGGCGCCGCCCCGGCGGATGAGCGCGCGCAGCCGGGAAAGGAGGACGCCGTAGGAGAAGGGCTTGGGGAGGAAGTCATCGGCGCCGGTGTCGAGGGCCTCGATCTCGTCGTCCTCGCCGTCCTTGGCGGTGAGCATCAGGATGGGGGTGCTGTCGCCCTGGTCGCGCAGCCGCCGGCAGACGCGGTAGCCGTTCAGGCCCGGCAGCATGATGTCGAGGATGATCGCGGAGTAGGGGTGCTCCCCGGCGTACCAGAGAGCGTCCCGCCCGTTGTGGGCGACGTCGACGGCATACCCCTCGGCGCTCAGCCCGGCCCGCAGCGCCTCGGCCAGCCGCCGTTCGTCCTCGACGAGCAAGATCCGCATCGAGCCACGATCGCACACCGGGAGGTCAGAACGGCCCCGGAGCAGACGGACCACGCTGGAAGCCGCGACGAAGGCACCGTGGGGGTCCGGGGGCTCGGCCCCCGGGCAACAGGGATGAGCTGGTTCGAGGGCGAAGCCCAAAAAAAGCTAGGGCGACCCGCTCAACCAACCTGGGGGTCATTGGGAGCGGGCCGCCGGTTACTAGCTTAGAGGGCTTCGGCCGGGTTTGCGCCACCGGGTCGGCAAGTCGAACGAATTTTTTGCCGAGCCGGTCCACCCCGGTCACCGCACCCGTCCTTGAATCCTCAGGTCACGGCCCCGGCACCGCTTCCGGCGCCGCCACGGACCGGTCGCGGAACGTGACGAAAGTCGCTCTCCACCGGTTCGAGCGTTCCCTGCGCGCGGGCGGCGCGGGTAGGGCAGGATGACGCCCCATCAGCGGGAACGTTAGGGGACGGTATGCACGACGGCAGTGGCCGGATTGTGGTGCAGAACCTGAGCAAGCAGTTCGGCCCGGTCAACGCGGTGCAGAACCTGAGCTTCACGGTTGAACCGGGTTCGGTGACGGGCTTCCTGGGCCCGAACGGCGCCGGGAAGACGACGACGTTGCGGATGCTGCTCGGGCTGGTGACGCCGACCTCCGGGACGGCGACGATCAACGGGCGGCCGCACTCGCAGCTCGGGAACCCGGCGCGGGTCGTGGGCTCGGTGCTGGAGAACGAGGGGTTCCACCCGAGCCGGACCGCGCGCAACCACCTGCGGGTGTACGCGGCGGCCCTCGGGGTGCCGGACCAGCGGGCGGACGACGTGCTCGGCCTGGTGGGCCTGGGCAGCGCCGCGGACCGGAAGGCCGGCGGCTTCTCGCTCGGCATGCGGCAGCGGCTGGCGCTGGCGACGGCGTTGCTGGGTGACCCGCAGGTCCTGGTGCTGGACGAGCCGACGAACGGCCTCGACCCCGAAGGCATCCTGTGGCTGCGCAACTTCCTGCGGTCCTACGCGCGGGAGCAGCGGCGGACGGTCCTGGTCTCGAGCCACCTGCTCAACGAGGTCGAGCAGCTGATCGACCAGGTCGTGATCATCAGCCAGGGCGTCACGCGCTACTACGGCTCGCTCGACCAGCTGCGCAAGGGTCAGCAGTCGCGGGTGCTGGTGCAGCCGGCCGACCCGGCGGCGCTGGTGAAGGCGTTGCAGGAGAACGGCATCCAGCAGGTGTCGCCGACGCCGGACGGCCGGGTCGCCGTGGCCGGGTCGAGCGTCCAGCAGATCGGTGACCTGGCCGCGAAGGCCGGGATCGCCGTGTACGGGATGCAGGAGGAGCACGCCGACCTGGAGCGGATGTTCTTCCAGCTGACGCAGGGTCAGTTCGCCGGCGGGCCGGCGGGGTACCCGCCGCAGCCGCAGTACCAGGGCCCGCCGCCCGGGTACCAGGGGCCGCCGTCCGGTCCGCAGCAGTACCAGCAGGGCCCGCCCTCGGGTCCGCAGCAGCAGCAGTACTGGGGAGGTCCGCAGCAGTGATGGGCAACCTGATCAAGGCGGAGTTCCGCAAGACGCTCTCGCTGAACACCTGGTGGGTGCTGATCATCCCGCTGGCGCTGGTGGCGTTCTGGCTGACGTTCGTCTGGGGCAAGATCACCAACGACTTCGCCGACTTCCTCGGCTCGGACGACGCGCGCCAGGTCAGCGAGACGATCGGGCTCGACCCGGCCAAGGTGCCGGTGGGCCTGCTCGCGATCGCGCACGGCGTGAACATCGCGCAGCTCGTGCCCGGCCTCTTCGGCATCTTCGCGCTGGCCGGCGAGTACCGCAGCAAGACGATCACCACGACGTTCCTCACCGCCCCGAACCGGATCTCCGCGCTGACCGCGAAGATGCTGACCTACGTCGCGTGGGGCGCGATCTACGGCCTGATCAGCTTCGGCGTCTCGGCGGCCGCGGTGATGGCCTCGGTCGACTCGGGCCGGTGGCCCAGCACGGGCCAGTGGCTGGCCGCGCTCGGCGGGACGATCCTCGCGTCGGTGCTGGTGACGTTGTTCGGCATCGGGTTCGGCGCGGTGCTGCGCAACGTGCCGCTCGCGGTGGTGCTGTTCATCATCTGGTTCCTGATCGTGGAAAACGTCCTGGTCATCGTGTTCTGGCTCTGGGGTGACGTCAGCATCCTGGGCGGGATCCTGCCGAACGGCACCGCGAACGGGATCGTCGGCGGCATCGCGGCGGACGCGTTCGGCTTCAACTCGCTCAACCTGCCCGCCAGCGTCGACTCCGGCGCGCAGCTGCTCCTGCAGTACACGGCGAGCGCGCCCGGCGTGCTCTCGTGGTGGGCCTCGGCGCTGATCTTCTTCGCCTGGACGATGCTGTTCTTCGGCCTCGGCTGGGCGGGCAACCAGCGCCGCGACATCACGTAGTCCCGGCGTCTCCGGAAGGCCACCTCGAGCTGCTCGAGGTGGCCTTCCGCGCGTTCGGGGAAATATTTTGTCGGTGCCGGCGCTTACTGTGACAACGTGACCCTCGCTCCGCCCCGCTCCCGTCAAGAGCTCCCACCTGCCGAGACCGTCGGCTGGGTCCGCAGGCTGTCCGCCGCGGCCTGGGAGCACCGCGCGATCGTCGTGCTGTCGCTGACCGCCGCCGTGCTCAGCGTCGGTGTGCAGGCCGCGAGCCCGCTGCTCGTGCGCTCGGCGGTGGACGACGCGGTGGCGGGGCAGACCGGCGCCCTGCCCGGGATCGCGGCCTTGCTGGTGACGTTGCAGCTGGTGGCGTTCGGCACCGCGTTCCTGCGCCGGTACTTCGGCGGGAAGCTCGCGCTGGACGTCCAGCACGACCTGCGCCAGCGGGTGTTCAACGCGGTTTCGCGGCTGGACGGCGGAAAGCAGGACGCGCTGCGCACCGGCCAGGTCGTCTCGCGCGCCATTTCGGACCTGCAGCTGGTCACCGGGATCCTGATGCAGATCCCGCTCTCGTTCGGCTCGGTGATCTTCGCGCTGCTGTCGTTCGTCGCGATGCTGTGGATGTCGCCGGTGCTGACGCTGATCGCGCTGGTCGTCACGCCCGCGGTCGGCATCATCGTGACGCGCAGCCGCAAGCGCCTCTTCCCGGCGACGTGGTCGGCGCAGCAGCGCGCGGCCGATGTGGCGCAGCAGGTCGAGGAGACCGTCACCGGCGTTCGCGTGGTCAAGGGCTTCGGCCAGGAGACGCGGGAAGTGGGCCGGCTCGAGAAGACCGCGCGCAAGTTGTTCGGGGAGCGGCTTCGCGCGGCGAAGCTGTCCGCGGTCCCGACGGCGACCACCGCGGCCCTGCCCGCCGCCGGCCAGGTCGCCGTGCTCGGCATCGGCGGTGTCCTCGCGCTGAACGGCTCGATCACGCTCGGCACCTTCCTCGCGTTCGCGACCTACCTCGCGACCCTGATCGGCCCGGCCCGGATGCTGTCCGGCCTGGTCGTGCAGGCCCAGCTGACCCGCGCCGGCGCCGAGCGCGTGTACGAGCTGATCGACGCGCAGCCCGAGGTCGTCGACGCTCCCGACGCGCGGCCGCTGCCGGAGGGGCCGCTGGGTGTGGAGCTCGACGGCGTCCGCTTCGGGTACACCCGCAGCGAACCGGTGCTGGACGGGCTTTCGGTCACCGCGAACCCGGGCGAGACCCTCGCGCTGGTCGGCACCGCGGGGTCGGGGAAGTCGACGATCTCGTTGCTGCTGCCCCGCTTCTACGACGTCCACGCGGGCTCGGTGCGGGTCGGCGGCCTCGACGTCCGGGACGTGCCCCTGCGGCAGCTGCGCCAGGCCATCGGCGTGGTCTTCGAAGAGGCGTTCCTGTTCTCCTCCTCGATCCGGGACAACATCGCGTACGGCCGCCCGGACGCGAGCGACGAGGAGATCGTCGCCGCGGCGCGCGCGGCCGAGGCGGACCAGTTCATCCGCGCCCTGCCGGAGGGCTACGAGACGCTGGTCGGCGAGCGCGGGCTGACGCTCTCGGGCGGGCAGCGGCAGCGGCTCGGGCTGGCGCGCGCCCTGATCACCGACCCGCGGATCCTCGTCCTGGACGACGCGACGTCGGCCATCGACACCGTCACCGAGGCGGCGATCCACGACACCCTGCGCTCGGTCACCGCGAGCCGCACGACCCTGCTGATCGCGCACCGGCGTTCCACCCTGGCACTGGCCGACCGGATCGCGGTGCTGGACGAGGGCCACGTCGTCGACGTCGGCACCGAGGCCGAGCTGATGGCGCGCTGCCCGCTGTTCCGCGAGCTGATCGCCGGCCCGGGTGACGACGTCGAGGAGAAGCACCGCTGCGAAGGCCTCGACTGCGGCCCGGCCGGGGTGACGCCGTCGCTCTGGCCGCGAGCCGAGCGCGACGAGGTCGAGGACCTGGCCGAGGCGGCGCGCCGGCGCAGCGGCGACCCGAACAGCAGCGGGTTCGTCGGCGGGGGCGGCGGCCTCGACGTGCCGCCGACCCCGGAGCTGATCGAGGGCGTGCGACGGCTCCCGGCCGCCACCGACGAGCCGCGGCTGTCCGATGTGGACGTCACCGCGCCCGACCCGCGGTTCCGGCTGGCCCGGCTGCTGCGCCCGGTCCGCTGGCCCCTGCTGCTGGTGATCGGGCTGGTGGCGGCGGACGCGGCGGCGTCGATCGCGCTGCCGGGGCTCTACCAGTTCGGCGTCGACCACGGCGTCCGCACCGGTGTCGAGTGGATGATCTGGCTCGCCGCCGGGATCGGCGCGGCGGTGATCGCGGCCGACTGGCTGGTGGTGTTCGCGCAGACGCGCCTGACCTCACGGGTCGGCGAGACGGTGCTGTACGCGCTGCGCGTCCGCAGCTACGCGCACCTGCAACGGCTCGGGCTCGACTACTACGAGCGGGAGCTGTCCGGGAAGATCATGACCCGGATGACCACGGACGTCGACGCGCTCTCCACGTTCCTGCAGACCGGGCTCGCCACGGCGGTCGTCAGCGCGCTGACGCTGGCCGGCATCACGGCCGCGCTGCTGGTCACCGACGCCGGGCTGGCGCTGTTCGCGCTCGCGATGGTGCCGGTGCTGGTGGTGGCCACGGTGATCTTCCGGCGCGCGGCGTCGAAGGCGTACAACGAGGCCCGCGAACGGGTCAGCGTCGTGAACGCGGACATGCAGGAGAACGTCAGCGGGCTGCGCGTCGCGCAGGCGTACACGCGCGAAGACCGTTCCGCGGCGGCGTTCGCCTCGCGCAGTGACGACTACCGGCGCTCGCGGCTGCGGGCGCAGCGGTACGTCGCGACGTACTTCCCGCTGGTCGCGCTGATGTCCGACCTCGCGATGACCACGGTGCTGGTGGCCGGCGCGAACCGCGTCTCGGCGGGCACGCTGTCGGCCGGGGTGCTGCTCGCGTTCCTGCTGTACCTGCAGCAGTTCTTCTCTCCGATCCAGCAGCTGTCGTCGGTGTTCGACGGCTACCAGCAGGCGCGCGTCGGCCTGGACCGGATCGGCGACCTGCTGCGGACGCCGACGTCGGTGCCCGCGGCGGACAACGCCGTGGCGGTGCCGGAGCGGTTGCGCGGCGAGGTTTCGTTCAAGGAGGTCGAGTTCTCCTACGCCGGCGCGGAGAGCAAGGCGCTGGCGGAGTTCTCGCTGGACGTCGCGGCCGGCGAGACGATCGCGCTGGTCGGCGCGACCGGCGCCGGGAAGTCGACGGCGGTGAAGCTGGTGGCGCGCTTCTACGACGCCACCGGCGGCGAGGTCCGGGTCGACGGCACGGACGTGCGCGAGTACGAGCTGGCCGGGCTGCGGCGCCGGATGGGCGTGGTGCCGCAGGAGGCGCACCTGTTCTCGGGCACGGTGGCCGACAACGTCCGCTACGGGCGGCCGTCGGCGTCCGACGCCGAGGTGGAGGCGGCGGTCCGGGCGGTGGGCGCGTTCGACGGCGTCGCTGCCCTGTCGGCCGGGTTCCTGCAGCCGGTGGGCGAACGCGGGCGGTCGCTGTCGGCCGGGCAGCGCCAGCTCGTGGCCCTGGCCCGGGCTGAACTGGTCGACCCGGACGTCCTCCTGCTCGACGAGGCGACGGCGGCCCTGGACCCGTCCACGGAGGCCGCGGTCCTGCGCGCGACGGAGCACCTGGCCCGCCGCCGCACGACGTTCGTGGTCGCCCACCGCCTCGCGACGGCGTCCCGCGCGGACCGCATCGTGGTCCTGGACCACGGCCGGATCGTGGAGACCGGAACCCACGAGGAGCTCCTGGCGGCGAACGGCTACTACGCCCGCCTGTGGTCCCTCGGCTGATCCGGTCACCCGACTTTCGTCGCCAATCACGCCGGATCCGGGGTCGACGCGTGGCCGAGGTCACCCCGCGCTGGGAGCATGGCGGGATGTTCGAAGAGAAGCGGGTCCCCGACCGGCAGGTCCGCGCCGCGCAGACCGAGACGACCGTCCGGGTCTACCAGGCCTGCTCACCCGCGGTCGCCGACGCCGCGCTCGCGAAGCAGACGTTCGCGGAGCGGGGCGGCACGACGTGGCTCGTGCCGTCGTTCCGCTGGGTGGCCTCCTCGACCGGCTACGGGAGCAAGCCCGGCCAGGAGCGGATCCTGGCCGTCGACCTCACCCGCGACGGCTTCGAGCAGGCCCTCGCCCGGTCGGCCGACGGCGGCCCGGTGCTCGTTCAGTGGGACGCGGAGCGAGACCTCGACCACACGGCGCTCGACTTCGCCGCGATCCGGCTCGGCCTGACCGGCGAAGCCACCGACCGCTACGCCGAGGAGTGGATCACCGCCATCACCGACGTGACGCCCGTGCTGCGTGACATCTCGGGCCTCCTGGCCACCGACCAGCTGCACAAGGCCGTGAAGCTGGTGCCCCACGAGCCGCCGTACCCGCTGTCACCGAGCCTCGCGAAGGCCGTCGGCGCCGCGGGCTAAGGCAGCGCCCGCCACTTCAGGGAGCCCATCCCGGCCGCCTCGACGTCCGGCTGCGAAGCCCACCGGACCGTGCCCGGCCGGACGTGCACCCCGGCGCCGACCAGCCAGTCCGGCTCGTCCGGCGACACGTGCTCCATCTCCTCGAAGTCGGCCAGCGTCGGCCAGACCGCTTCGCACGAGTCGCACATCAGCACGACCGTGCCGGACTCGGTGACCAGGGGCCGGACCAGCCCCTGGTCCCAGAACGACGGACATTCGACCAGCCACATCCACCCAGGAGAACCCGCGCCGGTGAACACCCGCGGGCGACGGCGCGAACCCCGCCTGAAACCCCTCGAAACCCTGTACCGGGTCCAGGGCTTAAGGTTCCCTTAGCACATCTTGATCGAGTCAGTGACCGATCCCCTAGTGCGCCACGCCTCACACAGGCCGGTTCCATCACATCGGCGTCACCGAGGGGGTTAGCCTGGTAGGCGCATCAACGGATTCAAGATCGAGATCGAGACGGATAGAGGCGAGCCCAAGCCGTGTCCAGCAGCAGCCCTGCGTCACAGTTCGGCCCCAACGAGTGGCTGGTCGAAGAGATGTACGACCAGTTCCTCGCAGACCCCAGCTCAGTCGATGCCGCGTGGCACGACTTCTTCGCGGACTTCAAGCCGACGCAGAGCGCCCAGGCCAAGGCGGACAACGCCCGGCAGAAGGCCGACGCCAAGCCCGCGACCAACGGCCAGGCGTCGGCGCCGTCGTCGAAGGCGGTGCAGAACGCGGAGTCCGCGGCCAAGCAGACGTCGACGCCGGCCGCGCCCGCGAAGGCGGCGCCCGCGAAGGCCGCCCCGAAGCCGGCCGCCAAGGCCGCGCCGAAGGCCGAGGCCAAGACGGACGCGAAGCCGCAGGCCAAGGACGAGCCGGAGTCGAAGCAGCTGCGCGGCGCCGCGGCCGCCATCGCGAAGAACATGGACGCCTCGCTGAGCGTCCCCACCGCGACCAGCGTGCGCGCGGTCCCGGCGAAGCTGATGGCCGACAACCGCATCGTCATCAACAACCACCTCAAGCGCACCCGCGGCGGCAAGATCTCCTTCACGCACCTCATCGGCTACGCGATGGTGCGGGCGCTGAAGAACTACCCGAACATGAACCGGCACTACCAGCAGATCGACGGCAAGCCGTTCGCGATCACGCCGGAGCACGTCAACTTCGGGCTCGCCATCGACATGAAGGGCAAGGACGGCTCGCGCAACCTCGTCGTGGCCTCGGTCAAGAGCACCGAGGACATGTCGTTCCTGCAGTTCTGGCAGGCCTACGAGGACGTCGTCAAGAAGGCCCGCAACAACAAGCTCACCGCGGACGACTTCGCCGGCACCACGATCTCGCTGACCAACCCGGGCGGCATCGGCACCAACCACTCGGTGCCGCGCCTGCAGGCCGGCCAGGGCGCGATCATCGGCGTCGGCGCCATGCAGTACCCGGCGGCGTTCGAGGGCACCAGCGAGAAGACGCTGGTCGACCTCGGCATCAGCAAGATCATGACGCTGACCTCGACGTATGACCACCGCATCATCCAGGGTGCGGAGTCCGGCGAGTTCCTCAAGCGCATCCACCAGCTGCTGCTCGGCGAAGACGGCTTCTACGACGACGTCTTCACCAGCCTGCGCCTGCCGTACGAGCCGATCCGCTGGGTCGCCGACATCCCCGAGGGCCCGGTCGACAAGACCGCCCGCGTGATCGAGCTGATCGACGCGTTCCGGATGCGCGGCCACCTGATGGCCGACACCGACCCGCTGAACTACCGCCAGCGCAGCCACGCCGACCTGGACGTCCTGTCCCACGGCCTGACGCTCTGGGACCTCGACCGCGAGTTCCCGGTCGGCGGTTTCGCCGGCCAGGAGCGGATGAAGCTGCGCGACATCCTGGGCGTGCTGCGCAACTCGTACTGCCGCACGGTCGGCATCGAGTACACGCACATCCTCGACCCCGAGGAGCGCCGCTGGATCCAGGAGCGCGTCGAGATCCCGCACGAGAAGCCGGACCCCGCGGTCCAGAAGTACGTGCTCTCGAAGCTGAACGCCGCCGAGGCGTTCGAGACGTTCCTGCAGACCAAGTACGTCGGCCAGAAGCGGTTCTCGCTCGAGGGCGGCGAGACGGCGATCCCGCTGCTCGACACGCTGCTGGACAAGGCCGCCGAGCACGAGCTCGACGAGGTTGTCATCGGCATGCCGCACCGCGGCCGGCTGAACGTGCTGGCCAACATCGTCGGCAAGCCGATCAGCCAGATCTTCCAGGAGTTCGAGGGCAACCTCGACCCGGGCCAGGCGCACGGCTCCGGTGACGTGAAGTACCACCTCGGCGCCGAGGGCAAGTACTTCCGGATGTTCGGCGACGGCGAGACGAAGGTGTCGCTGACGGCGAACCCGTCGCACCTGGAGACCGTCGACCCGGTCCTCGAGGGTATCGTCCGCGCGAAGCAGGACCTCCTGGACAAGGGCGGCGAGGGCTACACCGTGCTGCCGGTCCTGATGCACGGCGACGCGGCCTTCGCGGGCCAGGGCGTCGTCGCCGAAACGCTGAACCTGTCGCTGCTGCGCGGGTACCGCACCGGCGGCACCGTGCACGTGATCGTCAACAACCAGGTCGGCTTCACGACCGCGCCGGAGCACTCGCGCTCGTCGCAGTACGCCACCGACGTCGCGAAGATGATCGGCTCGCCGATCTTCCACGTGAACGGTGACGACCCGGAGGCCGCGCACTGGGTGGCCAAGCTGGCCGTCGAGTACCGGCAGGCGTTCCACAAGGACGTCGTCATCGACCTGATCTGCTACCGCCGCCGAGGCCACAACGAGGGTGACGACCCCTCGATGACGCAGCCGGCGATGTACGACATCATCGACACGAAGCGTTCGGTGCGGAAGACCTACACCGAGTCGCTGATCGGCCGCGGTGACATCTCCGTCGAAGAGGCCGAAGCCGCGCTGCGCGACTTCTCGAGCCAGCTGGAGCACGTCTTCAACGAGGTCCGGGAGCTGGAGAAGCACCCGGCGAAGGCGAGCCCCTCGGTCGAGGAGGAGCAGCAGGTCCCGGCCAAGGTGGCGACGGCGATCACCACCGAGACGCTGGAGCACATCGGCGACGCGTTCGTGAACGTGCCCGAGGGCTTCACGCCGCACCCGCGCGTCAAGCCGGTCATGGAGCGCCGCCACAAGATGTCCCGCGAAGGCGACATCGACTGGGCGTTCGGCGAGCTGCTCGCGTTCGGGTCGCTGGCGATGGAGGACCGCCTGGTGCGGCTGTCCGGCCAGGACTCCCGCCGCGGCACGTTCACCCAGCGGCACTCGGTGTTCATCGACCGCAAGACGGGCCAGGAGTACTCGCCGCTGCAGAACCTGGCCGAGGGCCAGGGCCGCGTGATGATCTACGACTCCGCGCTGTCGGAGTACGCGGCCGTCGGCTTCGAGTACGGCTACTCGGTCGCCAACCCCGAGTCGCTGGTCATGTGGGAAGCGCAGTTCGGTGACTTCGTCAACGGCGCGCAGACCGTCATCGACGAGTACATCTCCTCGGGCGAGGCCAAGTGGGGCCAGCGCTCGGACGTCGTGCTGCTGCTGCCGCACGGCCACGAGGGCCAGGGCCCGGACCACACGTCCGGCCGCATCGAGCGGTTCCTCTCGCTGTGCGCGGAGGGCTCGATGACGGTGGCGGTGCCGTCCACCCCGGCGAACTACTTCCACCTGCTGCGCCGCCACGCCCTCGACGGCATCCAGCGCCCGCTGGTCGTCTTCACGCCGAAGTCGATGCTGCGCAACAAGGCCGCGACGTCGGCGACGAGCGACTTCACCGGCCAGAGCCGGTTCATGTCGGTCATCGACGACGTGACGCCGGACCCGGCGAACATCCGCAAGGTGCTGCTGACCTCCGGGAAGCTGTACTGGGAGCTCGTCGCGGAGCGGACCAAGCGCGAGGCGCACGACGTCGCGATCGTGCGGATCGAGCAGTACTACCCGCTGCCGAAGCGGAAGCTGGTGGCGGCGCTGGAGCGCTACACGAACGCGACCGAGGTCGCGTGGGTGCAGGAGGAGCCGGAAAACCAGGGCGCGTGGCCGTTCTTCGGCCTGAACCTGCCCCGGAAGTTCCCGGAGCTGCTCTCGGGCCTGCAGGTCGTGTCGCGCCGCCCGATGGCGGCGCCGTCGGCCGGCTCGTCGAAGGTGCACGAGGTGGAGCAGAAGGCGCTGATCTCGAAGGCGTTCGACTGATCGCTTGACCACGGCGAAGGCCCCCGCACGATGGTGCGGGGGCCTTCGCCGTTCTCAGCCGAGTGACTGCGACGCCGCTTCCGCCAGCTTGTGCGCGTTGCGCCGGCAGCGGTCCACGTTCCGGTCCTGCTCGTCGGCCGCCTGGACGAGCACGATCACGTCGACGTTGCCCTGGTAGAACCGCACGCCGCACTGCAGGCTGTCGCTGCCGTGCGGGTCGGTGTCCGCGGCCTTCGTCGCCTGCCCGATCCCGGCGGCGATCGGCTTGCCGCCGTCCTCGACAGCGTTGTCGTACCCCGCCGCGGCGTACCGGGTGCCCGCGCCCGAGCCGGGCTCCACCGACTTCGACAGGTACATCGTCACCTGCCCGGACGAGGACCCGGACTTCATCCAGGAGCAGCTCAGCTGCATCAGCTCGAGCTCGTCGTCCGAGGAGCTGCCGGGCTCCGGCGGAGCGTCACGCACCAGCGGCGGCAGGCCGTTCATCCGGCTGCCGACCGCCGGGCACCGCGGCAGCGAGGTGTACTTGTCCGGCTCGCCGGCGGGTGACGTCGTGGGCGCCGGCAGAGACCGCTTCTCGTTCCCGGGTGTCAGCAGGAAGAACGCGCCGACACCGGCGCCGGCCAGCACGAGGACGCCGGCCACGACCAGGACGACGATCAGCGCGGTCTTCCCGCCGGGCTTCGGCGGCGGGTAGCTGGGATACTGCGGATAATAGGGTCCTTGCTGCACGATCCGGACATTAGGCCAAACGCTGCGCCAGAGCTGGCGTTTCGGGACAAACCACCCGGACGGTCCGGAATCGATTTCCCTCTTTCGCCGGTTCGCGGCAAGGTGACGACCATGCTGATCCGCCGCGAAACCCCCGCCGACCGGGCCACGATCCACTGGATCCACAGCGAGGCGTTCCGGCGCGAACCCGGCGTGACACCGGTGGAGGCGCCTCTGGTGGACGAGCTGCGCGCCGACGGCGACCTGGTCGACGCGCTGTCCCTGGTGGCGCTGCGCGACGGCGAGCTGGTCGGGCACGTGTGCTGCAGCCGGGCCCGGGTCGGCGACGACACGACGTCGGCGGTCGGGCTCGGCCCGCTCGGAGTGCTGCCCGCACACCAGGCGACGGGTGTCGGCTCGGCCCTGATGCACGCGGTCCTCGCCGCAGCGGACGCCCTCGGCCACGGCGTGGTGGTCCTGCTCGGCAGCGACGTCTACTACCCGCGATTCGGCTTCGTGACGGCGTCGACGCTCTCGATCACCGCGCCGGACCCGAGCTGGGGCAAGCACTTCCAGGCTCGGGCGTTGACGGGCTACAAGCCGACGCAGTCGGGCGCGTTCGAGTACGCACCGGCCTTCTCACGGATCTAGGACTTCAGGTTGTTGCGCGCCAAGAAGTCCTCGGCGATATCCAGCGGGTTCCGCTTCTCCTCCGTGAACTCGACGTTCAACCGGGTCAGCTGCTCGGTTGTCAGCGCCGCCGAGACGCGGTTCAACGCGGCCGTCTCGGAAGGCGACAGCGTCCCCTTGGCCACCAGCGGCACGATGTTCTGCGCCGGGAACATGTTCTTGTCGTCGACCAGCGGCACGAACCCGTTCGCCTGGATCGTCGACGACGTGCTGAACAGGTCCGCCACCTGGACGTCACCCGACTTCAGGGCCGCCACCGTCACCGGACCGCCGGTGTCCGTCGTGCGGATCTCCTTGAACTCGCAGCCGTAGAGCTTCTTGATCTGGTCCTTCCAGCGGCTGCTCCACTGGCCCGGCCCGCCGAACACCAGCTCGCCACAGCGCTTCCCCAGGTCCGAGAACGTCTTGATGCCCGACGAAGCCAGCTGCGCTCCGACGACCAGCAGGTCCTTGTCCTCGGCCGGCGCCTGGTCAAGCACTTCGAAACCCGCCGGGATCTTCTGGCGAAGCTGCGCGTACACGTCCTGGGACGTCGTCGCGGAAGTGTTCTTGTCGAAGTACCGCAACAGGTTCCCGCTGTAGTCCGGCACCACCGACAGCGACTTGTCCTGCAGCGCCTTGACGACGACCTCGCGGCTGCCGACCGGCGGCCGCACGGTGACGTTCGTCGCGCCCGCGTTCTTCAGCGCGCCGGCGTAGATCTGGGCCAGCAAAAGGCTTTCGCCGACGTCGGACGCGCCGATGATGATGTCCCCGTTGGACCCACCCTCGCCGCCGCCCGCCAGCGGGTTGCCACAGCCGGCCACCAGAACCAGGGCGGCCACCACAAGACCGAGGCGCTTCATGCCGTCACCTTCTTGCCGGTCGCCGCCGCGGCCGCGAGGCGGACACCACGCGGCACCAGCGCGCGGTTCAGCAGCGCGAACAGGACGTCGAGCACGATCGCGAGCACCGTCGTCAGCAACGCGCCGGCGATCACCTCGGAATAGTCCAAAATGGCCAGTCCGTCGAGCAGGAACCGGCCCAAGCCACCGAGTCCGACGTACGCGGCCACCGCGGCCGTCGCCACGAGCTGCAGCACGGCGTTGCGGATCCCGCCGAGCACGAGCGGCAGCGAGATCGGCACCTCGACCTTCCAGAGCCGCTGCCAGCCCGTCATCCCGATGCCCTGGGCGGCGTCGACGACGCCGTGGTCGGTCGCCTGCAGCCCGGCGTACGTGCCGGCCAGGATCGGCGGCACGGCCAGCACCACGAGCCCGATGATCGTCGAGGTGACGCTTTCGGTGAAGAGCAGGAACAAGAACGTGACGAGCCCGAGCGTCGGCAGTGCGCGAATCGCGTTGCCCACGCTCACCAGCGCGACGCCGCCGCGTCCGGTGTGACCGACGAACAGTCCTAACGGGACAGCGATCACCAACGCGATCACGAGCGCCAGCACCGTGTACCCGAGGTGCTCCAGCAGCCGCTGCGGGATGCCGTCCGGGCCGGACCAGTGCGCCGGGTCGCCGAACCAGTGGAAGAGATCGGTGATCATGCGACGGCCACCCCCGCGTTCCCGGCCCGTTCCCAAGGTGTCAGCAGGTTCCGGATCCCCACCAGGACCAGGTCGACGACCAGGGCCAGTACCAGCGTCAGCACGATGCCGACGACGATCGGCGAGAAGTACTCACGCTGGAAGCCGTCGGTGAAGAGCACGCCGAGGCCGCCGGTGCCGATCAGCGCGCCGACGCTGACCAGGCTGATGTTGCTCACCGACGCCACCCGCACGCCGGCCGCGAGCACCGGCACCGACAGCGGCAGTTCGACGGCGAAGAAGAGCCGCGCCGGCTTGTAGCCGACCGCCGTCGCCGCGGCGGTCACCGGCGGCGGCACGGCGTCCAGCGCGTCGAGCACCGGGCGGACCAGCAGCGCCGTGGTGTAGATCGTCAGCGCGACGACGACGTTGACGCTGTCCAGGATCTTCGACCCGATCAGACCGGGGATGACGACGAACAGCGCGAGCGACGGGATCGTGTAGAGCAGGTTGGCCAGCACCATGAGCACCGACCGGGCGGGCGCCCAGCGGTGCCCGAGCCAGCCGGCCGCGATCGCCAGCACGATGCCGATGACCAGCGGCAGCAGTGCGAGGTAGACGTGGTCACCGAGGTCACCGAGGATCTGTTCGCGGTTGTTGCCGCTGCCCAGGTACCGCCCGAGCTCGTCGAAGAAGCTCATGAGGCCTGGGGCGTCGCCTCGATCACGTCCAGGACCTGTCTGGCGACGACACCGCCGAGCACGCGGTGGTCTTCGTCGACGACCACGCCGAGGCTGGCCGGGGACGACAGCGCGGCGTCGAGCGCGCCGCGGATCGGCGTGCCGTGGATCCACAGCGAGCCGCCGGCGACGAGGTCTTCTTCGGACAGTGCGCCGTCCACTGTGGAGTTCGGCGGCAGCCAGCCGCGGGGCTGCTTGTCGGCGTTGACCCCGAGCCGCCAGCCGTCGCTCGCCGGCACCGTCGCCCCGATCTCGACCAGCTCGATCTCCTTGATCTCGACACCTTCGGCGGAGAGGAAGGACAGGCCGCGGTAACCGCGGTCGCGGCCGACGAACGACGCGACGAAGTCGTCCACCGGGTGCCGCAGCACGTCGGCGGGGGTGCCGTACTGGGCGAGCTTGCCGCCGACGCGCAGCACCGCGACCTTGTCGCCGAGCCGGACGGCCTCGTCGATGTCGTGCGTGACGAACACGATGGTCTTGCCCAGCTGGGACTGCAGCCGCAGCAGCTCGTTCTGGAGGTCCTCGCGCACGATCGGGTCGACGGCGGAGAACGGCTCGTCCATCAGCAGCACCGGCGAGTCCGCGGCGAGCGCGCGGGCGACGCCGACGCGCTGCTGCTGGCCGCCCGAGAGCTGGGCCGGGTACCGCTTGCCGAGCTCGACCGGCAGGCCGATGGTCTCGAGCAGCTCGGCCGCCCGCTTGCGCGCCTTCGCCTTGTCCCAGCCGGACAGCAGGGGCACGGTGGCGATGTTGTCCAGCACCGTCCTATGTGGAAAGAGCCCGGCGTGCTGGATGACGTAGCCGATGCCGCGGCGCAGCAGCGCGGGGTCGCCCTCGGCGACGTCCTTGCCGTCGAGCAGCACCTGGCCGCCGGTGGGCTCGATCATCCGGTTGATCATCCGCAGCGACGTCGTCTTGCCGCAGCCGGACGGACCGACGAACACGGTGATCGTGCCGTCCTCGACCGTCAGGTTCAGCTTGTCGACGGCGACCGTCCCATCGGGATACTGCTTGGTCGCGTCGCGGAATTCGATCGTCACTTGCCCACTCCCCATGTCAGGTCCAATCGACCGTAGCCGAGTCGGCGGTGGTTGGCACGCTGTTCCGGCAGGTGGTGACTACGCTCTGAGGACGTGAACTCCCTCGACGACGTCCTCGCCAAGCACGGCGTCGGCGTCCGCCCGCTGCACCGCGTCATCGACCTGCTGCGCACCGGCGACCACGACCTCGGCGAGCTGGTCCGGCTGAGCACGGCGCCCCGGCGCAGCGTCGAAGACGTCCTCGCCGCTTTGGGTGACGACCTCGACCGCAGCGGCGACCGGCTGCGGATCTCCCCCGGCGTCGCGGCGTCGTACCTGCAGTACAGCGCGCCGGGTTACGCCGACCCGCTCGACGAAGCCGTCGCGACGCACGAGCTGCTGCCGAAGGTCGCCGAGTGGGTGGCCGAGGTGCCGCCGCCGCTGGCCGCGCTCGACCACGTCCAGGCCACGCCGGAGACCGTCCTGCGCCGCGCGCTGTGGCTGGACGCGCGCTACGACCTCGCGTCGGCGCGGCTGCTGTTCCTCGGTGACCACGACCTGACGTCGCTGGCGGTGCGGGCGGTCTGCCCGGCGGCGTCGCTGACCGTCGTCGACCTCGACGAGCGGGTCCTCGCCTACCTGGACGACCGCGGCGAGCGCGAGATCCGGACCGCGCACGCCGACCTGCGCGTCGGCCTGCCGCCGGCGGTGAACGGCTTCGACCTGGTGTTCAGCGATCCGCCGTACACGCCGGAAGGCATGGGCCTGTTCGCCGCGCGCGGGGTGCAGGCGCTGCGGGAGCCGAGCGAGGGACGGCTGCTGTTCGCGTACGGCTACAGCCCGCGGCACCCGGCGCTGGGCGCGCAGGTTCAGCGGTCACTGGCCACGCTCGGGCTGACGTTCGAGGCGATCCTGCCGGGCTTCAACTCCTACTTCGGCGCGCAGGCGATCGGCAGCGCGGCGGACCTGTACGTCTGCCAGCCGACGGCGAAGGCCAAGAAGGTCCGCAGCGGCAAGACGATCTACACGCACGGGCCGCAGTCGGTCGAGGCCGCCGGCACAAAACCGGCGCTGCTGGAGAAGCTGAAGGAGATCGCGACCGCGGACGGGCTCTCGTTCGAGTCGCGCCCGGTGGACTGGTCGATCTCCGGCCCCGAGGGTGACGCGGTGGCGATGGACCTCTCGGCGGACCCGGGCCCGTGGCTGCTGCGCACCCTGCTGGGCACGAACGCCCGCAGGCTCGCGCTGCTGCTGCCGAACGCGCACCCGGACCTGGCTTCCCAAGCCGCGCAGGAAGCTCTCGCCGCGCTGGTCCGCGACAAGTACGCGCTGCGGTACCGGCGCAGCACCCCGGACAACCGGCACGCGGTGGTGGTCGCGGACGCGGTGGAGCACCAGAGCGAGGTGCTCACCCGCGCCCACGCCCGGCTGGCGAACGTCGCCCTGGACGTCCCCGAAGACCTGCGGGACCTGCGCCTGGTCGACGTCCCCCGCCACCGCCTCCCCGCCCTGCTGGACTGAAACCGCAAAGCCGCACTTTCACGTGAAAGTGCGGCTTTGCGGTTCAAAGCGGCACTTTCACGTGAAAGTGCGGCTTTCGAACGTGGTCAGGCCGTGACGCCGTCGGTCTCCGCTGCCTTCGCCACCGCGGCCGCCACCTCGGGCGCGACGCGCGGGTCGAGCGGCGAGGGGACGATGCGGTCCGGGCCCAGGTCGTCGGTCGCGACCGAGACGATCGCCTCGGCGGCCGCCAGCTTCATGTTCTCCGTGATCGCCCGCGCGCCGGAGTCGAGCGCGCCGCGGAAGACGCCGGGGAACGCCAGCACGTTGTTGATCTGGTTCGGGAAGTCGCTGCGCCCGGTGGCCACGATCGACGCGTAGCGCGCGGCGACGTCCGGGTGCACCTCCGGGTCCGGGTTGGACAGCGCGAACACGATGCCGCCGCCCGCCATCCGGCCCAGCAGCGACTCCTCGATCGTCGCGCCGGACAGGCCGAGGAACACGTCCGCGCCTTCGAGCGCCTCGGCGAGGCCGCCGCGGAGGCCCGCCTTGTTCGTCGTCGAAGCCAGCCGCTGCTTGATCGGGTTCAGGCCGTCCCGGTCGGTGTGGATGATGCCGCGCGAGTCGAGCACGGTGACGTCGCCGATGCCGGCCTCCTGCAGGATCCGCGCGCAGGCGACCCCCGCCGCGCCGGCGCCGGAGACGACGACGCGCTGGTCGGCGATCGCCCGGTCGAGGACCAGGTTGGCGCCGCGCAGCGCGGCCAGCGTGACGATCGCCGTGCCGTGCTGGTCGTCGTGCATGACCGGGCAGTCGAGCGCCTCCTTGAGCTTGTCCTCCAGCTCGAAGCACCGCGGCGCGGAGACGTCCTCGAGGTTGACCGCGCCGAAGGACGGCCGCAGCCGCACCAGCGTCTCGACGATCTCGTCGACGTCGGTGGTGTCCAGCACCAGCGGGATCGAGTCGAGGCCGCCGAAGGTCTTGAAGAGCACCGACTTGCCCTCCATGACCGGCAGCGACGCGCTCGCGCCGATGTCACCCAGGCCGAGCACGGCCGTCCCGTCGCTCACCACGACGACGAGCCGGTCCGCCCACGTGTACCGCTTGGCCTTCGCGGCGTCCTCGGCGATGGCGCGGCTCACCTTCGCCACCCCGGGGGTGTACGCGATCGAAAGGTCACGCGGGCTGGAAATCGGCCGGGTGGCCGCCACCGAGAGCTTGCCGCCCTCGTGCCCGGTGAAGATCTCTTCGTCGGTGACCGGCGCGACGGCGCCGGTGGGGTCGCTCATGGGGTTTCCTGTCGTCGGTTCCGTGATTCCTCCAGTAGGAATGACGGAACTCGCGGTATGGACGTGGGTCACTGGAATTACTCCTGGGCCTGCGAGCGGGGGACCACAACAGCGGGAGCGAAGGCGCACCCAACTGACGGGCTGACTCCTCCGGCACGGCAGCCCAGCGCGGTAGCGCCGGCCTGTCGGCGAGGCGTCACGTCGGCCATCGGTGCCGTGGGTCTGGCGATGGCCGCGGACGCGGCGGTCCAATCATTGTGACAGGTCCGCCCGCGCGGTGGACCCCTCGGTGCGGTTGATGTCACACCGGCGCGTATTTCCGGCAATTCCCAAGACGTCTGTCCGGTTTTTATGGCACCGGATAAGCTGGGGCCATGCAATTCCGCCGGCTGAACATCCCGGACGCCTACGTGTTCTCCCCCCGGGTCTTCCCCGACGACCGTGGCCACTTCCTCGCCCCCTTCCAGGAGGACGTCTTCCGCGAGGCGGCCGGCCACCCGCTGCGGCTGGGCCAGTCCAACGAGAGCGTGTCCCGCCGCGGCACCATCCGCGGCATCCACTTCGCCGACACGCCGCCCGGCCAGGGCAAGTACGTCTACTGCCCGCGCGGGTCGTTCCTCGACGTCATCGTCGACCTCCGCGTCGGCTCACCGGCGTTCGGCTCCTGGGACAGCGTCCTCGTCGACTCCCGCGAGCACCGCGCCGTCTACCTCGCCGAGGGCCTCGGCCACGGCATCTTCGCCCTCGAGGACGACACGGTGATGGCGTACCTCTGCTCGGAGCCGTACAACCCGGGCGGCGAGCACGGGATCACCCCGCTCGACCCCGTGCTGGGCCTGCCCTGGCCCACGGACATCGATCCGGTCCTGTCGGACAAGGACCGCGCCGCGCCCACGCTGGCCGAGGCCCGCGAGCAGGGCCTGCTCCCGCTGTACGAAGACTGCGTCGCCTACTACGACAAGCTGCGTTCGGCGCACTGATCATCGCCGAGCTGCGCGAACTTCGAGCTTGCAGATTTAGTAAGCGCGCATATAGTCTGCTCGCATGACACTTTTCGAGTACGAGCACACCGAGACGTCCACCGCGCCCGCCGCCGCGATCTGGCCGCTCTGGGCCGGCACCGCCCGCTGGCCGGAGTGGGACGCGGGCGTCCGCTCGGTGGTCGTCGACGGCCCCTTCGCCGCCGGCACGAGCGGCACCATGACGATGGACGGCCTGCCGCCGATCCCGTTCACGTTGACCGAGGTCACCGAGGGCCGGAGCTTCACCGACGAGACCCGGCTGCCGGACGCGCACCTGCGGTTCGAGCACGTCCTGACCGAGGTCGACGGCGGCACGCGGATCACCTACCGCGTCACGGTCGACGGGCCCGAGGGCTTCGGCGAGCAGGTGACCGAAGACACCCCGGACGCCATGCGCGCACTGGCCCGCCTGGCCGAGACGACCCATGCGGCATCCTCGCGGGTATGACCGCCCCGGAGTCCCGCCTGCCCGGCCCCGAGCGCAGCCCCGGCTTCCTGCTGTGGCGCGTGACGCTGGCCTGGCAGCGGGCGATGCGGGCCGCGCTGGCCCCGCACGACCTCACGCACGTCCAGTTCGTGCTGCTCACGACGACGTGGTGGCTCACCCGCTCGGGTGAGCCACCCACCCAGCGGCAGCTGGCCGGGCAGGCCGGGACCGACACGATGATGACCAGCCAGGTCGTCCGCAAGCTCGCCGAACGCGGCCTGCTCGCCCGCACCGACGACCCGGCGGACGCCCGCGCGAAGCGCCTCGAAGTCACCGAAGCGGGCCTAGCCCTGGTCGCGAAGGCGCTGAAGGACGTCGAAGCGGCCGACGCCGAGTTCTTCGCCGCCACCGACGACGGCTTTGTCGGCTCGCTGGCGAAGCTCAGCCCCTGAAGTCCTCGGCGAGCACCCGCTCGATGTTGCGCTCGGCCAGCGCGGTGATCGTCACGAACGGGTTGACGCCGGTGCTGCCCGGGATGAGCGAGCCGTCCGTGACGTACAGGTTCCGGTAGCCCTTGACGCGGCCGTAGCCGTCGGTCGCCTCGCCGAGCACCAGCCCGCCCAGCGGGTGGTAGGTGAAGCGGTTCTCGAACGGGCGGGTGTCGCCGAACAGGTCGTGGCGGTAGATCGTCCTGTTCGCCCGGTTGACCTTGTCGAACAACGCCTTGGCGGCGTCGATCGACGGCTGGCCCTGCGACGCCGTCCAGCGCAGCTTCGCCGAGTCGCTCGCGGCGTCGTAGGTGAAGTGCCCGCGTTCGGGGTTCTTCGTGATCGCCAGGTAGAGGCTGACCCAGGTCTCGATCCCGGCGGGCACCGGCGCGATCTCGGCGAACGCGGGGTGCACCGGGTCGGACCGGTTGTCGATGCCGAGCGCGGGCATGCCGGACTGCAGGCTGCCGGTGGTGTCCCAGACGTGGTTGGCGCGGCCGCACATGACGTTGCCGTTGGTGCCCCACCCCTGCCCGACGGCCTCGGGCAGCTCCGGCAGCCGCCCGGTGTCGCGGGCGCGCACCAGCAGCTCCGTCGAACCGAGGCTGCCGGCGCCGAGGAACAGATGCTTCGTGGTGACGTGCCGGGTCGCGAGCACCGTGCCGCGCTCGTCGCTCTCGCGCACGACCAGCGTGTACGCGCCGTCGGGCTGGTGGATGATCTCGCGCACCTCGTGCAGCGTCTTGATGGTCACCCGGCCGGTGCCGAGCGCGGCGGCGAGGTAGGACTTGTCGAGCGAGCGCTTGCCGTGGTTGTTGCCGTAGATGACTTCGGACGCGTCGGCCGAGCGCGGGACCGTGCCCGCCTCCTCCCGCCGCAGGTAGTCCATGTCGTACACGCTGGGCACGAACACCGTGCCGAACCCGGCCTTGCGCGCGGCCTTCCGCGAGACGCGGGCGTACTGGTACGACCGGCAGGTCTCGAACCACCGCGGGTCGACGACGTTGACACCGAGCGCGGCGTTCGCCCGAGGGAAGTACTTGCCGTACATCTCGGCGGCGTCGACCGACGGCAGGATCTCCTCGAAGTAGGACCGCTTCGGCGTCACCGCCATCGCGCCGTTGACCAGGGAGCCGCCGCCGACCCCGCGACCGAGATACACCGCCATGTCTCCGTAGTTCACTCGGTCGAGAACACCGGCGAAGCGCCCGATGTCGCGGTTGGCCAGGTCGAGCCAGAGGAACGACGCGAGCGGCGCCTCGGTGCGGTCCTTGAACCACATCGCGCGCTCGTCCGGGGTGAGCATCGGGCAGAAGACCTTGCCGTCGGCGCCCGGGGTGGTCCACAGCCTGCCCATTTCGAGCATCAGCGTCGCCACGCCTGCCTCGCCGAGCCGCAACGCCGTGACGGCGGCGCCGTAGCCGGTGCCGACGACCACGGCCGGGGAGTACTCCGGCAGTGGCGCGGCGGTCGCGGGCAGCGTCGAGACCGTGGTCAGCCCGAGGGCGGCGGCGGAGTTGAGGGCGGCGAGGCCGAGGAACCGGCGGCGGGAGAAAGCAGACATGCGCCGATCATGACCCAGTTCAGTGAACAGTGTTAACTAATCAGAACGTGTTTCACCCGGTCGAGGGAAATTTCGGGTCTTCCCCTGGGGGCGATCCCGGATGTCCGCGCCGCGCGGTGCGAGCAAGCTCACCGCATGAAACTTCTCGCACTGGGGGTGGCCGCGGTCGCCGTGGCCGCACTGGGGGTCGCGCCCGGGACGGCGTCCGCCGACGAGCTGCCGACGTTCGATTTCGCGGACTGCCCGGCACCGCCGCCGAACGCCGACCCGGGCACGTGGCGCTGCGAAGCCTTTGTCTCCCAAGGAAAACTGACGATCGGCGGCCGGGAGATCCCGCTCGGCGAGCTTCGGCTGACGTTCAGCGAGGGCCGGGTGAACGGCCAGTACGCGCAGACCTTCGGGGCCCTGCGGCACGCGCCGGTGCGCGTCCCCGGCCTGGCGGGCGCGACGATCCAGCTGCGGTACGGCGGTTTTTCGGACTTCCAGAGCACCGACGAGCGGCGCGGCGAGCTCGACGTCTACGCCGTGCTGCGGCACCCGTTGCTGCGCAAGGACTGCAGCATCGGGACGGCCGTGAAGCCGCTGCACACCATCGTGCACGACGACCCGGCGGTGCCGCCCACGGTGCTCTCGCAGGACCCGCCGACGTTCCACTTCGGCGTGGTCGACCCGGACCTGAAGCTGCCCGCCACGCAGGGCTGCGGCGCGCTCGGCCGGCTCGCCGACCGGCAGCTGGGCCTGCCGTCGCCGGCAGGCGAGAACACGTTCCACCAGACGACGTACGTGCGGTACAAGCCGCTCTAACGCTTCTTCGGCGTCACCCAGATGGTGATCGTCCCGGTGACCACGGCCCGGCCGTTCGTGTCCGAAATGGTCACCGGGACCGGGAGCTCGAAGCCTTCGTCGCCGAACTCCGGCAGCTCCGGCACCGACGCGACCGCGCGCAGGCTCGTCTCCGCCTTCGCGACGTACTCGACGGTCATGCCCTTCGGCAGCCAGCGGTGCGTCGGCGGGACCGTCGCTTCGGCGAGCATGCCCATCGCGATCTCGGCGAGGTTGCAGGCCGCGATCGCGTGGAACGTGCCGATGTGGTTGTAAACACCCCACCACTTCGGCGCGCTGACCTCGCAGTGCCCGGGCCGCAGCTCGCGCACCGAGGGCAGCACCGTGCGGAAGTACGGCACGCGCAGGCACATCGCGGCGCTGAACAGCTGTTTCCCGCCCGGCTTCGCGGCCAGCTTGTGCCACAGCGCGAACGTCGGCGTCTCGGACATGCGGTTCTCCTCCAGCTAAGCTACTGCTCAGTAGCTAAGCAGACGTCCGGCCGCCCGGCAAACCCCCGGATATATTCGCCCCTGTGGCGAACCGTCTCTTCCTCCTCCGGCACGGCCAGACCGAATGGTCGGTGAACGGACGGCACACCGGCCGCACCGACATCCCCCTCACCCCCGCCGGCGAAGGCCAGGCGCTCGCCGCCGGCGGCACGCTCCGGAGCCTGCTCGGCGGCCCGTCGCTGGTGCTGTCGAGCCCGCGCACCCGAGCGCTGCGGACGGCCGCGCTGGCCGGGCTGCGCGTCGACGACGTCACCGAGGACCTCGCGGAGTGGGACTACGGCGAGTACGAGGGCATCACCACCCCGCAGATCCGGGAAACCGTGCCGGGCTGGACAGTGTGGACACACCCGATCCCCGGCGGCGAAAGCGCTTCGGAGGTCTCGGCCCGCGCGGACCGCGTCCTCGATCGCGCCCGCCGCGACACCGAAGCCGGCGACGTGATCCTGGTCGGGCACGGGCACTTCAGCCGGGTGCTGGTGGCCCGCTGGGTCGGCCTGACCGCCACCGCCGGTGTCCACTTCGGCCTAGACGCGGCCGGCATCGCGGTGCTCGGCGACGAACGCGGCGAACCCCAGATCGAACACCTCAACCTGCCGCCCGCCCTGGAGGACTGACCGTGCCCGACAACCGCATCCGCCGGATCCGCCCCGACGACGTCGAGGCCGCCGTCGACCTGGCCTACGCGCTGGCCGAGTACGAACGCGCCCCGGACGACTGCCACCTGACCACCGAGCAGCTGCACGAGGCGTTGTTCGGCGACGCGCCGAAGGTCTTCGGGCACGTCGCCGAGGTGGACGGCGAGATCGCCGGCTTCACGATCTGGTTCCTCAACTTCTCGACGTGGCGGGGGGTGCACGGGATCTACCTGGAGGACCTGTTCGTCCTCCCGGCCCACCGCGGCTCCGGCCTGGGCAAGGCGCTGCTGGCAGCCTTGGCGGCCGAGTGCGTCGCGAACGGCTACGCGCGGCTCGAGTGGTCCGTCCTGGACTGGAACCCGGCAACGGAGTTCTACAAGGCCCTCGGCGCGGTCCCGATGGACGAGTGGACGGTCAACCGCCTCACCGACGCACCCCTGCAGGCCCTGGCCGCCCAGGCGTAACCCCCGTGATCAGAGCCGTAACTCGCGTGATCAGAACCGGATCCGGCGTGATTGAGGCCGGAACTCGCGAGTTCCGGCTCTGATCACGCGAGTTACGGGCCCAATCACGCGAGTTCCGGCCTTAGTCACGCGAGTTGCGGGCCGGAGCACGCCGGGTCAGTCCTCTTCGTGGCCTTCGCGCTCGGCCCGGCGGCCCGCGAGGCCGCCGCGCTCGGCCGCTTCCGACTCGGTCTCGCCCTCGCGCAGGCCCAGCGCCCAGGCCCGGGACGGCGCCCGGAACAGCAGCACCAGGACGGCGACGCCGAACAGCGCGACCGGCACCCCCCAGAGCGGCTGGCCGGACGGCCCGAGCAGGTACCAGCCGAGCCCGATCAGGATCAGCGCGATCACGACCCCCGGCGAACGCGCGGCCGTGTGGCCCAGCACGAGCCCGGCCGACGCGGCCAGGAACGCCAGCGCCACCACGATGTAGGTGCCGGCGAGGACGAAGACGTTGTTGCCCGGCAGCGTCGGCGTGCCCAGGCCGTCCACCAGCACCACCACCCCGAACACCAGCAGGGCGAGCGACGGCACCGCGGTGACCGCGCCGGCCAGCCGGACCTCACGGGGAGCGGGCGAGAGCTTCACTGCGGCGGCCTTCCGGGGTCCTTTGCGGGAGCACAGTGGACCCGACCAGGGCGAGTCACCGTGCGTGAGCCATTTTGATCGTATGCCACCCGGTCGGCCGTTTTCCCGGGACCGCCCGGGCGCTGAGAATTCAGGTGTCGTCGATGAGCGGGCGGTCGGCCCGGGTGCACTTGTCACGACGAGCGGGGACACTCGCACGTGAAGGAGGACCGCCGGGCACAGGGTCGCGAAGGTGCTGTTCCCAGGGTTGCGCCCGTCACCATGCGGCGCCGGAAGGTTCTCGGGCCGCCGGAAGTCACCTACCCTGCGGTAGTGCGCGCAATCCTCGTCGTGAACCCCCAGGCCACCTCGACCACCGCCGGTGGCCGGGACGTCTTGGCGCACGCGCTCGCCAGCCAGGTCAAGCTCGACGTCGTCGAGACGGACTACCGCGGGCACGCCATGGCCGTCGCGCGCTCGGCCGCGCGCGACGGGATCGACCTGGTCGTGGCCCACGGCGGCGACGGCACGGTCAACGAGGTCGTCAACGGCCTGCTGGCCGACGCTGTGCCATCCGGGGCTTCGCCCCGGGCCGGGGGCTTCGCCACCCGGACCCCCGCAAGAGGGTTGGACGGCGATCCCACCCAGATCGGGCGCGTCCCGGCCCTGGGTGTCGTGCCCGGTGGCTCGGCCAACGTGTTCGCGCGCGCCCTCGGCATCTCCGCGGATCCCGTCGAGGCGACCCACCAGCTGCTCAACGCGCTGGAGAACGACCGCTCGCGCCGCGTAGGGCTCGGCCTGGCCGACGGCCACTGGTTCACCTTCAACTCCGGCCTCGGCTGGGACGCCGACGTCGTCGGCCGCGTCGCCAAGCGCCGGGGCAAGCAGACGACCGCCGGCCTCTACATGCGGGCCGCCGTCCGCTCCTACTTCCGGCCGCCGCTGGGCCGGCCGGCCCTCACGATCCGCGTCCCGGGTGAGGAACCCGCCGAGGCGCTGACCGCTTTCGTGTCGAACACCGATCCGTGGAGCTACCTGGGCGAGCGTCCGGTCCACCTCAACCCGGATTGCTCGTTCGAGACGGGACTGGGTTTGTTCGCGTTGAACGGTCTGGGGTTGCCCACGGTGTTCAAGCATGTACGCCGTGCTTTGGCTACGAAGAGCAACCAAAAGGGCAACCGTCTCGTGCGTCACGACGACCTGCCGATGATCCGCATCGACGCAGCTGAACCGGTAAACTTCCAGGTGGACGGCGACCTCGTCGGCCAGCGGACCAGGGTGGAGTTCTTCAGCGTCCCCGACGCACTCACAGTGATCGTGTGACGACGGGACCGCTGATCGCCTGCGGCAAAGTGCAAGCTGCCGTTCGTCGACGCAGAAGCTCCACTCACCGCATCAGCCTTCCCTTCGGGCGGCTGTTTCGGAGAGAAACCGCAGGTCAGAGGGGTCGCTCGGCCGGGTGACCTGACTCACCGATCTTCAAGAAACCCTTGTCGAACACGGTGCTTCGTGAAAGCATTCACAAGCACCCGGAAACATGACCGCCATAAAACGACTGTGGCGCGGTCCTCCCGCGCCATACGAAGGAGCTCACGAACATGGACTGGCGCCACGACGCGGCCTGCCGAGACGAGGACCCCGAGCTGTTCTTCCCGGTGGGAACCAGCGGTCCTGCTCTGTCGCAGGTAGCTCAGGCGAAGGCCGTGTGCCACCGCTGCACCGTCGCTTCCGACTGCTTGGCCTGGGCTCTGGCCAGCGGCCAGGACGCGGGCGTGTGGGGCGGCATGAGCGAGGACGAGCGACGCGCGCTCAAGCGCCGCCGTACGCACATCGGCACGCGTACCAACGCCTGATAGTTCCACGAAGCACCAGCTTTACCCCGAACCACGAAGGAACTTCACCCGGCGGGCATTTGTTGTGCCCACGCCGTCTGGGGTGATACCTACCCGGTTCGAGCTTAACAACCGAGGTGAAACCACCTGGCAACGGGTGCGCTGAAACCTCACCAGGACTTCAAGTCCTCCCGCGAGACGTTGAACGGCCCGGCACACGAGAACAACGTGCCGGGCCTTCAACGTATGTCCTCCCGCGATCCGCACCCGATCACGTCCACCGCCCCGGGATTGCCCGGCGGCGCGTGAGTCCAAACGCGACTGTCTAAAGGCGACGCGAAAGAGGGATGCGCAGCGCGGCTTCGGTCCCGGACACCCGGGTCGACGACTCCTCGGCGCGCACCTTCCGCAGCGACAGCGAGCCGCGCAGCTCCGACTCCACGAGCGTCCGCACGATCTGCAGGCCCAGGCCGTCCGACCGCTCCAGCGAAAACCCGGACGGCAGGCCGCGGCCGTTGTCGCGGATGACGACGTCCAGCCAGCGCGCCGAGCGCTCCACGATCAGCTCGACCTTGCCCGAGCGGCCCGCCGGGAAGGCGTGCTCGATGGCGTTCTGCACCAGCTCGGCCAGCACCATCACCAGCGGGGTCGCGATCTCCGCGACGACCACCCCGAACGAGCCCTTCCGCGACAGCCCGACCTGCGACTCCGCGGTGGCGACCTCGCCGACCATCGGCAGCACGTTGTCGAGCAGCTTGTCGAGGTCGACCCGCTCGTCCACGGAGATGGACAGCGCCTCGTGCACCAGCGCGATCGACGTCACCCGGCGCACCGACTCGGCGAGCGCGAGCCGCGCCTCCTCCGACGACGTCCGCCGGGACTGCAGGCGCAGCAGCGCCGCCACCGTCTGGAGGTTGTTCTTCACCCGGTGGTGGATCTCCCGGATCGTCGCGTCCTTCGACAGCAGCGCGCGGTCGCGGCGCTTGACCTCGGTGACGTCGCGGACCAGCACCAGCGCGCCGGCCGCCTGCCCCGCCGGCCGCAGCGGCAGCGCGCGGAACAGCACCACCGCGCCCCGGCGTGAATCGGCTTCGGTGCGGCTCGACGGCTTCCCGTCGAGGGCCTCGATGATCCGGTGGGACACCTCGGTCGCGTCGAACGGGTCGCGGATCAACGACCGCGTCAACGGCGCCAGGCGCGTCCCGACCAGGTCGGACTCGTGCCCCATCCGGTGGTAGGCGGACAGGCCGTTCGGGCTGGCGAACACGACCGTGCCGCTCGAGTCGAGCCGGATCAGCCCGTCCCCCACCCGCGGCGAGGTGTGCGTGTCGGTCGCGTTGGAGCCGCTCGGCGGGAACGTGCCGTCGACGATCATCTGGCACAGGTCGCCGGCACTGCCCAAGTACGCGATCTCCAGCGGCGAGGGCACCCGCGGCGCGGCCAGGTTCGTCTCGCGGCTCATCACGGCGACGACGTCGTCGTGGAAACGCACCGGGATCGCTTCGCGCCGCATCGGCAGGTCGCGGTACCAGTGCGGGTCCTCCTCGCGGCAGATGCGCTCCTCGCGCATGGCCTTGGCCAGCTGCGGGTGCTCCTCGACCGTGAACCGCGTGCCGACGACGTCCTCCGGGTGCGCGGTGGGCGCCGTGGTCGGCCGCGCGTGCGCGACGCAGACGAAGTCACCGCCGTCCGGTTGCAGCTCCTCGGTCACCGGGACCCAGAGCAGGAAGTCCGCGAACGACAGGTCGGCCAGCAGCTGCCACTCGGCGACGACGGTCTGGAGGTGGTCCGCCGCCTCCCCGGGGAGGCCGGTGTTGTCGGCGAGCAGTTCGGCGAGCGTCGACACGGTTACTCGACCGTCCCGAGCACGTCGCCCTGCTGGACCCGGTCACCCTTCGCGACGGCGAGGCTGGTCAGCGTGCCCGCCTTCGCACTCACGGCGGGCAGCTCCATCTTCATCGACTCCAGGATCAGCACGGTGTCCCCGGCGTTCAGCGCGGCGCCCGGCTCGGCGACGACCTGGAGCACGGTGCCGACCATTTCGGCCCTGATCTCGGCCATCAACACCCTCCTCGTGCGCCACCGGACCAGCCCCATCCAACCAGAACGGGACGTCATGACACACTTGAGAGGTTGACCAGCTTTGACGACGAGGAGTGAACATGTCGAAGCGCGCTCGCAAGCGTCGCAGCCGGAAGAAGAACGCCGCGAACCACGGCGGCAAGCCCAACTCCTGAGCCGGCGCCGGCACGCAAAGGCCCCCACACTCCAGGTGCGGGGGCCTTCGTCGTGCTCAGGCGCTATTCGGAACGCTGCTCGAGGGTGATCTCGGTGCGTTCGACCGTCACGCCGCCGCGCGTGGCGACGGTCTGGCGGATCGACGCGCGCAGCCGGCTCTTCAGCTCGGCCGGGGCGTGGTCACCGCCGCACTTGCGGGCCAGGAGCTGCTTGATGTGCTCGTCGATGCCGTACTCCTCGAGGCACGGCGGGCAGTCCTCGATGTGGGCGCGCAGCGCGGCGTCGCGCTCGGCGCTGCACTCCCGGTCGAGGAGCAGGTAGATGTCGGCGAGCGCCTCTTCGCAGCGGACCTTGTCGGACGCGCCTTCGCACATTTCGTTCATCGCCCGGCCACCTCTTCCTTGGCGCCACGGATGAACCCGCGCTCGGTCGCGACGTCGGCGAGCAGGTCGCGCAGCTGGGCGCGGCCGCGGTGCAGGCGGGACATCACGGTGCCGATGGGGGTGTCCATGATCTCGGCGATCTCCTTGTACGCGAAGCCCTCGACGTCGGCCAGGTAGACGGCCAGCCGGAACTCCTCGGGCAGCTTCTGCAGGGCGGCCTTGACGTCGGTGTCGGGCAGGTTGTCCATCGCCTCGACCTCGGCCGACCGCAGCCCGCTCGAGGTGTGGCTCTCCGCCTTGGCGATCTGCCAGTCGGTGATCTCCTCGGTGGGCTGCTGCACCGGCTGCCGCTGCCGCTTGCGGTAACCGTTGATGTAGGTGTTGGTCAGGATGCGGTACATCCAGGCCTTGAGGTTCGTGCCGGCCTTGAAGGACGCGAAGGCGGCGTACGCCTTCAGGTAGGTCTCCTGGACCAGGTCCTCGGCGTCAGCGGGGTTGCGGGTCATCCGCATCGCGGCCGAGTACAGCTGGTCGAGCAACGGCATGGCGTCCCGTTCGAAGCGCTCGGCGCGCTCCGCCTCGGTCGCTTCTTCCGGCGCTGAGTTCTGCGTGCTCGGCAAACCGTTCCCTTCCCGCTCGGCGTCGACGCGCGTGCGCGCATACGGCGACGTCGAGTTTACGCGGGGGCCGGGCACACCGCGGTTCGCCGGTGCCTCGGGGCGGCGACGGCTGCGAGAGCGTGTGGTGGCAAGGGTGGTGGTCACGTCCCGTACAACCGATCGGGTGCAGTGGACATTCCCTAGACTTCCGTCCCATGGCTGGCAAGGGCACCCCGGCGACCGCGGCGTTGACCAAGCAGAAGGTGGCGCACACGCTGCACGCGTACGACCACGACCCGCGCGCGGAGTCGTTCGGCCTGGAGGCGGTGGAGGCCCTGGGTCTCGACCGCGCGAGGGTGTTCAAGACCCTGGTGGCCGAGGTCGACGGCCGGTTGACGGTGGGCGTGGTCCCGGTCACGGGCCAGCTGGACCTGAAGGCGCTGGCGGCCGCGGCGGGCGGCAAGAGGGCCAAGATGGCCGACCCGGCGGCGGCCCAGCGGGCGACGGGGTACGTGCTCGGCGGGATCTCGCCACTGGGCCACCGGAGCCGGCTGCCGGTGGTGATCGACCAGTCGGCGGAGAAGTTCGAGACGGTGTTCTGCTCGGCCGGGCGGCGGGGGCTCGAGGTGGAGCTGGCCCCGGTGGATCTGATCCGGCTGACCGGCGCTGTTGTGGCGCCGATCGCGGCCTGACCTGAGGTTTCACGCGAGCAGCGCACGCAGCCAGACGTCACGGCGCTGCTCGAGGTAGTCGGCACGGCGGCGCCAGTGCGTGCCGTGGCCCTCGTTCCAAAGCCGGAGCCAAGGCTCGGTCCCCGCGGCAGCCTGCGCGGCCAGGAAGTCGTGCATCGCGCGGGCGCGCGGGCCCAGCAGGCTCACCAGCTCACAGCGCTGGGCTTCGGCCAGGTCGTAGGCGTCGGCGAGCAGCCGCATCCGCCGGGCCGCTTCGGCCGGTGCCACCCCGCCGGCCAGCAGGGCGAAGTCGTTCGCCGGGTACGCGAGGTCCCACAGCCGGGTGCCGGGCGCCGCGGTGTCCCAGTCGATGAACGCCCAGCGGGGGCCGGCCACCAGGTTCCACGGCGCGAGGTCGTGGTGGGCGATGATCTCGGCGCCGTTCGCGGGGATGAGCACCTGCCACGACGCCCCCGGCGGCGGCACGAAGCCGGCGACCGCGTCGTGGAAGCCGCGGACCAGGCGGCCTACCGCGACCACCGCCGCGTCCGGTTCCAGCAGGTCGATCCGGCCGGGCCACGGCACCTCCCCCGGGATGAACTCGAGCACCTCGCGGCCGCGCTCGTCCAGGCCCAGCGGCCGGGGCGCGCCGCCGAAGCCGGCCGAGTGCAGGTGCTCGAGCAGGGCGTGCACCGACGGTGTCCACGGCCCGGCCGGCCGGCGCACGGTGTCCCCCACCCGGACCACGCCGGCGCTCACGTTTCCGCCGGTGAGCGGGATCTCCTCCACGACCGAGGCCTCAGCCGAGCGGGCGCAGCACCCGCGACAGCCACTCCGTCGCCGCCCGTGCCACCGTGTCCAGGTCCTTCGACAGGCTGTGGTCGCCGTCGACCAGGACGATCTCGTGGTGCGGGCCCGCCTTCGGGCGGCCGAACGGGTCGCTCTCGCCCTGCAGGACCAGCACCGGGACCTCGACCGCGTCCAGCTCCGGTTGGCGCGTCTTCTCCGGGCGGCCCGGCGGGTGCTCGGGGAACGCCAGGCACAGCACCGCCACCGCCTGCCCGGCCGCCGCCGTCCGGCAGGCGACGCGGGCGCCCGAGGAGCGGCCGCCGAACACGAGCGGCAGGGAGTCGAAGCGCTCCGACAGCTCGTCCGCGATCGTCAGCCACGCCGTGTCCAGCTGGTTCGCCGGGGCCGGCGCGCGGCGGCCGGCCACCCGGTACGGCTGCTCGACCAGCGCCACGTGCACGCCGGCGCCCTGCGCCGCGCGCGTCACCGCGACCAGGTCCGCCGCGCCGAGGCGGCCGCCCGCGCCGTGGCCGAGCATGAGCACCGCCACCCCTTCCTCGGCGCAGTGCAGGTAGACCCGGGCCGGGCCGTACGCGGTTTCGATCGCGAGGGCGGTCATGACTTCGGCACGTCGAACAACGCGCCCTCTTGCGCCGGGTCGACGCGCTCCAGCAGCTCCGGGCCGTTGTTGCGGACGTTGTTCACCCGGCTCGAGATCGGCCGCAGCTCCAGCGACGACACGATGTCGTCTGGCGTCGGCACCAGCAGGTCCTTGACGTCTTCGCGGTCCGGGTCCAGCCAGCCGTCCCAGTGCGCCTTCGGCACGATCAGCGGCATCCGGTGGTGGACGTCGGTGAGCTGCCCGGCGGAGTCGGTCGTGATGATCGAGAAGGTGATCAGCGGCGACGCGTCCTTGTCGTCCTTCGGGTGCCAGCTCTCCCAGATCCCGCCGAACGCGATCGAGGAGCCGTCCGGCTCCGTCATGTAGAACGGCTCCTTCTCCTTGCCGGTGCGGCGCCACTCGAACCAGCCGTCGGCGGGCACCAGGCAGCGTCGCGACACGAGCGCGCGGCGGAAGGCGGGCTTCTCGGCGGCCGTCTCGGCGCGCGTGTTGATCATCCGCGAGCCGACCGACGGGTCCTTGGCCCAGAACGGCACCAGGCCCCACTTCATCATCCGCAGCGAGCGCTCGGCGGGCTCGTCCTCAAGCACCTGGCCCTCGTCGTCACGCGGGTGCCGCTGGACGACCGTGACCACGGTCTTCGTCGGCGCGACGTTGTGGTCGGCGCGCGCGTGGCCTTCGGTGAGGTCGATCGCGTCGAACTCCTCGATCAGCTTCGCCGGGTCCTTCGTCGCGGCATAGCGGCCGCACATGGTCACCTCCGGGTACCGGGAACGCCATCGTTACACGCAGGCCAGGGCCGTGGCGAGCGGCGTGGGATCATTCGGGTGGGCACCGGTGCACGAGAGGACGACGGGTTGGCGCGCAACGACTGGAGCAAGCTGGACGAGTCCGACGTCCGCGTGCGCCCCGGCAAGGGCACCCGGCCCCGCAGCAAGCGCCGTCCCGAGCACGCCGACGCCGTCAACGCCATGGTCATCGGCAAGGACCGCGGCCGCTGGACCTGCGCGGTCAACGCCGACCCCGGACGGGTGATCACCGCGATGCGGGCCCGCGAGCTGGGCCGGACGCCGGTGGTGGTCGGTGACCGCGTCGGGATCGTCGGTGACGTCTCCGGCAAGCCGGACACGCTCGCGCGCATCATCCGCGTCGACGAGCGCAGCAGCTCCCTCCTGCGCACGGCCGACGACACCGACCCGTACGAACGGCTGGTCGTCGCCAACGCCGAACGCCTCCTGATCGTCACCGCGCTCGCCGACCCGCCGCCGCGCACCGGCTTCATCGACCGCTGCATCGTCGCCTGCTACGCGGGCGGCGTCGAGCCGGTGCTGTGCCTGACGAAAGCCGACCTGGCCAGCCCGGACGAGCTCCTCGCGGGCTACGCGGGCCTCGACATCCCGGCGATCGTGACCCGCTACGACGAAGCGCCCGAGGGCCTCGCGGAGATGCTGAAGGACCGCGTGACGGCGCTGGTCGGGCACTCCGGCGTCGGCAAGTCCACGCTGGTCAACCGCCTGGTGCCGGACGCCGAGCTGGCCACCGGCGTGGTGAGCGCGGTCGGCAAGGGGCGGCACACGTCCGTCGCCGCGGTGGCGCTGCCGCTCCCGGACGGCGGCTGGGTCATCGACACGCCCGGCGTGCGGTCGTTCGGGCTCGCGCACGTCACCGCGGACGACATCGTCGACGCCTTCGAAGAGTTCGCCGCGGCCGCCGAGGAGTGCCCGTCGGGCTGCGGGCACCTCGGCCCGCCCGAGGACCCGGACTGCGCGCTCGACGACGTCGTCACCGACGGCACGGCGCTGCCCGAGCGGCTCGCCTCGCTGCGGCGCCTGCTGGCCTCGCGGGGTGGCCACGAAGTGACTCGCGCCACGGATTCCTGAGGCAACGCGGAACCCGATGCGGATCGTCACCGTCACATCGGTAACCATTCGCCCGTTCGGGCGATATGCCGAGCGGAAGATCCGATCCTGAGGGGATTTTGATGCGTAAGACCACCTTGGTCGCAGCCAGCGCCGTCGCGCTGGCGCTGACGCTGTCGGCGTGCTCCGGCAACTCCGCCACCGGTACGGCCCAGCCGGCCGCGGGCCAGTCCCAGCCCGACGGCGGCAGCGGCCTCGCCTCGCCGTTCACCGACGCGATCCAGCTGGCGTCGGCGTCGAAGCAGGGCACCGAGAAGTCCAAGTCCGCGAAGTTCACGATGGAGGGCTCGGTCGCCGGCCAGACCCTCAGCGCGAACGGCGCGATGGCCATCGACGGCGCGAACACCAAGTTCTCGATGACCAGCACCGCCGCCGGTGAGACCACCGAGATGCGCATGGTCGACAAGGTCATGTACATCAAGCTGCCGGCCGAGCAGCAGAAGCAGATGGGCACCGACAAGACGTGGGCCAAGATCTCGGCCGACGGCACCGACCCGGTTTCGCAGGCGATGGGGAGCGCGCTTTCGCAGTCGGCGGAGCAGAGCGACCCGAGCAAGATCCTGGACCAGGTCTCGAAGGCCGGCCGGATCATCTCGTCCGACCAGGCCGAGCTGAACGGCATGCAGGTCAACCACTACAAGGTGGAGCTCGACGTCGCCAAGGCCGTCGACCAGTTCACCGGCCAGGTCCCGGCCGCGGCGCGCCAGAAGCTCACCGACATGCTCAAGGGCAAGGACCTCAAGATCCCGGCCGAGCTGTGGCTGGACAAGGACAACCTGCCGGTGCAGGTCACGATGGACCAGACCTCGATGATGCAGGCGCTGGGCATGCCCGGCGGCACCGAGTCGAAGTTCACGATGAAGTACAGCGACTGGGGCACCCAGGTCGACGTGGCGGCCCCGCCTGCCGAGCAGGTCGTCGACCTCGGCGAACTGATGAAGAAGGCCGGCCGCTGAGCTAGCGACCGTGCGTAGCGGCGGCTCCCCCGAACGGGTTCGGGGGAGCCGCTGTGTTTTTGTTGTCCCCATGCGCAAAGCCGCCGTCGTGCTGGTGCTCGCCCTGCTGGCCGGCGCGTGCTCCGATCCGCCGCCGCCCCCGTCGTTCTCCGACGCCCGGGCGCTGGCCGACGCGGCCACGGCGGCGACCACGGCCGGCGGCTCGGCGAAGTTCGCCACCGACGTCGCCGTCGGGTCGGTCCGGTCGAAGGGCCAGGGCCAGGCGCGCTTCGGCGCCGGCGGGACGTCCCAGGTGATGACGACGGACTTCATCGGCGAGCCGATGGAGCTGCGGCTGGTCGGCGGGAAGCTGTACGCGAAGGTGCCGGAGGGCTCGCGCGACGAGGTCGGCGCCGGGAAGCCGTGGGTGGTGGTCGCCCAGGACGGCACGGACCCGTTTTCGCAGGTCCTCGGCGGCAGTCTCGCGCAGCTGGCGGCGCAGAACGACCCGGCGCACACCCTCGGCGAGATCCGCACGGCGGGCACGATCGTCTCGGTCGAGCGCACCGACCTCGGCGGCGTGGCGGCCGAGCACTACCGCGTCGACCTGGAGCTGGCCCGGCTGGGCAGCGACCTGCCCGCGGGCCTGTCGGCCGACGAAGCCGGGCGGCTCGGCGGCAAGTTCCCGGTGGAGCTCTGGCTCGACACCACACACCGGCCGCTGCAGATCGTCCTCTCACCGGCGCTGCAGGGCGGCGAAGCCCGCATCACGACGCGCTACAGCGACTGGGGCGCACCGGCCGACATCCAGCCGCCGCCCCCGGGCGAAGTCGGCTAGTCACGTTTTCTCCCGCGGTCTCGTCCAGGCCGCATGAGCAAACGAGTGATGGTGATCGGGGCGACGGGCGTGCTGGGCCGCCCCGCGGTGCGGCGGCTGCTGGAGGCAGGGCACGAGGTGAGCGGCCTCGCGCGGTCGGCCGACCGGGTCGCGGCGGTGGAGGCGAGCGGCGCGAAGCCCGTGACCGGCGACCTGTTCGAGACGTCTTCGCTGGTCACGGCGTTGCGCGGGCACGACGCGGTGCTGAACCTGGCCACGCGGATTCCGGCGAAGCCCACCAGCCGGTCCGCCTGGGGCCTCAACGACCGCGTCCGGCTGGCCGGGAGCGCGGCGCTGGCCGCGGCGGTCCGGGAGGTCGCGGAGGTGCGCACGGTCGTCCAGGAGGGGATCACGTTCATGTACGCCGACGGCGGCGACTGCCTGCTCACGGAAGACGCTCCCCTGCGCCCTCGCGGCGTGACGGCGTCTTCGGTGACGGCGCACGAGAACGTGGCGGCGTTGACGGACCGCACGGTGGTCCGGCTCCGGATCGGCACGTTGGTGGGCACGGACGCGCTGACGGCGACGCTCCTGGCCGCGGCCCGGCGCGGGGCGCCGCTGATCATGGGCTCGCGGCAGGACTGGACAACGGCGATCCACCCCTCCGACGCGGCGGCGGCAGCGGTGGCGGCTTTGGACGCGCCTTCCGGGGTCTACAACGTGGGGGCGCCGGCGGTGTTGAAGAGCGTGCTGGGTGAGGCGATGGCCGCGGCAGCCGGCGTCCGGAAGGCTCGGGCCGTGCCGAAGTGGCTCCTGTCGCGGGTCCCGATGGCCGAGCCGATGGCGCGGTCGCAGCGAGTGGATTCGGCGAAGCTGACGGCGGCCACCGGGTGGCGGTGTGAACGGCCGGTTCCGGGGCCGGAGTGGTTCACGGACGACTGACCCACAAGTTGTCCACAGGTGCACCCACCTGTGGACAACTCAGAGGAGCTCCAGCAAGAACGGCAGTTCCTGCGGCGCGTACCAGGCCAGCTCGTGGTCTTCCGCGTCTCCCAGCGTGAACTCCGCGTCGGGGTCGCCCAGATCCGCCGCGTCGATCACCGCAGACGCGGCGGCCACCGCCTCGGCCGCCTCGGCCGCGTCCACGTGGATGGCCGCCACCGCCGAAAACGGGATCGGGCCGCCGATGCGGACCACCGGGGCGTCGAGGTCCGGGCGCAGCGTCACGCCCTCGACGTCCGCCGAAATCACCACCCGGCGTGGCTCGCCCTTCTCCTCCGCCGCGATCAGGCGCAGCGAGGCCCGGGCCGCGTCGAGCAGCGCCGCGTACTCCAGCTCTTCGTCCGAACCGCTCGAGTACGCCTCGCGCAATGCCGGTGTCAGCGCGAACGCCGTTCCGCTGCGGGCGCGGAACTCCCCCGAGGTTTCGAGGTCGCGAAGCATCGCGATGGTCGCAGGCAGATAGACCCTCACCAGTGCGCACCCTTCAGCTCTTCCAAGGACTCTTCGATCATCCCGGCCACGAGGTCGACGTCGAACGCGGCCTTGCGGTCGCCGTTGAGTCCGAAGTAGACGCCGCCGTGGTACGACGTCACCCCGATCGCCAGCGCCTGGGTGCGCATCAGCGGCATCACCGGGAACATCTCGACCAGTCTGGCCTCTCCCGCGTACATCGGCATCTGCGGGCCCGGCGAGTTGGTCACCATGACGTTGAAGATGCGCCCGGACAGCGACCCCGCCGCCCGCGCGCCGAGCGAATGCAGCGTGGCCGGGGCGAAGCCGCCGACCTTGAGCAGCCCGCGCGCCGCCACCGAACGGCCCGAGTCGAGGTGCTCGGCCATCGCGTGGCCGATGTGCTGCAGCCGCAGGACCGGGTTCGGCTCGCCGACCGGCAGGTCGACCAGGTACGCCGCCACCTGGTTGCCGACCAGCGCCGGCGTCGAGTACTCCGCCGTCTCCGCGTCCCGCACCGCCAGCGGCACCAACGCGCGGATCGTCGCGTTCGGGTTCAACGACTCCTCGCGCGAGAGCAGCCACTCGCGCAGCGCGCCCGTGATGGCCGCGAGGACGACGTCGTTGACCGTGCCGCCGTGCGCCGCGCGGATCTTCCGGTAGTCCTCCAGCCGCGTGCGCACCACGGAGAACACCCGGCCGCCGGACACCCGGACGTTCAGCGGCCCGGACGGCGCCGGCTTCACCAGCGTGCGCAGGGTCGACGCCACCCCGCCGACCGTCTCGGCGAGCTTGCCCGCCGTCGCGAACGCGTCGTTCGCCGCCGACCGGACGTTCTCCACGACCTCGCCCGGGCGCTGCACGCCCTCGCTGATCGCGTCCATCACCAGCTGGGTGCGGTTCGGCTCGCGGCGCGGCGTCCAGATGTCCTCGAACGGCTCCGGCTCGGCCGGCGTCGGGTCGAGGATGAGCTGGCCCAGCTCGATCGTGCCGACTCCGTCCACAACGGACTGGTGCGTCTTGGTGACCAGCGCCACGCGGTCGCCGGACAGCCCCTCGATGAAGTACGCCTCCCAGAGCGGCCGCTCCGGCGCCAGCCGCCGCGACATCAGCCGCGCCACCAGGTCGAACAGCTGCTCGTCGCTGCCCGGCTGGGGCAGCGCCGAGCGCCGGACGTGGTAGTTCAGGTCGAAGTCGACGTCGTCCACCCACACCGGCCGCGCCAGGTGCCCCGGCACCTCGGCGACGCGCTGCCGGTATCGCGGCAGGTAGGCCAGCCGCGCCCCGACGAGGTCGAGCAGCTGCGCGTAGCTGAACCCGGAGCGCGGCCGCTCGAAGATCGCCACCCCGCCGACGTGCATGGGGGTCGCGTGGTCCTCGAGGTAGAGGAACGAGGCGTCCAGCGCGGAGAGGCGGTCGGGCATGAGGCGATCGTCGCACAATGCGAGACTGCCCGGTGTGGGTGATGAGTCGACTGTCTCGCCGAAGGACCGCTTCCTGACCGTGTACGGCCGGAAGCCGGTGCTCGAAGCGCTGGCGGACGACGGTCTGCAGGTGGACAAGGTGATCCTCGCCGACACCGCCCGGGGCCCGGGCGCGGTGGAGATCCAGCGCGCGGCGAAGGCCGCGGGGGTGCAGGTGCAGCGCGCCAGCGCCCACCGCGTCAAGGTGCTCGCCGGCAACGGCAAGCAGGACCAGGGTGTGCTCGCCGACGTCGTCGCGCCGCGGATGCGCGCGCTCGAAGCCGCGCTTTCGGACCGGCGGCCACCGTCGCGCGTGCTGCTGCTCGACGGCATCACCACCCCCGCGAACGTCGGGATGATCCTGCGGACGGCGACCGCCGCCGGGCTGGACGGCGTGATCGTGCCGCGCCGCGGCGTCGCGGCGCTCGACCCGCTGGTGGTCAAGGCTTCGGCCGGGGTCGCGTTCCGCGCGCCGGTGCTGCGCTGCGGCTCCGCGCGCGACGCGGCCGAGATGCTCACCGAAGCCGGCTTCGGGATCTACGCGCTGGGCGCGTCGGCGCGCACCACGGTGTTCGACGTCGAGCTGCCGCAGCGCGCGGCGTTCGTGCTCGGTGGCGAGACCGCCGGGGTCGGCGCCGAAGTCGGCGAACTCGTCACGGAATGGCTGTCTATTCCCATGCCGGGTGACGTCGAGTCGTTGAACGTCTCGGCCGCGGCGGCGGTCCTGTCCTTCGAACTGGTGCGCCGGGGCCGCTGACCGCCTCACCCGTCCGGGAACAGCACGTCCAGTTCGGCGAGTGTCTCTTCGACGGACTGGTGGTGCACGCCGACCATCCCCGCCTCGACCGCGCCCCGGATGTTCGCCGCCGAGTCGTCGACGAAGGCGCACCGCGAGGCGGGCAGCCCGAGCCGGCCGGCCGCGATCCGGTATACCGCCGGGTCCGGCTTGGCCACGCCGACTTCGCCCGAAAACACCAGCGCGTCGAAATAGTCGAACATCGTGTTCTTGACCTCGTTCGACGCCCCTGGCGCGTTGGACAGCAGCGCGGTGCGGACGCCTCGTTCGCGGACGGCCGCCAGGTAGTCGTAGAAGCGGCCGGCGTCGGGATCGGTGAGAACCCCGGCGAAATCGACCAATAACCCCTTCAGCACCCGGCACACCATAGCCGGGTGGCTACGCGGTGTCTCGCCTAGCGCAACACTGCCGGGGAATCCATCCCCTCCGCGGTTCTGTGCCTAATCGAGCGATTCCTGTCTCCTTTCCGGCCGGTTCCGCCCTCTAAGCCGTGGACGCGGCGAAATGCCGAGTCCGGGAGGGGAGAAAATGATCGACGAACATCGCCTGAGAACGCTCGTCCACTACGAAGCGCCACGCCGGGCTGACCGTCCGACAGCGCTTACCCCGGAGGAGCACCGCCGCGCCGTGACCCGGTGGCCGGTGCCCCGCCAGCTCGAATCGAGTGACGTGGGCTTGCTGCTGAACATGCTCCTGGAGGCCTACGACGGCCGCCGCCCGGCGGCGCAGATCCGCGCGCTGGTGGCGCCGGAGGTCTACGCGGGACTGAGCGCGCCGCGGTCACGCCGGCCGCGGCACCGGACGCAGACGGTCCACACGTGCACGGCGGTGCCGGACGTGATCGAAGCGTGCGCGCGAGTGGAGGCGGACGGCCGGTCGTACGCCCTGGCGGCCCGTTTCACGCGGACACCGTCGGGGTGGCGCTGTGTGCGGTTCGCGTTGTTGAAGCCGCAGCGTCCGGCCCGGCTGCCGCAGCGAGCAGCGGCGTGAGGCGGGTGAAGAGGGCACGCTCCCCGCCGCGGTGGGCGGCGGCCGCCGTGCGAAGTGGACAGCACCCATCGCCACGGTGCGAAGTGGACCCCGGTGCTAGCGGAAGCCAGGCCGGGCGTCGTCGTCGCGGGCGTCCCCCTACACAAAACCGGGGGGGGGGGGGGGGGGAGGAGGAGCCCGGTTTTTGGGTGCCTTTTTCTTCAGAATGGGCACTTTCTTTTCTCCTTTTTTGGTTGCGGTTTGGGGGGGGGGGGGGAC
>NZ_JBVJNO010000016.1:0-23002 GCF_055583645.1 Amycolatopsis sp. NPDC104587
CTTCTTCAAGAACTACGACGGCGTCCTGAAGATCGACGGCGAGGTCGGCAACAAGAAGGTCTACGACCCCCGCTCGTACCTCAAGGCCGCCGAGGCCGGCATGGCCCAGCGCGTGGTCGAGGCCTGCCAGGCCCTCGGCTCGGCGGGCACGAAGCTCAAGTAGCCGCACGCGAAGGGGCCGCCACGGGTTCGTGGCGGCCCCTTCGTCGTGTTCAGACCTCGACGACTTCGAGGAGACTCTCGAGACCCTAGAAGTCCTTGGCATTACGTGTGTACAGGGGCAGGTTCCGTGCTGAAGCGATCGCCGCGATCATCAAGTCCAGTTGCCGTGACCGCGGTGACCGACCGGCGGCCAGGGTCAAGGCGACCATCGTGCCGTACCTGGCGGCTGCTTCACCGTCGAAGGGCAAGGGGTCGTACTCGACGAGCACGGCGCGACGCCGGGCCGGTCGCCGCCCACAGCACGAACACCGCCACCAACGCCACCCCCGCCGTCCAGTACTCCACCGGCGGGGCCGACTCCGTGTGCGCGTCACCCAGCACCCACGGCCGGAACTGCGACTGCAGCCACAGCGCGCCGTAGCCGAACGCCGTCACCAGCAGTGCCCCGGCACCCGCCGTCAGCAGCCCGTGGCCGCGGCCGATCGCGAACGCCAAGTCGACCGCCACCCCCACCGCCAGCAGGTAGAACGGGATCGTCGACACGGGGAAGCCCATCCCGAGCAGCAGCGGCCACATCACCCCGCGGTACGCGATGTACGCCAGCGCCACCGCGGACGCCGACCAGCGGAAACCCAGGGTCTTGCGGGCCAGGACCAGGATCAGCGCCATCACGCCGATGCCCCACAGCGGGTACACCCACTCCGGGATCGGCATCGTGAAGTGCAGGATCGCGGCCCGGTCGACCGGGTGCCCGATCTGGTTGGCCGCGAACGACAGCAGGGACGGCTCGGCCTCCGGCGCGCCGCGTTCCCACGCCCGCAGGCCGAGGATGCCGTACTCCTGCTGGCCGTTCGGGAAGAACGTGTTCTCCAGGAAGAACGCCCACAGCACGAGCAGCACGCCGGTGCGGAAGCGCCCGGGCGGCGACAGCCGCAGCCAGCCCAGCAGCACGCCCGCCTGCATGATGCCCGTGCCCAGGTAGAGCATCATGTGGGACGGGCTCCACGCGGTCAGGTCGAGGCCGTTGACGCGGTGGTTGATGACGTCCAGCGGCGCCGCCACGAGGAACACCAGCAGGCCGGTCTGCATCAGGCGCAGTGACGTCTTGTCGGCGCCGAGGCCCGTGTAGCTGTGGATCGCCACCAGCACGACGATGATCACCGTGCCGACGGTGTTGATCAGGTGCGGCGGCGCGAGGTCGTCACGCAGCCACATGAAGTGCCACGACATGTCCCACGACGAGCCGACCAGCTTGAACGCGAACGCGGCCAGCCACATCCCGTAGCAGAACCGCAGCACCCACTCCGGCGTCGGCTGCCCGGGGGCGCCGCGGTGCCAGTGCCGCGTGAAGAACAGCCGCGTCTTGCCGATCGGGCTGCGCGGGATCACGTCCACGGGGACGTCGACTGCCTTGGCCATGCGGACATCATGGCCGGTCATGGTCACGAGCGGGCCAAGACCGTGGCAAAGCCCTCCAAAACCAGGGTTCACCCCTACGGGTGGACGATTTGCCTTCGGCGTGCGTGGGTTGGCAGGGTGTGCCGCCATGATGCCGAAACGACTTGTGGCCGCCGTCCTGATCGGCGCGCTGGTGCTGGCCGGCGGTGGGGTTCTCGCGGGTCTGTTCTTCTGACCCCCGTGCAGAATGGGCGGCATGACGCACAACCTGCTCGGCCCCGAGCCGACGCTGCTGCCCGAGCACACCGCCGCCCAGGCCGCGCTCGACGCCGGGAACGACCCGGCCGCCGTCGCCGCCGAACACCCCGACTACAGCGAGGCGTGGGCTTCGCTGGCCGAGAAGGCCTTCGACGCGGGTGAGACCGTCGCCGCGTACGCCTACGCGCGCACCGGCTACCACCGGGGTCTCGACCAGCTGCGTCGCGCCGGCTGGAAGGGCTTCGGCCCGGTGCCGTGGGCGCACCGGCCGAACCAGGGGTTCCTGCGCGCGCTGGCCGTGCTCGGCAAGGCCGCCGGGAAGATCGGCGAGACCGAGGAGTACGACCGCTGCCGCACCTTCCTCGCCGACTCCGACCCCGCCGCCGCGGAAGCCACCGGCCTGAAGTGACACCCGGCGTCGTGAGTGGTAATTCGGGTTAGAACCCGAATTACCACTCACGACCAGCCACGGCACGTGAGGTGGTCACCATGGCAAGCCCCGCTCCGCGCGGGCGGCCGCGCAAGCTCCCCGTCGGGGAGCAGCGGGCGCGCGTGCTGCAGGCGACGGCGAAGGTCGTCGGGCAGCACGGGATGCAGGGCGCGACGATCGAGCAGATCGCGCGGGAGGCCGGCGTCTCGCGCCAGGCCGTCTACGAGCAGTTCGGCGACCGCGCGACGCTGTTCGCCGAGGTCGTGGCCGAAACCGAGGAGCGGGCCTTCGCCGCCATCGCGGGCCCGTCGGTGGCCGACCCGCAGCCCGGCCTGCGGGCCTGGGCGCGGGCCAACTACGCCAACATGGTCACCTTCGTCGCGGACAGCCCGGAGGCCTACGGGGTGCTCCGCGCGGCCGAGCGCGCGGGCGACCCCGCCCTCACCCGCCTGAGGGAGCGGCTGGCCGTCGTTTACACCGAAGCCAGCCGCAAGCGGTGGGCCGCGCACGGCATCGACTCCGGGCGCGCCGACCGCGCGCTCGTCACGCTCTTCTTCGCGATGACCGAGTCACTGGTCCAGGCCACCTGGGACGGCGCGCCGCCGGACCAGGAAGCCCTCATCGACCTGCTCACCGAGTTCACCGTCGGGGGCGTCGCCCGCCTGCAGGCCAAGGCGAGCGACGTCATCGAGCGGCTGCGCTAGACGACGGCCATCTCGGGTAGGGCGACCGAACCGACCACCCGGTTCCGCCCGCCGTGTTTGGCCGCGTAGACGGCCGCGTCGGCGGACGCCATCACCGCCTCGATGGACACCCCGTCGAGCGGGTACGCCGCGACGCCGATCGACGCCGTCTGGCGTTTGATGTCGACGGCCGCGCCTTCGTTGGTCGTGGTGCTGATGATCAGCTCGCTGACCCGTTGCCGGATCCGCTCCGCGGTGACGATGGCGTCCTCTTTGGAGGTCGCGGGCAGCAGCGCGACGAACTCCTCGCCGCCGAACCGGCCGACCAGGTCGTGCGCCCGGGTCTCCTGCTTGACGACGGCGGCGACCGCCTTGAGCACGTCGTCCCCGGCGAGGTGCCCGTAGGTGTCGTTGATCCGCTTGAAGTGGTCGAGGTCGATCATCATCGCGCCGAAGCTGCCCTGCTCGCGCTCGGCGCGCGAGATCTCGCGCTGCGCGCCGTCCTGCCAGGTGGTGGCGTTGAGCAGCTGGGTCTTCTGGTCGGTGGTGGCGAGCTCCTCGAGCCGCTTGATCAGCACGGACCGCTGCAGCACGTACAGCGGCAGGATGACCAGCCCCGACAGCAGCGGCTCCTCGTTGAGCACCATCACCAGCAGCGCGCCGACGCACAGAGTGGACAGTTCGAGCAGGTTGTCGTCCATGGTGCCCAGGCACGACGCGGGGGTCGCGTTTTCGGGGTCGGCGAGGTAGAGGCCGAGACCGGTGAGCGCGGTGTTGACCGTGAAGAACGCGAGGCCGGCCAGCGTCACGGTCGCGACGCCGCTGCCGAGGGTCATGTGACCCACAACACCCCCGGCGAACGCCGACAAGATCATCGTCGTGGCGTTGGCGGCGACGCGGTGAAATTCACCCGGACGGGTGCCGGACCAACTACGGAACGCGAGGTACACGTAGAGCACGAACCCGAGCGCGGCGACCAGCTGAGCCGGCAGCAGCAGGCCGGCGGGCAGCAGCCACACCGAAGTCATCGAGATGTAGGGCCCCTGGCTGAGGATGCGGCGCTGGCGCTCCAGCCGCCGGCTGACCTCCGTCTGCGTCACTGCCAACGCTGTGAGCAGCGCAAACGTGCCAACTTGGGCGAGTGTGACCGGCACGGTCAACAGGGACACGGCCGTCCACGTGAGCATGACCGTGATGGCGGTCAGCGTGGCGATGATCCAGTCGCGGGGGCGTGTCCACAATGCCCAGCCCCGCACGCGAGAAATCAAGTCTTGGCCGCCCTGTTCCCCCGATGTGACCATTTTTCCCCCAGCCCCTTGCGCGGATGTTCGGTGACAAAGTACTCACGGACAGTTTCAGACCGTTTGCCAGCTGTCCACAAGGGCAATCGGTGTGTACTTTTTCTTTGACACCGGAACGAGAGGTGGCCAGCGATGCGCGGCAAAGAACAGTGACCGCACAGCGCACCGCAAGGTCGCGCAGGTCGAGCCCACGCGCGGGGCATGTCAAGCATGTTCGGCGCGTGCGGCTTCTTTGTCGTTCCCTCGCTCCGGCTCGCCCGCCAGGGCCCGCGCCCACAGCGCCGCCAGCGGCAGGGTGAGCACCACTCCGACGATGCCGAAAATCCCGACGGTGCCGTGCGGGCTCAGCTGATCCGCGAGCACACCACCGATCAGCGGGCTGACGCCCATCATCGTGGTCAGTCCGGTGTTGGACAGGCCCATCACCTGCGCCCGCTGCTCGTCGGGCACGGCCAGCGTCAGTGACGCGGTCGCCTGCAGCAGGCAGACCGTGCCGAAGCCGCCGGAGACGATGAACAGCACGATCGACGCGACCGGCCCGGGGTTCAGGAAGCACAGCACCAGCGGCACCGCGCACAACGCGGAGAGCGGGGCGATCAGCTTCGGCCGCAGCCGCGCGGGCACCCAGCGCGTGTAGACGAACGTCGCGATGACACTGCCGATCGGGTCGGCCGCGAGCAGCAGGCCGATCGCCGACGGGCCACCGCCGGAGGCCGCCACGTACGGCGCCGCGATGCCCTCGTAGACCGGCAGGAGCCCCATCAGCCAGGTGAACAGCACCAGGGTGCGCAGCGGCGAGCTCGCGAACGCCGTCCGGCCGCCACCGCCGAGCGTCGCGAAGAAGGACTTGCGCTGCTCACCGCTCGCCGCGGCCGGCCGGGCGCGGACGCCGAGCCGGATGAACAGGGCGGAGAGGACGAACGTGGCGGCGTCGATGACCAGCGCGACGTGCGGGTCGAGCGCGATCAGCAGCGCGCCGCCGCCGGCGAACCCGAGCAGCTGGGCGCTCTGCACGGTCATGCTGCGGATGCCCATGCCGACGACGAACCGGTCGCCTTCGAGCACCTGCGGCAGCAGCGCGAGCTGGGAGGCCTTGAACGGCGGGTTGACGAGCGAGACGCCGCCGACCAGCACGCACATCAGCCAGAACGGCATCCCGGGCAGGGCGACGAGCAGGATCAGCGCGGCGCGCAGGACGTCGACCAGCACCATCACGGAACGGCGGGGGAAGCGGTCGGCGAAGCCGGTGAGGAAGATGCCGCCGAGCAGGGACGGCGCGTAGGTCAGGGCGTACGTCAGGCCGGTCAGCGTGGCGGAGTTGGTCCCGGTGAACACCAAGATGGACAGCGCGACCCGGGCCAGCTGGTCACCGGCGATCGACAGCAGTTCCCCGAACCACAGTGCCCGGAACTCGGCGATCCCGAACACCTCGCGGAACGTGACCCGGTCCGGCGGTGCTGCCATGCGTTTTCTCCCGACCTCGTGCAGACCGCGCCCTTCTCATGACCGCCGGTGACGAGACGACCAGTCGGTCATGAGGCAGTCACGGTACGTGAGTTACCTCAGCCAGTGTCCCGTGACTGTTGGTGAATTCCTAGGTTCTTTCGCCGGTATCGAAGGTGTCACGGAGCTTTCCCGAACGGGTCAGACGATAGCCCGCAGTGTCTGACCGGTCGCCCAGGAGTCACCAATGGATCATTCCGTACCCGTTGGCGCAGGACCAGAGGCAAAAGTAGCCACCTCGCGCGGGGTGAGGTGGCTACCGGGGTGGCGGGACTAGCGCCGGTGCTTTTCGATCACTTCGACCGACGCGCGGACCTGCTCGAAGGTGGGCGGGGCCGCCCGGTTGAACACGACGGTCAGGGACCAGCGCGGGATGACCACGAACTCGACGTCGACCCCGGCCGCCTCCGAAGCGGCCTCGACGACGTCCCGCCAGTGCTTCGGGTCGATCCCGTCCGGATCGGCCCATTCGTGGGCGAAGATCGCCCAGTTCCCCCTGAGTAGGTGCCGACGACGTCCTGCGCGGTGTGGACGCGGTGCGGCGGGCCGATCTCACCGGCCAAGTCTTCCCGGCCGGGGACGTGCTGCGAAGGCCCGGGCGCCTGGGTGGACGAAGGACAAAAGCCACTCCTTTCACCGACGTGCGGGAGGCATTCGGCGCCGGTGCCGGTGGTGATTGGCCGCACCCGGAATTCCGCCCTGTGAGACGCCCTTCTCCTGCTCAGACGCGGGCGTAGCTTCGGTTTTGTGGCCGATCTCCCGCCGTTCAGCCTCGCCGTCGTGGGCGCCGGACCCCGCGGGGTCGGCGTCCTCGAACGGCTCGGCGCGAACGCCGCGGAGCTGCTCGGCGGCCGCCGGCTCGAGGTGCACCTGATCGACCCGTTCCCGCCCGGGCCCGGCCGGGTCTGGCGCCACGACCAGTCGCCGCTGCTGCGGATGAACTCCATGCCCGAGGACGTCACGATGTTCACCGACGACTCGGTGAAGATGGCCGGCCCGGTGCTGCCCGGCCCGTCGCTGCTGGAGTGGGCGCGCCAGGTGCGTGACGGCGCGCTCGACGCCGAAGTGCCCCCGGACGTCGTCGCCGAGCTGACCGCGCTGGACAGCTTCGACTTCCCGACCCGGCGGCTGCAGAGCGCCTACCTGACCTGGGTGTACCGCAAGGTTGTCGCCGACCTGCCCGGCGAGGTCGACGTCGTCGAGCACGCGGCGCGCGCGGTGCGGGTCGACGGTGGCGAGGTGGAACTGTCCGACGGCACGACGCTGCGCGCCGACGCCGTGGTGTTCACCGTCGGTCACCTCGACGCGGACCCCGACGAGCGGGAGCGGGAGCTGGCGGCGTTCGCCGCGGGGCACGGGCTGGCCTACTACCCGGCCGGGTACACCGCCGACGTCGACTACTCCGGCATCACCCCGGGCGAAACCGTGCTGGTGCGCGGGTTCGGGCTGGCGTTCGTCGACCTGATGCTGCTGCTGACCGAGGGCCGCGGCGGCCGGTTCGAGGAGCTGGCCGGCGGCGGCCTCCGCTACCACCCGAGCGGCGCCGAGCCGGTGCTGCACGTCGGCTCCCGGCGCGGGGTGCCCTACCACGCGAAGATCGGCTACCGGCTGCGCGGGAAACCGTTGCGGCTGCCCAGGTTCTTCGACGCGTACACGATGGACGAGCTCCCCGGCGCGGCCCTCGACTTCCGCGCGGACGTCTGGCCGCTGGTCGCGAAGGAGCTGGCCTGGGGCTTCTACAGCGAGCTGTTCACCGGCCACCCGGACCGGGTGCGGATGGACTTCGCCGTGTTCGCCGACGCCTTCGCGGACCTGGACTGGGACTCGCCGGGCATGCGCGACCTCGTCCAGCGGGCGGTGCCCGCCGAAGTGGACCGTCTCGACCTCGACCGGCTGGACCGGCCGATGGCGGGCCGCGAGTTCGGCTCGGCGGAGGAGTTCGGCAAGGAGCTGCGCGAGTACGTCGAGGCCGATCTGGCGCGGCGGGCCGACCGGGAGTTCAGCGCCGACCTGGGCGCGTTCATGGCGCTGCTGTCGGTGTACGCCCAGCTGCCCACGTTGGTCCAAAAAGGACGGTTGAACGCGGCGTCCCAGGTGTCCGACATGGACGGCTGGTTCCACGGGTTCTTTTCCTACTACGCCAGCGGTCCGCCGCCGCGTCGGCTGGAGGAGCTGCTGGCTTTGCACGAAGCCGGCGTGGTCTCGTTCGCCGGCGCCGAGATGGCGGTGACGGCGGAGCACGGCGTGTTCGTGGCGTCGTCGGCGAGCTACCCGGGCACGGTTTCGGCGCGGACGCTGGTCGAGGCCCGCCTGCCGGGTCCGAGCGTGACCCGCGCGGCGGACGGCCTGCTCCGGCAGCTGCGCGACGCGGGTGAGCTGGCCGAGGAGACGGTGGCCGACCCGGTGACGGGGGTTCTGCTGCCGTCGGGCCGGATCCACACGCGGGTGTCGGACTCCCGCCTGCTCGACGGAACCGGCCAGGCCCACCCGCACCGGTTCGCGGTGGGCCCCCACACGAGCGCCCGCTCGGCGGCGGCCTTCACCCGGCCGCGGACGAACGCGCTGTCGTTCCGGCAGAACGACGCCGTGGCGCGGGAGATCCTGGCCCTCGTGAGTGGCAATTAGGGTTCTAACCCGAATTACCACTCACGACATCGTGGCGACCAGCTCGGCCAGCACCTGCTCCGGCGCGGGCATCTCCGCGATCTCGGCCGCCACCCCGCGCGCGATCTCGCGGGGCTTCGGGTCGTCCAGCAGCTCTTGGACCGCGGCTTCGATCGCGGGGATCCGGATCGCGTCGCCCACCAGGGACTTCGCGGCGCCGAGCGTGGCGAGCGCGTCCGCGTTGGCGAACTGGTCGGCGCCCTGGGGCAGCACCAGCTGCGGCAGGCCCGCGGCGAGCGAGGCGAGCACCGTGCCCGTGCCGCCGTGGTGCACGACCAGCCCCGCGTGCTTCAGGACCTCGGCCTGCGGCACGAACCCCGCCGCGTGCACCCGGTCCGGCAGCGGGCCGAGCAGCGCCGGGTCGCCGGGACCGAGCGCCACCAGCACGTCGACGTCCAGCCGCGACAGCGCGGCGATCGCCCTCTGCAGGACTCCCGGGGCGCCGAAGACGACGGTGCCGAGCGTCAGGTACACAAAGCCGTCCGGCGGGAGCGGGGGCAGCGGGACGTCCGGGTCGAACGGCGTCGGGCGCATGCGGAACACCTTCGGCACCCCCGCGGTGCCGGGGTCGCGGACGCTGTCGGGCCAGACGTCGACGCAGGCGTCGCCGAGCAGCGCGTCCGCCGGGAGCGCGCCCCACAGCGGCCGCAGCCGTTCGGTGGCGACGGCCAGGATTTTCGGCGACATCGACCGCCCGATCACGACCGAGACCGCGGGGAGGCCCGCCCGGCGCGCGGCGATCCCGGCGCCGACGTCGCTCATCTCGTAGATCACCAGGTCGGGCCGCAGCTCGGGCAGCAGCGGGGTCAGGTCGTCGAGCAGCGAGCGCGGCAGCAGCTCGGCGAACATCGTGATGCCGACGTCGAGGAAGCCGGCGTCCTCGCCGTGCCGTTCCTTGGCTTCGGCCTCCGCCTCGCCGATGCCGATCCCGGCGCGGTGGACCTCGAAGCCGAGGTCACGCACCTGGGGCACAAACGCTTCGCCGGTGCCGAACACGACGTGGTGCCCGGCCGCGCGCGCCGCGTTCGCGAGCGGCACCAACGGGAACAGGTGGCCGTACGCCGGGCGGCACGTGAAGAGGATCCGCACCGCCCGAGCGTACCGGTCAGCCCTTCACGACCGGAGCGATTTGCTGCGTCCACTGCTGCGGCGCCGACGTCCCGCCGGGCAGCGAGTTGAAGTATTCCCAGCCGTCGATCCCGCCGAAGTCCGCGTACTTGCTCTTCAGGCTCCGGACGGTGGCCTGGAGTGTCGACATGGCGACGTAGCCGCTGCAGTTCGCGGGATTGGTGACGGTCCCGGCGACCACCTTGCTCGCCGGCACCACACCCCGGCGGATGATGTTGTCGTAGCCCGACGTGCTCGAAAGCGAGCCCCAGCCGCAGTAGAACTGCGTGTTGAACCAGGAGATCTGGCTGCCGCGGTCGCGGTAGAGCGTGTCGTAGTCGAGCCCGGACAGCCCGCCGCCGCCGCTGAGCTCGGTGGCCACCGGGGCGAGGGTGACGAGGAACGAGCTGCCGAAGTCCGCGCGCAGGGCGTCGATCAGCTTGTTCAGGGCGCCGTTGGACATGTGCTCTTCGATATCGAGGTCGATGCCGGAGAGCGAGTACGTCCGGATGAGGTTCCGCAGCAACGGGTAGTAGGTGTCAAACTGCGTTTCGAGCCGCTGGAAGCTGCCCGCCGCGGCCCCGCCGACAAAGGCGAGGACGTGCACACCCTGGCTGCGCAGGGTCGCGAGGTCCTGCCACATCCGCGTGAACTTGCTCGCGTTCGGCGGATCGTCGTTGAGGTGCACCACACTGTTCGTGTCGAGGTGGATCGCCCCGACGATGACGTCGGTGGCCCCGGCGTCCCGCAGCGGCAGCGGCGAGACGTAGGTGGAGCCGTTGTAGATGGTTTGGTAATAGACCACAACCCTGCGCCCGGCGGCGGCCGAAGCCGGCACCGCACCCGAAATCATCAGCACCAAGGCCACGAAGGCCACGCCGATCCTCCGCATGGTCCAGACCATACGTCACCGGCGGTGGTGGGAAAAGCACACACCGTCAATCCTGTCCGGATCCTGTCTCAGCCGACCTCCTGGACCGACCGCCCGGGAATGGCGGCCAGCAGTTCCTTCGTGTACTCCGAACGCGGCTCGTGCAGCACCTGCGCGGCCGGGCCCAGCTCCACCAACGCACCCTCGCGCAGCACGCCGACCTGGTCCGCGAGCTGCCGGACCACCGCCAGGTCGTGGGAGATGAACAGGTACGACAGCCCGAGCTCCGCCTGCAGCTCGGCCAGCAGCCGCAGGATCTGGGCCTGCACCGAGACGTCCAGCGCGGACACCGGCTCGTCGCACACCACCAAGTCCGGCCGCAACGCCAGCGCCCGCGCGATCGCCACCCGCTGGCGTTGGCCGCCCGACAGCTCCGCCGGCTTGCGACGCGCCACCGAAGTCGGCAGCGCCACCTGCTCCAGCAGCGAGGGGACCTGCGACCGCGGCAGCCCGAACGCCCGCAACGGCTCCGCGACGACGTCCTCGATCGAGAACTTCGGGTTCAGCGACGCGTACGGGTTCTGGTACACGATCTGCATCCGCCGTCGCAGCCGCCGCAGCTCCGGACCGGCCAGCGCCGTGATGTCCTGGCCGTCGAAGGAAATCGACCCCGCCGACGGGGTCTCCAGCCGGAGCACCATCCGCGCCGTCGTCGACTTGCCCGAGCCCGACTCGCCCACCAACGCCAGCGTCTGGCCGCGGGGGACCTCGAACGAGATCCCGTCGACCGCGCGGATGCCGCCGTCGAACGTCTTCGCCAGGTCGCGCACCGAGACCAGCGGCTCGGCGGCCGGTGCGGGTGGTCGCGAGGCGCTCGTCATGCTCGGCGCCGCCGCGAGCAGCTGCCGGGTGTAGGGGTGCGTCGGCGCGCTGACGACCGAGGAACCCTCTTCGACCACCGAACCCTGGGAGAGCACCACGATCCGCGACGCACGATCGGCCGCGACGCCGAGGTCGTGCGTGATCAGCAGGATCGCCGTCCCCGACTCCGCGGCCAGCGACGTCAGGTGGTCGAGGATCCGGCGCTGCACGGTGACGTCGAGCGCGGACGTCGGCTCGTCCGCGATGATCAGCTTCGGCCGCCCGGCCAGCGCCGACGCGATCAGCACGCGCTGCCGGAGCCCGCCCGACAGCTGGTGCGGGTACTGGCGAGCCCTCAACGACGGGTCGGGGACACCGGCGCGTTCGAGGAGTTCAATGGCCTGGACACCGGCGGATCGCCGGTCCGCGAGGCCGTGGATCTTCAGCACCTCCGCGACCTGGTCGCCGACGCGGTGCACGGGGTTCAGCGACACCGCCGGGTCCTGCGGCACCAGCGCGATCTCGCGCCCGCGCACCCCGCGCCACTGCTTGTCCGACAGGGAAAGCAGGTCCCGGCCGTCGAAGGTGATCGAGCCGCCGTCGACGCGGCCGCCGCGCGGCAGCAGGCCGATCGCCGCGTGCGCCGTGGTCGACTTGCCCGAGCCGGATTCGCCGACAACGGCGACCACCTCGCCCGCGCCGACGTCGAAGCCGACGTCACGCACGGCCGGGACCTTCTTGTACGACACGGCCAGGTCCGAAATCCGCAGCAGGCTCATCGGTCTCCTCCGTCCAGCGCGCGGGACAGCCGGTTCGCGGCGAGGACCACCGCCGCGACCGTCAGGCCCGGGAACGTCGTCATCCACCAGGCCGTGGCCAGGAAACTGCGGCCGCCGGCGACCAGCGAGCCCCACTCCGGTGTCGGCGGCGTCGCGCCGAAGCCGAGGAAGCTCAGCGCCGACACCTCGAGCACGGCCGTGCCGAGGGTGAGTGTCGCCAGGGCGAGCACCGGGCCCGCCGCGTTCGGCAGGACGTGCCGCAGCAACACGCCGGACCAGCGCACGCCGGAAGCCCGCGCGGCTTCGACGAACACGCCGTTTCGCACCCGAAGCACCTCCGCGCGCATGACCCGCGCGAAGGCGGCGAGGTTCGCGATGCCGACGGCGATCGCGACGTTCGTCGTGCCGAAGCCCAGCGCCGTGACCAGGGCCAGCGACAGCAGGATCGGCGGGATGGCGAGGAAGACGTCGACCACCCGCATGATCGCGGTGTCGGCCCAGCCGCCGCGGAACCCGGCCAGCAGGCCGAGCGCCGAGCCCGCGACCAACGCGACGAGCACGGCGATCGCGGTGGCGCGCAACGACAGTGATGCACCGTGGATCACCCGCGCATAGACGTCTCGGCCGGTCTCGTCGGTGCCGAAGAGGTGGTGCAGCGACGGCCCCTGCAGCCGTTCGACCGGGACGCCGGTGATCGGGTCATACCCGGTCAGCAACCCCGGCACAAAGGCCGCGAGCAGCACAAACGCCAGCACGACCACCGCGAGCACGAGCCCGGGCGGGATCCGCACTTTCACGTGAAAGTGCGGCTTGGGGGGCCGGGCGAAGTCAACCACGGGCCACCTCCGGCGTCCGCGCGATGCGCGGGTCGAGCAGCGGGTAGAGCAGGTCGACGACCAGGTTGAGCACCACGAACACCAGCGCGGCCAGCACGATCACCGCCTGCACCACCGGGACGTCCTGCGCGGTGACGGCGGCCGCGGTGATCCGGCCGACGCCGTCGCGCGAGAACACCGTCTCGGTGATCACCGAACCCGCGACGAGGTTGCCCGCCACCACCCCGGCGACGGTCAGCGTCGGCACCGCCGCGTTGCGCAGCAGGTGTCCGAAGTGGACACGCCAGCGGCTCGCGCCCTTGGCCGCCGCGATCTCCGCGTACGGCTGTTCCTGCTGGGTGGCCAGGCTCTTCGCCAGCACCTGGCCGATGATCGCGCCGGTCGGCAGCGCGAGGGTGACCGCGGGCAGGATCACCGCCGCGAAGCCCTGCGTGCCCAGCGCCGGCAGCAGCCGCAGCCGGAACGAGAAGAACTGGATCAGCAGCAGGCCCACCCAGAACGGCGGCAGCGAGATCGCCAGCGAGGGCAACGACAACAGCGCCTGCCGCAGCCAGCGGAACCGCGTGAACGTGCCGAGGAAAGCCGAGCCGCCGCCGAACAGCACCGCGAACACCAGCGCCAGGCTCGTCACGGCGAGCGTCGGCGGCAACGCCGTGACGACCATGTGCGTGGCGTCGTCGCCGGTCGCGACACTGCGGCCGAAGTCGCCGTGCAGCGCCGAGACCAGCCGTTTCAGGTACTGGACGGGCAACGGCGAGTCGAGGCCGTACTCCGCGCGGGCGGCGGCGAGCTGCTCGGGCGTCGCCGACGAACCCGCCTCCCCGCTGGCGAGCTTCGCCGAGACGGCGTCACCCGGCAGCAGGTAGAGGATCAGGAACGACAGCGTGAACGCCGCCCACAGCACAAAAACCGCCTGCCCGGCCCGGCGGAGGAGGTAACGCCTCACGAGAGCCACGCGTCGAACAGCTGCAGCCGTGACGACGCTTCGAAGTCGACGGCGTGCGCCTTCGAGCTCAGCGCGACGACCTGGGTCAGCTCGAAGACCGGGATCGCGTAGGCGTGGTCGACGATCAGCTGCTGGACCTCGTCGGCCGACGGCTTGCGCTTCGCGTTGTCCACAGTGGACGACTGGGCGTCCAGTGCCACGTCCAAGGGGTTGCCCGGGGCGAGCTTGCTGCGGTTGCCCGCCTTCGTCGAGAACTGGCCGCGCAGGATGTCCGGGTCGGCGCGCGTGACGTTGTACCAGAGGAAGTCGTAGTTCCCGGCGAGCTGGATCTGCGTGGTCTCGGCCGTCGTGTGCTGCTCGATCCGCAGGTCGAAGCCGATCTTGCGCAGCTGCTGCTGCACCAGCTCCAGCACACTGCGGTTCTGGTTGAACACCGGCGAGAACACGACGGACGCGCTCAGCCGCTGCCCGTTCTTGGTGCGGATCCCGTCGGGCCCGGGCGCCCAGCCGTCGCCGTCGAGCAGCGCGGCCGCGCCCTTTTGGTCGTACGCGAGCTGCCGCGAAAGGTCGCTGTGCAACGGCGTCGCCGAGCCGAGGATGCTGGTGGCGGGTTTGTAGTTCGCCGTCAGCACGGTGTTCACGACCTCGGTGCGGTCGACGCCCTTGAGCACGGCCTGGCGCACCTTCTCGTCGGCCAGCACCCCGCGGGCGGTGTTGGCGTGCAGGTTGAACACCACGCCGGGGTTCGGCCGGATGTTCTCGGTGAAGCCGTTGCCGGCGAACTGCGGCTCGTCGACCGGCTGGATGTCGGTGGCCGCGTCGAGCTGGCCGGACGCGAGGCTGCCGGTGCGGACGCCGGGCTCCGGCACGATCTTGTAGTCGATCTTGTCGAGGTACGCCTCACCCTGGTGCTCGAACAGCGACGAGCCCCACGCGTAGCCCTTGCGCTTGGCCAGGACGATCTCCTGGTTCTGCTTGAGGCTTTCGAAGACGAACGGCCCGGAGCCGATCAGGCCGTTGCCCTGGCAGCGCTGCTCCGGCGTCTTCTTGAACGCGGCGGGCGCGAGGACGCCGAGCGACATCGTCGAGCTGGCCTGCAGGAACTGGGCACTGGGCGAGGAGAACTCGATCCGCACGGTCTGCGGGTCGACGACCGTTGACGCTTTGTACGCCGCGAGGTAGCCGTAGCCGAGCTGGGCTTTGGTGCCGAGGGCCTTGATGCCGTCGAAGCTGGTCTTCACCGCGGCGGCGTCGACCGGGCTGTTGTCGGAGAAGGTCGCGCCGGGCCGCAGGTGGAAGGTGAACGCCGTCGAACCGGCGCTGATCTCCCACTTCTCGGCCAGCCACGGCTTGATCTCGCCGGTCTTCGGGTCCTGGTCGGTCAGCGAGTCGACCAGCTGGCGCGCGACGTTGATGGACGCGTTCGTGGCGGTCTGCTGCGGGTCGACGCAGTCGGGCGCCGAGGAGATGCCGAGGCGCAGCGTGCCGCCGGGTTTCGGCGGGCCGGCGTCGGCCTGCTCGGTGCCGGCGGCGGAGCAGGCGGTTAGCAAAATCGGCAGGGCGAGCAGGGCCGCGGCGTTGCGGGCGCGGAAGAGTGGGGACACCGGACGGCCTCCAGCGGGGAGCGGTTGCGTCTTCGAGCGCGACGCTAGTTCCGCGCTGGAGGCCGTCTCACGGAGCGAACGGCGGTCCCATCACCTGGCACCGCGCGGATTCCCCCTTGACTCGGGGGCCGGGATCAGCAGCGGCCGAGCATGTCCGTCAGCGCGCTCTTCTCCGCGGTGCTGATCGTCAGCTTGAACTTGTACTTCACCGCGGTCCACATCTTGGCGTAGGTGCACCAGTAGCTGGTGAGCGGCGGCTTCCACTGGTCGGGCGACTTGTCACCCTTCTCCTGGTTGACGTTGTCCGTCACGGCGATCAGCTGCGGGTCGGTGAGGTCGTTCGCGTACGCCTGGCGCTGCGCGGTCGTCCACACCGACGCGCCGGTGCGCCACGCGGCCGCGAGCGGCACGACGTGGTCGATGTCCACATCGGACGCGGCGGTCCAGGTCGCGCCGTCGTACGGGCTGAACCACGAGCCGGACGTCGGCGCGCAGTCGGAGCCGGCCTGCACGTTCGTGCCGTCGCGCTTCAGGACGACCTCGCGGGTGTTGCAGCCGTTGCCCTGGTCGATCCAGTGCGGGAACTTGTCCCGGCTGTAGCCGGTCTGCGACCCGTCGGCCTTGACCGTCAGGGACGCCAGCTCGGACTTCGCCGTTGTTGTCGACGGAATGCCTGGCGGGGTGGCTTCGGCGACGCTGACCAGCGTCCCGGAGAGCACGGCGGTGGCCGCGAGAACGGTCAAGGAATGACGAACAGCACGCCTGGTTGGCATTTTGCTGCCTCCGTGTCAGGTGTGGGGACAGCTAACCCTGATACACGGGAGTGGCGAGTGCAACACGTATAGGTGACATGTTGCTGCCCGTTCGTGAACGCTGCGTGTCCGCGCGCGCACGCGTGGGTGAAAGTGCCAGGTCAGACCGCCCCGCGAACCAAGCGGAGATCCTCGGTGTGCCGGTACCAGGTCCACTTGTTCACCGCGCGTTCGTGCACCACGTCGTCGCTGACCGGCCGCGTCGGGATGCAGCCGATCTGGAACGCGCGCGAGTACAGCGTGGTCGGCCGCTTGAAGATCGTCCCCTTCACCACGCGCACGGCCAGGCCGGGGCCGCCGGGGTCCGGCGTCACCTCGATCGACGCGGCCGGCCCGCGCAGCGCGACCTGCTCGTCGCAGTAGGCGACGCCGCGGACCAGCCGCAGCAGCCCGCGCCCGACGAGCACGCCGCCGACGTCGTCGCGGATCAGCGGCACCGGGTCGACGTCGCCGCGCAGGGCGAGCGCGAGGGCCTGCAGCGGCGACTTCGGCAGGCCCCAGAGCGCGGCGACCGACGAGTCCGGCGCCGCCGGCACGAACCCGACCGACACGCCCGAGATCGCGTCCTTCCGCAGCAGCCTCAGCACGACCGCGGCCAGGTCCGCGTCGGTGCCGGACACCACCAGGTGATCGTGTTCGCCCAGCAAGGGGTCGATTTCCGCCTTGCCGGGGCGGCTGGGCACGCGGATCGATTCGACGTCATCGACTTCTTCGAAGCCGGCCGCCGAGTCACCACAGGCCACCACTAGTCCGCGCACCCGCGGGACCTCCGTTACAGTCATGCACCGGCATTTCCTCAGCGCCACCGGTGTCCGTCCGGGACACTAAACCTCACGTCGTCGAACACCTTGGAGTGTCACATGCCGGCCATCGTGCTCATCGGTGCCCAATGGGGGGACGAAGGCAAGGGCAAGGCCACCGACCTGATGGGTGACCGGGTCCAGTGGGTCGTCCGCTACCAGGGTGGCAACAACGCCGGGCACACCGTGGTGCTGCCGAACGGCGAGAACTTCGCCCTGCACCTCATCCCGTCCGGGATCCTCACGCCCGGCGTGACCAACGTCATCGGCAACGGTGTGGTGGTCGACCCGGGTGTGCTGCTCGAAGAGCTTTCGGGGCTGGAAGCGCGGGACGTCGACACGTCCAAGCTGCTGATCTCCGCCGACGCGCACCTGATCATGCCGTACCACGTGGCCATCGACAAAGTCACCGAGCGTTACCTCGGCAGCCGCAAGATCGGCACCACCGGCCGCGGCATCGGCCCCTGCTACCAGGACAAGATCGCCCGCGTCGGCGTCCGCGTGCAGGACCTGCTCGACGAGAAGATCTTCCGCCAGAAGGTCGAAGCCGCCCTGGAGTTCAAGAACCAGGTGCTGGTGAAGGTCTACAACCGCAAGGCGCTCGACGCGAACGAGGTCGCCGACGAGGTGCTGAGCGCCGGCGAGAAGTTCGCGCACCGCATCGCCGACACACGGCTGCAGCTCAACCAGGCCCTCGAGCGCGGCGAGACGGTGCTGCTGGAGGGCTCACAGGGCACGCTCCTGGACGTCGACCACGGCACGTACCCGTTCGTGACGTCGTCGAACCCGACGTCCGGCGGCGCGAGCGCGGGGTCCGGCATCGGCCCGGGCCGGATCACCACGGTGCTCGGCATCCTCAAGGCGTACACCACCCGCGTCGGCTCCGGCCCGTTCCCGACCGAGCTGCACGACGAGTCCGGCGAGTACCTGCGCAAGCAGGGCGGCGAGTTCGGCGTGACGACGGGCCGCTCGCGGCGCACCGGCTGGTTCGACGCGGTGATCGCGCGCTACGCGGTCCGCGTCAACGGCATCACCGACTACTTCCTCACCAAGCTGGACGTGCTGTCCGGCCTGGAGAAGGTGCCCGTGTGCGTCGGCTACGAGGTCGACGGCTTCCGCACGCAGGACATGCCGATGACCCAGACCGACGTCCACCACGCGATCCCGATCTACGAAGAGCACCCGGGCTGGTTCGAGGACATCTCGGCGTGCCGCACGTTCGAGGAGCTCCCGGCGAACGCGCGCGCGTACGTCGAGCGCCTGGAGGAGCTGTCGGGCGCCCGGATCTCGGCGATCGGCGTGGGCCCGGGCCGTGAGCAGACGATCGTGCGGCACCAGTTCGTCTAGGTCAGTTTGGTGCTGACCGGCGTCTCGTTGCGGAACAGGTCGAGCACCGGGCAGTGCTCGTCGACCTCACGCTTGAGGTCTTCGTAGCGCTCCCGGCTCGCCGGCCCTTCCAGTTCGACGGACACCCGCACGTCCCCGAAACCGGGGCGGGTGTTGAAGGAGAAGCCGAAGAAGCCGTGAAGGTCGAGGTCGCCGTCGACGATGACCTTGATCGAGTCGAGCGGAATGCCGCGCTTCGCCGCCCAGAACTGGTAGGTGATCACCTGGCACGACCCGAGGGCGGCGAGCGCGAACTCGACGGGGTTCGCGGCCTGGTCGGTCCCCCCGAGCGCGGGCGGCTCGTCGACGGTGAAGCTGTGGTCGCGGACCTTCACCTCGACTTCGGTTTTCGTGCCGGGCTTCAGGGTGTGGTCAACACTGAAGGAGACGGCGGCGTTGTGCGGGTCGGCGTCGACGGCCCGGCGGGTTCCTTCGATGACGTCGGTCAGCGACATGGGTGCTCCTCGGTGATCGGCAGTTCGCCCAGGGTGGGCGAATCTCGAGGGCTTCGCTCGGGTTCTCAAGTCCTGGGAAGCCGGAAATCGCCGGCGTCACTCGTTAGCTTGGGATCATGACCATCGGAGTCACGCTCCCCTCGGGCGATACCGAGTCCGCGCCGAACCTCGTCGACGAACTCCTCGCCCAGACCCGGCAAGCCGCCGACGCCGGGCTGAAGTCCGTCTGGTTTTCGCAGCTCCCCCTCAGCCAGGACGCCATCACCGTCGCCGCGCTGGCCGGGCGGGAAGTGCCCGGGATCGAGGTCGGCACCTCCGTCGTCCCCACCTACCCGCGCCACCCGCTGCTCGTCGCCGGTGCCGCGCAGACCGCCCAAGCCGCCGCCGGAGGGCGCTTCACCCTCGGCATCGGGCTCGGCTCGAAAGGCTTCCTCGGTCCCGTCTACGGCGTTGAGTACCCGCCGCCGATCCGGCACCTGCGCGAGTACCTGACCGTCCTCCGGAGCGCGTTTGCCGGTGAAGCCGTCGACTTCGACGGCGAAACCGTCCAGGCGCACGTACCCGGGCCGTCCACTGTGGGCGGTGACGTCCCGGTCATCGTCGCCGCCATGGGGCCGCAGGCCCTGCGGGTGACCGCCGAGCTCGCCGACGGGACCCTGCCGTTCCTCGCCGGGCCGAGAGCGCTTTCCGAGCTGATCGTGCCGACCATGGCGGGGAAGCGGATCATCGCCGCCGTCCCGGCCGTCGTCACCGACGACCCGGACGCCGTCCGTGCGAAAGCCGTCGAGCAGATGTCCTTCTACGGCCAGATTCCGTCGTACCGCCGGATCCTCGACGCGGAAGGCGTCGGCCACGCCGCCGACCTCGCGCTCATCGGCGACGAGAAGACCGTCCTCGCCGGGCTTCAGCGTTACTACGACGCAGGCGCCACCGACGTCCTCGTTTCGCAGACCGGCATCCGCTCCAGCGAAGAGCGCCGACGGACCTGGGAGGTCGTCAGCTCAATCGGTTCGTGAGGGTCGCCGTCACCGACAGCTCCTCCAGGTCCAGCTCGCGCAGCACCTTCTGCAGGATCTCGTCGTCAAGCCGGCCCGCGCGGTTCTCCTCGATCATCGCCTTGCGCTGGATGATCAGCAGCTCCTTCCGGGCCTTCGCGAACTGCGCCTGTGGCGTGCCCGGGCGGTCCTCGCCCGACAGCTTGATCGTCGCTTCGGCGAACCGGTAGCGCGTGTCGATCAGCCGCTCCAGCCGCTGCTTGAGCCGTTCGACCTTCTCGGGCGGCAGGTCCAGGGTGGCCAGCCGGTCGCGGCCGATCTCGCGCAGCCGTTCGTGCGCCGCCTGCTGCGCGACCTCGCGCGCGGCGAGCTCCTCGGCTTCGTCGCGCGACGCCTCCGACGGGTCCTGCACCTTCAGCACCCGGATCAACGGTGGCAGCGTGAGCCCCTGGATTAGCACCGTCCCGATCGCGACGGCGAACGCGAACAGCTGGATCTCTTCACGCCCCGGCGTGTCGGCGGGGACACCGGCCGCCGCCGCGAGTGTGACGACGCCGCGCATGCCGGTCCACGAGAGCACCGCCAGCGTCCGCCACGCCGGCGCCGCACGGCCGCGGCCGAACAGGCGCATCGCCCGGGGCAGGTAGGCGAAGACGAACACCGCCGGGACGCGCACCAGCATCGTCACCAGCAGCACGACCACCGCGACCAGCACGAGCGTGCCGTTGTCGCGCGCCGCGTGCTGGGCGCCGTCGAGCACGAACGGCAGCTGCAGCCCCATCAGCGCGAACACCAGCGCTTCCAGCAGGACGTCGATGGACGCCCAGACGGATCTGTCCTGCATGCGCGTCGCGGGTGACGCGTACAGCGAGCGCGCGCCCAGATAGAGGCCCGCGGCGACCACGGCGAGAACCCCCGACCCGCTGAACTCCTCGCCGAACGGGTGCAGGTGCTCGGCGGTGACGTACGCGCCGAACGGCACGATGATCCCGAACGCCGACTCGAGCAGCGGGTCGTCGAGCAGCCGCCGGATCCCCACGACGAGGGCGCCGATCGCCAGGCCGACCGCGATGCCCAGCACCGTCGCCACGCCGAACACGGCGAACCCGTGCCCGGCCGAGCCCGCGGTGCCCGCGACCGCGGCGAGCGCGACCTTGTAGAGCGTCAGCGCGGCGGCGTCGTTGACCAGGCTTTCGCCGGTCAGCACGGTCATCACCCGCCGCGGCAGGCCGAGCTTGCGCCCGATCGCCACCGCCGTGACGGCGTCCGGCGGCGCCACGACCGCGCCGAGCACCAGCGCGGAGGCGAACGGCACGTCCGGCAGCAGCAGGTGCACGACCAACGCGACGACCACGGCCGTCACCGCGACCAGCACCACGCCCAGCGCGACGATCGGCCGCAGGCTGTTCTTGAAGTGCGTCAACGAGCTTTCGAGCGACGTCGAGTAGAGCAACGGCGGCAGCACGACCGTGAGCACCAGCTCCGGCTCCAGCTCGAACCGCGGCACCCCGGGGATCAGCGCGACCCCGAGCGCGACGACCACCACCAGCAGCGGCGCGGACAGGTTGTACCGGCGGGCGAACGCCGTCAGCGCCAACGATCCGGCGAGCACGCCCATCAGCGTCAGGATCTCCACGCGCGTGATCTTCGCGCAGGGAGCGGCGTTGTGCTCGGCTTCCGGTCAGTGGAAGTGACCTGGCTTACGCCGATGTCGCCGTGGTTGAGTGTGCGCACTACGCACACCTGTGCGGATCATGTGCACCGACGCACAACCGGAGGTTCCCCATGTCCCCTGGCGCTCGCTCCTGGGTCGTGCCCCTGGCCTGGACCGCCGTCCTGCTCGACGGGTTCGACCTGGTCGTGCTCGGCACCGTGCTGCCCGTGCTCCTCCGCGACCACGTCTGGGGCCTGACACCCGGCACGGCGTCGGTCGTCTCGACGGTCGGGCTGGCTGGGATGATGCTGGGCGGGCTGGCGATCGGCACGATCACCGATGTCATCGGCCGCCGGAAGTCGCTGATCATCTCCGTGGCGCTGTTCTCGGTGTGCACGCTGCTGTGCGCGTTCGCGCCCTCGACGTTCGTCTTCGGCCTGCTGCGGTTCGTCGCCGGGCTCGGCCTCGGCGGCTGCCTGCCGACGGCCATCACGCTGGTCACGGAGTACGCGCGCCGCGGCAAGTCCGGCAGCGCGACCACCACCGTGATGACCGGCTACCACGTCGGCGCGGTGCTGACGGCGCTGCTGGGCATCGTCCTCATCTCGCCGCTGGGCTGGCGCGCGATGTTCGTCGCCGGGGCGCTGCCGGCCGTCGTGCTGATCCCGCTGATGCTGAAGTTCCTGCCGGAGTCCGAGACGTTCCAGCGGGTCCGCGAGACCGAGCGGTCGGCCGGGCACGCCGTCGCCGGCCTGTTCCGCGGCGGCCTGCTGCGCGCGACGATCGCGTTCTGGGTGACGTCGTTCATGGGGCTGCTGCTGGTGTACGGCCTGAACACCTGGCTGCCGGAGATCATGCGCCAGGCCGGGTACCCGCTCGGCGCGGCGCTGAGCCTGCTGCTGACGCTGAACGTCGGGGGAATCGTCGGGCTGCTCGTCGCGGGCCGGGTCGCCGACCGCGTCGGCATCCGCCCGTCGGCGATCGTCTGGTTCTGCCTGGGCGCGGTGTTCCTCGCGCTGCTGAGCGTGAAGCTGCCCGCGGTCGGGCTGTACGCGGCGGTGTTCCTGACCGGTTGTTTCGTGTTCAGCGCACAGGTGCTGGTGTACGCGTACATCGGCCGCATCTACCCGGACGCGATCCGCGCGACCGGCCTCGGCTGGTCGGCGGGCATCGGCCGCATCGGCGCGATCTCCGGCCCCCTCCTCGGCGGCGCGCTGCTGACGGCGGGAATCGCGTACCCGTGGGGCTTCTACGCCTTCGCGGGAGTGGGCGCCCTGGGCGCGGCGGCGGTGACGGTGGTCCGCCCGGGCCGCCACTCCCCGGCGCGGGAACCCGCACCGGCTGAGCAAAGCCCCGCGACTTCCTGAGCCTGCCGCAGCTGTCGTGGGGGGGGGGGGGGGGGTTGGGCCCCAGGGCCACCCACAAAAAAACTGGGCGGGAGATCGCAAGAGGTCTTTGCATCCTTTTTTCCTGAGTCAAGACCGGGGTCTTGAAACT